>JAWBOH010000007.1:0-65207 GCA_038826715.1 Bathyarchaeia archaeon | reverse complement strand
AGGAGGCTTGAGAGGAGGGGTCGTTTCCGCTTCTTAGACATGTTAACTGTTAAGGAGCCTGCTGTGCACACGGTTTTGAACATGGTTGTTGAGGAAGCTGAAAAATTTAAGGCCAGACGCCTGGTTTTGGATTCTTATTCGGCTTTGGCTCAAGCGTTTAAGGATCCTATGGACGCGAGGATTGTTGCACATACGCTGTTAGGCAAGCTTATACGCATGATGGGATGCACAACAATCCTCATAGAGGAGGTTCCAATAGGCAGCTCCAAGATTGGTTTCGGAGTTGAAGAGTTTGTGGCTGACGGCGTTTTAAGATTGAGCCTCGACGAGTTGGAAGGCTACAGGTTAAGGCGACTGGAAATTTTAAAGCTTAGAGGAGTACGCCTTAAAGACCCTAAACTTGTTTACACGCTTGAAGGAGGATTCAAGGCTTTCCCACCCTTCAACCCCCAACCCGTAGACAAGCCTAGGCGTTTCCAACCATTGCCAGACCAGCCTGGCAAATACTCAACAGGGTCAAAATCTCTCGACGAAGCGTTAGGAGGAGGCCTGCCCAAAAGCTCCGTTACACTGCTTGAAACGGATGAGAAAACAACTATTGGGACATACCGTCTTATATTAAGTGTGATTAGAAGCAATTTTTCAGTTCAAGGCCGGAACGTTTTTATGATTCCTTCCAGCTGGATTGATGTTTCAATGCTTCAGCGAGGGCTTGTAGAACACTACGGCATCACAGAAGATGAGTGGACACGTACCACAAGAATTGTTACGGCAAAAGGCTTTAAATCACTTAAGAGTTCACCTGTAGCTGTCTTCATAAAAGGAGTAGATTGGAAAGAAGACTTGGATCAAATTCTCGCAGAGTATGAGAAACTTTCAGCTAAAAGTGATAAGCCGAGCCTCTTTATTATAGGCGCTGACACGTTGGCAAAGCTTTACGGCGACAAACATTGCATGGAAATTATTGATTTAACCGTTGCGGAGGTAAAGGATGCAGACGCAACCATTATAATACCCATTGCACCAAGCGTCAGACACTTAACCTTTAAAATCAGCCCGATGGCAGAAATCCACCTACGCCTAACAATGCAATATGGCTGCCCAATGCTTTACGGAGTTAAACCCAGAACAGGCTTATACGCTGTTGAATCGGACGCTTCGGAGGGTTATCCGGTTCCCAAACTTACACCCATAATTTAGGCGGGGTGAAAACTTGAGGCTGTACTGGGCCGGCTTGGTTTCGGCGTGTTGTCTGGTTTTGTTTTATGCTTTTCAAAAGTTTTATCCCGGCGTTATGTATGTTTTTTCTAATGTTTTTCCGCTTTTGGTTGCAGGCGCCGCTTTTGCCATGGCGGTTTTGGCTTCTGCAAGGTATTATGGCAGTTTTAGGGAGCGTTTTTCTCTGGTTTGGCTAAGCTTCGCTGCTGGTTTGGGTTTTTGGTTTCTGGGCGAAGTATGCTGGGCTTTTTACACGCTTTTTCTCGGCGTTGAAACGCCTTTCCCGTCCATTGCTGACGCTTTTTGGCTGGCCGGCTATGTTCCAATGGTTATGGGGTTTTTTCTGTATGTGAACACTTTCTTTAAAGTGCTTTCAACGCGGCTGGTGTACGCTGTTGCGTTGGCTGTTACGGTTTTGGCTGTTTCAGTTTTCGCTGTGTTGGCAAAGCCTGTTTTCGGCTTTGAAGAAGAATTGGCGGTTATCTTTGCAGATTTCGCCTATCCCATGTTTGACGCGGTTTTGCTGTTCTTCGCAGTGCTGGGTTTCGCAGTGTTTTTTAAAGGGAAAATTGGCATGTCATGGCTTTTAATGAACGCTGGAATCGCTTCATACGTGGCGGCGGACGTTTTATTCAGCCTCACAACGGCGCTTGAAACCTATTATTGCGGCCATCCCCTGGAACTCTTATTCCACTTCGGATACATGCTTCTGCTAATGGCGTTCTACACTCATGTAAAAGAGCTTTAGGAGGATGAAACTGTTTGCCACCCAAAGAAAACGGGTTCGGCGCCATCCTGCTTGAAGCCATAGACGAAGCTTTACAATCCACCCTTGGAGAAAGCGGAAAAACAGTGGTCTACTACCACTTTCAAAAAAACAGCGGAGTAGAAAGAGAAGACATTCCGGAAAAACCAGAAGTTTTCATCGAATTTCTAAACAGGCTTTTCGGATTCGGCGCAAAAATTATTGAAGAGGCAATTGTGAAAAGCCTATGCAGCAAACTTGGAATAGAATATGAAGAAGCTAAAAACGCCAAATTCACAGATTATTTAAGAAAACTGGCTGAAAAAAATGGGAAGAATTAAATTTTGCCTTTATTCCATCGAAAAATTTATTTTAAATATGAATTTGGAATGCATAAACAGTTTATATTAATTGTTAAAGGATTTATGATGAATCATCCCATTGGGGTTGCGGTGAATACTGGGATTCCTATGGGAAACTCTGAAGAGTAAAATACGGTTAGTTAAAGGTTAAACAGCGAGGGGAAGGCCTTGGCAGAAAAAGCAAAGTTTTTCAGGGACCATGCTGTACAGAGAATGCTTAAAGCTTTAAAAAATGGGGAGCTTAGCTTTTTAGAGCCAGTTGTCAATTATGATTTTGGAGTGGAATACACTAAACTAAGAGAGTTCGGCCTAAACCCAGCTGAGACTACTCCAATTTTATCAAGGCTTTGTGAAATAGGAGTGCTTGTCTGGGAAACTGTTGGCAATTTAGCTGTTTGTCCGAGTTGCGGATCTTATAGGCTTTTGTTGCAGTTGCATTGTCCATCATGCGGATCCGCTAGGCTGAGCAGGGGGGCGGTGGTTGAGCATATGATGTGCGGCCATGTAGATGTTGAAATCAATTTTAGAAGAGGTCAAGACCTTGTATGTCCAAAGTGCGGCAAGCGTTTGAAAGCTATAGGGGTTGACTATAGAAGGCCAGGCATACTCTACAAGTGCATGGACTGTCAAACCTCCTTTCAAAAAGCCCTAGGCAAATTCAAGTGCAGCAACGGACACCTGTTTGATGAAGGTGAACTTGCCACATGGGAAGTTAAAGCCTACAGGGCTAACCCTGCCAGACGGTTGCTGTTAGAGAAATTCATTATAGACGTTGAAGCCATACTGCAAGTTTTCATTGTTAAAGGCTGGTGTGTGGAAACTCCAGCTGTTATACGCGGCAAGGCAGGAGTTGAACATGAATTTTACTTTGCAGTTTGGAGGGCTAAAGCCGATAAGGAAAGTAGGCCTCCAGATGTTGTCTGCGAGCTTGTGGTGTCTGAAAGTATTGTTGACGCCACTGCCATACTTGCTTTTTGGGCTAAGGCCATTGATGTTGAGGCGAAAGACAAAATCGTTATGGCTGTTCCGGGACTGGATGAGAAGGCAAAGATGCTTGCCAACTGCTATGGCATGTATGCCGTTGAAGCTGAAAACAGCTCTGAACTGCAAGTTAAGGCTGAAAGCCTGCTGCGAAACATGTTATGGGGAGTTAACAGGCTTGAAAATGAAGCGAAAATGCTGATGAACCCTCTGGAAAACTCTGTGAGAATCAATGAGGCCTGAAAGCTTTTTAAGGCTTTTTCTGTCTGCGACCCTTTTAACAGCAGGCATTTTCAGCCTGTTAATTTTCGGGTTAATCACCAACAGTGGATTTTTGGGGTTCTCCTTTACCCAAATCATCAGTGTTCTTTTCATAGCAATTATACTTGATGTTCCGCAGACTTTGGGAAGGTCTCTGCTCCTACTCTTCGTTGAAGCTTTTCACAGTAACTACGATAAAAAAGTAAAGGTTACGGCATATCCAAAGGTTTCCGTTATTGTGCCAGCACGCAATGAGGAACAGTATATTGGGAACACTCTGGCCAGCTTGCTGGAAGACACCTATCCAGATAAGGAGATAATAGTTGTTGACGACGGGTCATCAGATAAAACCTATATTAAGGCTTTGATGTTTACGGAGGATTCAAGGGTGAAGATTTTAAGGCGAAAAGAGCCAAGTGGAGCCAAGGCTAGGGCTGTTAACTATGGACTCTTATATGCCACAGGCGAAATAGTCATAGTTGTGGATGGAGACACAATAGTCGAGAGGCAAGCCATTAACAGGCTTATAGCGCCTATGATAAACAATCCGGAAATCATCGCAGCGGCTGGAAACATTAGAGTTGTTAACAGAATAAACCTTTTGACAAGGCTGCAGGCTTACGAGTACCTCATAAGCATGGAGATGGGAAGACGTTGGCAAGCAATGCTGAGTGGACTGCTAGTTATTCCAGGCGCCTTCGGCGCTGTAAGAAGGAGTGTTCTTGAATCTTTAGGCCGCATGCACACCGACACAATCACTGAAGACTTTGACTTAACAGTAATGCTTCAAAAAGTTAAGAAAAAAATTGCCTTCTCACCTATGGCTGTCGCTTGGACATATGTTCCTGAAAATTTAAGAGAATGGACACGGCAGAGAAGAAGATGGGCTTCAGGACAAGCACAAGTCTACTTAAAACATTCTAACATGCTCCTAAAAAGAAGGTTTGGCATATTTGGCTTCCTCATAGCTCCCAACAACATATTCATGGATATAGTAACGCTCTTCATAAGATATATATGGTTGGCCATAATCATCATCTCCAACATAACCTTCCCACTCACCACAATCAAGCTTCTACTCCTCATAGCATCATTCTATCTAGCCCTAGAATACATCCAGCTGATCTCAGCTACACTACTGACGCCGGGAAAAGAAACGATCACAAACATGGTTCTAGCCCCATTAATGATACCATACAGAACATTACACGCCGCAATCAGACTTTTAGCATACACCAACGTTCTATTCAAAAGACAAACCCGTTGGTAAAAACTGATTTAGCATCCGTAATGAACATTACCATTTAAAGCGCCAATTAACCAGTTTGGGATGGACTGTAGGTTTTGTGCTTGTCGCAATAATTATAACGTTGCCTGAGATCAGAAATGTGTGATTGAGACATTTCCATTTGATGTTAAAATGTGCCATAAATGTTGAAAAAGTGCTTACAACATTTATAGAAATTGTATGCAGAAGTAAATTTCCTTCTGAACATTCGTCCAGTTATGCGGCGATTAGGATTAGTCTTTCATGAGATAGCGTTTGGTTTATAGTCTGTTTTCCTTCCACTATACACAATTGCTATTGGCGGCTTGCTTATCGATGTCGGCTTGATCTAAGACGGAACAAGGGCGTTATAAGCGTTTTATCCTATCATTTCTGTCTTCGGACGGCAGTCCTATACCCTTTCATGTTTATATTGAATGTTGGATTGTCGATAATTCTTTATGCTTTTATATCTCTTCTTCATGTTACCAGTGAACCTCCTAATACGTGCTAGCTGCAGAGCTTTATACACTGGAATAGTGGGAGAAAACCTTGCGCTTTATGAAGGCTTTACAGAGATCGGGTGGCTTTCAGGGCTGCTTTTATGCAGTGGCCTAAACTTAGCCACATTCATCTCGGCCACTATTTTAGCGATAGACTCCATTCTGATATTCGAGAGAGCCTTAGTGGCGACGGAAAAGACTGTAGACTTTACATGAAAGGAATAACCGTTGCATGCAGAATCTTGAATGGGTTATCCTTAATGAAGCCTCCAAAGAGAAAAATTGAACGCTTTCTGCAGCGGCTTAACCATTTTCTCCTTGGCAAACTCCTTTACTATTGCGAATGCCGAAGCTAGCACAGTTCAAGACGTAAAGGTCATGGACCGCCCAACAGTCAATTATAAGCATGGAGCGGGTCTAATTGTTGTTAAGATGCTTGTAGGTTTTGGCGTGAACGTGTTTTTCGCCCGGAGTTTAGGATTGGCATATTAACCCTGATTGACCAGCATAAAATAATAAGGGTTAAGATTAACGCAGGCAAAAGAGTTTCAGATTCTGTAAGAAATGCTTTATCTCAAATTCAAAAATGACTTAGTCTGAAAACAAGCCTTAAGAAGGTTCGTAAGCAAATCCCTGCTCAAGTTTAAGTATGTAAAAACCTGCACGTTACCTGTAATCCGCTACAAAATCTATTGTTTTTCCGAAAATGTGTCGGCTTGACCCTTCACTTTTGACAATTACGCTTGATAATTGCCGTAATCTAGACGTGTAAGGCTGAATTGTGAAGCCTTGTTGAGTTTAATGAACAAAGCTTATTTGCATGGTCCTCTCAATTATTCACTTTAGCCTGCAGTTTTGGAGAGCTGATTGGTGAATGGAGGGTTTGCCAAGCTCGATGGGTTCTAATCAAACAGGTGTGGGAAGTTTGTCGACTGTTGAAGAAGCTAGAATAAGCGTTTTCATACCTGTTTATGAAGGTTCAGACTTGTTAGAGTCGTTGTTGGAGAAACTGGCAGCTGACGAATATGAATGTAAAGAAATTTTTGTTGCTATAGATGAGCCTAACAGTGAATCGTTAAGAGTTGCGGAACGTTTCAGTGGTAAGGTGCATTTCCTTTTAAACAGCGAAAGAAGGGGGAAGGTGGAGTCCTTGAACAGGGCTGTGGAAATGTCCAGCGGCGATATCCTTGTTTTTCTAGATGCTGACGTGAAAATTGGCAACTGCAAAAGTTTTTTGGAAAACGTGAGAAGGGAGATGGCGGACGCTGATATTATTGATCTTAAAAAGAAGATTATTCCCGGATCTTTTATTTCACGTATGGTGAACTATGAGTATGTTAGTTCAAACTTTGCAAGTTACCTTTATTCAAAGTTTTTGCAGAGATGCTTCTGCATTTGCGGCAGTTCCTTCGCTGTTAGAAGAAACGTTTTCGAAGAGGTTGGAGGTTTTTCAAGGGTTCTTTCAGAAGACTTCGACTTGGCTGTTAAAACTCTCTTGAAAAATAGACGGTTCAAATACGCTGAGAAAGTTGAGGTTTACACGAAAGCGCCTCCAAACTGGAAAAGCTGGCTGAGTCAAAGAAAAAGGTGGGGTATTGGCACAGGCTTATGGATTAAAGAGCATTGGAGAAAACTTGTTAAGTACATTGCGAAATATCCCTACGCTGCGCTTCCATGCGCTTTTATACTTTTCCCAACAATTGTACCGTTATTCTTGTGCTACTTTTGCATGATTTTTCTAGATTTACATTTCTACAGTTTGATTCCTGCAGTTTTGGCGGCGAAGTTAAGCTTTTCTCCTCCGCCGATAATTTCAAGTTCCTTTTCACCTATTTTTTTAACCGGTTTGATGAACATGTTTTTGGGTTATCTCGGGTTTGCAGCCATATTTTACGCAGTTTCCAAGAAGTTAAATTTCGAGTTTAACATTGCAGAGTTTCTAGTCTACTATTTTGTGTATCAGCCAATAGCCATTCTTATCCTTTTGGTAGGAATAGCAAGAGCCTTTGCATCTCCTAACCATGAACTTGACTGGAAGGTTTAACCTGCGTAAACGTTTAAATAAAGTCTTACATTCACTTAGGCCTGTTAAGGCTGAATTTCAATGAGTTTAGCTGTAGAAGCTTTAGAAGTGGTTAAGGTTTTCGGCGCCATTCGAGCTTTAGACAGGTTAAACTTGACGGTTAAGACTGGAGAGATTTATGGACTTATTGGTCCAAACGGTGCTGGAAAAACAACAGCTCTAAGGATTATTTCAACACTGCTTTTGCCAACGTCTGGTGATGTGAAAGTTTTCGGTTTAGATGTTGTCGAGGAAGCTCCAGAAGTTCGAAAGATTATTTCTTATCTTCCAGAAGAAGCCGGTGCCTACAGGTATCTTTCAGGTTGGGAGTATCTTGAGTTTATGGCAAAATTTAACGCCAAGAACAGGGATGAAGTGCACGCCATGGTTGCAGAGGCTGCTCAAATATCAGGATTAGGCGAACGCCTTAAGGATAAAACCAAAGCTTACAGTAAGGGGATGAAACGGCGGCTTCTGGTTGCAAGGGCTCTTATGGTTAAGCCTAAACTGGCAATTTTAGACGAGCCTACAAGTGGTTTAGACGTGATTCACTCATACCACGTGAGGGAAATAATAAAGAAGTATGTTAAGGAGCACAGCGTCACAGTGCTTCTTTCAAGCCATAACATGCTTGAAGTTGAACATTTATGCGGCAGAGTTGCCCTCATAAACAACGGTAGAGTCGTGGCTGAAGGAGCCCCTCGAGAACTTAAGCAAAAATTTGGATGTGAAAATTTGGAAGAGGTTTTTGCAAAGGTGGTTAAAATTGCTTAGAGGGTTTGGAAATTTTCTGTTGAAGGAGCTTAAAGAGCTTATCAGAGATCCTAAAATTCTTTTAGGGATGATAATTGTGCCTTTAATATTGTTTCCTGTCTTGGGCGCAGTGATGAGCTATGCAGTGCAATCCGCGCAGGAGCAAGCTGTGAAGGCCACCATAGTGATTGTTAACAATGACGCGGGAGAATGGTCCCATTACTTCATAAATTTTCTCCGAAATGTTGGGGTTAAGATTATTGTTGAAAACAATTCTAAATTTGAAAAGAGTGAAATTTTGAATTTGGTTTCAAAATATAACACAACACAGATCGTTGAAATTCCAAGAGGATTCAGCGAAAACGTCACTCTCCACCTTAACAATTCTAGTGTAAGGGCTTCTCTGAAGTTTTACGGCGTTTTTCTCGGAGCAGGCTTGTTTGAAAGCGTCGGCTCTTCCGTAGTTGAGGGGCTTGTAAACCAGTTTAATCGGGTGATGGCTCCAGACGTTTTGTACATTGAGAAATCTGCAATTGTTAAAGGTGAGATTAAGCATGGTGTCGATCCCTCTATGCTCTCAGGTTTAATGATGTATCAGTTCCTTGCATTGCCCATTGCCATTATGATTTTGTTGTCTTCGTCAGTGCAGATAGCTGCAACCACTGTGGCCATGGAAAAGGAAGAGAAAACCCTTGAAACGCTGCTAACTATGCCTATGGACCGTCTAGCCATACTTTGGGGGAAACTTTCCAGCTCAATTGTTATTGCAGCAATCGGCGCCATAGCAACGATGGCTGGCTACAGCTATGTTTTCGGTTCTATGATGAGCAATGTTGCGGTTGGCGCAGGTGTAAGCTTAGATTTGGCTTCCTTAGGGCTTATTCCATCTTTTATAGGCTATGTGCTTTTAGGCGTGTCCTTTTTTGTAACTATGCTTTCAGCCCTTGCTTTAGCAGTTATTCTATCTGCCTTTGCAGATGACGTTCGAAGTGCTCAATCCTTTGTCAGCTACATTTACCCATTTATTTATCTTCCCGCATTAGCGTTAATCTATATAGACGTTAACACGTTGCCATATGCCTTCAGATGGATTTTTTACGCTATTCCTTACAGTCACCCGGTTATAGCTTCAAGAGCCGTAACAATGGGTGATTACTTAACCGCAGCCATGGGTATAGTTTACGTTTCAGCTTTCACACTTGTAGTTATGTATGCTGCTTCGAGGCTTTTCGCAACAGAGAAAATCTTAACAGCAAGGCTGAAATTCAAATTGGTTAAAATCCGACGGGGAAAGCCTTCGGAAAAACTTGGTAAGCTATTTTCTGGTTCAGCTGTTGGAGAATCCACTTCGCCTAATGAAGGCTAAGGTTGCAGGTATACGATGCATAATTAGACTTTAGTGAATTTAAAATAGGCATGTAGGCGGGGTTGCCGCTAGTAGCTTTAATACATATGCAATAATATTAGGCACAGTGTCAGAATTGGCAAACAAGGTGGAGCAGTGTGGAACGCTCAATGCTTGTTTTCTCTAAACATCCAAGGCACTGGGTATAAAGGAGTCAGCTAACGTGGTGTTTGGAAAACGGTTAAAATTTCATTTGAATACAAGGACTTGTCCTGTACGGTGTTATGGCATTGTAAAAAGCACAGCAGCCTAATTATTGATCCAGGTTTACCGTTGATTCTTCGGCATTATGTAAAATTAGCTAAGCTTTATATTCTTAAAGGATTTTAAATTAATGAGCGGTGATATGTATGCCTCTTGCTTTAAAAGTTAGAGATGCTATGGAAAGCGGGGTTGTAACGCTTGACGGGAATGCTTCTGCAAAGGAAGCGTTGATGACGATGCTGGATAATGACGTATGGTCAATTGTGGTTTCAATTGACGGTATACCTTCAGGGGTTGTTACGGAGAGAGACTTGCTGAGAAGAGCTATTGCTAAAGGCCTTGACATTGACAGAGTTCGTTTAAAGGATATAATGTCATGTCCTTTAATAACTATTAGTCCAGACGCGCCCTTCGGCGAGGCTTGGGATCTTATGGTTGAAAAAGATGTTAGAAGACTTTACGTTGTAGAAAGTGGGAAAATTATAGGCAGAGTAACACAAACAGGGTTATTTAATAAACTGTTGGATGCAGTGTTAGCATTAACTTCAATGAAGTATCTGTTATAAATTTCCAATTTCCTTTCTATACTTTAGAGTGTCAATCGACTTAGTTTAGAGCTCTTACTATGGTTATATGTAAGCTGAATTGCCGCAGAATGCTTCCATAAATTGGGCAAGATTTTTCAAAACGCTGGACTGAAGCTTTGTTTAAGAGACACTTAGAGGTTACAGTTTGGCTGAAAGGCTTTTATCTACTTATTATGTGTAACAACCCAAAAAATAATAAGGCTTAGGTTTAATCTTGTATAGCAGAGGTGTTTCCACATGAAGAAAGTAAAGTTGAATGAGGCTGAGTCTTATGAAGCAGCAGGCCATTTTAAGATGGTTGCTTTGAGACTTCAACACAAACAAACTACGGGTGTGGAAAACTTTTGGGTTGGTTTGTCCCATTTCCTTCCAGGTGGAGGAGCAGACATGTCTTCCAGCCCTTCTGAAAGAGTCTATGTTATGCTGAATGGACAAATGTGTGTTGTTACGGAGGATGGCAAGGAAATTACTTTGGAGCCGATGGACTCGCTTTATATTCCTCCAGGCGAAAAACGCAGCTTGATAAACAGAACAAATATGCCTGCAACAATGCTTGTGATTTGTACTTATAAGTAGTGGAAAAATGTGCACTTTAACATAAACCTTCTTTTTTAGATTGTTATTATAAGGCTGCTAAACGGGTTGAAATCTGTTTTTCTGAAAAGTATGCTAAACTGTGCAGCAATTATGTTTGTCAAAAGCCTTATAGCGCACAATTGAACCTTTAAGATGGGGCGAAGCTTGTCTAAGGAATGTTCACATGGAGAAGTTGAATTCCTCGGAGAGCAGAAGGGTGAGAAGGGAGTTAACCGCTACTACAAATGTCGAAAATGTGGAAGCGTACTAATATTATCTGAAGAGGGCACTTTATACGGGATAACAAAAGAGAAACAGCAACAATAATTTGCGGCGAACAATTCCACATTCCATTTCGCAAAAGACTGTCATAACGCAAATTAAACTGTTTAAACCCTTTATACTCATTGAGGTTTAAGAGTTGACTGTAAAGCTCTGTGTACCTACAACATTTGAAGATTCTTTCCTGGATAATCTAAGGAGGTTGAACCGTAAATATGAGGATACGGATGCTCAGGTTTACGAGGTGTACGGTTCTTTTAAGGTTTCCACCCTAGGCACAGGGTGGCCTTCGACAGTTCTTCCAGACGTTGACTCGGGAGGTCTTGCCCGCCATGTTGAAAAGGCGCATTCCTGCGGTTTCAATTTTGCATATACGCTTAATCCGGTTTGTATGAATCTTGCTGAATACACTGAGGAAGGCCGTAAAGCTCTAGATGGACTTTTAAAAGAACTATCATCAATAAAGGTTGACACGCTTATTATTGCTATACCCTACCTTATTGAGTACGTAGCGAAAAATTATCCCGAGTTTAAGATTAACGCCTCATCATTGTGTTACATGGATTCTTTGAATAGGGCTTTAATGTTTGAGAGTTTAGGAGCTTCTAGGCTAACGTTAAGTGAAGACATTAACCGCTGTTTCAATCTTCTTAAGCTTATAAGAGCGAATGTAAAGGCTGAGCTTGAAGTTATAGCTAATAATGGTTGCCTGCTTAAATGTCCATTTAGAACGTATCATAACACCATAACGGCACATGTTTCACAAAGCATTTCAGAAGATCCTATCGGATTCACGTATAAACCTTACCCGTTCATGAGATGCACCCTTAAAAGGCTAAGCGATCACGCGGAAATTCTTAAAGCACCATGGTTTAGACCTGAAGATGTCAAGTATTACTCCAAACTTGAGATAAACTACATTAAAATTGCCGGCCGAGGCCTTTCAGCAGAAGACTTGTTAAAACTTGTGGAAGCTTACCTTTCAGGCCGCTACGATGGTGATATATATGCTTTAATTGATAACTCCTACATGCATTTTTGCTGGGACATGTTTGATATGGAAGCTGAGCTTCTTCCTCCATTAAAAATCTCCATCAACAATCGGCTGCTTGACGGTTGGTACGAGTATTTTGCAAAGAACAATCCGCCTTGCGTGACAGGATGTGGAAACTGCAACTACTGCGGAGAAGTTGCAAAAAAGGTTGTTGAAGCAGACGTTGAAACTGAAAAGAAATACATCGAAAGGATAAAGCATATGATAGACAAGATTACTTCGCCTAAGCCTCCAATAAAGATACAGCAAAGCGGGAAAGGAAGAGTTGTTGTTTATGCATAGCACAGTTCGAATAAATCTTAAAAGTCTGCGGCTGATATACTCTGCTTTTAGAAGGCGAAAAACAGAGGAAGCATGCGTTAAATGAACGGTTTGGCATTCATAATCAACAATTGCACCGAATGCAAACTATGCGTTAACGAATGTCCCTTTCTTTCGAAACATAACAAGACACCTAAAGAAATAGCTAAGGAGCTTGTTGAAGACGTGGATCTTAGCAAAAGCTATGTCATGGAATGTTTTCTATGCGGCTTGTGCCAAGCAGTTTGCCCCTTAAGTTTAGACTTTCCCAAAGCCATCTTCCATGCGAGGCAAGCATTATCAGCTGAAGCTCTTAACAACATATGCTACAAGCTTTCGCTGCCGGATGAAACTCTCTTCTTCCCAAAAGCTTACAAACGCTACAAAAATCTGAATTATAATGTTTTTGAAAAGGACTCCTTCACATACGCATTTTTCCCAGGATGCGCCATGTCTTGCTACTCACATCAAGCTACAATACAAGTGTATAAAAAGCTTACGGAGACGCTTAATGACGTGGGATTTGCAGATTTATGCTGCGGTAAACCCCTCGCCGATGTAGGTTTAAGCGAAAGAGCCTCAAAATGGCTTATGCAACTGGAATCCTACTTGAACGAACACGACTGCACAACCATAGTGACAGCGTGTCCCATGTGTTACTACTATTTACGGTCCAAGTTTCAAAACGAATTCAGGCTTTTAACAGTTTACGAAGTTTTAGGAGAAACGTTCAAAAAAGGTTTAGCAACCTTAGACGCTGCAGTAACTGTTCATGACAGTTGCCCAGACAGATTTAAAGGAGTTTTCGCTAAACATGTTAGGAATTTATTTAGAAATGGCCAGATTATGGAGATGCCTCACTGCAAAGAAAAATCTATATGCTGCGGGGCTGGCGGACTAGTTTCATGCGTTGACCCTAACCTTTCTGCCTTGTGCTCATCAGCCAGAGCAGTAGAATTCCTAGAGTCAGGCGCCGAGTTAATGGTTGTTTATTGTTATACATGTGCACAGGCTTTTTGGCTTTCTCAACCGAAAATGCAAACAAAACATGTAATAGACTTGGCTTTGAAAACACACGACGCGTCAGAAGACGTTAAAAATCAAGAAGTCAGCAGTTTTGCAATGAAATTAATAATGGGCGAAGCCTAATTTTCGCCATGCATAGGGCTTTTTGGCTGGTTTAGAGGTTACCAAGGAATTCCTAACGAATATCCTGGGTTGCTATAGCGCAAAGCTTTGCTCATGCAATGCTTTACACAGAACGGTTCTTCAAGTTTTTTGTCAAAGCATAAGTCACACTTCTCAACTTTCCCAGTCTCAGGGTTAAACCATACAGCGTGAATTGGACAGGCATCTATGCATTTTTTACATCCATTGCATAAGTCCTTATCCATTGTCACCATGCCGTCGCCCCGTTTATTTAGGGCTCCTGTGGGACATACATTTACACATAATGGCTTCTCGCAGTGGGTGCATCGCACTATATTAAACTTAATCTTCAACATCCCATTACTGATGTAATGCGGCGCTATCTTTTCAATTTTAATTCTGAAAACTCCTGCAGGCAGATTGTTTATCTGTTTGCAGGCAACTTCACATGAATGGCATCCTGCGCAAAGGTATGAGTTAGCAATTATGGTTTTCCTCGCCATTACAGGTTTACTCCTCAGCCTTGTAAATTTTACAGAGCCTTCCCCTCATGACTGTCGTTCCAACAACGGGTTCATACCCATATGGAGGTTTCAAACACATTATCAAGTTTATGTTAGGTTCAAAGGTTCTTTTCTCATATGTTTCTTCTTCCGGATACCACCATAAGGCTTGAGCAGAAACCACTTTTGGGTGAATGCCATGTGTAAGTGTTGCTTTTAATTTTACACATTCTTTGCTTGTGGGAGTTTCAATGTAAACCCAGTCTCCATTTTCAACGCCGAGTTTCTCTGCAGTTGCAGGATGAATTTCCACTTCAGGATGGGGTAAAAGCTCACGTAAATATGGAATGTTGTGGCCCATTGTCTGATAGGAGGATATATGCCTTGACCCTGTAATCAGTATCAGCGGATATTCCTTTGCTATTCCAGGTGTAGAGTATGGACTTTCCGGAGGTTCAACATGGTTCGGCAGCGGGTCATACCCAAACTTTTCAAGCAAGGTTGAATATAGTTCACATTTGCCCGTAGGCGTTTTAAAACCAGGCTTGCCGTCGTCTCTAAACATGCCTTTTTCATATCTTTTTTCAACATTGTCAGAGGTTACGTAACCTTTTTCTTTAAACTCGTCGAAGGTTAAGCTTAACTCTCGTAGCCTATAGTCTAAGAACTCCCTATAGGTTGACACTGGAAAGGGAAATTTTAAACCCATCCTATTCATAAGCTCGAAAAGAACTTCATTATCGTCTCTGCACTCGTAAAGAGGACCAATGACTTTTTGGCGAGCTGCGATAAAGTTTGTATAGCAAAAAGCGTCGCATATGTCGTCGCATTCAAGGTATGTAGCCGACGGCAACACGTAGTCTGCAAGCTCAGCTGTAGGAGTCATGAAGAAGTCCATAACAACCAGCAACTCCAGATTTTTGAAAGCCTCCACAACTTTTTTGCTATCTTCGAAGCTGACTGCAAGGTTTGACGTTGCAATTAACGCCTTAACCGGGTAAGGCTTCCCGGTTAACATTGCCTCAAAAACGCTTGGAGGATGTGTGAGACATCTAAACGAGTTAGGACCGGAAAGCAGCGGATAATCAGCTGACCCTATGGCTTTCTCCTCTTTTTCCCTGCTTAAGCGTAGTTGTTTCTTTATATTCATATATGTAAGCTTTATTGGATAGTTTGGGATTTCCGCTCCTCCTGCTACGTCTAGGTTGCCCGTTATTGCCACCATAATTGAAAGGGCTCTGCTTGCCTGCACGGAGTTATAACTCATAGATACTCCAAGATGGGATTGAAGTGAGGCAGGTTTTGAAGCTGCGTAGATTTCAGCAGCCTTAACAATATCCTGTTTAGGCACCCATGTGATCTCCTCAACTTTTTCCAGCGAATATTCCTGAACTCTTTCAGCCAATCTGTCGAAACCGTAACACCATTTATCCACGAAATCAAAGTCGTAAAGCCCGCGGGTTATTATTACATTAAGCATGCCTAGGGCTAAGGCACCGTCTGTTCCAGGTCTGACTTGCATCCACACGTCCGCTTTGGAAGCAAGTTCTGTAAAGCGGGGGTCCACAACTATAAGCTTCGCGCCTCTTCTTTTTGCTTCAATAATTTTTTTGCTCAGTGGCGGGTAAGTGTGTAGGGGGTTAAAACCCCATAAAACTATGCATTTGCTCTTCCGGTAGTCTGGAACTCCCAGTTCACATGTATATGGTTCTCCGCATGTAAGCAGGTCAGCGGTTAAATGAGGAGTATAACAGTAATGGCAGTTTCCAATAAGCTGGTTAGGAGAACCCAAAGCGGACAAGAATAAACTAAGTCCAATAGCTACGCGTTTAGGGTAAGTTCCATAAGAAACCGCAATAGATTCAGGGCCATACTTATCCCTTATTTCTGAAAGCTTCTTGCAGATCTCACTTAATGCTTCATCCCACGTTAACTGCTTCCATAACCCTTCGCCTTTATTTCCAACCCTTTTGAGGGGATGCTTAAGCCTGTTCGGATGATATAATAATTGCAGGAATGACAGCCCTTTAGGACACATGTATCCTTCATTAAGGGGATGTTTTGCATCACCCTCGATTCTGACAATTTTTCCATCTCCGTCAACATGGGCAATCACTCCGCATTCACACATGCATCCCCCACATACGGTTCTCACCATTTTTTCCAAATAAAGACACCTTTTAACGGAATGAAATACGCCATTAACAAGGAATATATTAATTTTCCTTCACTCTGGCTTTAATATGGATGATTATTTTCAAAAAGCTGCAGGTATTAAACAGCAGCGTTCAAAGCGTTGCCTACGGATAGGTCAATTATTTAAAAGATTGTAGGTCATTTAATTAACGAAAATGATAAGCAAACATCTTAAGCCATTTTCACCTGCCTAAACAAGCCTTGGCAAGTTTTAAAACTGAAATTGCTGATGCAGCAATTTGCAAGGAACTTGTAAAGAAACTAAACTTCAATTAATGCCATCTTTTAAAATAAAAAGGCGAGAATCTGAAAGTTAGAAAGTTTTGGTTAGCTGTGTCTTCGATGCGTTTCAGCCTATCTTTTTGTGGGGAACTGCATGAAGGGAACAAGACCTGTTGCTCTATAAACTTTGCAGAGGAGAGCTCTGTTCTGCCATGAACCAGTGTAGGGATCCAAAGTCTCAAGCTCGTCAGGTACGAGCACATTGGTGTTTGAGATCCAGTTGCCATACCACCAGTATCTGTCTCCTGGAAGTTCAGGGAACCACCAGCTTGCTTCAGCATTCACAACCTTGGGGTGTATAGCGCTGGAGATTTTGGCCTTCATAAGTATTTTACCTCTTTTAGTTTCTATCCAAACCCATTCGCCTTCTGCTATGCCAAGTTCTCTCGCCGTTTCGGGATGTATCTCCACAAGAGGGTCTGGATGCTGCTCCCGCATTCCCATTCCCCACTGTCGCAGTTCCGAGTGGAACTGAGGTCGAAATCTTCCGCCTGTCGAGAGTATTAATGGATACTCTTTAGCTAGTTCCGGCTGTGTAACTGGGCTTTCGTATGGTTCGGCATAGTATGGGAGGGGACTTTTACCAAGCTGTTTGAATACTGTAACCCAAATTTCTGCTCTGCCAGTTGGGGTTCCAAAGCCTCTAGGCCTTCCTGTATCAGGGTTTATATGTTCATAGCTTCTCGGAGTCCATGTGGCTATTACGTAAAGGTCTTTAGCCTCTTCAACAGTTAAGCCTATAGGCTCAAGCCTTGCATTGTCTGCCTCTTCAAGAGTTTCCCATGGAAACGCATCTTTCCACTTCTTTTCAGGCAACAGTCTTTTCGCTAGTTCTCTGAAAATCCAGTATTCATCCTTCCTTTCGCCTAAAGGCTCAATGGCTTTCTCCCATACTGTTAGTCCCGGATGGAAATCTTCAAAAGTTGCTACGTATGGCCGTTCAAGCGTTTTCGTGGCAGCTGGCAAAACATAATCGGCGAATGTGCATGAGGGATTCATCCATCTGTCAATTACAACTGTTAGCTCCAAGTTTGGGCTGCTTAAAGCTTCGTAGACATGTTTTGTGTTTGGAGCCCATACAGCTGGATTCCCAACCCAGATTAATAGACACTTCACTGGGTAGGGCTTACCTGTGATTATAGCGTTTGCCAGAACCGGCCAGTTCACTCCGAACATGTGGCCAGACACGCATGGGTTAATCCTCCAAACCCTTTTATAATGAGGCTTTATTAGGTCGAACATGGGCCACGCCATTATTGGGAAAATGTCAGCTCCAATCTGTTTCCGCTTCATTTCTGTTGAAAGATGATCTTGATAGTCAAGTAATGCTTCTCTCAGGAACATTCTTCCGCCAATCTCTGGACCTGGCTGAGTCATGATGTCTCCGCCAACAATGTCCAGGTTTCCAGTAAGCATCCTCATGGAGCATCTAGCGATTTCAACAGACATTGAAGCTGTGCCCAGCTGGTCTGGAGCCACTCCTCGATACATGCATGCAGGTTTAACCGTAGCGTAAAGTCTTGCTGATTCTTCAAGCAGCTTTTTAGGAACCCATGTTATCTCAGACATTTTCTCCGGAGGAAATTCCATGCTTCTTTCCTTAAACGCGGTGAAAGCTGTCTTACACCGTACAGTTTGCCCGTTCACAGTTTCTATTTTGAAATATCCTTCTAACTCAACCTTAACTTCATCGTCAGGTATGGGTTCTCCGCTTAACGTGTAGAATTGCTGCATAACCGGGTCCCATATGACAGGGCCCTTATTCTTGTCAACAGCAACATACCTGTCCTCTTTTCCGCCTTTGACAACATCCTTCTCAGTTAGCCACCAGTCCCTGTCGATTCTTAGCAGTAGAGGGCCATTAGTCCACCTTTCAACAAACTTTTGATCATACAGTTTTTCGTTAAGCATCACATAGGACCATGCCAGGAAGACTCCAGCATCTGTTCCAGGTCTTAGCTGAAGCCAGTAGTCAGCGTTTCTAGCTTCCTCTGTAAATCGAGGGTCTAAAACTATTAAGTGAACTTCTTCTCCACTCTGTTTCCTTCTCATTATTGCGTTCCATTGCTGTGGAAGGGACTCTGAAGGATGCCTACTGTCTAGAACTATGCATTTTGAGTTGGCAATGTCAGGAGTATGCGTATTATTACCGTATATGCAATACTGCATTGAAACATCGCATGTTGAGCATATGGTTCCCGGCGACGATATGTTGCCAGGGTTACCTATTGCAAATGCAAATCGGGATCTTGCCCAATAAAGGTCAGATCTATATGTTCCTTCAACAAAAGCCATGCATTCAGGACCGTATCTATAGATTAATTCTTTAAGTTTTGCAGCTATTTCGTCGAGAGCCTGGTTCCAGGAGATTCTCTGCCATTGACCTGACCCTTTCTCTCCGACGCGTTTAAGCGGGTATTTCAGCTGATCTGGATGATAAATGAAGTCTACCATATGGCGTATTCTTTCTTCACACATGAAACCGCGGCTTGCAGGGTGTTCAGGGTTGCCTGTAACCTTTAAGAGTCTTCCTGTCTTCTTATCCACGTAGGCCAACATGCCGCAACGACACCAGCATCCTGGTTCGCCACTGTGACAACCAGTCTTTTTGACTAGAACCTCTTCTTCACCCATAACTTATTTCTCCGTTCGAGTTGAAGTCAGTTTTTGCAGATAAAAAAATTTCGGTGATAACCGAGGCTTTTTCAGCTTCATAACTATGTAGATGATTTTCAAGGCTTAATCTCATTTCATTTAGTAAAACATTTTTAAACATATCTGAGGCATCATTTGTCTTTCTTGTTAAGCTAGAAACCTTCTAAATGAAAAATCAATTATGATTAGATTAAAGGGTTAATATTACTGGAAATCCTTTCAGAAAACTCAAAACGTGTGGGAAATCTATTTGTTAAACCTTGCAAGATGTTAAATTATGAATGTACTCGAAGAAACTAAAAGCCTATGCCCTAAATGCTTTCGACTAGTCCCAGCGAGCATAGTCACTAACGGCAAGAGGGTTTACATGGCGAAAGCATGCGAAGAACATGGGAAGTCTGAAGCTTTACTTTGGAGTGATCTTAACCTTTACAAAAGAGCCATACGTTTCTCAAGGCCTGGTAAACCAGCTAAGCCTCACATTGAAAGCACATCGAAAGGCTGTCCCTTCGACTGCGGTTTATGCCCCTTACATAAGCAGCATACCTGCCTGGCAATTCTAGAAGTCACGGACGCTTGTAACCTTCTATGCCCAGTTTGTCTCGCCGACTCGAAATCTGCTCCAACATGGAATCCCAGCATAGAAGACATTGAAATCATGCTTAAGGAACTTTTAAGATGTGAAGGTAAACCAACAGCCATCCAACTCTCAGGTGGCGAACCCACCGTAAGGAAAGACCTCCTTGAAATAGTCGGGTTGGCCAAAGATTTAGGCTTCAAACTAATCGAGATAGATACAAACGGCATTGAACTTGCAAAGAATCCTAAGCTTGCAAAAGATTTAGCTGACGCTGAAATTAGCGGGGTATACTTGCAGTTTGACGGCTTATCTCCACGGATACATGAGACGATTAGAGGACGGGACTTGACAAAAATTAAAGAAGAAGCTGTTAAAAACTGTGTAAAGGCAGGGTTAAGCATAACATTAGCTGTAACCGTTGTGAAGGGAATTAACGAAAACCAGTTGTGGGATGTAATTAAATATGCAGTTTCAAGAAAAGCAATAGGGGTGAACTTTCAACCTTTCGCCGCTCTCGGCAGATATCCGCCAAGCCTTTTCAACCCTTTAGACAGAGCAACTGTAAGCGACATCCAAATGGAGATTGAAAGCCAGAGTGGTGGACGAATAAGGGCTGCTGATTTCATGCCTGTGCCATGTCCAGATCCTAGATGCTCATCACTTCTTTACGCGTATTATCTTTCCGACGGAGAGTTGCACGTCATTAATAGACTTGCAGATATGGAACGATTGATAGACAAATATTCCCTTAAGAACGCATTCATTGAATTTGACGACTTGCTTAAAGCTATGGCTGACGAGCTTGCGGTTTCCGAAACTTTCATCCGCAAGTTCAAGCCGCAGGCGGCTGGTTCATCACTTAGACTCTTACTGGAACATTTGAAACCGGAAGGCTTTTTCTCAGTAGGCTGCCATTTCGCCCAAGACGTGTGGACTGTTGACATTGAAAGACTTTCAAAATGCTGTGTTCACGAATTAAGGGAAAATGGTAAGCTTATTCCCTTCTGCCTTTACAACTTAACGTCTGTGAAAGGCGAGAAATTATATAGGGTAAGTTTTGACTCTTAAACTGTTTGAAGTTCGACAGGTATTGGCGATTGCTGGGTTATGCATTCAACTATTGCATTAAAGTTTGGATTCTCACCTGACAGGTTGAGTTTGCCGCCTGCAAGTTTAACGCTGAAGCCTTTTGCACACTGCTTAAATGTGACAACAAAAGTGGCGTAAACCATAGGCTCTAATTTAGGCTCTGTTGTTATTTCATATTCCTTCTCATTAACTTTCTTAACCAATACTAAAAGTTTCGGAGGCAGACTTGCTCTTGGTAGGAATATCATCACGGAACCTCCTTTGTAAAAAACACTTAAGAAATTTAAACCTTTTCGTTGGAAATACAGCGCTCTCATTGATTAACACTATTGGTAAAGAGCTCAGCTATTTTAAATCCTTAAATTTGCAAATGCACGCCGTGTAATTGAATTTGACGTTAGACTGCCTAGAAACCAAGTTAGGCGGGATTTCCAAGCGTGTAATTCTGAAATAAAGGGCACAAAGCTAAGGTTCGTCTTCTAAATATTACTCCTATCCATGGTTTAATGATGCTTTAAAGTTTTATTGCATCCATGAAGACAAGAAGCAAAGAGTACATTACATATTTAAAATCAAAGCCATATTTTATTAAATATTTGATTGAATTATTTATTTTAATATGGCGAGCATAAAAATGGATGGGGATGCTTAAAATGCTTGTTACGTTATACCCTAAAATCAAGCTGTGGTTCATTAATGAAAGCAATGAGGCGATTTTCGGTGAGGGCCTTGCAAAACTTTTGGAAGCTGTGGAAAAGCACGGCTCAATTCTTGAGGCTTCATCAAACCTAAACATGTCTTACAGGTATGCTCTTCACAGGATTTCACTTGCAGAGAAACGTTTAGGGTTTAAATTGATTAAGAGGTATCGCGGCGGAATTGCTGGAGGCTCATCAGAGTTAACGACTGAAGGAAAAACTCTTCTTACAGAATATGAAAAAATGGAGAATGAAATGCATAGATTCCTTAAAACCCATAGATACGAATTTAAATTAGGTGACTGTAAAAGCGGTTAATCTTTCAAAGCCATCTGGCTTTAATTACTATTTGTCTGCAAGCCTTCTTGAAGCTTGGGGTTCCGCCTCCTTCAGATATTATCTGCAAGAGTTTTTCACCATCCACGATTTTAACGCCGCCTACGATTGTTACGCCATGCTTGAACAATGGATCTGGGTAAACGCTTGCAGTGGGACCTACAAGGCCTACTGTTCTAGCGTTTTTCGAAAGTTCTAGAAGACGATCTATTGTACCATTAGCTAAGGCTGTTCCAGTGATTATGGCGATGGTTGCCAATGGAAGAATTTCTTCAGCTGCTGTGTCTGGCAAAACGTTAGGTTCACGTAGTCTAGGGTTTCTTTCCAGTATGAAAATGTTTCCTGTTTTCTCTTTGACTTTAGGAATAAATGGATGGATGTTTCCGACAAGAACAACCGTGTCGTTTTTGCCAATATCGATGTGATTTATAAAGTCATCTTCAACAATGATGAGTTTGTCTCCGCTTTTTTCTAAGGCTAACTGTGACAACGCGTTTAAAGTTGCTACGCCGACAACTGCCTCACTTAAGTCCCAAGAAAGGGATAACTCTGCGATTTCTAATGCGGTGCTTCCCGCTAATGTTCCTGCCCTACGCCAAATTTGGCAACAGTCCGGCGTTATTTCGCTTCCAAAAGTGTAACAAAGGCCTACGTTTCCAGTGTTCAACTTTACACCTGTATAACCAAGTCCTAAAACAACCCTTTCAACATTTATTTCCTCTATGTCCGCAATCTCGGCTTTAACCGCGGACAATAATTCTTTAACTATTTTTCCAGGCATAAAGGTGCTTCCGTGTTAAGGTTAAGCTTAAGTCTTTTGTATAAAAACTTTTATATCGATGTTACAAATTTATAATATCGCTTTCCAAAGGCTTGGAGGTTGATGAAATGGAAAACGTTGTTGATTTGGCTGCAACTCTTCACGGCCATCTTTCTCCAGGAGTAACTTTGGGAATTCGAATGAGCCAAGTTGGCTTGAAAAGGCTCGGCCTTTCTAAAGGTGACAAGAGGCTTTTCGCGATTGTTGAAACCGCATTATGTCTGGCTGACGGTGTTCAGGCGAGCACTGGTTGCACAGTTGGACGAGGCTCGATACGTGTCGAGGATTACGGAAAACTTGCTGTCTGTTTGGCAAGGTCAGATACAAAAGAGGGTGTGAGGATTGCCCTGAAAGAGGAGTTAGTCCCAACATCTGTTGATGAATGGGTTATGCGAAGGAGAAAGTTTAGCCACAGCGAAGAAGAAGAAATTGCTAAAGAAGTGTTGCGCTTTGATGAGTCTCTTTTCCATATCGAAGAGGTGATTGCCGAACCATTTTCAGTGTTTGAAGAAGTTGGCGTAGTCAAGTGTTCCGCGTGCGGCGAATGGGTTGTTGAAACTAAAGCAGTTAAGGCAGAAGGGAAAACTCTTTGCAAGGCGTGTTCAGGCGCGCGTTATTACAAACCAAGCATCATTCGCCTTAAATAGAGTGGGAGAATAGCGTCATGAGAAAAAGCCTTTTAGTGTTAGCCATTCTCCTTATTTTATTGGCTTTATGCGTTGCAGCTTATTCATTCTGGCGGCTTCCAAAAAATGAAGAAGGCCAAGTCACGGTTACTGATGCTTTAGGCAGGACTATTCAAATAAGAACGCCTATAAACAGAGTGATCATTACGGGTTCAGGCGCATGGCCTATTATAACCGCAGCATACATGTTTCCGAATGCTAAGAACGTTCTTTACGGCTTAAGCGAGAGCCTGAAAGTTCCACTATTCCAAATGATTGACTCAGACATAACCTCCAAAATGGTTCCAAATTTAGCAGTAAACAATCCTAACGTGGAGGAAATAGTTGCAGCTAAGCCTGACGTTGTCATATTAAAGTCTACAATGAAAAGCACCATAGGAGATTCGCTTGAAGAATTAGGAATCAACGTCGTTTACGTTGATTTTGAAAATTTGGACAGCTATGTCCGAGATGTTAAAGTGTTTGGAAAGATTTTTATGGACGATGCAAGAGCTGAAATGATAGCAAACTACTATAACGAAACATACCATTCCATACTTTCAAGAACACTTGGAGGAATGGAACGCGAAAAGGTTCTATTTCTATACTATACCACTAAGGGAGGAACCATTTCTTTTAACGTGCCGGGACGCGGATGGCTGCAAACGTTCATGATAGACACGGCTGGAGGCAACCCCTTGTCAAAAGAGCTTGCGGGTACAGGGTGGAACAAGGTGTCCTTTGAGCAAATAGCCAGCTGGAACCCTGATATAATATTTGTTGTTACCTACTCGAACTCTCCAGCACCAAGCGTTGTGAAAGCGCAGCTTCTAAACAATGCTACATGGAGCGGAATAGCTGCAGTTAAAAACCAAAGGGTTTATGCAGTTCCGGACGATTGCTGTAACACGGCGGCTTTAGGCAGCTGGGATTCTCCGGGTTCACGTTGGATCCTGGGTCTAAAATGGATGGCGAGAAAGATAAATCCGCATCTTTTCAACGATTTAGACATCGCATATGAGGCTAGAAAGTTTTATATGGAGATGTATGGCCTAAGCGAGGCAGACGCTGAAACCGTGGTTAAAGGCATCACTGGAGATTTAAAGTAATTTAAGAGGTTCAAGCGGTGAAATACTCCCATCGTTTCATATCGCTGACGTGCCTGTTAATTACAACGTTCATAGCGTCCATAATTTTCGTTGGCAGATATGTTGTGAACCCCTTTCAGCTTATGCTTGACGAGCTAAGCATAAACATAATACTGAACGTTAGAATGCCTCGGGTATTAACTGCAACGCTGCTTGGTATGGCCTTGTCCGTGGCAGGAGCCACTATGCAGTCAGCCTTCAGAAACCCTTTGGTAGGTCCGGAAATTTTAGGGGTAAGCCAAGGTGCAGCTTTCGGAGCGGCATTAGCCATACTTTTCTTACCTGGTGATCCTTTGAAAGTGGAAGTCTTCTCAACAGTTTTTGGTTTATCAGCGCTTTTGGCTTCATACGCCATTTCTTCAGCGATAAGGTATGGTGGAAGAATTCTTAGACTTGTCCTTGCCGGATTAGCTGTTTCAGCAATGTATTCAGCTGCTGTTGGAGTTATGAAATGTCTAGCTGATCCTCTTAAACAATTGCCTGAACTGACTTTTTGGCTTTTAGGCGGCTTATCTGGAGTTGTATGGAGAGATTTTCTCTACATGGCTCCTTTAGCCATTTTAGGAATCCTCATATTGGTTATTGTCAGATGGCGAATTAACCTGCTCACGTTAGATGAAGACGTCGCTGTGTCTTTAGGGACAAATCCTAAAAAACTTAGAGCGTTTGTTGTCACTTTAGCTGTGATTGCCACGGCTGCCGTAACTTCTGTGGCTGGGATAATAGGTTGGGTTGGATTGACGGTTCCGCATATGTGCAGGAAGTTTTTTGGAGCTGAAAGCAGAAGAGTTATACCTGCTTCTGTGCTGTTAGGTGCTACACTGATGATTGTCTTTGACGACATTGCGCGAGCTGCATCTGCAGGTGAAATCCCATTAGGCATAGTTACGTCCTTTTTAGGTTCTATACTGTTTGTTTTATTCCTTTCCAGAGGGGCGCCGCATGAGTAGGTTCTACATCGAAAACTTAAGATACAGGTATCCAGCCTCTGAAAGGGATATCTTGAAAGGAGTATGCCTAGAAATTCCAAAAAGCAAGGTTACGGCTCTTCTTGGACCAAATGGGTCAGGCAAGTCTACGCTTTTCAAGGTTCTGCTTAAAGTTTTAAGGCCTTATGAAGGCAGCATTTACGTTGATGGCGAAAATTTAGAGGACGTAACCCTCAGCTCTTTAAGCAAAATGATAGCTTGGGTTCCTCAAGAGGAGGACTCGCTGTTTCCTTACACGGTGCTTGATTACATAATTATGGGAAGAACTCCCCATCTTGGCTTTTTTAGCATGCCTAACGATAAAGATGAAGAAACTGCCGAAAACGTTCTTACGCAGTTAGGTTTACCTAACATAGCCCACAGGAAAGTGCCGACTTTAAGCGGCGGAGAGAAGAAGCTGGTGTCAATAGCGAGAGCATTGGTTCAGCAATGTGAAACGCTTCTATTAGACGAGCCAACCGCCCATTTAGACATTGGAAACAAAGCAAGAGTGCTTAACATAGTTAAGAAGATGGCTAACTCTGGAAAAACAATAATTTTTTCAACTCATGATCCTAACGAGGCGTTTCTTGCAGCGGACAACGTGGTAATGATAAACAGCGGTGAAGTTGTCAGCACCGGTCCTCCCGCTGCAGCGATAACTGAAGGTTTGCTGGAAAAAATTTATGGCGTACATGTAACTATGCAGAAGATAAATGGCAAGCAAATAGTGGTAGGCCTAAACCCTGAAAGCTTCAAGCCTTCTTAACAGTAATCTTGATTTCTTCCGCTTGTTCAACACCTTTCAATGATGAAATCATACCTTTCAGAAGGTTTTTTATAAAATTGCGTGGAAAAACTTTCAATGGCACCCTACTTCCATTAACCTCTAAAATAACATCATCCTTCGTCCGTAATGGACATTCTTTTAAGGTTGCTTTACCCGCTATAATTGCTTTAGCTAAGTCTCCGCATGAACTGTACCCGCATTCTCCACAGTGATTCAGGTTTGGAAGTTGATGAAAAGCTTTTTCCTCAACTAAATCTGCGAGTTTTTCAGCTTCAGTTCCGCAGTTCAGTACAGGAACCTTTATGGTTGAAGCTTTTCTAACCTCTTCTACGGACCCAGCTATGATGCCTGAAACTGCAATGGTTAGGCTGTCGTAAAATTTCGAAACCTCATCTGAGTCTTTCGCCGCAATTATCTTTGCAACAGTTTTTTCATTTTCGAAACCTTCTAGAAACAAATAGTCAAACCCTTTGAAAAAAGACTCTATTTCGTCTAAGCTTAGCTTTTTCTTTACGAAAAGCACTGTTTCGTTGATGGCAACGCCTGCAACAATTTCAACTCCAGCCTTTCCATGCTCCCAAGTATCCTTGCCTGGAATGTCAACCCACTGGGCATTCGACATTTCCTTCACTGATCCAACCTTATATCCTCTATTTCTGAACTCGCGAACGAGATGCTGAATCACCGTGGTTTTTCCAGAGTGTTTCCCCCCAACCACAGCAACAATCTTAACCATTACACACCACGCAAAACACATTCACGCAAACTATATATATGGATTTAACTTTTCACGCTTAGGCGTGTTCATTCATGCATAGGGCAGATCAAAAAAGATCATTCAAATTGATATCTTACCCGGAGGCTTTAGACAGGCTTTTTGAAGCTTTCCAAGGTAAACATGCTGGTTATGAAACTGTTCCAGTTGAAGAGGCTGTTGACCGTGTCTCAGCTGAGAACATCATGGCACAGTCGGATATTCCGCAAACGAACCAGGCAATAGTTGATGGATACGCCGTTAAGTCTAGAGACCTAGCTGAAGCTTCGCCCACATGTCCAGTTATGTTAAGAGTTGCCGGTAAACTTTATCCCTGGGACATTTCATCAAACATTGAATTGCTGAATGGTCAAGCCTTCTATGTTACCTGTGGAGCCCCGTTGCCTCTTGGAGCTGACGCGGTGGCGATGGTTGAAAACACAATATTGCATAATGGAGAAATCGAAATACGAACTCCTGTTAAAAAGGGAGATAACGTAGCCTATGCAGGTGAAGATTTGAAGAGAGGAAGCTTGATAATTGAAAAAGGAGATGTTTTAAGGCCTCAGGACATTGGGGTTTTAGCAGGTTTAGGATTAAAAAGGGTTAAAGTTTTTAAAAAACCAAAAGTGGCGATAATCGCAACTGGAAACGAGCTTTTTGAACTAAGCAGGAGGGATCCAACGCGGATAGCTGATAATTACGCATTGATAATTTCTGGGCTAATATCAAAGCTTGGAGGAGCCCCCGTAAGGTTAGGCATTGCGCCAGACGACCTCTACGAGATTAAAAAGAAAATTGAGGAAGCCGTCAAAAAAGCTGACATAATAGTTACGATAGGCGGCTGCTCCGTCGGCGAAAAGGATTTGGTTCCAGACGCAGTTAACTCTTTTGGAAAGCCTGGAATACTAGTTCACGGAATAAAGACGAAGCCTGGAAGAGTTACGGGTTTTGGAATAGTTAGAGGCAAGCCGATAGTGATGTTGCCCGGGTTGTTCGCATCAACCATGGCGGGATTCTACTTGATTCTGACACCCTTAATCAGGTTGTATACTGGTTTTAAGAAGGAATGCCCCTTGCCGATAATCACGGCAAAGATAAACCAGGATGTAGAAACGGATGAAAAGCCCCATCATAGATTTTTGTCCATTCATGTGAAACGGGCTGACGGAAGTTACATCGCAGAAGTTGTTGCTGGAGGGGCAAGTAGTTTAAGCAGATTCATAAATTCTAATGGCTTCATCCTAGTACCTCCGAAAAAAACCTTAAAGAGAGGAGAAGAAGTTAAAGTCACACTGTTCAGCAAGGAGGAATTCATTCGAATTCTAGATTGAGGTGAAACGGCGTGAAAGTAATATCTGTTGTAGGCGTAAGCGGTTCAGGCAAAACTACGACAATTGAATTTTTAGCATCAAAACTTTCAAAAGAAGGGTTCAAAGTTGGCTCTGTGAAACACATACACCATGATAGTTTCTCGATAGATACTGAAGGAACAGACACTTGGAGGCATATCCATGCAGGCGCAAGGATCACTGTGGCCCTTGCGCCAAAAGAAACTGTGATGATTAAGAAGACAAGCACTATTCCCGACAGTTTAGATGAAGTTATTTGGCTGTTTGAAAAAGAAAATTTAGACATAGTATTCATTGAAGGATTACATTCACTCACTGCAAAGAGAAGAGACGTTCCTAAGATAGTGGCAGCGAAAAACCTTGAAGACCTTATGAAAACGGTGAAGGGTACAGAACCCATATTGGCAATAACAGGAATTATTGCAAAAAAGAAAATTGAAAGCGAAATCTCCGCTCCCATTATTGATTTAGAAAGGGAAGGCGACCTTCTCTTACAACTTGTTAAAAGTCAAATCGACTCAGTAAAAAGTTGAGGAGTAAGGCCGAGGAAAAACTTTGTTAAAAAGGGGTGCAATAATACTTGCAGGCGGCCAAGCTGAAAGGTTTCAAATCCAAGGTAACCGCTGGACCGACAAAGCCCTAGCAAAAATCTCCGGCAAGCCCCTTCTCATACACATTATCGAAAAAGTGGAAACACTTGTTGAAGAAACAATAATCTGCGTTAACAACACAGCGCGAAAACGCAGATACCTTAAAGTTTTAGAAGATTATTCAGTTAAAAAGGAACAAGTGAAAATATTAATCGACCTTAGTTACCCTTCTGTCAGCGGACCGTCAGTTGCTATTACAACAGGTCTTAAAGCTGCTAATGCAGACCACTGCATTGTACTTCCCTGCGATACGCCATTTATTGAACCTAGAATTGTCGAGTTTTTGTTTAACGCCGTCAAAAATGCAGCCATAGCTGTTCCAATATATCCGGACGGTAGTTTAGAAACACTCATGTTTACATGCAAACGATTGCAAACCCTTCAAGTGACTGACACGCTTTGCAGGTTAGAACGAGATAGACCCGACGACATATTTAGGGCATCATCGAAGGTAAAATTCATCTCTACAGTTAGCGAATTGAAAGACATTGACCCTGAATTTAAAAGTTTTATCAACATAAACTTACGGAGGGATCTAACAGATCCTCAAACACGAGTCGCATTGAACGGCCCAGTGGGAAAAAGCGTATATATGAATCTAGGTTCGCCTGGAAGATTTGAGCTTGACTTGCTAAACGAGGCTGCAAGAAACTGTTTGAACGGCAAACATCTTGACGCAGCTAATCTTTTTTCTTCAGCGTCCAACATTATCGAGAGAAAGAGGATGAACTTCTGGACAGGGCTTTGCAGGGAGAAGGAGGGCACGGCTTTACGTTCACTATTAAGCAGCAAAGACGTGTACTGCAAAAACAACTGGCACGTTAAAAGCGAGAAGGCATTCGCCAAAGCTGCTGAAAGCTATGCTCTTGAAGCTGAAGCTTTTGAAAAAAACAACATCTACCTGTTGGCGAAACGTGCAAAGGATGATGCATTTTGGTGCAGAAGCCGTATAGACGCGCATGATACGCTATCTTATCATCAGCATAATGCTGCATAATACGTCTAGGTGCGGGTTAGCTGCTCTTAGAAGCAGCTGCATCATGGCTATCATTTTCCTAAATAGGCTTTTTTGACTTGTGGATTCTTTAAGAGTTCATCTGAAGTTCCTTCTAGAACAATTCTCCCATTCTCAATTACGTAAGCCCTTTTTGAAAGTTGCAGGGATAAATGAACGTTTTGTTCAACGAGTAGAATGGCGACCTTCTCAGCCTCATTTATTTTCTTTATCGTTTCAAATATGGATAAGGCAAGTTTAGGCGCTATTCCCAGTGAAGGCTCATCCAAGAGAAGTAGTTTAGGCCGCAGCATTAAAGCTCTACCAATAGCAAGCATCTGCTGCTCTCCTCCGCTGAGTGTTCCTGCCAGCTGTTTCTGCCTTTCTTTAAGTCTCGGAAACAGGTCATACACAATCTCGGAGGTTTCATCCCTTTTTCTCCACGCTTGCGGCAAATAGGCACCCATTTTCAGGTTCTCTTCCACTGTTAGATTTGGGAAAAGCCTCCTCCCCTCCATGACGTGGGCTATGCCAAGCGCAGCTCTCTTGTAAGGTTTCAACGTGGAAACGTCGTTTTCCAGAAACTTTATCCTTCCATCTTTCGGATATAGCAAGCCGCTTATGGTTCTCAACAGCGTTGTTTTTCCCGCACCGTTACTTCCAACAACTGATATTAGCTCACCTTCCGAAACTTTCACACTTACTTCTCTTAAAACTTGCAGGTCTCCGTATGCTGCACTGACTTTTTCCACTTCTAGCATAAAATCACCTTAAGCAGAGTAAACGTGACCCAAATATGCTTCGATTACGTTTACATCTTTTGCTATTTCTTCAGGCGGTCCTTCCGCGATGATTTTGCCCTGATGAAGGACAATTATTCGCTCCGCCAGAGACATTACAACTTTCATCACATGCTCCGTCAACATTATGGTGACACCTTCTTTCCAAATTTTCTTAACTATTTCAATCATACCGTCTGTTTCAGCAGGGTTTAAACCGGCAAAGGTTTCATCAAGCAGCAAAATTTTCGGGTTTGTTGCCAACGCCCTTGCCAATTCACAACGCCTTCTATAATTAAAGTTTAATTTGCCTACAGGTGAATCAGCATATTCATCCATCATCAGAAACCGAATTATCTCCTTTGCACGCTCCTTTGCTTCTTTCAATGTAAGATTTGCACCTAACGCGCCTATTGTCACGTTTTCAAGCAATGTTAAATTTAAGAAAGGACGAGGAATCTGGAAGGTTCTAGCGATTCCAGCTTTACATATTTTATGACTCGGCAGTCCTGTGACGTTTCTTCCGTTAAAAACTACTTTGCCCGATGTTGGCTTATAGAAGCCAGTGATGCAATTGTAAAGGGTTGTTTTTCCAGCCCCGTTGGGACCGATGAGGCCAACGATGTTTCCTTCAGCCACTTTTAAATTCACATCGTCTAAGGCGATTACCCCGCCAAAATGTTTTGAAAGCCCGTTTACTTCAAGTATCGACATCCTAATACACCTTGCCACTTACAGTTTTAACTTCATCTTGACAAGTCCCCATATGCCCTTTCTTGCAAGGAAGAATATCACAATGAAGATGGCTCCGAACACCACTAAATCCATTCCAGCTCTAAACCCGAATGAAACCCGCAGGTATTCACCAAGCCCTATTCTTATCAACGAACCGATCATCGGGCCAATAATGGTTTGAGCACCTCCTATTGTTGTTATTAAAACCGGTTCAATTGAAGTGAACAACGAAAGAACACCTCCAGGTTCCATTGACGGATCTATGTATGCAATGTATACCGCGTACAGTGCGCCTGCCACGCCGGCGATGAAACTGCTTACAAAAATTGCCAGCAGTTTTATTCTGAATGGATTAACACCTAAAGTTGATGCAGCATCTTCATCTTCTCGGATTGATTGAAGAAGCAGGCCGTAACGAGATTTAGACAAGTACCATACGATGGCAAACGAGACGATCATGACGGCAAATGAAATGTAATAGTAAGGAAGTTTTTCAGTGAAGTCCAACACAAAGAAAGGCGTAGAAATCGGCGAAGGACGAGGTATGGAAATACCCATTGCTCCCTGCGTGAAACCTGTGTTCATTACAATTAGCCTTATAACCTCAGTTGACGCCAAGGTTGCCAACGCAAAGTATGGTCCCCTAACTCTAAAACATATGGTGCCTATCGCGAGACCAATCAGGGAACTAACGAAACCACCTACGATCAATGCTGGCCAAGGGCTAACTCTGAAATACTCTGTGTAAAATACAAGCACTCCCAACGTGTATCCTCCCATGCCAAAAAACGCTGCATGCCCTAAAGAAGACTGCCCTGCGTATCCTGCAATCAAATTCCACGATTGCGCAAGTGTAGCAAACATCAGCATCAGTATCAGAATATGCATAATATATGTCTCTCCTGCTGTGAACAACGGCATCACCAACGCTATGATTATCAAAACAAGAGTAAGTATAGCCTTCAGGCCAATATTTAAACGCATACAATCATCCTCTCGTGAACAACCCCTTCGGTTTAAATATGAGGATCAATACGAACAGCGCAAATCCCACAGCCGGAGTGAGAGCATACGGAAGTTGAATGGTAGCTACCGACTGTGCGATGCCCATTATTACCCCTCCGAAAAGCGCTCCCATAACGTTGCCTAACCCTGCGAGAACGCATATGATTAACGCGTACAACGTGAGCAGTATGCCAAGGTATGGATATATATAGTAAATAAGCGATAGAACAGCGCCTCCGCAGCCAGCCAAGGCAATACCAAGTCCTCCTCCTACCAGACGAATTGTCTCAGAGGATATGCCCAAGGACTCAGCAGCCTCTGGATCTTGGCTTACCGCTCTTATGGCAATACCCAGCTTAGTCTTAGACAAGAAAAGCTGCGTCAAAGCTATTAGCACTATCGTTATTACAAGAGCCATTAAATATGTGCCACCAACTGAAACAGGTCCGAACGTGTAGGTTCCGTATTCGCCTGGGATTATCCTATAGTCGCCTCCCCAAGCTAGAAGCATAACGTTTTCCATGAATATGGATAAGCCGAAAGTTAAAATTATTGATCCAAGCATTTCTCCTATCAAATACTTAAACATACACTTTGTAATGATTATGCCTATGACAAAGAACAGTAAAAAGGCTATCGGGATAGACAGTAATGGTGAAATCTTGAAAAATTCGAAGAGCCAGAAAGCCGTAAACATTCCTAAAACAGCAAAGTCGCCGTGTGCCAAATTCTTAATGCCCATAACACCGAATATCAAGCTCATTCCCATAGCAATTGTTGAATAAATCACGCCTAAGATGAACCCGTGAACTATCGTTGACATCAACAAGTCTAACATTCCATCGCCTTCCAAACCTTATTGAAGATATATGATGTTCAGCTACATGTAAAAATTTTGTGGTATCCTCAGGAATTACAATTAGGACAACAAAAATAGTTTTGAAAAAACGCTTAAGGCTGAGTTGTAACATGCGCTAACCATCACGCAAATTTTATAAATTAAGGCTATACACTACATTATTGAGTGTGGTTGTTATGAAAAAATTTGAGGCAGCTATAGGAGCCATTGCTGTTATTGCTTTGCTGCTTTCACTGGTCTCAATAGCCTATCTGTTTACAACCGTCGGCGGGTTAAGCGCAGACATATCCAAACTTTCTGGCAAAATAACCGATCTTGAAAGCGCGCTATCAACTCTTGTCTCCAGAGTTTCTAAAATTGAGAAACAGCTTAACGTAACTCCGCCGACTCCGGAGAAACCTCTCCTTGAGGGTTTAGAGCTTAGAGTTGGAATATGCTTACCCTTATCTGGAGCTATGGCGGCTTTTGGCCAATCAGGTTTGCGTGGCGCACAGTTGGCAACCGAAGAGATCAACTGGGCTGGAGGCATTTTAGGTGCCAGGATAAAATTATTTATTGAAGACTTTGCAGGAGATGCAAAAGTTGCTGTTTCGGCTACAGAGAAATTGATAACCGTGAATAAGGTGCACGTTGTTAGGGGATACTTCACCAGCGGTGGAGCAATGTCTGCAATGCCGATTGCAGAAAGTTATAAAACACCTGTACTCTCAATCGGCAGCAGCGCCAAGGAACTGTGTGAAAAAGGATGGAAATATTGGTTTAAAACACCTCCAAACAGCACAATGTTCAGCATGGTAGCCGTAGAATTCCTAAACAAAGAGATTGTACCTAAATTAAGTCTTGGAAGACCTTTAAAAGTTGCCATTTTACACGAGAACACATTAATGGGCGAATCAGATAAAAACGAGTTCCTTGCAATGATTAAAAAATATGGAGTTAATTGGGAAGTAGTCGCCACAGAGGCTTATGCAGCAGGCTCGTTGGACTTCAAGCCAGTGTTAGAGAAAATTAAGGCTCTTGCCCCTGATGTGACGGCTATGTCAGGCTACCTTACGGATACCGTTTTGATCTCCCAACAGTCAAAGGAAATAGGGTTTAAACCGCTTTTCATAAGCATTGGGGGAGCTGGAATGCAAACCCCGACGCTTATTGAATTGGCAGGTGAAAACGTTGCATACTGGTTTGTAGCCAACGAGTACTGGTGGGATAGAGCGTACCCAAGCAAAGAGGCTGGGAGAAAAGTTGCCGAACAATTTGTAGAGAGGTATGGATACCCGCCTGATTTCCAAAGTTGGACAGGCTATGCGGGACAGTACATGCTGAAAGAACTTATTGAAAAACTAGCGAAAACTAATAGCGCTGCCCTTCAAAGCGCTTTCAAAGAAGATAAAATCGCGGAAATACGGGAAATGATTAGGAATGGACTGGCAACAATAAAGCTTTATCTAGATTGGACTGGGGAATTGTATTTTGAACCCAACGGGCAGTTAGCCTACTCACTAAACGGTCCAACTATGGGATGCACAATACTTCAAGTGCAGCCGGCGAAGGCCGGCGAACTGTGGTCTGCCAAAGGATACACGTTCCACACGGTGTTTTCGGCAACGTATAAAGTTGCAGATCCAATAATTCCGCCAAGATAATGAACCACCCACTTCTTTTTTTAAACTTTAAATCCATCCAAATTTTACTATATCTACTCAGTTATACAAGACTGGGTTAGCACTTAAAAGGCGTATGTAAAAGGGATGCAGCAAGATAAATGAGGAAGATAATCGTAGTTGCCGCAATTGTAGTTCTTATTGTGGGAGTTTCCATATCCTTTTCTAGGCAAGAACACCGTGTCGGAGAAGTCGTTGCAGACGAGTGGGAAGTAACACCTAAAACATTGAAAACGCTTGACGAAGGAAATTCCAGCACTTACTGTGCTTTTATTGACAGAGTGAGAATAAAAGGTGAAGAATACAAAGATCTAAACATCACAGCAGTTCAATTAAAGATATCTGCGTCGCATCCTGTAAGGATTATAATAGGCAAATTCATGCCTAATGAACTCACCGAAATAACCGGAGAATTTGATTGGGGAATAACGGTATTCAACAATTCTGCAAGTCTATTCAACGAAAAAGTTCAAATTAACGGGAAAGATGTTGACTTCTTAGAGATTAAAAATGAAGGAACAACCTCAGTCAGCATTTCCGGAAGCATTAAAACAATTGCAAGCGTGATTCAAACGGTATATCCCTACTCTAGTTTTGGAACCCTCATCGTTCTCGTAGGGTTAACATTGTTGATCTACGGTTTAAAAGCTAAACCAAAGAAAAGATACATTAAAGGTTCTAAAAACAAGTTAACTTCTCAAGCCTTTTAAATGCAAAGTGCTAAATTTAAAATAACCTAAAACCAACAAATTATGTTCTAAACGGAGATGAGTGTTTGAAAAAAGTCAGCCAAGACACGGTGAAGTACACAAACTGTACAAAAGGAGGACCCGTATTCGTTTATGTAAAGAATGGAAGAATAGTGCGTGTCGAACCGCTTACGCTAAGCGCAGAAGATGCTGAATCCTGGGTTATTGAAGCTAGGGGTAGAATGTTTACACCGCCTAGGAAAGCAAATGTAGCGTCTTGGACTTTAACCGTAAGAGCCAAAGTGTATGCGCCAAACAGAGTTCTTTATCCGCTTAAAAGAGTGGACTTCAACCCTGATGGACAGAGAAATCCGGAGAAAAGGGGTAAATCAGCATATGAGCGGATAACCTGGGAAGAAGCCTTGCACATCGTGTCTTCAGAAATTGAGCGGATAACTAAAAGTTATGGTCCGTCTGCGATACTGACAACAGCTTCTTCACATCACAGTTGGGGAAACATAGGGTATAGACAAAGCGCCTACCACAGGTTCATGGCGATTCTAGGCGCAACCTATGCAGATCACAACCCTGACAGTTGGGAAGGATGGTTTTGGGGAGCAATGCACCATTGGGGTTTCTCTTGGAGATTAGGAATACCTGAACAATACGACCTTTTAGAAGACGCTTTAAAACATTGTGAAATGATAGTTTTCTGGTCTTGCGATCCGCATGCAACTTTAGGCACATATGGCGGTCATGAATCAGTCCCATGGAGGTTTTGGCTTAAAGAACTGGGAGTAAAAATGGTTTTCGTTGACCCTTTCTTCAACTGGACTGCTGTAAATTTTGCAGATAAATGGATTGCCCCAAAGCCGGGAACTGATACATCCCTAGCTTTGGCCATTGCCTACACTTGGATTAAGGAAGACACTTACGATAAGGATTACATTGAAAAACGCACCATAGGATTTGAAAAATGGAGAAGCTACGTTCTAGGCGAAGAGGATGGTGTACCTAAAACTCCAAACTGGGCTGAGGAAAAATGCGGCGTGCCAGCTTGTGAGATTAAAGCCCTTGCAAGAGAATGGGCGAAGAGGAGGACGATGCTGGCGTGTGGACGCGGCGGCATGGGAGGCGCCTGCAGAGGAGCCTACGGCCATGAATGGGCCAGAATGATGGTTTTACTGGCTGCTATGCAAGGGCTAGGCAAGCCTGGGCGAAACATATGGGGAACAACTGCAGGGGTACCCTACAATGCAAGGTTCTTCTTCCCAGGATACGCTGAAGGAGGCATATCTGGCGATGCCACAAACACTGCAGCAGCCATTTTGTTATCCCGTGGAATGACTAAAATTCCAGTCAGATGGACGGTTAATGAACCGCAGGGGCAACACGTACTTAGGCTTCTTATCCCCGAGGCTGTTTTAAATCCGCCAGTTAAATGGAGGGGGAAAGGATTTGCAGGAGCCTATCCGGAAGCCCAATTTAGAGAGTATAAGTATCCAGAAGACGGTTTTCCACAGGCTAAAATGTTCTGGAGGTATGGAACATCTTACATTTCAACCATGACAGAGACCAACAGATGGATTAAAATGTACAGAAGCCCTAAGCTTGAATTCGTACTAAGCCAAGCAATATGGTTTGAGGGTGAAGCAAAATTTGCAGACATTATACTTCCAGCTTGCACGAATTTTGAAAGGTGGGATATCGGCGAAGCAGGTACGTCAGGAGGCTACACTCCCCATCTTTCATATTCAACAAATCATCGTTTCATAATATTACAAATGAAATGCATAGAACCTCTAGGAGAATCAAAATCTGATTATCAAATATTTGCAGCAGTCTCGAAAAAACTGGGATTTTACGAGAAGTATACAGAAAACGGCATGACGGAGCTAGACTGGGTTAAAAGAATGTTTGAAGTAACAGACCTACCGAAATATATTACATGGGAGAAATTCATGGAAAAGGGATATTTTATCGTTCCAATACCGAAGCCTTACAAGGCAACACCTGCCTTAAGGTGGTTCGCTGAAGGGAGAAAAAGAGACACACCTGACACGGGGCTTGCAGGAGGCCGGATTATGGGTGTTCCAGACGGATACGGTTTGGGAACAACATCCGGCTTGTTGGAATTTGAGGCAAACACTCTGAAAAGATTCGACCCCAACGACCCTGAAAGGCCGCCGATACCTAAATATATACCTTCATGGGAAGGAGTTGAAAGTTTACTTTCACAAAAGTACCCGCTTCAACTTGTATCTCCCCATCCAAGATATTCATTCTTCACGCAATATGACGGAAAAGAAAGCTGGGTTGACGACATTCCTGACCATAGGCGCAAGGGCAAAGACGGATATTACTACTGGATAATCAGGATAAACCCTGTTGACGCAGATAAAAGAGGCATACGCGACGGCGACCTAGTTAAGGTTTACAATGAAAGAGGCGCTGTAATATGCATGGCTGAGGTTACTGAAAGAATACGGCCTGGAGTTGTCCACTCTTATGAAGGAAGCGCTGTTTACGACCCTTTAGGCGAGCCCGGAGAATCAGCTGACCGTGGAGGATGCATAAACCTGCTAACACCCTCACGTCTAATGTCAAAAAACGCCAGTGGAATGGCGCCTAACTCATGCTTAGTCGAAGTTGTAAAGTGGAAGGGTGAAAACAGATGACCAAATGGGCTATGGTTATCGACGTAAGCAAATGCATAGCGTGTTATGCATGTTTCACTGCGTGCAAGGATGAATTCTGGGATAATGATTACCCTCCATATTCCTCAGGTATCAAGAAACGAGAGCAAACATTAATACGGTTGTTGAAAAAGGAAAGGGGAAAATTTCCACATGTGAAAGTGGCTTACATGCCAATACTTTGCATGCAGTGCAACTTCCCAAAATGCGTAGACGCAGCTAAGAATAACGCGGCGTATAAAAGAGTTGACGGCGTAGTAATAATTGACCCGGCAAGGGCTTCTGGCCAAAAAGAAATAGTTGATGCATGCCCTTACAACGCAGTATCATGGAACGATGAAAAAAACCTCCCTCAAAAATGCACCTTCTGCGTCCACAGGCTTGAAGGAGGCGAAAAGCCCCGATGTGTTGAAGTATGCCCAAGTAACGCAATGATTTTCGGCGATTTAGAGGATCAAGAAAGTGAAGTAGGCAAAATAGTGAAGTCAAGATTGGCGGAGCCGTTTCACCCCGAGTATGGCACTGAACCGAATGTTTACTATTTAAACCTTTACAAGATGACGAGACACTTTATAGCGGGAAACGTTGCTTTTAAGGACGCTGACGCCTGCGCTGAAGGAGTAGAAGTCAAGCTGATAAAGGAAGAAACAGGTGAAAGCAAAACTTCAATTACAGACGTGTTTGGATGTTTCGATTTTGACGGTTTAGAGCCTAACACTAAATATTGCTTAACGCTAAATTATCCAGGGTACGCTTCAAAGAAGATAGGGATAGCCCTCGGTGAAAGCAGCGTTTATCTTGGATACATATTTTTGGAAAGACAAGAATGATTAACCAAGGCATATCAAACACTATGCGATGTTACGCGACTTTTAGTCTTTCCTAAAAACAGCTGAAAATTTCTACAGCAGCAAGGCAAGTCATTTTATTGGATAGGCAGCCCTTGTTTCGACAGCCGATGCCCTGCCATACATTTTCCGCTTACATTTGACGTTTAATTCTTTAACCAGCGTTTTGTATGAAGTTAACTTTTCTAAAGCTTCGTTCCATGCGCCAGATTTTATTTCAGAATGGGAAACCGCTGTTCGATTGATGATTATTGCCTTCTCCGGGCAAACTTCTTGGCATGCACCGCAGTATATGCAGAATTCTTCATCCACCGTTGGTTTTCCGTTTTCATCCAGTGTTATGCATTTGCTGGGGCATATGTCAACGCATACCTGGCACTTTTCAGGGCATAGTTTCGTGTTTAATTCTATGATTCCGGTTAAAGGCTTTGCAACACGTATAGCTTTCAATGGGCATGCTGCTTCACATTTTTTACAGAAAATGCAAAGCTGCTTGTCGATTTGAACTTCAACGATTTTCTGGTTTTCAATAGGCATGGGTCCCTCAAGGACCACTTTTATGGCTTTAGTTGGGCAAATTTCTTGGCAAGCAAGCTTGCAAACAGGATTGCATAGGCTAACATCAACCGCGACGTTTTTGACAAGGTTTGGAAAAACCTCATTTTCAACAACGGGAACACTCTCTTTCCCATCGACTTCTATTTTGATAGCGTTTAACGGGCATAAGACAACGCATTCGCCGCAAAAAATGCATTTGTCAGCTTCTATGTCGATTTGGCATTTCCTTATCAACCGCCCATTGTAGGCGGTGGCTGAAGACTTTGTAACAGCTTTCTCTGGGCAGATTTTTTCACAAATTCCGCAGCCTACACATATTTCAGAGTTAAGCGTTAAAACTTGACGCGTAGACAACGTGGCCCTTTCCAAAACTAGTTTTTTACGCGATTTAAATTTTGCAGTTTTCCGAGACCTCATATGTAAGCTTCCATCGTAGAAGCTTAGGAAAACTAATCTTTAATATAAAGCTTTACTTGCATGATGACTTATGCTGTTCAATCTGCAAATAGCTTCAAAAGTTGAAAGGAATGTTTCAACTTAGAGAAAGTAATGTAAAAAACGGTTTTTGAATCAGATAGACATATAAGAAATGATGGGAAGAACAATTATTCAAGACGAAGCCTAGGCAGCGAGTCTAGAAAGGAGCTGAAAACTTGATCGGCATCTACATTTGCCACTGCGGCCGCAACATTAAAGGCACGGTAGATGTTGAAAAAGTAAAGGAAGCCGTGTCGCGTTTTAGAGAGGTGAAAACGGCTGAAACTTACGACTACCTTTGCAGCACGCCGGGGCAGAAAATAATTAAAGACGGAATAAGGGAAAAAGGTATCGACAGGGTTGTTGTAGCTGCTTGTTCAGCTCAACTGCACCTTGAAACTTTCAGAAAGGCTGTTTCAGATGCAGGGTTAAACCCGTACCTTCTCGAAATGGTTAACATAAGAGAGCATTGCAGCTGGGTTCACAGCGACGTTGACAAGGCTACAGTTAAAACCATAGATCTTATAAGAGGAGCCGTTAACCGTGCGAGATATCTCGAAGAGTTGCAGACAGTTAAAACCCCAGTTAAGAAGGATGTTCTAGTTGTGGGAGGAGGCATCACTGGAATTCAAGCCTCCCTTGAGTTGGCGGCTAAAGGCCATAAAGTTTACCTGGTGGAGCGAAGCCCAAGCGTAGGAGGCCACATGGCTCAACTAAGCGAAACCTTTCCAACTCTTGACTGCTCCTACTGTATATTAGCACCTAGAATGGTTCAGGTTTCTCAACATCCAAACGTGCAAATAATAACTATGGCTGAGCCTGTTGCGATAAAGGGTATACCTGGAGATTACACCGTCACTGTTAAACTGAAGCCAAGATACGTCGACGAATCCAAATGCACAGGTTGCGATGAATGTGCAAAGGTCTGCCCTGTGGGAATCCTAAACGAATTTGACGAGAACTTGGAATTAAGGAAGGCCGTTTACATTCCGTATCCACAAGCGGTTCCCCGCGTCTATGCGATTGATGTTGACCGTTGCATTAAATGTTTTAAATGTGTAGACGCTTGTGGTCCAAGAGCCATAAACTTTTCCAAAGAGCCTGAAGAGATTGAATTAAACGTCGGCGCTATAGTTGTTGCCACAGGTTACGATCTGATTGATCCGAGACATCTTGGTGAATACTCGTATGGCACACATCCAGACATTGTAACAAATCTGGAGTTTGAACGCATCATGCGCTTAGGTTTCCGCAGACCATCTGACGGCAAGACTCCGAAGAAGGTGGCTTTCATCCTATGTGCTGGAAGCAGAGCGCTTCGAGAAGGTTCAAAAGAATATTGTTGCAAGATAGGCTGTATGGTTGCAATTAAGCAGTCTATAATTTTAATGAAAGCAGTAACTGGAGCAGATCCATGGATTTTCTATCAGGATCTCAGAGCAGCTGGAAGAGGATATGAAGAGTTTCTCAGCAGGGCAAAGGATCAAGGCGTCAAGTTCATTCGCGGTTTGCCGTCGAGGGTGATACCGACAAACAACGGTTTAATTGTTAAAGCCGTGGATACGATTTCAGGAGTTGCCATTGAGGAAAACTTCGACTTGGTGGTGTTGTCAGCCGCTATCGTTCCAAGTTTAGGAACAGATGAGTTGTCTAAAATTTTCAGCATCAGCATTGGAACAGACGGTTTTCTCCTTGAGAAACATTACAAGTTGGATCCTGTAGACAGCCTTCGAAAGGCAATTTTTGTCTGCGGATGCGCCTTAGGACCGAAAGATATACGTGAATCAGTTGAGGGAGCAATGGCGGCAGCATCCAGAGTTGCAAGCTTCATTGGAAAAGGAGAGCTTGAGCACCCTCCGGAAGTGCCTAGGATTAATATGGAAAAATGCAATCTTTGCGGTGAATGTATCGCCATATGCCCAACTGGAGCATTGATGAAGGCTGAATCAACAGTTAAGGTTGTTCCGGTTGCATGCATTAATTGTGGCGCATGTGTAACCGTTTGCCCGCGGGAAGCTGTTGACCTTGCAAACTTCACTGAAGAACAATTTATTGAGCAGATTAAAGGGGTATGCGAAGGCGAAATAGAAGAGCCGAAAATAGTGGCTTTTGTGGAAAAGTCAACTGCATATGCTTCCCTCGACCTAGCCGGAACAAGAAGGTTTGGCTATATATCGAACATTCGTCCCATTCCTGTGCCTAGCTGTATGCGTGTAGGCGTAAAGCATCTTCTTACGGCGTTCGCGTACGGCGCGGATGGTATAGCGCTGATTGAGGGTGAGGACAGTCCCTTCGCTGGTGAAAAAATGCGTCAGCAAGTCACCAGGCTGAAGGATAAGTTGAGGCCTTACGGCGTGAACCCGCTTAGATTGCAATCGTTGACAACAACGGTTCCGCAATACGACAAAACGGTTGATTTTCTGCAAACTATGAGTAATAGAATTTCACGTTTAGGCAAAATCTCGCGAAGCGAGAGGGAGAAAATAAAGAGTGCATTGAGGTAGATGAATGGAAGAAACTTTAAGTTTCAAAAGCTCCGTCATAAATTTTTACGAAGAAAAACTGGAAAAGAGCAAATCGTTTATTCCCTTGTGCTATCATCCTGGAGGAGTAGAAACCACTTTTGAATTAGTGAAAGAGGCAGGTATTGGTCAAGACTCTGATGTTTTAGATGTGGCTTCAGGTCCAGGTGACACGGCGATTCAGCTTGCTGCAAATTTGGGATCCAATGTTGTCGGGGTAGACTTATCACGGAAAATGATAAGTTATGCAAACACTTTGGTGAAAGGAGTTGAATTAGATCATAAGGTTAAATTTGTAATAACTGACGCTGAAAAGCTTCCTTTCAAAGACAATGTTTTTGACGCTGCGATAAGCGAGTGTTCGCTGTGTTTAATTCCAAACATGTTGAAAACATTGTCAGAAATGACGCGAGTTGTTAAGCCCAACGCTAAAGTAGCAGTGTCTGATATTGTTTTAATGGAAACTCTGCCTTCCCATTTGAACAATTTTTTGGCTTACGCCAACTGCATTGCAGGTGCAAAAACTTTAACCCAGTACATCGATGATTTCGAAAAGGCAGGGCTGACAGGAATCAAAACATTGGACCTTTCCCCATGCGTTACTAAACAAATCACCCAATTTTTAAATGGTCAAAAAACCGATCTGGAAGAAGTTATTAATATAGGAGAAACTTTATTCTCAAAACCCATGGAACACATAAACATTGAAAGTTTTCAGACGCTTTCTTTTTATCTGTGGCTTGTTGGTAAGATAGGTTATTACATGATTAGCGGCGTTAAACCTTAGCTGATTTGAAAAAGCATGTTGTGTGCTTGCTGAAGGCTGAGGGATTCAAATGCCAACATGATGCTTTGCCAAGTTTAGGATAAAATGTATAAGGCTGCTCTTTTTCCTTTTAATAGAGATATAAGCCTCTGTCCCTTTCTTTCCTTGGCTGTTTTCTCCAGCTGGTCTATGGTTCCGCATACTATGGCGCCTGTTGGGCAGACTTCTTCGCATGCTCTTGGCATCCAGTCAGGTCGGTCGTTGCAGAACGTGCACTTTTGCATTTTTAAGTCTGGACCGTATTTTGGCGCTCCGAATGGGCAAACCCAGCTGCAGAGTCTGCAGCCTAGGCATTTTTCCTTGTCAACCAGTACAACTCCATCTTCGCGTTTGTATATTGCTTTAGCAGGGCAAGCAGCTAAGCAATAGGGTTCTTCGCAGTGCATGCATGCAATGGAAACATTTGTTCTTTCAACAGTGGGGTAGGAACCGTTTTCAATTTCCATAATAGTCCTGTAAGATGGAATGTTTATTCCGTTCCATACTCGACAAGCTATTTCACAAGCATGGCATTTTATGCATCTTTCTATATCGACGAAGAAACCTTTTCTTGCGGACATTACGCCTTCCTCACCCTAACTTTACATTCATTGTAAGCTACTGCTCCGCTTACTGGATCGACATAGGTGTCTATAAGCCTATTTATGCTTGCACCTTTCCCTTTCGCTATATTCCCCATACTCCAATGGCCGAAACCGAAGCCGTGTACAACAGCGATAACTCCTGGAATTATGCCTTCTGTAACTTTAGCTTTGACTTTTATGCTGTCCAGCGGAGACTCTACAACCATGTAGTCGCCGTTTTTTATGCCATATTTTTCAGCGTCTTTCGGATTTATTTCAGCCCAGTTTTCCTTCTCAATATCCATTAGCATGGGGATGTTTTGTGTTACAGCATTGGCTTGGAAAGGCATTCTAGCGCTTATTAACTTGAATGGGTATTTCTCATCTGGAATCACGGCTTGCTGTTTATACTCTGGCAGCGGGTTCTGTCCTATGATCTCCACTAGGGTTGAGTATATTTCAACTTTGCCTGTTGGAGTTTTAAGTCCATTTTCATATTTCCTGTAGACTGGCTGTCCAATCCAGAAACCTTTTTGTTTGAGTTCTTCCAGCGTGAATGGTAAGCCTTCTATAACGTTTTTCATCCATTCTTCTTCTGAATTCCAGTTGAAATACTTTCCATAGCCCATTTTCTCAGCTATCCCCTTTACTATTTCATATACAGTTTTCGCCTCGCCTGGCGGCGGAACCGCCGGTTCAGAGTATAAAACCATGGGTGCATGGTTAAATCCTTGCAATATGTCATATCTTTCAAAGTAGCATGCGTCAGGTAAAACTAGGTCGCAGTACATTGCTGTTTCGCTGAGGTATATGTCTATGGCGACTGAGAATTCAAGCTTCTTAAACGCTTCAATCCAAAGTTTCGTGTTAGCATCGCTCATAACCGGGTTTATCTGAGAAAGGATTATCGCCTTCACAGGATAGGGTTTTTCTTCAACTATCACTTTGGGTAATAGGGAGGATGGAAAGTCTGGAGCTAGGGAGAAACCCATAGCTTCGCGCAATGAAGGTTTTTCTATTTTTGCTCTCTCTTCTTCTGGAACTCGGATGGGAGGGTTGAGTTGCGGGTCAAGGCCATGCGGTCCGCCTGTAAGCAGCAGAGAACCAGGTTTGTCAATGTTCCCTGTTAAAGCGTTTAGCAAAAGCACAGCTCTCATAGAGTCAAATCCGTTTGTGTAGCAAGCAAATCCGTGATATGCGCTGGAAACAGCTGGCTTTGTTGTGGCAAATTCCTTAGCAAGTCTTCTTATGGTTGCTGCAGGCACGCCTGTTATTTGCTCAGCCCATTCAGGTGTGTAGCCTTTATTTTCAAGATGTTCCTTGAATTCGTTGAATCCGTTGCAATAGTTTTCCACAAATTCTTGATCATACAGTTTCTCGTCGATTATTGTTTTCGCCATAGCTAGGGCCATTGCTCCATCTGTGCCTGGTCTTATCGGAATCCATTCATCTGCTTTTTCAGCTGTTTTTGAAAGGCGAGGGTTAACTACAACAAGTTTTGCTCCTTTATCTTTTGCTTCCATCAATCCTTGCAGAAATCCAACAATTCTTGGAGCTTCTAGGGGTTCTTTTCCCCATAGGATAATGTACTTAGAGTTGGCGTAATCCTCTATCCCCCAGAACGTTCCGAAGAGCACTGTACAGGCAGCGTCGAATGTGCCGTCGCATGCAGCTGTGTGATCGTAAAGGTTAGGAGAACCGTAAAGAAAATATAGAAAGCTTCTGTAAAAGGTAACGCAGCCTTGCCCATGATCAATTGAAACTACAGATTCTGGACCATATTTTTCCTTTATATTTTTAAGCTTCTCAGCGATTATTGTGAAAGCCTCATCCCAGGTTATTCTTTTGAACTTGCCCTCGCCTCTCTCACCAACTCTCACTAGTGGATATTTTAAACGATCAGGATCATAGGCGAACCATATGCTTGCTAAACCTTTTACACATCTTTTACCCTTTGTGTTAGGATTATCAGGGTTTCCTCTAGTATAAATCACGTTTCCATCCTTAACATAAACTTCTATGGAACATCTGAAGGGACACACGTGACAAAAGGACCTTGTCACTCTTGCACCCTTCAACTTCTCTGGGACTTCCATACCCATCGCCTTGAACTTGTGAATACTTGAAGGGGCATATTAATATACTTCTGTCTAATAAGTTTAACATTCAAATTAAAGTGGTTTGAATGATTCACCACGGAAATTCAGATCTTACAAAGAAAATTGTTGAAATGAGTGGACAAAACATTTTCTCATGTAACTTGTGCGGTAAATGCACTGCTGGCTGCCCAATAGCAAATGTTATGGACATAAAGCCCCATCAGGTGGTGAGGCTTGCTCAAATAGACGCTGAAATTCTACTAACTTCTAAAACTATATGGCTCTGCGCCTGCTGCCTAACCTGCGTATCCCGCTGTCCAAAACAAATCGACATCCCTAAAATAATGGAATCGTTAAGGATTATGATTCTGTCTGAAGGCAAAGACTTCATTGAATATGCTCCTGAACTATCAGTTCAGCTTCCAGTACAAGCAATGGTTGCTGCACGGAGCAAGTACAGCTCAGTAAATTTGCCAGCTGTAAACACAAGCATGCGGTTAAAAAAATACTTCACTCGTGAAAGAATATTAGCCTTAGTAAAAGGCGGTGTGCAGAGATGAATGTTCCCTACTACCCGGGATGTCTTCCATACTCGAGAACCATCGGATTGAATTTACCTATGAAATCCATTGCAAACGCCATTGGGGTAAATCTTATAGAAATTCCGGGGATTTGCTGTGGAGCCTTTTTTACAACCAACCCTGCAGACATGTACGGTCCAGTTCGTACACTTTTAGACGCGCGAAAAGCAGGGAATGAGCTTATGACAACATGTGCCTTATGCTACAACGTGCTTAAACAAACAAACTCCGCCATGAAAAGAGACCTGAAGAAACGTGAGCAAGTCACAGCTTTCGTAGGCGAAGAATATAACGGCGACGTAAAAGTTGTCCACTTTTTAGAATTTTTGAGAGATAAAATAGGTTTTGACAAGTTAGCCGGATACGTCAAAGCAGGTCTTAACGGTTTCAAAGTGGCTCCCTATTACGGATGCTTACTCCTGCGGCCCTACGAAGAAATAAAATTAGACGATCCGGAACATCCGACTATTTTTGAAAATTTCTTAATAAGTATAGACTGTGATCCTGTTGATTTTCCTTACAAGACTGAGTGCTGCGGATCCTATTTGGCAGCCGTTTCATCCGACGCTGTTGTAGAACATGCCTATTCAATAATTAACTCAGCGTTAACAAGCGGTGCAGAAGCGATAGCTGTAGCATGTCCGCTTTGCCACTTCAACCTTGACCAGATGCAGGAAAAAGTTAGGCTAAGATATGGAGCTTTAAAGGAAGTTCCAATTTTCTACTTCACTCAGCTGTTAGCAATTGCACTAGGAGTCAAAGACAGCTCAATAGGCTTTGAACAACACTTTGTCAATCCGTATCCCTGGCTAACGAGGAAGCTGGAACAACACTAATTTGAGGCTTAAAAATGCTTAATTTGCGGGCTCATCACACATTATGCTTGATAATACCTGACTACAATGATTTTCAATCATTGGCGTGGGAAAAATTCAGAAACAAAGGTTACACTGACATTTACATAAAGGCATATATGAAAGCGTTTGAAACAGCTCGAAAAAATGAGAATGAAGATATAATGATTCTGAGCAATCCGAAAAACGATGATACGTGTAAACGCTGCGGAAATTACGTGGATGGCGTCTGCATTTCTCCTCATGCTTTGACTTTTACTAAATGGGATAAAGAGATCCTCACACTGTTTAACCTGAATGCCGGAGACATAATAAAAGTGTCTGATTTACGCAGACTAGTTAAAGAAAAGGTCAACCCTCAAAACATGCCGGGAGTTTGCAAAGACTGCCTATTCGATTTTGATAAAAAATGCCGTGAAATTTTAATCATGATGCGTTAGACTGAGTGTTCTAAGGCGATATCAACGTTTTTATAAAATCACATCTTACTCGGTGTACGGGGCGCCATTTTGAACGGGGAAAATTCTAAAATAGGTTCAGTAAATAGACTTTCATCCCTATTCAAGGAATGCTCTCAGACTTACAGTTTTTTAGGCAGGGTTTATGAAAGAGAGGTTACGGCTGAGTTCCTTAATGAGGTTGCTGAAAAAAATTTAAAGATTTTAAAAAGCAAACGTTTGCAGATGATTCAAGATGAAGAATTAAGGAAAGGACTTAAAATGTTTAGCCAGTATTTAGAGAATTTGGAAAGAAACTCTTTGAAGCAAGCGTGCCTAGAATTAGCAGTTGATTACGCCAGTCTTTTTTTAGGCGTTAAGAGACTTCCTCATCCTCCCGAATCGGCTTACAAGGCTGGTTATATGATGGGCCCCTTTGAAGAGAACGTTCTTCAAGAATATCGAGATGCCGGTGTTGATGTTAAACCGGAATTCAATGAACCTGCAGATCATATCGCTGCTGAACTTCACTTTGCAGGTCACCTATGCCAGAAGGCAGCTGACGCATTGTCAGAAAATAGAAAGAACGAAGTTGAAGAATATTTAAAAAGGCTTAGCAACTTTCTGGAGAAGCATCTTCTCTCATGGATTCCATTATTAACTGAAAATATTTTAAGAACGTCTGAAACGGACTTTTACAAAAGTATAGCTGTTATAACTAAAAGGTTTGTGGAGCTTAATAAGGCCTTAACTGACTATTCGCTTAAGAACCTGAATGCAGATAAAGCAGTATAATCCTTAGGCTCTTGACCAGCTTATGTCTACGCTTTACCATACAACGTTCACACATGCTAAATAGTAAGTCTTTTAAATATACTGTTGCTAATCATCATAACGACCTTGTTAATGTTTATTGTTGATAAGGGGGTTAAAGAGTGTGAACTTGAAAATGCTGTCCAACGCGTTTTCTTTTCTTAGCGAAATATCCGGTTCAAAAGGTTCGTGTTGTGAATCGCCATTCAGGGCTTCGTCTGTTGAAGAGGCAAAAAATAGAAAGGAAGCAAACGAGGTGCGGGTTTGTTATGTAAGTCACGGGTTAGGCGGCCTTTCAGGTTCAGCTGAGCCTCTTGAGGTTCATGTTAAAAATGGAAGAATATTGAGGGTTAAGCCTCTTCATTTCGAAAATGTGAGGTTGTATGAGATAAAGGCTAGGGGGAAATCTTTCACGCAGCCGGCTAAGACTTTGCCTTACTGGGTTAGCCTGGCTTATAAGAAGCGGGTGTACTCGCCTAATAGGGTTAGATATCCGCTGAAAAGGGTGGATTGGAGTCCAGAGGATAGAAACCCGCAGAATAGGGGAAAAAGCAGATTTGTCAGAATTTCTTGGGAAGAAGCCCTAAACATAATTGAGGGGGAGATAAAGCGGATTAAGGAAAAATACGGGTTATGGTCGGTGCTGGTGCAGGATGATGGGCATGGTCAAGGAGGCGCTGTTCAGACGCCGCACGGCATACATCATGAGTTGTTCCGGCAGCTTGGAGGGTGGACTCAGCAGGTTAGGAACCCTGACAGTTGGGAAGGGTATTATTGGGGTGCGAAGCATGTGTGGGGAATGGAGGGACCCCATGCTGGACTTCCACATCAGGACGCTGTCTTCGACGATATTCTTGAGAATGCTGAAGTGTTAATATTCACAGGTTGCGATCCAGAAGCCACTGTTTCAGGATTCGCCGGCCAGATTGGAAGCGTCATGTGCCGCTGGTTTAAGGATGCAGGCATAAAGATAATAGCCATATCTCCAGACTGCAACTTTGCAGATGCATTATATGCTGATAGATGGATTCCTATAAGGCCGAACACGGATGGCGCACTGTACCTTGCAATAGCGCATGTTTGGATAAAGAAAGGAACTTACGACGAAAATTTTGTTAAGACGCACTGTGTGGGTTTTGAAGACTTCTGCAAATACGTAACCGGCGAGAAAGATGGAGTGGCGAAAACGCCTGAATGGGCTGAAAAGATAACAGGCATCCCCGCTAGGACTATAAAGGCGTTGGCTAAAATATGGGTTGAAAAGAGAACATCCCTTGCGTTGTTTTTCGGCGGTCCAAAAATTAGAGGACCTTACTCTCATGAAATAGCTAGGCTGGAAGTGATATGTCTAGCGATGCAAGGTTTAGGCAAACCTGGACGACAGTTTCTCAGGGGATTCTATCCAGCGGCTACAGGTAAAAGGATAGCGCCGGTTCCCCAATATCCTGAAACTACAAGAACCTTCGTCAGCAGCCCCATGGCCAGATACACTGTTGCAGCTGTATCGCCAGTAATCGTGCCTAAGGTGCTTGTAGCAGACGCTATTTTGAACCCTCCAATAACTTGGTATGGCACAGGAGCAATAAGCGCCTCCAGGGAGGATCAATTTAAGAAATACACGTTTCCGCCGGAAGGACATCCAGGCATACGCATGGTTTGGAATGCAAACTGCTGTTACATTACCTGCTGGAACAGCAAAGTATTAGACGCGTACAAAAGCCCCAACATAGAGTTCATAGTTGCGGTTACCCCATGGCTTGAAAACGAGGCAATGTTCGCTGACATAATACTGCCAGCGCAGACAATTTTTGAACATGAAGACCTCGTAATAACAAGCAGGTCGGCTGTCAGCGCAACCACATACCAGGAAAAATGTATTGAGCCAATCGGTGAGTCAAAAAGCGATTATGAAATCTGCCGCCTAATAGCCCAAAGAATGGGTGTTGAGAAAGCCTTTCCACCGCCTGAGCAACTTATGAAAAGCTTATACGAAGCTTCGTATGCGGCTACGAGTTATGGATTAAGCTGGGAGGAATTCAAGAAGAGAAAGATATTCATCCCGAACCATCCAACATGGGAGGAGTGGAAACAGATTCAAAGCAACATAGCCGTTGAACAAGGCTTAACTTGGGGTTCAAAACCGGGCTTAACATGGTTTTATGAAATGCCTGAAGGCAAAGGGCTTGAAACCCCAACGGGTAAACTGGAAATAGTGTCCACAGGACTGGCTGAACACTTTCCAGACGACGATGAAAGGCCTCCGCTTCCACGTTATATACCCTACGGGGAGACACATCAAGAAAGCCTTCTTCATTCAAGAGCGAAAAAATACACTTTGCTCTTGGAGTCTAACCATCCGAAGTGGAGGTTTCACGCGCAGGGAGACGACATAACATGGCTTAGAGAAATACCTACATGTAAAATAAGAGGCCCCGACGGCTACCTCTACGAACCAGTCTGGATTCACCCTGTTGACGCTGTTAAAAGGGGGATAAGAAACGGCGACATAGTTAAAGTTTACAATGAGCTTGGAGTGGTGCTTTGCGGCGCGTACCTTACAGAGCGGATAATTCCCGGAAGCATTCTTGTACATCACGGATCAAGAGCTGATTTAATATCCGTCGACCCAATTATAGACAGGGGAGGAGCCATCGATTTGATTGTTCCGCCTAAACCCATGTCTAGAAACGCTGTGGGCCAAGTTTGCAGCGGCATCCTCGTTGAAGTGGAAAAGGCAGATGTTTCAGAGCTTATGGAAAAGTATCCGGAATCGTTTAAGCGTGCGCTGCACCGTGAAGTAGGTCCATGTTACGAAACATGGGTTTTCGGGTGATTGAATATGGGGAAAGCCTTGGTTATAGACGTGGCCAAATGCAACGGCTGCTACTGTTGCCAAATAGCCTGTAAGGATGAGCATGTGGGCAACGACTGGACGCCTTACGCTAAGCCTCAGCCTGACACTGGACACTTCTGGCTGAAAATCGATGAAATGGAAAGAGGAACCACGCCTAAAGTTAGGGTAACCTATATTCCGCATCTATGCATGCACTGCGACAATCCGCCATGCACATCAGCATGCCCGTTAAAGGCTATAACGAAAAGGGCTGACGGAATAGTTCTCATAAACCCGGAAAAATGTGACGGATGCAGAGAATGCCTAAAAGCTTGCCCCTACAACGCCGTATACTTCAACGAAGAATTGAAAATCGCTCAAAAATGCACAATGTGCGCCCACATATTGGACGGAAAGGATCCTCTTGTTAAGACTCCAAGATGTGTTGAAGTCTGCCCCCACAACGCAATAAAGTTCGGAGAATACGCTGAAATCAAAAGCCTAATCGAAAAGGCAGAAGTGTTGAAGCCTGAACGTGAAACAAAACCAAGAGTTTACTACCTAAACTTGCCAAAACCCTTCATAGCTGGGGAGGTTTACGATCCGCAGTTGAATGAATGCATAGAAGGGGCAAAAGTAACAGTTGTAGACATTGAAACTGGAAAGACGCTATATGGAGAAACCGACTGTTTCGGAGACTTCTGGATTGAAAACCTAGAATGGAACCATTCATATTCTGTTAAAATAGAAAAGATAGGATACCTCCCGTGGATATTAGACAGGGTTAAAACCGATAAAGACGTAAACATAGGTGAAATAACGCTGTTAAAAAGCTGAAATGATAATTGTAAAGAATAGTAATTTCACCTTTCTATGTATGGATGGAGACGTTTCAAAAAGTAACTAATAGAGAATTAGAAACGCGCGGTTTATGTTCAGTTAAAACACTTAGGATTTGGGGCAATGTTATGCATACATTTGTCAACGTCAGACCGCTAAAATTAAATAGGCAGAATCGCTGCTTATAAAAGACGATGAGGAAGTGATTATGTATGGGAGAAGAAATATTTGAAAAGTATCTACATGGATTTTTGGACAAAAGCGCCCTCGGCAAACCAGAAGACGCTCTTAAGAAGCCTGTAGCCAAAATCTTCGGGAAAGAAGTTGAGGTTGTGGATTTAACACAGCCTTTCAGCGGCATGGCTCCTGTATGGCCTTATGCAGCAGGAAACCCGCAGATAACAAGGCTACGCTCGCATAACCATGACCGCGTAGTGGCACATCAGATAACGCATACAATGCACGTGGCAACACACGTAGATGCACCACTTCACGTTGAGGAGGATTACCCGTCAATCGACCAGATGCCTTTGGAGCGTTACATTGGAGACGGCGTGATTGTTTCCATTCCTAAGAAAGCTTGGGAGGTAATCACTCCTGAAGACCTGGAAAAGGTTAAGCCTCCAATAATGGAAGGCGACATAGTGATAATAAACTCTGGTTGGCATGTTTATTACGGAGACAGCACCCGTTACTTCTGTTATGCGCCGGGTCTATACAAGGATGCGGCTGAATGGTTTGTTAAGAAGAAAGTCAAAGGTGTTGGTGTCGACCAACCAGCTATGGATCATCCACTGGGAACAAGGCTTATTCAAACAGCAGGAGGTTACGCGCCTCTTGAACCATGGCTGATTGAGCTTTACAAGAAAGTAACTGGGAGAGACGTTTACAAGGATTTCCCCTATTGGGAGCCATGTCACAGGCTGCTTTACACGCATGGAATCTTCGGAATTGAAAATGTCGGCGGAGACATTGATAGGGTTACTGGCAAAAGATGTGTAATTGCAGCTTTCCCGCTTAGATGGATCGGCGGCGATGGTTCAATGGTTCGAGTAGTAGCCATTGTGGAGAAAAAATAGGGGGAAACTCGTGGAGAATCTGTTTAGACTAGATGGTAAAGTGGCGGTGGTTATAGGAGGCGGCGGAGGGATCGGGAGAAACCTAGCTGAAGGACTTGTTCAACACGGTGCCAAAGTGGCGATAGCAAGCCGAAACTTGGAGAACCTTGAGAAAGTAGCTAAAGAAATTAGCTCATCATTTAACGCTGAAGTTAAAGCCTTTCAGGTTGACGTTGCAAACGATGAAAGCGTGGCACGGTTAAAAGATCAGGTTATATCGACATACGGCACCGTTGACGTCCTTGTGAATTCTCAAGGCTACAATGCGAAAAGCTCAGCAGTTGAGTTTCCTACAAAAGAATGGGACGCCTTATTCGACATAAATGTTAAAGGAACAATGCTTGCATGCAGAGAGTTTGGAAAAGTAATGATTGAAAAGCGGAAGGGAAAAATAATCAACATTTCATCTGTCCGAGGCATCCGAGCGACAAAATGGGCAGGCAACCTTGGCTACTGCACTACAAAAAGCGCTGTGGATATGATAACTAAAGCATTAGCAGCAGAATGGGCTTCTTACAACGTTAATGTAAACGCTATTGCCCCCGCGTGGGTGGACACTGGTTTTTCCCCAAGTTTAAGAGACCCTGCTCGACTGAAAATAGCTCTTGAAAGCATCCCTATGGGCAGAATTGCCACTCCAAAAGATGTAATCGGCGTATGTGTTTTCCTAGCTTCGCCAGCTTCTGACTACATAACAGGGCAAATAATCTATGTTGATGGAGGACTCACCCTTATAGGGTAGCTGCAGAATCATAAACCCTTTTTTATTTTTGCAAGTTTAAAACTGAGTTTATATTTTTGAAACATAAGAAAAATGGAGAAAGGCGAGTTTACCATCCTTTCTCGAGCAGAATACATCCGTAGGCACCATAGGCACCGTAAGCAGTGCAAGCTCCCACTTTGAGGTTCTTTTTCGCCTGTCTTTCTTGAGCTTCTCCTCTCAGTTGCCTAAACAGTTCGTGAATCATTATGAATGCTTGACTCATCACTGCTTCGCCGAATGAAGCTGTTCCACCGCTTAAGTTGACAGGCAGCACGCCTGTATGTCTAATTTGGCCTTGCCTGATTAGTTTATCAGTTTCTTCTCTTTCCCAACCCATTATCTGGTCAATCCAGTTTATCGTGTGGAAACAGCTTGTATCGTGGCACTCTATAATGTCTATGTCTTCAGGGCGGATTCCAGCCATTTTATAGGCTCTTTCTATAGGTTTGCGCCATTCAGTGAAGGGTTTGAGGGCTTTTATGCCTCCCTGCGTTGAGAAGACGCGGAGACGCGGTATTGGTTCACCGTAAACAGGGCTTCCAACAGCTGAAGCTGCAATTTTCACAGGCTTGTCTGTTATGTTCTTCGCTGTTCCGCTATCCGTTATGACAGCTGCTCCTCCACCGCTGCTCGTAGCGCATATCATGTATAGGTGTAATGGATCACAAACAATGGGTGAGTTTAGAACGTCTTTGGCAGGGAAAATTTTCTTGTATCTTGCATATGGGTTTCTGGCGCCGTACTCGCTTTGGATTTCTTTCACCAAAGCCATTAGTTCTCTAATGTCGTTTACGTCGCGTCCCATTTCATATGCCCGCCGCCTTGCCCACATGGCCCAATAGGCTGGATTGGTTGCACCGATGACTTTTATTGCCGCAGCGTAGGGATCTGGATCAAGAATGGACTGTCCAGGCAGATAAAACCCTCGCGGAGAATTGTCCACGCCAGCAACTAACACTTTTCTAAACGATCCGGTTTTTATCATGGAATCAGCAACTGCAAAGGATATGGAAGCACTAGCGCATGCAGCGCAAACATTGACACACTGCACTCCGTGAGTGCCTATCCTCTCTGCAAGGCGATGAGCAAAGTGTTGAGCACTTGTTGTTATGTATGATGGACTGTCAAAAGGAATTGCTGTAGTATTTGTGATTATTGCGTCAAGCTCTCCAGGAGTCATCTTTGCTTCTCTAAGAGCCTTCACAGTGACATCTGCAAGCTTATCTATAAGTAGGGGTGTAGGATGCCCGGCTTCAACCCACTCGCTTATAGCCACACCAACAATTGCACTTTCACTCATGTTACATCACCGGTTCAAAAAAGTAGTTTAAATACGCGTTTTCCTCGTCTTCGTAAAGTTTGTCGATTTTAAGTTTCAGCTTCATACCTATCCTTAGCAGCTTTTCATCTGAAACTTTTATTCTGCCAATCACCGTTATGCCTTCCGGTAATTCTACAGCTCCAACTATGTAAGGTCCTTTATGATACTGGAAAGGTTCTCGTAGGCTGTAAGCGTGAATCGTGTATGTGTATAATGTTCCCTCTGTGCTTAGGAAGCATTCTTCTACGTTGACGCTGTGGTCGCAGTCAGGATTGTTGCAGACACTGGATTTGGGAAATTGTACACTTCCACATTTTGGACATCTGCTGCCTATAAGTCTTGGATTATCTGAAGGCCATTGAAAAATGCCATCCATTATAGGGGTTTCCTTCTTCATGTTCAACCCTTATATGGGTAAAGGTAAACACTGGTCTAATTTAACTTTTTGGAAACAATTTCTCAAATGTCACAATCGCTTTTGTCAATTGTGTTTTGCACAGGTTAAAGCTGTTCAGGCTTCCCGTCAGCTGTGAGGCTTGTAATATCCCGCAGCATAATAATTCCGCCTAGAGGACAGCGAAAAATAAATTAACATTATGGTGAATATGAAGCGGTTGAGGCAAAAGGGGGTAAATTGTGAGTTCAGAATTCAAACGCATAATTTATGAAAAAAGAGAAGGTGTTGCATGGATCACCCTAAACAGCCCTGAACGTTACAACGCTCTTGATTATGAAATGCGTAAAGAGTTGAAAACGGTTTTGGAAGAAGCCGGTAAAGACGCCGGCATAATTGCGGTTGTCATTAAAGGGTCGGGAAAAGCCTTCAGCGCCGGAGGCGACGTTCGAGCATTCGCCGAGATGAAACCCATTGAAGCCCTTGAACTGATTAAAGAAGTTGGCACAGCGTTTGTCTTGGGCAAAATTATCAGGGAAATGCCTAAACCAGTTATAGCCGCGGTTAATGGATACTGTCTAGGAGCAGGGTTTGAGTTAGCTCAATCATGCGACATAATATTTGCCAGCGAAGACGCTGTTTTCGGTCAACCAGAAATAAGCGTCGGCTTGATTCCAGGAGGGGGAGGAACTCAGAGACTGCCGAGACTTGTTGGAGAAAAGAAAGCTAAAGAGATTATTCTCACAGGCGACAGAATATCTGCAAAAGACATGGCTGAATTAGGCTTAATTAACCGGGTTGTTCCAGCAGATCAACTTATGAACGTTGTAAACGAGTTTATCGAGAAAATTAGGAGCAAAAGCCCAATAGTTGTCGCAGCTGCTAAAGAGGCGGTGAACGCTTCTTTAGAAACGAGTTTGTCTGAAGGGTTTAAATATGAAGCTCAACTTTTTGCACAATTGTTCAGCACTGAAGATCAGAAAGAGGGAGCAAAAGCCTTCTTGGAAAAGAGGAAACCAGTCTGGAAAGGAAAATAGTTGAAAGAGACAAGTTCATGCGTAGGGTTGAAAAACTCTAGGAACATTTATAAGTATTTGATACGGGGAGATTATTCAAAGTGGTTGTAATGATAAAATCGCCTTTAGAAGGAGTAAAAGTATTAGACTTTACACATGAGGTTGCTGGGCCACACTGCACCATGCTTTTGGGAGACCTAGGCGCAGACATAATTAAAATAGAAATGCCTGGAAGGGGAGACCGTGGAAGACACTGGGTTGGAATGAAGGAAACGATTTTTATAACTAATAATAGGAATAAGAGAAGCATAGTTTTAGACCTTAAAAGCGAGGAAGGGAGGAAAATTGCTTTTGAACTGGCAAGGAAGGTCGACGTTATAGTTGAAAATTTTGTTCCAGGAACCATGAAGAAATTCGGTTTAGACTATGAAACGGTTAGGAAGGTTAATCCAAAAGTGATATACTGCGCCATGTCAGGTTACGGGCAAGACGGCCCTTACAGCAACCGTCCAGCTTGGGATCCCATAATTGAAGCAGAATCCGGGTTGATGTCACTTACAGGCGACCCTGATCCATGTCTACCTTCACGGATACCTGCTTCAATAATAGATTACGGTGCAGGAGTTTACTCCGCGTTTGCAATAGTTTCAGCGTTGCTTTACAGGGAAAAAACAGGGAAGGGGCAAATGATAGACCTTTCAATGCTTGACATTGCAGCATTATGGGCTGGATATTGGATTGCCTACAGTTCAATAACAGGCGAGGTTCGGGAAAGAATGGGTTCTGCAGCTCCTGTCGGAGCGCCATATCAAGTTTTTAGAACGAAAGATTCCTACATTTTTATCGCTGCTTTCGAGGATGAACATTGGAAAAAATTCTGTCAAGTTTTAAAGGTTGAAGAATTAATGAGCAACCCATTATTTTCAACAAGGGAAAAAAGAGCTGAGAACAGAAAAACGCTTGTGGAACAGCTTGAAAGTGCAATTAGAAGTTGGTATACTAAAGAGTTGGCAGATGCGCTTACTGCAGCTGGAGTGCCATGCTCCCCAGTCAACAACACATTACAAGTATTGAATCATCCTCAACTGATCCATAGGAACATGCTGGTTGACGTTAAATACAAAGGGCAGAAGGTGAAAATTCCAGGAATTCCCTTCAAGTTTTCAGAATGCCAACTAGAAATCAGGCGTCTGCCTCCGGAGATCGGGCAAAACACTGAAGAAGTCCTACGTGAATATGGGATTAAACAGTAACTTTGCCACAGCCTTAAGAATTCGCAAGCACAGCCGACTAAACTAAGCTGACCATGTTATGATAAGGCATAAAGCAACCTTTAGAAAAGCGAAACATGAACTATTCCAACATTAAGCACTGAATCTTCTCGGCAAAACTTTCGGCAAACGATTGTGCAAAAGCAAAACTGACGGATAGAATTAAACGCCTCGCAAAGAGACTGTTGCCTCCGCAATTTCAACCATCTTTTTCCCTAACTCTATTGCATTCTCAGTTGCCTCGGCATCTTTAAACGCATCACCCTTCTCACGAGCCAGCGACATTACTGTAGGAGTCGCCACAATCATCCTTGACGATATAAAAAACATTAAAATCTGACATAACGCGCTCACTAAACCTGACCTTCGAGCCGCCACTATTGCCCCACCAATTTTATTTCTAAAAGCTTTTCTCCCTCTTACAATATGTAGATACCCAACTCTATCAATGAATATTTTAGTTTGAGCATTTACACCTTGAAAGTAGACTGGGCTTCCAACGATGACGCCGTCCGCCTCTACAATTTTTTGATACAACTTTTCCACATCGTCTTTTACGACACAGCTTCTGGTTTCAACACAAAACCGGCAACCGTCACACGGCTTAATGTCAAAGTCAACTAAATGCATCAGCTCAACTTCAGCGCCTTCCCGTTCAGCAGCCTTTAAAGCCTCCTTAACAAGTATCTCAGTGTTTCCACCTTTCCTAGGGCTTCCAACAATACCCAGCAACTTAACCATTTCCACACCTTCCTCAGGCATTTTAGATATAGTACAGATGAAAATTTAAAATTAAACCTGCAAACTTAAAATTTGCCATACGCGCTTGTTTCAAAGGAAACAAGGGTTGATGAAAATGAAAAACGCCCTTATAGTTTACTGGTCTAAAACAGGGAACACGGAGAAAGTGGCCAATGCTATAAGGCAAGGACTAGAAGAGGCAAACTTTCAGGTTACTCTTAAGAGACCTGAGGATGCAGGAAACATTGACTTCTTCGACTACGATGTTGTCTGTGTAGGTTCACCTTCCTATAATTGGCTTCCACCAGAACCCATGAACAATTTCCTGAAGAAAAAACTAGATAATTATCGTCAGCAGGGCAAGGTTAAGCCTTCAGCTCCAAAGGTTCCAGGCAAGCACGCGTTGGTTTTTGTCACTTATTCAGGACCCCACACAGGTGTCAATGAAGCCATACCTGCCGGCAAATATATTGGACAGTTTTTTGATCACCTTGGCTTCACAGTTTTAGACGAATGGTATATCCTAAGCGAGTTCCACGGTTCAGTGGAACTGAGCACGAAAGGAAGAATGGGCGACATCAGAGGTAAACCTACTCCTGAAGATCTTAGCGAAATTAGGGAAAAAGCGAAGCGTTTAGCAAGCAAACTTTAGGATTCAGCCTTGCAGGTTAGAAAAGGCTGCAAAACCTTAAAAATACAGATGCTTAAAAGAGGTTGGAGTTGCCTAAAATGGATTTATCCATATATAACAAATTAAACTTTGAAAGACCTCCTGTAGCCGTGAAATTTCTATTCAAAAAACCTGAAAACATTCAGCGGTTAAACAAGAAGCTTGCCCTTTGTGAAATGATTAGGGAGGCGCAACAAGAAAATGCGCCATTCTACTTTGATAAGGAAAACGAAGATTGTTTTGGAAAATTCATGCTCGGCATGGCGGAGCAAACAGGCCCTCCTAGATTAATGGCGCAAATTGGAATAAAATACCAAATCTTCCAAGAACCAAGAGCTAACAGAAGAATACAGGAGTGCAACCCAACATTTCCCAAAGGTCTTGTAAACTATGTTGTCTTCTCTCCGCTAGACAAGTTAACTTTTAATCCTGACCTTTTAATTCTCACAGCCACTCCCAGCCAAGCAGAAGTCGTGTTAAGAGCAACGACGTATTCAACTGGAACACTTTTTGAAGCAAAACACTCAATCGTAGGTGCATGCAGTTGGCTTTTCATACATCCCTTCAAAAGCGGAAAAGTGAATTACGTGGTAACTGGGCTATCTTTCGGCATGAAGGCAAAGCAGGTGTTCCCGGAAGGACTAATACTAATAGCAATCCCATACGATTGGATCCCCACCGTAACGCAAAATCTGAAAGAAATGAAATGGGATCTTCCAGCCTACACTATGGGCAGAGAATGGCACGTTAAAGAGAGAAATAGAATACTGAAGGAGCTAGCTCAAGAGTTGCAAAGCATTTGAACGAGACGGGAAAACGATAACGTTTAGAAATAAACCTTAATCGTCACAACCTGACAAAGTGTTCAAGCTATGCAATCCAACCTTAGCCTAACAGCGATTGATGAAATCTCTTCAAGGATAGGGAAAGACAAAGTATTCACTGATAAGGCCACTAGGCTTTGCCATAGATTTACTCATGGACCTGAGGCTATTCTACACTCGGATTTAAACGATTTCCTGCCAGACGCTGTTGTACGTCCTACATGCACAGAGGAAGTTCAAGAAATCGTAAGGGTTGCCGACAAATATGAAGTTCCTTTAGTGCCTCAGGGAGGTTTAACAGGTTCATACGGGGCTGAAGGTATGCGAGGCACAATTGCGGTTGACATGACATGCATGGATAAAATAATTGAATTTGATGAAAGGAACCATTGGATAACAGCTGAAGCAGGAGTGCGTATTCAACAAATCGTCGATTTCCTAGATGAAAAAGGATACTTATACTATGATAACCCAACATTGGCAGCCATATCTACATTAGGCTCCCGCGTGGCAATTAACGGATACACGGTATACGAGAATAGGTGGGGCAGTTCACAACATGTCATTCTCGGCATAGAGGCAGTTCTACCCAACGGCGATGTAGTTCAGCTGGGCAGAGGAAGCAGCAAACCTGTTAAGTCCGCATTAGGCTACAACCTCTTAGACCTGTTCATAGGCTCAAAGGGCACTCTTGGCATAATTACAAAAGTAACGGAAAAGTTCGGCGAAAAATTCGGTAAAGAAATCTACGGAGTTAAACCTTTCAAATCTACACGAGAAGGCCTTGAAGCATTTATAGACTTAAAGAAACCTTTAAATTCAAGCTTCCTATGGCGCACCAGAGGCGCTCCCCCCAAATATCTCAGCCGCACGGTTCCCGCTTTATTGGGGGTCAAGTGGCCTCAGGAAATCAAAATGTTAACAGATTATCACCTTGTAGGAGAACAATACATTGTTGAAAGAATGGAGGAACATGTTGCAGAAATAATGAAACGCCACAACATGCTTGAGGAAATAGAAGTACCCTCAATAGGTTTCCTGGGAAGGATGCAAGGTCGAGTCAACGAGTACATGAGTATCTCTAGCGTTGGAAGTGAAAGAATCAAAAGCGGCGGAATGGGTTACCGAATGATAACTTTAGACCCGAACATTCCAGATGGAAGCCTTGTCAAATTTCACGGTTCACTTGAAGAAATTCTGGAGGAGATTGAAGATGGAGATCACTATCCAGCTTTAGCCGAAACCATGAATGTAACATGCGACGGTGCAGTTCTCCCTGTATCCGGAGGCTCAACGAAGGTTTGGGTAGTCGTGAACGTTAATTGGAAAAAATTTGACGAAGGTTGTCGAAGCGAATTCAAAGACTGGTTTAGGAAATACGCCAGGTTAATCCTGCTTCACGGCGGGTCGATAACGGCAACCCATGGGTTCATACCTAGAGAACTGGAGGCGGAACTGGTGAAGAGAGAACTCGGCGAGAAAGAATATGAACTTATGAAGATCGTTAAAAGAGCTATCGACCCCAAAAACATAATGAACCCGAAAGTAAGATTCTGAGGTATCCCTGTGAATAAAAACGCCAAAAAAATATTTTTTACAATTGAAGATTACGAGCCGCAACTGTGGAGCTGCCTTAATTGTTATTGCGGGCTTTGCATTGCTGAATGCCCAGCCTACATAGAGCTAAAGAACTACTCTGTCACGCCGCGAGGGCTTTCCCAAATTGGATTAAGCATATTAACCGGCGAGATAGGTCTTTCAGACCTGTCTGACGAGATAGTATACTCCTGCACTGGATGCAGATGGTGCGAGTGGGAATGCTCCCAAAATATGCTTCCCATAATCAAAAATGAGGGCACAAGGCTTACAAGGGTAAGCGGCGCCACCATAACTGAAATGTTTAGGTGCATGAAGGTGGAAACAGGAGACATCCCGCCACAAGTGAGAGACGCCCTGAGAAACATTGCAAAATACGGCAACCCTCTTGGCGGTTCCAAAAATTCTAAAGACAACTGGGTTGACAGTTTAAAATTGAATAAAGATGTTGACACAATACTGTATGTCAGCTCGTTAGTTCCCTATGAAAGCAGAGCCACCCAAATGGCTGAAGCTATTATCAGAGTTTTAAAAAAAGGAATTGATTTTGCAATGATTGGAAGCCAAGAAATGGATAGTGGAGCATTCCCATTAATGATGGGTGAAGAAGGCTTATTCCTAGAAATTATGGAAAATAATTTAAAAACTTTTCAAAAAGCTGGGATTAAACAGATAATATGCGTTTCTCCCCACGATTACGACGTGTTAGTAAACCATTACAGAAACATGGAAGACATAAAAGTAAGGCATTACTCCGAAGTTTTATGGGAAATAATAAAAACCGGAAAAATAAAATTTAACAAAAAAATAGGCAAAAAAATCACTTACCAGGATCCTTGCTATCTAGGACGGAAGTTAAACATTTACGACGACCCAAGGAGAATACTTCAGAACATTCCTGGAACAGAATTTGTTGAAATTAAAAAAAACAGGGAAAAAGCATTCTGCTGCGGCGGCGGTGGAACAGGACTATTCCTCGATCTGCCAAAAGTTCGAATAAACCATACACGAGCTGACCAGATTAAAGAAATGCGTGTAGACTGCGTTGCTGTGGCTTGCCCAATATGTTTGCAAATGCTTGATGACGCCTTGAAAAGCTTAGGTTGCAAAATAGAGGTTAAAGACCTTGCTCAATTAGTTGAAGAAGCAATTTAGCACCACAAGAACACAATCGAAAATGTTAAAAGAACAATGAAAGATTATGCAACAATCTAAAAGCTGTGAAGATGAGTTATAATGAAAGAATTAATCGAAATAGTAGGTTCTGAAAATGTTGTAGACGGCGTAGAGGTGCTTGAAAAATATTCTAAGGACATGAGTTTCGTCCCGCCTATCAGACCGCGATGCGTGGTTTATCCTAAAAACAATGCTGAAATATTAAGGATTGTTGAGTGGGCTAATGGGTGTTTGGTTCCGCTTGTGCCTGTGAGTTCTGGTTTTCCCAGGTTTCGTGGGGATACTGTTCCCAGTGTTGGGGGTGCTGTTGTTGTGGATGTTAGTGGGATGAGGAGGGTTTTGAGGGTTGATAGGGGGAGTAGGGTTGCGTTGGTTGAGCCTGGTGTGTCTTTTGGCGGGCTTGTTTCGGTTTTGGGTGAGGTTGGGCTTGCGCCTTTTATGCCTTTGATGCCTCGGGGGTCGAAGTCTGTTTTGGCTAGTGTTTTGGAGGCTGAGCCGATGGTTACTCCGAAGTTTCATTGGGATTTTCAGGATCCTTTGGCTTGTGCGGAGGTGGTTTTTGGAAGTGGTGAGCTTTTCAGGTCGGGTGAGGCTGTGGGGCCTGGCAGCCTTGAGGATCAGTGGAGGGTTGGGAAGGTGCAGTCGAGGGGTGTGGGTCCTGCTTATGTTGATTTTTCTAAGCTGTTGCAGCGGGTTCAGGGTACGCTTGGTATTGTTACTTGGGCGTCTGTTTATTGTAGGCCTATGCCTAGGGTTAGGGAGGCGTTTCTTGTTGCGTGTGAGGATTTGAGTCGGCTGGTTGGTTTGGTTTATAGGTTGATGTGGAGGAGGCTTGGAGACGTCTGCCTGGTTTTGAATGGTTGTAATTTGGCTTGTATGTTGAGGGAAAAGGGCGAGGATATTGCGGGGTTGCGTGATTCGTTGCCTTCATGGATGCTTGTTTTCACAATTGAGCCTGGAGGTTTGCTTCCGGAAAGGAAGGCCGAATACTATAGGGGTGAGTTTGAGGGTTTGGCTCAGTGTTTCGGTTTGGAGCCTGCAAGGCAGGTTTGCGGGGTTAACGCTGACGATGTTGCAAGGATGGTTTCTAGTGTTTCTTCTGAGCCTTACTGGAAGCTTAGGCTGCGGGGCGGGGTTCAAGAGCTGTTTTTCCTTACGACTTTGGATAGGGTTGGCGAGTTTGTGGAGTTGTTTTACAAGGTTGCGGGGCGCTGCAGGTTTCCGTTGAAGGATGTTGGCGTTTATGTTCAGCCTGTTGTGCAGGGTTCAAGCTGCCACTGCGAGTTCGACATTTACTATGACCCGCATGCTCCTGGAGAAGCGGAATTGGCGAAAAACGTTTATTGTGAAGCTGCGAGGGCGCTGGTCAAAGCTGGAGCGTTCTTCTCGAGGCCTTATGGGCTTCTCAGAGACATAACTTATCCGTATGTTGCTGCGCCGTTTATTATTGCCC
>JAWBOH010000006.1:0-70403 GCA_038826715.1 Bathyarchaeia archaeon | reverse complement strand
CAGAGTGCCTGTATCGGTTTCTTACCCTTCAGCTACAGCCATATGGAGAGAGCGTAAACGCATATATCCGCTGCATGGCGTAAAATGCAACTCATGTGGCACTGTGCAATATCCTCCTCAGCGAATATGCATCAAATGCCGCGCAAGAGACAATTTTGAAGAGGTTAGGCTATGTGAAAAAAAGGGTAAACTTTTTTCCTACTCTTTCGAATTCATGAGAGGCACACCTATTGGACTTGTTAACCTCGACGGAGGAGGCAGAGTTTTCCTTGAACTTACAGATGTAGATCTGGATGAGCTTAAAATAGACTTGCCAGTTGAGTTAACCTTTAGAAAACAGGATTTAATGCGCGATGACGGCATGTACGTTTATTTCTGGAAAGCAACCCCCATTAGAATGTAAAAGTTTATTGCTGAGTCCAGCCCAAAACCCTATGTCTCAAACATATTTATCTAATTAATATTTATACAAGCATACATGTTTGTCGCCGTATTTCAGAAAAACAAAAATCTAATTGACCCCATATTTAAACGGGGGAGTGAGAAATTATGAAAGCTATGAGACTTCATGAATATAAACAGCCTCTCAAACTTGACGAAGTAGACATGCCAAAACCTGGGCCGAAAGAAGTCTTAGTGAAAATTGAGGCTTGCGGCGTTTGCCACACTGACCTTCACTTTGCAGAAGGCGACTTGACAATTGAAATTTTTGGCGGCAAAAGACCCTTTATTTTAGGGCATGAGATCGCTGGGAAAACTGTTGAATTGGGCTCTGGCATCGATGATTTTAAGGTTGGCGATTCAGTTTTAATCGATTCTTGGACTGCTTACTCTTGCGGTTCCTGCGTGATGTGTAGAACCGGGTTTGAAAATTGTTGTATACATAATTCTCCTATAGGGTTTGGAAAGGACGGCGGATACGCCGAGTATATAGTAGTGCCTGCCAGATCCCTTATCAATATTGGGGAATCAAAACCGGAGGAAATGGCGTCCTTAGCATGTGGCGGAGTAACAGCTTACAGGGCATTGAGGAAAGCTCATGTGACGCCAGGCGACATTGTTGTGGTTTACGGTGCGGGAGGCTTAGGCACTTTTGCGGTTCAAATAGCGAAGGCTTTTGGAGCAACTGTTATCGCTGTAAGCAGATCTGCAGAAAAACTCGAGACGGCCATGAGGTTTGGAGCCGACTACATGGTTAATGCAAACAAAAATCCCGTAGAAGAGGTTCTTAAAATTACAAGAGGAAAAGGCGCAAATGTTGTTTTAGATTTTGTAGGATTAGAGCAAACACTTGAGAACAGTTTAAAAATGCTAGGTGTGCTTGGGCGATTCCTTGTAATAGGCGTAGGACCCAGTCCATTGAAATGTTTGCCTAACGACGCGGTGAATTACGAGTTAAACATATTAGGTGTAAAGGTTGGAACACACAAGGATCTTTTAGACGTGGTTGCCTTAGCCAAAAAAGGCATTGTTAAACCCATCACGACAAAAACCTTCAAACTTGACGAAGTTAACGAAGCCTTTGAACAGCTTAAACAAGGGCGAATATTAGGCCGAGGTGTGGTTAAGCCCTAATCCTTAAACATTACAGAACAAATGTAAAACCCGCGTTGTCTAACATTTATCACAAAAACTTTTTATTATTAAACTCGAGAGCATTCATATGCTACGCAGGTCGAAGATCTGAAACTGAAAAGCCTATTTCAAAAATGGCCACTTTTTGCAGTTCATGCTGCCTAATGGTTTTTCTGGGCTCCATGCAAAGTTTTAAATAATAAAAACCAATGATAAAATAATGCAAATCGGGGGAGTTTTTGTTGAATAAGTCAGCTGTAACTAAACTGCAAGGAGCAATAATCGCCATAATAATAATTATCGCAATCATTGCAGGCGTAGCCTACTATTATGCCAGCCAAACAGGACCTACGCCTACTCCAACTCCTAAGCCTTCACCGACTCCTACGCCTACTCCAACCCCTAAGCCTACACCAACCCCGACACCAACTCCGCCGCCGAAAGATAAAATCGTCGTTGGCATTGTACAGTCTTTGTCCGGTCCCAATTTTGCCGGTTGCGCTTTACACCATTTATATTACGATTGGATTATTGAAGATTACAATGCGAAAGGCGGGCTTTATGTACCTGAGTATGGTAAGAGGCTACCTATTGAGAAAAAAGTGTATGACGATGAGAGTAACCTTGACAAAATGCTTACCTACACTGAGAAACTGATATTGGAAGATAAGGTTGACCTTATTTTTGGACCTTGGAGCACAGCCTTCTGCTTTGCAGCGTTCTCACTTTACGAGAAATACCATTATCCAGTGGTCGCTTTAACCTTTGGTTCAGATATAGCCGCCGAGAAGATGAGAACAGGCGCGTTTAAATACGCTTTCAGCGTGCTCGGCCTGCCTGGTGAAACAGGTGTAGAGGTTGCTGGCCTCCTCGACTACGTAAATAAGAATAAAACGCCAATAAATAAGGTTGGGATTATCTACCACTCAGACCAACACGGTGTAGAGTATTCCAGCGCCATATTCTACCACCTTGTAGATAAAGGATTCCAGGTTCCGGTTCACCAAAGCTACCCGCCAGACATTGCAGATTTCACTCCGCTAATAAATACTCTAAAAGGTGCAGGTGTAGATGTCGCGATTCTATGCGGCTACGCTGAAGGCGCTGGTTTTGTGCATCAATGTAAGGCGTTAAACTTCAATCCCAAGCTTATATTCATCGGTCCTACAATGGAGGTTCCAGCCTTGGTGTTCGGTCCATTCGGCTTCACTCCAGAAGATGTTAAAGGCGTGTGTTACTATGATGGATGGCCTGCTGCAGCGTACAAAACTGGGGCTTTAAAGGACTGGGCTGAGGCGCATAGGCAGCGTGCGGAACCAGTATTCGGCCCGAAAGCTTATCCGTTCCCTGCATCAGCCACGTTCTACGCGGGCATAGAGTGTCTTTTCAAAGCCGTTGAAAAATATGGTCTTAACAGGGAAAAGATAAGAGATGCACTTGCAACAGAAACCTTCGACACCATTGTGGGGAAGACTAAGCTTCGTCAAGGCTATAGCATGCAATGCGAGTTGGCTGGAACTATAAGTCAGTGGCAAGGCGGAGAAATGATGGAGGTTGTTTGGCCGCTGAGCGCTAAATCTGCTGAAGTGATAATAAAGCCTCCATGGTAGTTTTAAAGAAGGCATTTTCATGATCCCTTCTTCTTTTTCTAAAATTTAGCGGAGACATATATTATGTTAGACGTAATCGTTGGCGGCGCACTTTTAGGAGCTTTATTTTCTCTTATAGCTGTTGGGCTTAACTTAGAATATGGTGTAACAAGAATATTGAACATAGCTCACGGCGAATTTCTCATGGTTGGTTCATATATCACCTATCTGTTTTTCACTTTTTACGGCGTTAATCCGCTTGTTTCCCTCGTGTTAAGCGGTCCTATAGTTTTTGTTTTGGGCATTTTAATTCAAGTAATCGTTTTCCGTAAGCTTGTTCGTTTATCCAAATCAGCTGAGGAGCTTGAGTTTAGGTCTCTTTTGGCATGTTTCGGCTTGCAGTTTATCATTCAGAATGTTGTTCGATCAATATTCGGCTCAACCTATATAGGTACTCCATATCTTATGGAGATCATATCAATATGGGGTGAAGGTTTTCAATTGAACAGGATAATTGCTGCGGTTTTAGCTGTGGTTATCAGCATAATCCTATACATGCTGTTGCGTTCAACAAAGTTTGGCCTGGCTATGAGGGCTGCGGTTGAAGAACCCACAGGTGCCCAGCTGGTGGGTATAAGCATTTTTAAGATTCATGCAGTTTCGTTCGGCTTAGGTGCATTGCTAAGCGCTTTGGCTGGTTCCATGTTAGCTATGATTCAAACAAATATAACTCCTTTCATAGGTCCTCAGTTCACTTTTATCGCTTTGGCAATTATTGTTTTAGGCGGTATGGGAAGTTTCACAGGCAGCTTAATCGGAGGGTTCATAATAGGTTACATAAATTACGTAAGCTATAAAATAGAGCCTTTAATGAGCATGGTGGTTGTATACGTATTCCTCATAATACTTCTTATAATTAAACCGAAAGGTTTGTTTGGGCGGTAAATATGTTTAAGTTGGGAATAGCTAAAATTCTGCTAGTTTTGTTGATTCTGATATTTTTTGCTTTGGCTCCATTTTTAGTCGGCGACTACTATATGTCGATCTTCAGGTCGGTTCTAATGTGGGCTGCTTTAGCAATAAGTTGGCATTTCTTCTCAGGTCTTACGAGATATGTTGCCTTAGGCTCTGCTGCCTTTTTTGGTACAGGGTTATATTTTACAGCAAAGTATCTGCAGTTCAGCGTTGATTACACTTATCTCCCTAGTCTTCCTCTGCCAATAATCCTGCTTCTAGCAGGTTTGATAAATTTTGCGTTAGCCTTGGCTATTGGCTTAGTTACCTTAAGGCTGAAGGGCATATACTTTGCCATATTGACTTTCGGGGTTAGCGAGGTGTTTAAAAACATTTTTCAATGGTGGGAGATAAGAATCACAGGTACTCGTGGAACCTACATTTCTGTTTTATTCGACTCTCAAACAGTTTATTATTCAATATTTGTCACAGCCTTTGTAATATTCTTCTTAACCGCGTTGCTGCGCAAGTCCAGGTTTGGCCTCGCATTAAGAATGGTTGGCGACTGTGAGGAAGCCGCTGTTCATGTTGGCGTGAACACAAGCCTGTTTAAAACTTTCGGGTTCGCAGTGAGCGCTATGTGCATCGGACTTATGGGAGCATGTCTTACGACAAGATTTACATATATAAACACAGATATCGCCTTCAATGCAGAATACTCTTTTTTGCCAGCTATAATGACGCTGCTCGGAGGAGCGGGGACAGTTTACGGCCCAATGATCGGGTCAGTTACGATTTACCTGCTTAGCCACTATCTTGGAGTTGCCTATGCCCAATATTTTCAGATAATTCTTGGATTAATTCTTGTAGCCATTGTTTTGTTTATGCCAAATGGAATAATGGGAATGGTTACAAGACTGAAGAGTGCAAAATCTTTCAGGAGAAAAGAGCTGGCTAAAGTCCCAAAAAAGCTTCCTTAACATGCTTATTTTTAAGAAGCTCTTCGCCTTTCCCGCGTAAAGTTATTCTACCCGTCTCCATAACGTAGGCTTCGTCAGCCACTTTTAACGCGTAATAAACGTTCTGTTCAGCTAGCAAAATGCTTAGCCCTTGCCCTCTAAGCTTTTCCACAGCCTTAAATATTTCAACGGTCAGTTTCGGCGAGAGTCCTTGCGAGGGCTCATCTAAAATAAGCAGTTGTGGATTTGACATTAATCCCCGCGCTATGGCCAACATTCTCTGCTCTCCACCGCTAAGCGTTATGGCAAGCTGCTTTTCCCTTTCCATCAAAACTGGGAAAAGCTGGTAAACCATTTTCAACATGTTCTCTTTAACGGTTGTTCCTCTAGCGTTGTAGGCACCCAAAATCAGGTTTTCCAGAACTGTTAGGCGTGCGAATAGTTTTCTGTCTTCAGGTACATAAGATATCCCTAAGTTCACAATTTTGTTAGGCGACAGCCCGCTGATTTCTTTGCCATTAAAAATTATTTTGCCTGACGAGGGTTTTGACAGTCCAGCTATTGTGTTTAGAAGTGTTGATTTTCCAGCTCCATTCGCCCCTATTAGAGACGTTATCTTTCCCTCATCAGCTTTTAAACAAGCATCCCATACAACCTGCAGCTCGCCACGGTGTACGTTTAAATTGTTAACCTCAAGCATAAGCCTCACCTAGGTAGGCTTCAATAACATTTGGGTCTTTAGCTATCTCTTTAGGTTTTCCTTCAGCTATTTTCGTTCCTTGATGGAGAACTATTATGCGATCTGCAATTTCCATTATTGCACGCATGTTATGTTCAATCATAAAAACTGTTATTCCCTCACTGTTTCGCAACTGCTTAATTGTTTGAAGCATGTTTGCTGTTTCCGCTGGATTTAAACCCGCCATCACTTCGTCTAAAAGCAGAAGCGCCGGTTTTGTGGAAAGCGCCCTTGCAATTTCAAGCATCCTCTGTTCATATATTGTCAGACTGGAAGCAAGAGTTCCCCTTTTTTCAATAAGCCCAAACTTTCCCAAAATCACGCTAAGTTCTTGTTCAACATTGGAAAACCCTTTATCCTTAGACCGTCCAAATTTTGCGGCTGCTGAAACATTCTCGTAAACCGTCATGTTTGGAAAGGGCCTAGGTATTTGGAAGGTTCTAGCAATTCCTAATCTGCAAATCTTATGTGCTTTTAGCCCTGTTATATTATTACCCTTAAACCTTATCGTCCCGCTTGTTAGGGGAAAGCTGCCTGATATCACGTTGAAAAGAGTTGTTTTTCCAGCTCCGTTAGGACCTATCAGCCCCACTATTTCGCCTTCATCCACGTGGAAATCTACATTGCTTAAGGCAGCGAGTCCTCCGAAATGTTTTGTAACAGCTGTTCCTTCAAGCAAGCTCAAATTCTTGCCTCTTTCACACGCTGATAAACTTCAATGTTTTTGACAGCATATAAATCTAATGCAAACGCTTAGTAAAGCGGTTGCAGCCCTTTCCGCAGAATAGGCTACTGCTGTTGGAATTATTTCAAAAATAACTTAAATATAGGATGCTTGCAATAATTTTCCGGTTGCCATGACCTGCCTTGAGAAACCATGGTTTAAGTTTTGGCCTAGAAACGTCCCCAAAACCCTCAATTATCCTGAAATAAGCATTTCTAAGGCTTTAGAAAACGTGGCTGTTGAATACGCTGATAAGCCAGCTATAATCTTCAAAGATGTCCCGTTAACGTATAGGAAACTTTGGGAAAATGTTAAAAGATTTGCAGTTGCCCTCCAAACCCTCGAAGTGAAAAAGGGTGACCGTATAGCCATTTACCTGTTTAACTGCCCACAATTTATCATAGCAACGTATGGAGCCTTAAAAGCAGGAGCAGTTGTGGTTCCTTGCAGCGCTGCGTATAAGGAGTTAGAGCTTGAACATCAACTTATCGACTCAGGTGCCAAGGTGCTAGTCACTCAGGAAAGCCTTCTTACCATAGCTGGTAAGGCTGCTGAAAAAGCAGGTTTAAAAAACATAATCGTCACTTTTGACGAAGATTACAAATATCTTGAAAGTTTAAACGCCGCCTTTAAGCGTGAAGCAGGCGTTTACTTGTCGTTTCTGGAGGTTCTTCAAGCTTACGAACCCAATCCAAGCGATGTCCCACTAAACCCCAAAGAAGATTTAGCTTTCCTATGCTACACTGGAGGCACCACAGGCAAGCCTAAAGGATGCATGTTAACCCATTTTAACTGCATCGCAGATCAAATGCATGAAATAACCTTCTACAAGCTGAAAAGGGGGGAAGAAGTACTTCTAATTTTCTCCCCCCTCTTTCACATCCACGGATTGAACAGGTGCATGGGCACTTATCTAACCGCAGCCGCAACCATAATACTTTTCGAACGCTTTAATGTTGACAAAGTTCTTGAGACAATTCAGAAATACCGTGTTACAGTATTTCCCGGAGTGCCAACCGCCTACGTTGCCCTTCTGAATCATCCTAACCTTAGTAAGTATGACTTAAGCTCGGTGCAAATATGGAAGTCTGCTGCAGCTCCCATGCCTACAGAAGTTTGGTTCAAGTTTAGGGAACTTACCGGCGCAAGCATATCCATCGGATGGGGGTTGACTGAGGCAAGTCCAGGGTTAACTCTCACGCCTTTGGAGATTAAAGAGTATAAGCCTGGAATGATAGGAATCCCTGAAATAGACACTGAAGTCGCCGTTTTCGACTGTGAGAAAAATGTGGAATTGCCCCCTGGCAAGACTGGAGAGTTTAGAGCGAAAGGGCCTCAAATAATGAAGGGATACTGGAACAACCCTGAAGAGACAGCGAAAGTTTTTGTAGGCGGGTGGCTTTGCACTGGGGATCTGGGATACATGGATGAAAATGGATTTTTCTACTATGTTGACCGCCTTAAAGATGTGATAAAGGTTAGCGGCTTTCAAGTTTGGCCTATGGAGGTTGAAGACATTTTATGCTCACATCCAGCAGTGTTAGAAGTGGCGGTTGTAGGCATACCTGACGAGTACCATGGTGAGGTTCCTAAGGCATATGTTGTTTTGAAAAATGAGCATAAAGGCAGAGTCACCGAAAAAGAGCTGATAAACTATTGTATGGAAAGACTGGCCAAATATAAGGCGCCTAAACAAATAGAGTTCATGGATGAATTGCCTAAATCTGCTGCTGGCAAAATCTTAAGAAGGGCTTTAAAAGGTTAACGGTGAGATTATTGATAAGATTTGAAAAGGAGCAGAAAGTGTTCGAAATATCAGGAGTAAATGTTGGAGGTCAACCGGGAGAATATCCAACGGTTCTTATTGGAAGCATTTTTTACAGCGGGCATAAAATAGTTAGAGACCCGGTGAAGGGCGATTTCGACCGAAGTCAAGCTGAGGCTTTAATCAGTATGGTTGAGGAGCTTTCAGAGAAAACAGGGAATCCATTCATACTTGACGTTGTCGGCGAAACCCCTGAAGCCCTCATCAAATACATCGATTTTGTAGCTGACGTTGCTAATTGCCCTTTTCTCGTTGACGGTGCAGCTTCCCATATTAGAATGCGTGCGATGAAACATGCTGTAGAGGTTGGACTTGCGGAGAAAGCTGTCTATAACTCAATAGACTTCCATGTTACAGATGAGGAAGTTACCTTCTTGAACGAGCACCGTGTACAGAATGCTGTTTTGATGGCCTTTAACCCTAGGAAGCCGTGGGCTGAAGGTAGATTGGATATTCTGAAAGGCGAGTCTGGGCAAAAAGGTCTTTTGAAAGCTGCAGAGGAGGCTGGTATATCAAAGGTGCTGGTGGACACTGCGGTTTTAGACATGCCGAGCATTGCGATATCCGCTAAGGCTGTTCAACTTGTTAAACAAGAATTAGGGCTGCCTGCTGGATGCGGTCCAGCCAACGCTGTGACCACGTGGAAACGGGTGAAAAAAGGCGAGTTCGGCCGCCACGCCTATGAAGTTTGTTCAGGAGGTTCTTCCATAATAACTCAAATGATGGGTGCAAATTTTGTGTTGTACGGCCCTGTGGAACTTTCAGAAGCTGCCTTTATTGCATGTGCTATGGCAGACGCATTGACAGCTTATGTGGCGAAAAGATGGGGGATAACCACAAAAACAAGAAAACATCCCCTCTACAAAATTTTCTAATTATTTTCATCCAATACTGCCTTTTCTATTAAACGTTTGGGTTCTTTTAAAAGCTTAGATTTTCATGTGTATTTCCCAAACTTCTTTGCAGCTTCAATCATTGCTTTTACGTTTTCAGGTTTTGCTTCGTCGATGACCGCGCCGTTCATTATGACAAATCCGCCGCCTTCGCTGCATATCTCGATGAGTTTCTTGACGTAATTAGTCACTTCGTGAGGGTTTCCGACGGTTAGGAGGGAGCTTGGAACATTTCCAGAAATACAGGCAACATCGCCTATTATCTCCTTTGCTTTGGCCATATCTGTCTGGTCGAATCCCCACATGGTCTTGCCTTTTGGCAAGTCGTTTTTGATAAGTTCTAATCGTGAGTCATAACTTCCTTCAGCGTATAGAAAAGGAACACATCCTTCGCTGACCAGGCCCATTATAACTTTTTTAAGAGTAGGCCAATAGAATGTTTCAAATTGCCTGTTGGAAATGAATCCGTCTGCTCCCTTATGCAACGGCATGAAAACAATTGGGTTTCCATTAGCCTTCGCCGCAGAAACTCCCATTTTAATCATTAAAGGTGTAAACGCTTCCATAGCTTGATGAAGTTTGTCCGGCCTTCTGTACATGTCCAGCATTATTCCCTTTGTTCCTCTAAGAGTATCCCCTATCGTGTCAAAAGGAGCCTTAGTACCTCCACCGAAAATGTTGGGAAATCCCGCGGCGGCAATTTCCCTATCCCAAATGACAACTTGCTCAATCCACTTTAACACTTCATTTCCCGCTTCCATCAGCGTTTTCAGGGCAGTTTGAACATCAGGTAAGCCGAATGGTATAAAAGTCACAGGTGTGAATCCTCCGTACATTTCAAGCGCATTTGTGAATGGTGCCAGATTCTTGAAAGGTTCAAGCGCGCCGAAAATCCTCGGAAAGTAAGTTGTCAAAAAGAAGTAGGTTGGGTCTTGAATTAATGCATCGTATTCATCAGCCTTCACGTATTCCCCTTCTATACATTGGTACGAATGTTGCGGGGCTACACCATGACCTGGCCAAGCATACAGTTTATAGTTAAGGATTTCGAAGAACCTTCCAGGGCCAGGGCCGATGGCTCCGCCATGCGCGTCCGGTTCAAAGTCTAAGACGTACTTTTTGAAAGCTGTTTTAAGTTTCTCGTAGTCGTACATCATGTCATACGGGGTTAGCCCCACGTAATACGCTGGGAAAAATCCTATAAGGGGAAAAACTGGAACCCTGTCAGGTGTTCTCTTAAGCTGGATTGCATCCTTAAATCTGGTCACCCTTGCCTTATATTCTTCTTCAGCTTTCTCATGGACAAATTCCACTTGAGGTGAGAGCCAACGTTTGAAAAGCTCTTCTTGCTTTTCCTCCATTTTCACACCGTCCTAAGCATATCCAACCCATTTTTTAGCCAATGCTACAGCGTCCATGGCGTTTCTGCCGTATGCGTCAGCTCCAGTGTATTTTCTTATCTCCTCGGTTATTTGACCGCCTCCAATCATAATTTTCACTTTGTCTCTTAAGCCAGCTTTCTCTATGGCTTCCACAGTTTTTTTCATAGAGTCAAAAGCCAAAGTGAGAAAACCGCTTAAACCAACGACAGTTGCTCCCGTCATCTTTATTTTTTCCACAAATTTCTCAGGAGGCACATCTACCCCTAAATCGTGAACTTCAAATCCGTTAGCTTCAAGCATGAAAACCACAATGTTTTTGCCGATGTCATGTATATCTCCCTCAACACTGCCAATTACAACCTTGCCAAAACGTCTAGCCTCTCTGGTTGTAGCCAGTTTAGGTTTAACTTTTTCAGTTACAGCTCTCAATATTTCGCCGGCGTAAAGAAGATCTGAAATAAAATATTCATTATTGGCGAAACGGTTTCCAACAATTTCCATTGCACGGCTAACATCATCTAAAATTTTGAAAGGATCTTCGCCTGAGTTCAACCTGTCCTCAACGATTTTCAGCGCTTCATCCTCTTTCAAGTCAGCTAAGACATTTACAAAACGCTCTGAAATTCCCATTAAAATCTCCCAGATAAGTATTTTTGCTCTATTAATAAAAAACTTGCTATCTTGAACTTGCCTTACATTTCGCATAAATCTTCAGAAAGTTATTTAGAGCTGAGAGAACTTAATTTGAAGCGCAATGATGAAAAATGTAACAGTATTGTTTGAGCCTGAAGGTCGCCGAGTGGAAGTTGAAGCTGGCTGCAGCATATTTAAAGCTGCGCTCCGAGGAGGAGTCGGCATTCGAACTGAATGTGGTGGAAAAGGCGTTTGTGGAAAATGTAAAGTTGTAGTTCCTAACAGGAAAGCTGTTGGCAAGATAACGAAAGCTGAAACTTCATATTTAACTCCAAACGAAATTGACTCAGGTTATAGGCTTGCATGTCAAGCTTCGCTGATAGAGGATTCAACAGTGTTTATTCCTGAAGAAGGCAGAATTCGGGCGCGTAAAATCCAAATGGCCGGTTTTGAAAGACCTGTAATGCTGGAGCCGTTAGTCAAGAAATTTTACGTAACGTTAGCCAAACCCACGTTATCCGATCCAAAACCGGATTACGAAAGGCTCATTCAGGCTTTAAAAGAAAGGCATGGATTTGGCAGCTTGAATATTAGACATGGAGTTTTAAAGAAATTGCCTAGTATTTTACGCAGTGCCGATTGGCATGTAACCGTTACAGTTTGGGACTCTCGTGAAATAATCGCTGTAGAGGAGGGTGATACATCCAGTAAAATCCTAGGGCTTGCCATTGACATAGGTACTTCCAAAATTGTAGGCTGTCTAGTAGACTTGACAACGGGTAAGACCTTAAGTTTAGGCTTTATTGAAAACCCTCAAATAACATATGGAGAGGATATCATTTCTAGAATAACAACGTCTGCCAGCGATGAGGAAAAGTTGAAGCTTTTGCAGCAGCTTCTAGCGGATGGAGTGAACAAAGTTTTGGAGTATGTAGGCATCCAAGCCAATGTTGCTCCTCAAAACGTTTATGAAGTAACTGTTGTTGGGAACACTGTAATGCATCATTTTTTCTTAGGTATAAACCCAAAATATGTAGCTGTTTCCCCCTTCACGCCAGCTATTAGAAGGCCTGTTAATTATAGGGCTGAGGAATTAGGCATAAAAGCTTGCCCCGAAGGCAACGTCCATGTTTTTCCGGTAATCGCTGGTTTTGTAGGAGCTGACGCTGTTGCAGACGTTTTAGCAAGCGGAATCTGCGAGTCTAGAGAGCTTTCCTTACTCCTTGATATAGGAACAAACACTGAAGTGTTCTTGGGAAACTCGGAAGACGCCTTATGCTGCTCCTGCGCTTCTGGACCAGCTTTTGAAGGCGGCCATATCAAACATGGGATGAAGGCGGTTTCAGGAGCCGTTGAAAGTGTTTCAATAATTCTTGAAGAAGACTGCAAAGTCAGCTATAGAACTGTAGATAACGCGGCGCCTATAGGGTTATGCGGTTCGGCAATGATTGATGTTGTAGCTGAAATGTTTAAACATGGAATAGTTGATGAACGGGGAAGCTTTAATTTAAACATTAAAACTCCAAGGTTAAGGAAATCAGATTGCGGTCCTGAGTTTGTAATTGTATGGAAAAGGCACAGCGGAACAGGCCGAGACATAGTGGTTACACAGAAGGACATACGTGAGATACAGCTAGCTAAAGCTGCAATATTTTCCGGATGCTGGATTTTGATGAAGAGAAAAAATGCTAAGCTAAAAGATGTTGACCAACTTTTAATCGCCGGATCTTTTGGAGGCTTCATAAACCCAGAAAATGCTAGGCTGATAGGTTTAGTGCCAGACGTTCCGAATGAAAAAATAAGGTTTGTAGGTAATACTGCCCTTTCAGGCGCGAAAATGGCGTTAATTTCAGCTGAAGCTAGAAAAAAAGCTGAGATGTTGTCGAGAAATATACGCTACTTGGAGCTTGCAAACGATCCGGACTTCCCTAAAGAATTCGCTGATGCAGCATTTATACCCCACAAATATATGGAAAGGTTTCCATACGTTAAGAGCCTACTTAACGGTAAGAAAACAAAAAATTGAGTTTCTACTGTTTGAACAATTCTTTCAGTGGTTAAAGAAGGTCGAATGGCAAAACTTAAATCGTTTATCATTTCAATTCATAATTCTGGTTGAAGTTTATTAGGTGATATGCATGGAAGAGCGGTCTAATTCTTGGTTCGGGTATATGGGACAAATTTTAAGATTAGACTTAACGAACCGTAAAAGCGTTGCAGAGCCTTTGAAGAAAGATTTGGCTGAAAGCTTCATCGGAGGCAGAGGTTTTGGCGCTAAGATCCTTTTCGATGAAGTGGCGAAAGCCGTTGAACCTTTAAGTCCAAATAACAAGCTTGTTTTTGCAACAGGCCCTTTAACTGGCACTAAAGTGCAGTCGGCGAGCAGGTGGGTCGCACAGTTCAAGTCTCCCCTCACTAACACATACTGTCGAAGTGTCGCCGGCGGCTTTTTCGGTGCGGAGCTTAGGTTTTCAGGCTATGACGCCGTGGTTGTGGAAGGCCGTTCTGAAAAACCTGTTTATGTATGGATAAATGACGGAAAGGTTGAGTTTAAGGATGCTTCTCACGTGTGGGGCATGACAACCATGGCTGCGAAGGATTTCCTGCTTGATGAAACTGACAAGAAGGCTAGGGCGGCTATCATAGGACCAGCTGGAGAAAGGCTTGTCAAAGTTTCAGCCATAGTAACCGATGATATGCGGACAGCTTCAAGGGGCGGTGGTGGAGCCGTAATGGGTTCAAAAAATCTTAAAGCAATTGTTGTAAAAGGTTCCCAAAAACCCATGATAAAAGATGATAAAGCATTCGAGGAAGCCGTAAGAGAGCAAATAGAAACCTACAGGCAAAATCCGGCTTTTGAACATTTTAAGAATCTGGGAACAAATTCAATTGTACACCTCTTTTATACACTGGGTAACTTTCCAACATACAACTTCAAGCAAATTCCATTTGAAGGTGCCCAAAGGTTCAAACCGGAAATCCTGTCAACCTACGTTGTTAAACATGATGGATGTTACGGCTGCATGATACGATGCTGGAAAACCTTTAAGGTTACAAAGGGGCCCTACACTGGCATTGCATGGGACTTCCCAGAATATGAAACCCACTGGTCCTATGGAGGCGCCTTAGGAAACTGTAACATAGAATCTATAACATACGCAAACATGCTGTCCGACCTCTATGGTTTAGACACGATTTCAACAGGTGTTGCCATAGCCTTCGCCATGGAGCTTTATGAAAAAGGAATCTTGGGCAAAAGCGAGACGGATGGACTTGAGCTTAGATGGGGAGACCCTGAGGTTATAGTTGAGCTTGTGAGGCGAATCGCCCTCAGAATAGGCATAGGTAAACTTTTAGGAGAAGGAGTTAAAAGGGCAGCTGAAGCCATAGGAAGAGGAGCTGAAAAGTACGCAATACACGTTAAAGGCCTTGAGCTTCCAGCCTACGATCCCCGGTCATTCAAGGCTCAAGGACTTAACTTTGCAACGTCCACTGTGGGAGCAAACCATTGTGTAGGCTGGAACAAATTTGAGATTTTAGGAATACCGAGGAAAGTGGATCCTTTAACCACTGAAGGGAAGGGAGAAATAACCAAACACGTGCAAGATGAAATTGCAGCAGCTGAAACTGCAGTTTTCTGCATATTCCCTCTTAACAACGAAATGGTGACTCTAAACCTCTACAGCAAACTACTATACTCCGCAACAGGAATAGAGAAATTCAAAGATTCAAGATACCTGTGGCTTGTCGGAGAAAGAATTTTCAATCTGGAGAAAATGTTCAACACCAGAGAAGGCTTCGACATCAGCCAAGACACAATGCCTGAGAGAATACTCAATGAACCAGTGCCTCGCGAACCCTCGAAAGGACAAGTCTTTGAACTTGACATACTGCTTAAAGACTATTACAAGGCAAGAGGATGGAACCAGCAAGGATTACCCACCAAGGAAAAACTGGCAGAGCTGAAGCTAACTGAAGCAGCCGAAGAACTCCAAATTTAATCTCCTGCATATGAAATAGTGTGAAACCATTTCAATTATCAGAAGGATTTTTATGTCTCTCGTCAAAGAACAAGGCATAGGCTTGCGCGAATACACTTAAAAATCAAATGTGAAAATTGAAATGAAGATTCATGTAACTTTTGCAGGAGACGCATATAAGAAATTTGGCACTGTAGACCTCTGGCTCTCCTTCCAAGGTGAAGCCACTGTAAAAGAAGTCATAGCGAAACTTGAAAAAGAGAAGAGCCTAAAAATAAACTTGGAAGATCAGAGCATGGTGGTTTTGGTTAACGGCAGGCGTGTAGAGTTTATCGGCGGTCTTGATGCGAGGTTAAAGGACATGGATGAAGTTGTAATTATGCCCATAATAGCAGGCGGCTAACCCCGTAACCATTTATGTTTTCAATTTGCGTTCTTCAGCCTACACTGGGATTATAGCCTAAACGCGTAATTGGGTTTCTGTGACGTTTGAAATGTGCGTTTACATGCCTTTAGTAAATGCAATTATTAAGGCATGTTTGCATTGCAGATTTTATGTGGATAAGCTGATTCTTTATAGGCACGACATTTGCTATTGTCACTATTGAAGTTTTGACTTTTCTAACCTTGGACGGTCAAGTCGCCCGGCTAAAATATCAAAAGATGCTTTATCTCGTTCCCGAATTTGCAGTGTTTTTACCGAACAAAACTGGGTAAATAAGTGCATGCGAAGATTTAAAAAGAACATAAACTTTCATAGTCAAGTGTGTGGTGGTATGAGTTCAGATAGAGTTCAAATCATCGTGGAGAAACTTAAAGCCAAACATTCTGGTGAAGAAATAAAATACAGTGGTTGCTACCCGATGTGCCACGGCGGTGGTTGTGTGCTGAAACTGCGGGTAAAAGATGGAAAGATTATTTGCGTGGAGCCTGATGACCTTTGCAACAAAAATGTTGCTAGAGAAGATGAGGTTCTCACAGAGATTGACTTCGTTAAAAATAGGTTACAGCAACGTCCCTGCGAGGTTGCTTATGCTTGGCCAGAGATGATAAACCATCCGCAACGCATATTGTATCCATTAAAAAGGGTTGATTGGAGCCATGAAAACCCAAACCCCCAAAATAGGGGGAAAAGCGGTTTTGTAAGAATTACATGGGAAGAAGCAGTAGAAATCATTGCTGAAGAGATAAAACGGTGCAAGGAGAGTTCTGAAACATGAAGAAACGCGATTGTGATTATGATAAATACTCCATAATAGTAGGATACCCTGACACTTACTTCTTAGATAACTTGCTAGGCTGGCTGGACTGCGGCGTCCAAGGGTGGGGATGGTGTTCCTTTGACCCTGAAAGACAGACTATGCATTTAATGTACGGCATGGCCATGGGTGAGTACGCTGTCCCTCCAGAAGCACGCGCATTGCCTGACTCCGCCAAGTATCCAACTCCCATCGAATGGGGCAGCATGGCCGACATGTTGCAAAACAGCAAACTCATTATTTTGTGGGGGGCAACTCCTGACATTCACCATTACGGTCCAGGCCATCAAGCCGCCTACTTTATCCGACTGGCAAGAGAAAAGGGAACCCCTGTAATCGCTATAGATCCCAGATATAGCGCAACAGCTGAAACTCTCTGCGATCAATGGATACCTATCAAGCCTGGCACAGACATGGCGTTGATGTGTGCAATGGCTTATGTCTTATTCAAAGAAGACCTGTATAACCATGAATTTGTTGAAAAATGGGTGGAGCCGAAAGGTTTTGACATGTGGCGTAAATACATAATGGGCGAACCGAAAAGCCAAGACAACCCATACGGAGACGGCGTGCCCAAATCTCCAGAGTGGGCGGAGAAAATATGCGGCGTCCCGTCGGAAACCATTTACGCACTCACAAGGCTTTATGCAAGGTCAAAACCTACTTTTCTGTGGAAAAATTGGAGCGTGGCTAGAAAAAGCCGGGGAGAAAATGTTGCGAGAGCTGCAGTTATACTTCAGTCAATGATGGGTTATGTCGCCATGCCTGGAGGCTCAGCTTTAGCTAGCCCTTGGAGCCGGTTCAGAATTGAACCCTTCCACCTCTTCTACACGTTGTATGAGCAGCGTGCGGAAAGGATGCCTCGGGAACCCAACATAAACCCGAGAATGTACAGGAGCACAAGATTTGGCCAAATGTTACACCTTCTCGAAAAGGTTGAAAAAGGAGAGCTAAGCAGCGAAGAATTCAGAAGAATAATCGGGTGGAACTGCGACCCCTCTCATCCCAATCCGAACCCACGTGTACTTTTACATGGAAATTACGGCTACAGAGCCACAACGAACGCGCTGGTTACTGCGCCTTACGCAATAAAACATGTTATTGAAGGTTTAAGCAGGCTAAGGCTTATCGTAAGCTTCGCATCTTATATGACGCCTACGGCCAAGTTCTCCGATATAATACTTCCAGTACACGATCAGTTTGAAGACGTGCAGATTTTATGCGTCAATGATTCAATGCAGTATTTCTCGCAAATAGTTCCGCCGAGAGGCGAAGTGAAGCATTACATGTGGATATACGGGAAAATAGCTAGAGCTTTAGGCATAGGTCCTGCCAAATACTTGCCAATTTACTTAAGCGACGAGAGTTGGGATGACGATTTAAAAGATTTCTTCGCCATGTGTTATGAACAGCTTAAGGATATGCTGGAGAAAGGCATTACGTATTATGGAGGCAATATGGAAAAGCCTCTTCCATCCTTCGAGGAAATTCAGAAAAAACCGATTGTAAATTTGAACGAGTATTTTGACAAGCCTTTGCAGCCCTGTTTTAGTGCAGTTGCTAAAGGACGGGGTTTCTCAACCAAGTCCGGGAAAATAGAGTATTCCTGCGATTTTATGCTTGACGAAAATGAGCGGGGTAAAATGCATTTTGATCACAGGGGAAGATGGATAGGTTGGGTTCCTAACGATTGGAGAGATCAAACAGCAATTCCAACGTATCAACCCTGCGTGAGAGGAATGGAAGATCCGCTGATTAAGAAATATCCACTTATGCTTCTCACACCCCACTCTAGATACCGTATTCACTCCTATGGTTGGCAAAGTCAATACATGAGGGAGAATTATCGACACACTGTGTGGATTAATGTTGCTGATGCAAAGAGGCGAGGCATAAACGATGGGGACCTATGCATGGTTTATAACGATGTAGGTAAGGCTGTTCTCCCAGCCTATGTTACTTCACGAATATCACCTGGCGTGGTTATAATTCATCACGGTGCCTATTTTGACCCTGATGACGAAGGAGTAGATTGGGGAGGCGCCCCCACCGTATTCTTGTATGACGATAAAAGTCCACCATGCCCGCCGATAGCCACCGGATGCGTTGAAATAAGGAAATATGAAGGCCCAGTTAAAAGGAAAATTCCTTACGCCTGTAAGGAGGAATGTTAATGGTTCAGCACGGTTTCTTTTTTGATCAAAGCAGATGTACAGGCTGTAAAACTTGCTCGATAACATGTAAGACGTGGAACCAAATCCCTCCAGGTCCATTGCGTTATATTAGAGTGTTTGAGTGGGAGGAAGGAACATGGCCTCAAGTGAGACTGAACTTTCTCGCCATACCATGTTATCATTGTGAAAACCCAGTTTGTAAAGATGCTTGTCCCGCAGGGGCGATAATCAAAGAGGAAAAGTACGGTGCTGTTCTAATAGACGAAGAATATTGCAGTCCAGCTGTTGTTAACTGTAACAGAGCCTGTTGGGAAGCCTGTCCTTACGGTGCTATACTGTTTCCAAGCGACGATCCATGTGAAAAGGCACAAAAATGCACTATGTGCATTGACAGACTTGAACAAAACATGCTTCCTATATGTGTTTCCAGCTGTCAAATGAGAGCTTTAGACTTTGGCCCACTCGAGCAGCTGATTGAAAAATACGGCAAAAAGTTCAAGTTAACCAGAAAACTCAAAGGCATGCCGGAACCGGATGAAGCTAAACCAGCCGTGATAATGAAGGAACGTGATCCCCACAGGGAAATAGTTCCTTACGACGTGAGTAGGGCTCTTGAACTATGGAAGAACCGGGGTCCGTACGCAGATCCTGAGCTGCCTCCGGTTTTCAATTCAAACTCTGAAGTTCATGATCTTCAAGGTGTGAAAATCGGCAGAGACAAACTTGTGCTTAAACCGAAGAAAACTGAAGAATTAATGTACTACACAATGAATGACGAATAGGGCTTATGAAAAACAGAGAACACCGATAAAGCTTATAAAACTGCACGCTGATGGCCAGCAGCTGTTCGCGTGTCTATTTTAGTCTTACTGCAGTTCCTCCAAACCTTTCAATCCATCTTGGAATAGCATCAGGATTAACGATGTTTATTGGAAGTTCTCCACGTAACGCCTTCAACACGTTTTCTGTGGCTACTTTGACGCCTTCAACCTCCACTCCGGCTCCTTCATTAAGGTCTGAACAGTGTGGGCTTAGTATCACGTTTTCCAACTTTAAAAGCGGGTTGTCTAGACTTATGGGCTCTTGTTCAAAGCAGTCCAAAGCTGCGCCCGCTATCCATCCTTCTTTAAGAGCTTTAACAAGACTTTTTTCATCTATCAAGGCTCCTCTGGCTGTGTTTATCAAGTATGCGGTTTTCTTCATAATTTTAAGCTCCCGTTCTCCTATCATGTGGCGTTTTTCAGGCGTCAAAGAAGTTAACACTAGCACGACGTCTGATTCAATAAGCAGAGTTTCCAGGTCGACTGCTGTTACATTTGACTGTTCAAAAACGGATTTGGGAACATGGGGACTGTAAACTATGCGTTTGACACCCCAAGGCTCAAGCAGCTTATTAACCTCCTGTGCTATTCTACCAAATCCTATAAATCCAACAGTAACACCGCGGCGCATATAGACACCTTTAACCTCTTTAGGCCGCCATACTCCAGCCCTGGTAAGCTTATCTCTAAGAACTATTTTTTTCAGTAACGCAAGCATTAAAGCCAATGTGTTTTCAGCCACACCTACAGCTGTGGATTCAACAGGCGCGTTTGTCACCAAAATGCCCTGCTTCGTCGCTGCCGCCAAATCCACTTCATCCACCCCTATAGTGTATTTAGCTATTATTCTAAGATTAGGCGCGTTTCTAAGAACATCCTCGTCGATACGTTCCTTCTTGCTTTGGACACCCATAAAAGCGTCAGCATCCTTGCCTAATCCTAAAAGTTCCTCTCTTGTGGGAATAGTGAGATTTTCAGCAAGGACAACTTCGCATCCTTGTCTTCTAAGCTGATTATAGCACTCGTCTACAACGCTTGTATCCCAGCCAAAGTCATATGGCGAGAAAACAAAAACCTTCCATTTGCCTTCCACCATCGCTCCATCATCCCCTTGAAACATGTCTACCTCCAAAGACGTTTAAAAATAATACGCTAACAGGTTTTTAAGAATGCTGTATGTAACGTAACAATTTGACCGATCGAAGCCGGTTTCAACCGCTTAACTATGGTTTTTGCTTTAACCCTGCTAGCTTGTTGCTGAATTGATTTAAACTGCTTTATTCTTTTTTGCAATCACTATGCCTGTTATGAGCACATAAATGACTGCCCACTTTCACACGCTACTATAACCACCTAATGGGCAAGCCTTAAGTTGCCACATCCCATAAACCTTAAACTTATCTAGCCATTTTGGAAAGGCGAAGCTTCATTGTAGAAGATAAGAAGACTGCAACGCGTGCTAGTCATGTTCTTCTTTCATCAAGGACGAGGGCTGGTAGAATCATTATCCCATTTATCACGGATAGCATGACGACGCTTGGAATGAATGTTCCCGTATGGTCCTTAAGGTAACCCATTATTGTTGGTCCGCTAAAACCGCCCAGTTCTCCAATGGTGAAGAATAGTCCTCCAGCGGTTCCCATAAGTTTCTGGCCTATGTCTCTCATTTCCATAAGCACAAGCATCAGAAGCGGAAGCAAAGCCCCTGAGCAAAATCCGTAAACTACCGCAATCGCCCATACAACAGGGCCTGTTAAGGTTGTCACAAGGTAAATGCCGATGCTGCTTATCGCTAAAAGCACGATCATAACGGTTTTCCTAGAAGTCAGCCGAGCTGCTGTCCTATTGATTATAATGCTGCCTAGCGCTCCAACTATGGTGGGAACAGAAGCTAAAAATCCTGCTTCAGACGCTGTCATACCGTTTAACTCATATATTTGAGGCAGCCAGTTCTTCAAGCCGTGCCCAGTCATAAAACCTGAAAAGCCTATTATAACCACAAGCCACACATCCCTATGTTTTATAACCGCAGAGTAATTTCGCCCCGTTGATGAAGCTTTACCATTTTCATTTTTGCTAATGTTTTCTGGGGCTTCGCGAGCCGCAACAAGCCAGAGGGCAGCAATCAAAAAAGCGGCAACACCGTAGGCGATACAAGTGTTCCGCCAATTTCCAGCGAGCGGGAGGATCAGGCTATTGGTTAGAGCAAGACTGAAGGACATGCCTAGAGTGGATCCGGTTATATATATGCCTGTGGCTGTACCTCTCTCCCTGCCGGAGAACCATCCTGCAATTAGTTTAGGTAATCCTATAGAAATCATTGGGCCTCCCAGGCCGAAAATTGCCACAGCCGTGAACAGTGTTGCATAGTCCCACGCAGCACTTCTTAGAAGAGCCGACATTGATAGGAATAGCACGCCAAGTGTAATAGACTTTCGAATCCCAATCCTGTCTATTAGCATGCCCTCCAAAAATGATACTGCAATATAGGTTAATGGCCATGCTCCAAGAACCGTGCCAAACTGAGAATATGTTAGATTCAATTCATCACGTATGAAAGATACCAAGGGAGCGAGGGACGATGAAACCATCCCGAATGAAAAATATACAAGCCAACCTAAAAATAACATAATCCATCTGTAACCGGATTTCAAACTGGCGCATGCCATTAGCGCACAACCTAACTAGGCGCGAGCTAAAAGAGAAAGGCCGTGTAAAAGCCTTAGAAACCTAGGGAGAATATCCCTGCATATCATTGATTTCACCCGTTGGTTAGCGAAATTTAATGTTCACGGTTTAAAATGCGTTTTTCGGGGTTAGCAGCGTAATCCTATAGTGTTGTCGAAGAATATAATGCATTGAACTTTGCTAAATGTTTTAAGTATTGGATGCGCATGTTTACCCATTCTTGAATTTCTTTTAATTCAGCTTCTTTCAAGTGGGCGAATCTTCCCTGCATTTTGAGAAACTCAGCTACTGGTTTTGGTTTTTGAAGAGGTTCCACTGTAAAGCGCAGCTTCTTTCCCTCTTCAATTTCGAAGAGGGGGAAATATCCTGTTTGCACGGCTAGCCTTGCAACTTCCACGGTTTTTTCAGCTGGAAAACGCCATCCAGAGGGGCAGGGAGTAAGTATATGTATGTACCTGAAGCCCTTTATTTCTGACGCTCTTTTAGCCTTATAGACAAGATCCTTAATGTGGGACACGCTTGCCGTGGCTACGTAGGGAACATTGTGAGCAGCCATGATGAGGGGCATATCCTTTTTATGCTCAGGTTTGCCTGTTCTAATTTTACCAACTTCAGTGGTGGTTGTCCAAGCATGCATTGGGGTTGAACTGCTTCTCTGAGTGCCTGTGTTCATATATGCTTCATTGTCTAAGCAGACTACAAGTATGTCTTCGTTACGTTCCGCTGCACCGGAAAGAGGTTGGAAACCTACGTCTGCAATGCCGCCGTCGCCTCCACAGTACAAGACTTCAACTTTTTCCCTTTCGCCTAAAATCTTAAGCGCCCTAGACACGCCGGAGGCGTAGCATGATGCTCCTGAAAGGAGCGCTTGACACCATACTCCGAGAACTGTTGGTCCTAGAGCTCGGCAGCCTACAACGTCTACTGAAACTATTGTCTTCTCTAGATTTTCAATGAAATGTCTCATTGCGAGTGGGTAAGCACAGCCTGGGCAGCAGAGATCGCCGGGAAGCACCACTCTACCTTTATATCGAGGATCAGAAATGCCAGGTTTTGCCTCAATCGTCAACGGGATTGCTTCAACTTCGTAAGGACGGCCTAGGTTAAGCCATTCTGTTTCTTTTTCAACCTTACCCTTTTTAAGAGCCTTTAAGCCTTTTTCAATTGCATACTTGAAGTCTTTTTCGGCAACGTCTATCCCGTACAAGCCGACTACGAAGTCCATCAGAAGGGGCCGCTCATCTAAATGGTACACTGCTGATTTTAGGTCTTCAAAAATAACCCCGCCGCCTCCAGGCGATCCCCAGGCAGTGTTTCTGTCCATAGCTATCATCACTTTAAGGTTTTTAGCAACCTCGCGTATGCGCTCTTTAGGAAATGGACGGTACGCCCTTAGCTTTACCAAACCTACAGGGACGCCTTTTTTTCTATAATTATCCACAACCTCTCTTGCAGTGCCAACCATGGATCCCATTGCTACTATGGCTAATTCAGCATCTTCGCAGCGATAGGCTTCCATCAAACCTCCGTAGCTGCGTCCAAACTTTTCACCGAAATCCCTGTCTACTTCGTCGATTACAAGTTTCGCTTTCTCGTTAGCCACTGCCTTAAACCGTTCTCTAGCCCAGGTTGCTTCAAGAGTCTCGAACATTTCGTTAGTTTTTAATTGCGCTAAGCCTAAGGGCTGTAACCTGCGCGGCGGTGGAAGAAACTCGTCAACTATGGCTTGGTCTGGAATCCTTACGGCTGAAGTTGTGTGACTAAGGTAGAAGCCGTCGATGCATACCATGGCAGGCATAGAAACTCTAAGGTCTTCAGCTATTTTATAGGCTTGTATAACAGTGTCTAAAGCTTCTTGGTTGTCTTCACAGTAAAACTGTATCCAGTTGTGGTTCGCTAAAGAAAGCGAATCTCTGTGATCACAGTAAATTGTGAATCCTCCAAGCGCTCTGTTCGTCACAGCCATTACCACTGGAAGTCTTGACCAGCCTATTAGAGAGAAGTATTCAAAGCCGTAGGCTAAGCCTTGGGAGCAGGTGGCTGTGAAAACCCTTACACCAGCGTCAGATGCACCCATAACGATGCCTCCGACACTGTATTCGCCTTCAGGGTTTACAAACTCTGCATTAAGTTCGCCGTCGGCCACCCATTTTGAAAGAATCTCCACTATTTCAGTTTGAGGAGTTATTGGATAAGCAGCTATTAGCTGAGGACGGCTTAGCCTTACCCCCCAGCTTACGGATTCATTTCCAGTTAAAGCTTCAACATGTTCCATAAAAGACACCTTGTTAGAGTACTTTCATTGCACCCCTTTTACATTCGTTAACACATATAAGGCATCCCTTGCAGTATGTGTAGTCTATTGTGACTCCTTTTTCAGCCTTAAATATGATGCCTTGTGGACAGAAATCTATGCATAATCCACATTGATTGCAAATTTCATTATCTGGGGCAGGGATGCGAATTGGAGGCGTAACTTCACGCCTCACAGGCCAAAGCCAAGGTCCCCCCCATAAACATCCTTCCTTGTCTCCAAACTCGTACATTCGAAGCCTTTGTATAACAGGTAAAGGGGCCTGCGGAAGCTTCGGCTTTCTACTTTTCAATGTCTAAACCTCCAGCACTTTTGCGGCTTCATAGCCTTTTTCAGCTGCCTTAACGTTCGCCTCCGCCGCATCCGGCCACCTCCACCTTATAGCGCCTATTATTGACTTCAGCCCTAACCAGTTTGTAGCCTTGGCGAAAGCACCCATCATAATCGTGTTCACTATTGGAATAGCCCTGTCCCCATATATTTCCTTAGAAATAGCGTAAGCGTCTAACGTGGCTATTTTAGAGGGTTTAACATCGCCCTTAATCTTAATTTCTTCAGGGCTCATTTTTGTATTTGCTATTATGATTCCTCCTTCTTTCAGTTTAACATTCGTCACACCTGTAGCTCCAAAGTAAAGCATGCCTCTAAGCATAGAGTCATCAAACCTTAAAAGTGAAGGTCCATCTGGGGAAGCGCTTGCAGAAGTGATAAAGCCAAACGATAAATATTTTTCAAGCAAATACTCGTGCATAAGCAAAATGCAGTCAGCCTCGCTGAAAGTGCATTTTTTCCTTATAGGCGCATCGTTTAACCTGTAAAAAACAATAACCACTCCAGCTCTTCTTTCCGGTCCATAACAAGGCCGCGATTGCGCGTATTTTCCTTCAAGCAAAGCCGCTTGAACCAGGCAGTCGCCAGCCAATTTAGGACCTTGCCCGCCTAAACCTTCAACAATAATCTCCTTCATACAGGCTCCTTCTCTAACAAGGAAACAATAAGACTTGTTCAAGGCAAAAATTAAACGTTTCTAGACTAAGAGAGTAAAATTACCGGGCAAATGTGTTGTTTTGGCTTAGCCAAGTGAAACAGACTTGTTTGCAAATTGGGCTCAAACTATGCCTGAAATGCGACTTTGCAAAATGCCATATTATCATATCAGGTTCTTGGTCATTTTAAAATGCTTATTTGCTTGGAACGTTACATCAATCAAATAAATTGGCGCATTATTAAGGAAAGCCATACATTATTTTGAAGGTTGGTGCGCGCCGAAAGATTGTCTATGAAAGTGACGTTCTTATTGACCTTCAACTCTTTTGTAATAACAGGTTTTCGGCGATCTTTGCTGAAATGCTGATTTAGGATGGAAAATTCTAGTAAAGTTCGTCGTCACGGCAATATGTGAAAACTGTAAAATGTTAAATGTAACTTCACAGGATGCAGCTGCATATTTATGCGAAGTTTTTAGTAATTCCTATATTATACTAAAGCTTTAGTTCACAGACTCGTCTGAGGGGAAACAGTGAGCCTTACTGAAATAGCGCTGGTTACGGGTTTTCTTTTATCATTTCTTATGGCTATAGCGTTAGGGGGAAACGACGCGGCTACGCCTACGGAAACTGCTGTGGGCGCCAGGGTCTTAACAATCAGACAAGCTGTTGTTCTTTTTGCCTTGTTCGTAGCCTTGGGAGCCTTAACTCAAGGATTTATGGTTATGAAAACTGTAGGAACAGGCATAGTTCCATCCATAGATCTTCTTGGCGCAATTGTCGCGGTTCTCTCCGCCTTCATCTGGATTATGTTCTGTAACTTTTACGGTCTTGAAATATCAGTGACGCATTCAATTATTGGAAGCATCTTAGGCTATGGTATAGCAGCTTATGGCATAGGTGGGATTCAATGGGGTTTGATTCAAACTGTTATCATAAGTTGGCTTACATCACCCTTGCTGGCGGCATTTATTGCCTTCTTGCTGTATAAACTTATCGCGGCCATAACTGCGAAATACGCTGCCGTTACAAGAAGCTTACCTACCTTGCTTAAACTTGCACTTTGTTACTCAGCGTACGCTTTTGGAGCAAATGACATAGCAAATGCAACTGGTGTATATGTAACTGTTACCAAAATGATCTTAGGTTTTCCTCCTGAATACAATATTATGCTCTTGCTTGCAGCGTTTGGAAGTTTAGGCATAGCTTTGGGCGGGTTTCTGCTCGGACCAAGAGTTATTGAAACCGTGGCCTTCAAAATTACAAGACTTAACCCGGTTACAGGTGCATCCGCTGAGGTTGCTAATGCTTTAGTGGTTCATTTATTCACGATAGTTCCATACATGATTCTTGGCTACGGGATGCCTATATCAACGTCTTTAGCAAGCGTTGGCGCGCTTATAGGTGTCGGTTTAGCCAGTTACGGCTCCTCCGGAATAAATAGAAGAACCGTGACAGTGCTGTCTCTGAGTTGGGTTGCAACCGTTTTTGTAACCGCCTTCATAGCTTATGTTGCGTATTCCATACTGTTTCCATTTACGGGATCTATAATCAAACCAGCACCTTAAGGCTTCACAGAGTAACCAAGCCGAGTCAATAACCGTAAAGGATATGTATGAAGAACTGTTAAATTAGCGCCGTCAGGTGCATACCTTGTTTCGAAGCCACCCCAGCATATGGATTGGAAGGGGAAGAGAAAGAGAGATTCTTAAGCGTACAGAGAGACATCTAAGTAAAATTGTTGAATTGTCAAAAAAGCTGAAAGATTTTGTAAATGCGTTCTTATCAGACAGCCGTGAAAACATGGAAAAAACATTTAAGGAAATTTTTAGGCTAGAACGCGAAGCTGATGATGAAAAAGAGGCAATCATCGTTGAACTTTCCAAGGGGCCCTTCCACCCGATGGACAGAGAAGACATCATAAGGCTTGTGCTAACTATGGATGATATAGCTGCCAACCTTAAAGCGGCTTCTGCAAAGCTTTTATACGTAGATCCTGTGAACGTGCCCGGCGACGTGAAGGAAGATGTAGCCAAGTTAGTAAACATGGTTTACGACATAGTGACATGTTTAGAGAACGCTTTAAAAGGGCTTATTGAAGGTTCAAAAGAAATTCTAAAGCTGGCGGAGAACGTTGAGAGAAAGGAAGAGGCCATAGACGAGTTCCGCGTCACACTCATAGCGAAAGTGTTGCAATGGGGTGAAAAATCTAAAAGCATAAGCACCTTACTTATGCTGAAGGAGTCTATTGAAAATTTGGAGGAAGCATCAGACAAAGCAGAAGACGTTGCAGACATTATAAGAGGAATTGTTGCTGTAGGTTTCTAGGGTTTTTTCGATATTTTATTTCAATGGCTGACGTCTCAGGCTTTAAAACAGGTGGTCCATCAATGGTCTTTACACGCAATTATATAGCTAGAATGTAGATGTCGAATGTTAGCTGCTGGATCCCTGCTTACTCTCCTTGTTAAGCAACGTGTATTCGTTCTAGAGTTTCTCACAATTTTTGTTTTTTCACTTTCCAACGAATCGTGGTTTCCTACGATACGTGAAAGCTTGAATTCCCTCTGCAGCGTCATCCGTGAGAGCAATATTTCCTGAAGCCTCTGACTCTATGAAGCATCCGGATTCAAGAGTCGGCGTTACCCCTAGAGCAATAACCTTCTTCAAGTATTTTACGGCAAGTGGTGGAAGCTCTGCAATTCCTTTTGCAAACTCAGTCACTTTTTCTTTGAACTCTGCAGCTGGATAAACTGCTGAAACAAGTCCAAGCTGTAGAGCAGCTTGGGCGTCTAGATTTTTTCTGAGAAGGATTATTTCTTTCATTTTTGCTACGCCAACAAGATGCGCTAACCTTTGTGTTCCACCCCAGCCTGGAGTTATCCCTAAGTTGAGTTCTGGCAGCCCTAGAAAAGCTCTGTCGCTTATGACTCTTAAATCGCATGCCATTGCAAGTTCGAATCCGCCTCCCAACGCTGGACCGTTAATGGCTGCGATAACGGGCTTTGGACACATCTCAATTTTTCTGAAAACCCTGTGGCCTGTCTGGCTAAATTCTGTTACAAGCTCAGGCCTTCCCGAAGCGAACGTGGAAATGTCTGCTCCTGCACAAAAGTTCCTTCCCTCTCCGGTAATAACGATTACCCTAAAGTTTTCGTCTTCTTCAAGCAGGCTTAAAGCATCGTCAAACTCTTCTAAGAAAGTAATGTTTAAAGCATTAGCTCTCATCGGCCTGTTGAGTTTCAGTATGCCGACCTCATCGATTTTTTCCAGTGTAATAAATTCATAGTTTGTTCTTCCATACTTGTAGAATCCTTCACCTGTTTTTCTTCCAAGCTTGTTCTCCTCAACCATTTTAAGTAAAACTTGATTTGGCCTGTATCTGTCTTCACCAAACTTTTCAAAAAGTTCGCTTAATTTATTGACAATTTTGTCAATGCCCACATCATCAGCTATTCTCAGTATTCCCCTTGGGTAGTTTAATCCGTGGAGAACTGCACAATCTATCTCTTCAGGGTTAACTACACCTTTCTCGATAAGCCAAGCAGCTTCATTCACGGCTGGAGCAATAAGCCTAAGAAGATCAAAATTTCCCCCAGCCTTTAATGGCACTTCATTTGTTTTCCCCATGCTCCAATCGTAAAACCCTCGTCCGGTTTTCTTCCCGAAATGTCCAGCTTTGAAAAGTCTTTCAAAAATTGGGGCAGGTCTGTAAGTTTCTCCAAGGGTTTGACGGAAATACTCCAACACATGGTAGCTTACGTCGACGCTTCCATCACCTAGCACGTCGTGAAGCTCGAAAAGCCCCATTGGAAGCCCAATTCTATACTTAATAGCTGAGTCTATCTCCTCTATTGTCCCCTCTCGCATGTCGACAGCCCAAGCTGCCTCGTTGGTCATTGTAACAAAAATCCTGTTGGCGACGAATCCTGGGACATCTTTTTTCACGTGTATGATGGTTCTTCCAATTCTTCTTGCGAAATCTTCAACAGTTTTAACCGTTTCTTCGCTTGTGCCTTCTCCTCTTATTATTTCTAAAAGAGTTAAAATCCACGGTGGATTAAAGAAATGCATCCCTATAAACCTATCAGGTCTTCCAGTGGCGTTTCCAAGCTCTGTTATGCTAAGAGACGACGTGTTAGTTGCTATAATTGTGTGTTCTGGACAGTTCTGATCAATTTCTGCAAAAACTTTCTTCTTTAGGTCAACAATCTCCGGTACAGCTTCAATCACAAGGTCAACGTCTTCCACCGCTTCTCTGAGATTTGTGGTCGAGTATATTCTAGCAGACACAACTTCTGGACTCTCAATGATTCTTTTCCGTTCATAGCTCTTCTTTAAATCCTCCTGTATCTTCTGCATAGCCCTTTTCAAAGCTTCTTCACTTATATCCATAAGGTTCACGGCAAAACCGTATGTCGCCACCAGTTCTGCTATGGCATGTCCTATCGAGCCAGCACCTACGACAACTATTTTTTTAATTTCCATTAAATCACCCTTAAACAGTAAGCCTCTGCATATTGATTCAATATGAAATGTTATTAATTTACGTTTATGCTTGTATAAACTAAAATCTTAATACCTATCAATAAAAGGCATAGTAAATCAGGAATAGGTTAATCTATTCCAAAATGCGTTTAAAAGGGGACACCTAACTAGGTATAAACACATTATCCAGACATGGGTTGACAAATTTTGCAAAACATTTAAAAATGTGGAGGATGAACGGAGAGCATTCCACATTAGGTTTTCCTAAGTCGCAGTGCTAGATAAGCTGCCGCAAGAATGAAGATAAATGTTGTTGCAATGAAAATATATGCCAAGTATGCAGGTGTCGTTGTTTTGGCAAGTTCGGTATAGCTTTTTTGAAGCTCTTCGTTGCTGCTCTTGAGTTTGTCGTATTCGCTTTTTAGTTGAACAAAATCGCTTTCAAGCTTAGCGATTTTCTCCGAGAGACTGTTATAATTGCCCTGTAACTTAGCATAATCATTTTTAAGCGTGTTGTAGGCAGCGGATAGGCGCATGTACCCAGCGCCTAAATCTTCATTCACTATTGGTAATGAGGGGTCGTAGGACCATTCTTGTGCTGAACCGTCATACATCTTAACGTTTCTATAGCCGAGAACCTCGCTTAACACGAAATACATGGTGCTTGCATAACCGCCCACTCCGCAATAAACGACTATTTCCCTGGACACGTCGGAACCAATGATGTCGAAAGCCAAAGTTTCAAGATCCTCATAACTTTTGTATGTTACATGTTTAGCGTTTCCGGAAGCATCGAGGCTTATGCTCCAAAGCCAAGGTGTAGGAAGACTTCTAGCTGTTGGTATATGGCCGGTTCTGTTGGTCCAAGGCTCCTGTACAAGTCCAATGTAGACCTCTGAGTCACGCGAATCAACAATGATTGATTGTCCAATCTTGTTATACACGTCCTGTTTTGAAACAATCATCTTAGACTGGACAACCCCAGTGTATGTTGTAGGCGTTGGGGTGACGGGAGCCGTTGACACAGGTTTACCCTCTGCGACCCACTTGTCGTATCCCCCGTCTAGAATGGCGACATTAGTGATTCCGGCGTACAGCAGGGTTATGGCAACTCTGGTGATGCCGGCAGTGGAATATAGGGCCAACGGCATCGGCGACAACGGACCGCTTGTTCCGCCGACAACAACCACCAAACTGTCTTTTTTAATGCCTGCATTACCTATAAGACTGAATAATTGCTGAGTTGAAGGTATCTCCATCCATGGAAATTCAGCGCTAAAAGGCGGATTAATATACCATCCAGACTCAGGAACATTAACAGCTCCAGGAATATGACCTGAAATATACGAATCCCAGCTTCTAATGTCAAGCACAATTAAATTTGGAATGTTAAGGTTAACATAAAGCCACTCGGTGGAAACTATAGGAGGGATTGTCCTTTCTGGTCCCAGTGAGCTGGCAGATTTTATCGGAGTTGAGAAAACAATAGTCGACATTAAAATTGTTGCGATTAGAAAAGCTAATATTTTTTTCACCATCTATAAAACCCTCGGATTTAAATTTCTGATATAACCGCGTATAAGATTTACGGTAAGCCAAAGCGACTTGCCGGATTTAGATTTGATTTCTTCAAGGTCTTTATATGTTGTGGGGGTAAATGTTGGAAACTGTGAAGAATTCATGATTGAACGTTTTAATGTCTAGAATGCTGCATAAGCTGTTCTTGGTGTAAGCATGTTGAGCAAATTTTAAAATTCGCGACCCCCCATTTTAATAGGGGGTTTGATTTGAACGGTGTTTGTGTTGAATGGCCTTACCCGGTGAATTATGAGAGGGTTAACGAGGTTGAGGCTGATGTGCTTGTTATTGGTGGGGGTGTGGCTGGTTCTTGGGCTGCTATGACTGCTGCAAAGAGAGGCGTGAAGGTTGCCATAGTGGAGCAGATGGATGTGTTTTCAGCCAGTCCCGCGGGGTGTGACCATTGGACTAGATGTTATGATAACCCGGCTTGCATGGTTAAGCCTGACGAAGCGATCAGGTTTTGGGAAGAGGTAACAGATGGGTTTTTCGACGGGATAGGCTGCTATGTGATTTTTAATGAGTCTTATAAAACGCTTTTAGAATTTGAGAAGTTGGGTGCAAAAATTAGAGACACTGAAGACCTGTTTAAAGGTGCTCCATTCAGAGATGAAGAAACCAAGCTTTTGTACGCTTATGATTATGACGTGAAATCCGTTCTTAGAGTTTGGGGGACAACTTTTAGACAGGCAATGTATGAAGAGCTTGTAAGATTAAGGATTCCTCTATACAGCAGAATCTTAGTTACTAGTCTGTTAACAGAGGATGAGAAAGAGGGTGTACGTGTTGTAGGAGCGATAGGTGTACATACTAGAACTGGCGAGTTTTACGTTTTCAAGGCAAAGGCGGTAATATTGTCCACTGGGTACAGAGACTGGGCTGGGAGAATTTTCAATTATTGGGGTTATACGTTTCAAAGTGGTCTTTCAACACATTCGCCGAACGTTTGCGGAGCAGGCATAGTGCTTGCATGGCGTGCTGGCGCTGAGTTAACTTTGTTAGATAAAATGGAAAGTCAACGGGGTTGCGGGGCAGAAAAGCCTTCCTATGGCGGGGGAAGCTCCTCTAACACTTGGTTTCCCTGCAATTTAGTTGATGCTAAAGGAAAGGAAGTTCCATGGATTGATAATGTTACTGGAAAAATGCTTACTTCGATTGAGGAACGCACTAAATCTCCTTTAAGAGGTTACGTGCATAAAATATTCGGTGTGCCTCCTATTCCGCCTGAGCCTGTGAAGCCGATATCGCACAGTCGTTTAACATTTGACGATTTCATGAATATGGTTAAAAAGGGCGAGTACACTTTGCCGCTTTATGCGGATTTGCCGTCCATGCCTGAACATGAAAGGAGGGCAATCTTCGGCTTAATGGTGGCAAACGAGGGAAAAACGTGGATTTTCTACAAAAACATGGTTGAAGGAGGATTTGACCCTGATAAGGATATGCTGCAGGTTTATTGTTGGGGCGGTGACGGGAAAAGAATAGATTTGGATCCTCTTGAGCTTGGATACGCAAGGTTGGCTGGAGGCGTGTTGCATGATTGGGATTTTAAAGCTTTAGGCATCGAAGGCTTATATGTCGCAGGTGAGGTTTGCTTCGGCTCCTGCGGTTACGGCGGAGCTGCTGTTGAAGGACGCTGGGCTGGAGCTAAAGCTTCTGAATATGCAAAAAAGGCAGGTTTTGGAAACATTAATTGGGATCAGGTTGATAAAGAGAGGCAGCGTGTTTACGCTCCAACCAGGAGAAATGGCGGTATAGACTGGAAAGAGCTCAACGTGGCTGTATGCAAAGTAATGCGCACACACGTCAATGATTTTACAAATGAGGAGCTGCTTAAAATAGCGTTAAAATGGTTTAAAGAATTTGAGGAAGGCGAAGCAAATAGGCTTGCTGCGAGGAACCCGCATGAACTAGCCAGAACGTTGGAAACTTTAAGCGTTATGGAAAACGCGAAACTGACGCTTCTTTACATGCTTGAGAAAAAGCGAAGGGGAAATGTGAACGGTTTTTTGACAATGAAGTTAACTGAGGGGAAAGCCGATTTCAGAGTGCTTCCTCCACTTTTTTGGCTGTTGCCTCCAAACGCTTCTACATACCGGGAAAACTATGAGAAACATAAACCGTGGTGATCTTTATGAGTGAATGTAGAAAATATTATGCGCCAGTAGCCGTCAGCTCCATTATAGAATTCAACCCTGAAGTCTGCGATGGATGTTACCCCACTTTTAAAGAGCCATTGTGTATAAAAGCGTGTAGAATGGACATTCTATTGCCTAACCCTGAAAGGTCTAAGCCTCCAATACTGGTTTACCCAGACGAGTGTTGCGAATGCGGCTGTTGCGTTCATGCATGTCCAAAATCCCTTAAAGGAGCCATAAAAATGAACTGGCCGACCCATAAGCTGCCAAGATGGAAGAGGAAAGCCACAGAGGAACATTTCCGACCGCAAATGCCGAACCCGCCGCCTCCAAACTTGAGACCGCCAGCTGGAGGTTGGTACCCAGAGGTGAAGAAGAGAAAGGAAGATGACAAACCAAATTAAAATAATTTCCTTCATATGAATATCAAGTATGCTGGATGTTTCAGTAGACTTAGACCCTGAACTATGCATTTATTGTGGTATATGTGAGGTTCTCTGCCCATTCAACGCCATCAAACTTTACATCAACGGCAAACATTTGAATCCCGTTGTTAAGAAGAATTGTTTTCCAGAAATTCATCGCAGCGTCAGGATTGATGCTGAAACCTGTAAACGTGTCAACTCGCTTTGTGAAAGGCTTTGCTTTGAAGCTTGCCCATTAAACCTGCTTTCCTTCAACGGAACGTGCGTCCACATAAGTGATGTGGGCAGATGCCCAACTTGCAAATGGTGTGAATCAGTATGCCGTTCAGTAATCCAAATCGACAAAATATTCGAAGGTTCAATAGAAATATTTGATGAGAAATGTCCAGCTGGATGCGAAAGCTGTATGCATCAATGTCCAGTAAACGCTTTATACATTAACGAACAAGGAAAAGTCGATGTTTTACCTGACTTCTGCGTTTACTGTGGAACATGCATAAACTTCTGTCCAGTTGAAGGAGCAATAAACCTGAAGATAACCCACGTTAACGCCAAGCCCTCAGAATCAAATACGTGGAAATTGGCGGTTGAAAAATTGTCAGCATATAAACCCGCAAACCGTCCTCAACGAAAGCTTTCATCTATGGCGAACAAGCATACTTCATGGCCTAAATCGACAAGAAACAACAATGAAAAAGAACTTGTCATTGAAAGGTCGTTTTACATTAAAAAGTTCACTCTAATACTGAACAAGGATTTATGCAAAAAATGCCGAATATGTTACATAACATGCCCTAAAGGCGCTGTAAACATAACACGCGTGCAAAGAAGCTGAATTTCCCTTTTAGGTTTATACCCTAAAACCTGCACAATTGCCAGTCAGATCTAAGTTTTGCAGCAATGCTGGAATAATCTTATATTCAAAGCTTCGTAGCCCGAAGCCGTAACTGGAACGGTTATTGGCAGAAATCCTACGCGGCAGCTAGATCGGAGGTCTAGTCTCTTTTTTCACCTTTAGGCTTCCACGCATCCATTTCTCAAATTTTTTCGAAGGTGGTTTTTCAGCGTAAAGCCTTTTCCTTGCAGCTTCTAAGAAACTGTTTTTTTCACCTAAAAATTCGGCGGCGGTTAACACCTTATGCCCGACATTGTCAGCTGTTTCAAAGACTCCTGCAGTTTTTTCACGCCAACTTTCATCTCTTAAAATATGGTGTTCCAGAATGGTGCATGGGACAACCTCAACCACTTTCTCTAAATTAGTCATTCCCGTTTGAAACTGTTTCTCGTCAACTCTGAAACCGGCAAGGTATGATGGAGGCCCGCCGATAATAGTTAAGCAGGGTTTTTCGCGAGTTATTTTTTCAAGCGTTTTAGTTGAAATTGGACCTTGCACGTCTGGTGCGAAAAGAATTTTTTCAGTCTTAAACTCTACCGTTGCCATTAAAACCCAGCCTAGGGCTGAATCATTTGGGCCGTGTGGGACGGGTTCTGAAAACTTTACAGTGGTTTTTCCAAAAACGAAGGTTTTGCCGTCTGCGACTTCAAGCTTTTCAGCATGTTTTCCACTTGTCTTCTGGAAAACCCATCCTCTTCGTCTTTGACTGAAGTTGATCCATTCTTTAGGATTCTTCAATAAAACTATTTTCCCACGGTAGATTTCCCATGCTGTTTCATCTGCCCTCGTCCAGTTGCAGAGCCAATCCTCGTAAGAGGGTGTATGATGGTCGAAATGGTAATGGCTTATGGTTGTGACGTCAGCCTTTTCAGCAGCCTCAGCGATTCTCCTCCGACAATTGGCGATGGCTTGAAATTCAAGCGGGTGAGGCGGCAACCCGTAGCGGTTTGGACAGAGGGAAACTCCTGCGTCTAAAAGTATTCGCAGATCCGGCGTTTCAATGTAGGTGCACATGGATCGAACGCCTAAACTTTCAGCTGCTAAAGGTACAACCTTCAAGTGGCTAAGCATGGTAAATTAAAGCTCCAGGGCTGGTTTGCTATAACTTTTTATCCAAGTCCTGACTTTTTAATCTACATGGCTGGCGATGACGACTCTGGCCCCGCTGAAATGTGATTGGGATCTTGAGTGCGAGAGCCGGCTTTACAGATGCGTTTTCGCTTGAGCTGCACAAAATTAATATGCTCATTTTTATAACTTGTGGAAACGCTAAATCGACATGGGCTGGTTGCAAAGTTGACGCGGAAATGGATTATAGTGCTGCTATGTTTTGCCCTTCTTTTAATCGGCGCCGGCATCCAGAATGCTTTTGCTGTTTTCTTTTTACCAATGCTTAGGGAATTTAACTGGAGCATGCCCTCACTAGCTTTAGCTATGACTATTAACGGTTTGATTGCAGGTTTTTCACAACCAATCATAGGCTGGGTTGTAGAGAAGCATCGCCCCAAAACTATAATTTTAGCTGGAGCGGCGGTTGCTGGAGCAAGTGTTTTAATGTTGGCTTTTGCCTCGTCACTCTGGCATGTCTACCTGCTTTACGGGGTCGTTTTCGGCTTCGCTTGTATTAGCAGCTGCATGATAGCTACCACAGCCTTAGTGACAAGGTGGTTTGCTGAAAGGCGAAGTCTTGTTTTGACATTTTTCCAGTCAGCATTTATGCTTGGCGGATTCTTAATTGTTCCAACAGCCGGATGGCTTATTCTAAGCTATGGATGGAGACATTCATGGCTTATCCTCGGCACAGCTTTCCTGCTGATTGTCTTAGTTGCAGTTTTTCTACTTAAAGAACCGGAAACAGTTCAAACGGAAGTCCTGAGAAGCGAAAATGGAGCTGTCACTTCTTTGGCAAATTTAAAGGACCGGTTTTTCCCGTTGCTTCTAGTAATCTTTTTTATCTGCGGGTCTACAGACGTGCCTTTCTCAAATCTTTGGATACCGATAAGTTTAGAATTAGGTGTTGAAGAGGTTGCAGCTTCTTACACGTTGGGGTTAATGGGGGCGCTTGCCTTTATAGGAACAATCCTTGTCGGCTCGCTGCCTGAAAAATTCGGAAACAAAATGCCTTTTACGCTTTCTTATGTGATTAGAACCATCGCCCTACTCATCCCTGTCCTGCCGATTAAATCTATGACAACATATTATGCTTTTGCAACTTTGATGGGTTTAAGCACCTTTGGGATGGTGCCTGTTGTCTCAGCTTGGCTTGGAGACGTGTATGGAAGCAGATCGGTTGGGAAGCTTTTCGGAATCCTAAACTTTATACATCACATAAGCTCATCCACGGGCATCTATCTGTTCAGCTTTATAGCTGAAACTTACAAAACGTATTCACCCATTTTCCTGGCAGGCCTAATCTTGTGCGTAATAAATGTTGTTTTCTGTTTGCTAGTTAAGCCGTCTGGAAAAGGTGTTGAAAAAGGGATGCTTTAGGCGCCTGCACACATACATTTCTAGAGGTTTGCACAGTTTTATTGTGGTTGTGGTTGGAGTTTTATGTCGCCTAGGTTTGTGTCTTTTGTTGTTTTTATGTTTTTTATTTCTTTCGGCGTGTAGCCTTGTTTTTCTATTTTGAGCGTGAATGTTGTGTTTGGCGGTAGTCCTGTGAACCAGAAGTCTCCGAATATGTCTGTTGTTGTTTGCCGGGTTTCGCCTGTTGTTTCTTCTGTTAGGGTTATTTTTGCGTTTTGTATGCATTCGTCTATTGTTGGGTCGTATACGGCTCCTGTTATGAACGGTTTAAGAAGGCTTGTGTTCACGTATAGCACTCTTGGCTTTGTTTTGGCGTTTTCTGGTTTAAGCGGTTCTGCCTGCTTTAGCAGTTGCGCCATGTCTTTTTCTTCTCCGAATTTTATGGCTTCTGTTGGACACGCGTCCACACATCTCGGCTCTTTTTCGCCCTGGTCTAGCAGGTGGGCGCATCCAGTGCATTTCTGAGCAATCATAAAAGCCTCATTAAAGTATACTGCACCATACGGGCACGCGTATAGGCAGTCTCTACAGCCGTTACATTTCACGGGATCGATCAGCACTAGGCCGTCAGGCCGCTTGTAAACGGCTTGGGCCTTGCAGGCTGCTATGCATGGCGCATCATCACAGTGACTGCACAAAGTAGGCACGTAGGAAACCTTAACCTTAGGGTAGGATCCACGTTCAGTTTCCAAAAGCTTAAACCAGAAATGCCCAGTTTGAGGCTGAGGCCTCGCGTAAGGAGCCCAGTCGTTGCCCACATGCTCATCCTTACAGGCTATTTGGCAACAGTAACAACCATTACACTTAGCCAAATCAACAACAAACACTTTCAAGGCATAAAACCTCCAACATACCTCTCATAACATAAACCAGCAGCCTCATGATAAGGCTTACGGAAAGCCTCAGAATACCTAGCCACAAGCTCTTCCAAACTGGCTTTCTTAACGTTAACTAGATAGCCGCTGACAACCATTAAGGCGTCCCGGTTTACCAATGCCTTGCATGGCTAAAAGCAGAACCATTAATCGGGCAGGTTCAGTGGAGTATGATCCTCGAATCATCAGCCCGCCAAAATTATGCACCACCGACGTTTTTTAGAAGCCCAATTTTTGCCGACGCTTTAATTATCCCAGCTGAAACTCCCGTTATTTCTTCAGCCAACCGTGTCTTAATAAAATTTGTGACTAATCCCCAAAGACTAATATTATACGACGTAGTATTTCACAACTTTGCTTAGGCTCTTGGGCACTTCATAATTTTCAAACAGTCTCTTTATAGTTTGTATCAAAGCTGGCTGTGCACGGACCAAATCTGTAAACGTTATAAGTCCAACAAGCCTATTGTTTTCAACTACCGGCAGCTTTTTGATCTTGTATTTAAACATGAGTTGTATCGCATTTTCAAGGCTAGCATCCGGATTTACGGTTATTGGCGGTTTGGACATCACTTCTCCAACACGGGTTTCTTCAGGTTTTCTGCCTTCGTTAACCACCCTTTTTAACACGTCTCTCTCAGTTAAGATGCCAATTACCTTGCTATCTTCAACCACGATTAGGCAGCCGATTTCAAAATCGTTCATAACTTTAACAGCCTTTTTAACGATAACGTCTGGTCCGACAGAAACCACGTCTGTCACCATTATGTCCTTCACCAACAGCAAGCAACAACCCTCAAAAAACTACTTAACTGCCGAGTTTAAATAAAAACGTTTCACATACCCTCATATTCTGCTGTAGACAAAACCAAATCTAACCACCTGAAAACCTTCGGAGAAGAACGGAACTCGTACGTTTCGAAGATGGAAATCCCCAGTTGTTTATACATTACCATTTCCTGTTGCATATGCTATCCCTGTTAAGGACTACTCGCACAATTAAGCCCTAATTAAACGAAGAGGACAACACAGTTACCATGTTATGCAAATGGAATGCTAGACTTAGGTATTGAAGAAGTCGGCAAAACTCCGAAAAATCGCTACAAATAAATGAATATGCCTAAATGAGACAATATACTTGGAGAATTCAAGCAGCAAGATAACATCTTTGTTCAAAATCAACTTCTTAACTTGTTTTCTTCATGTAATCCTCTGGGTCAACTTCTTTAACAGTTCCGTCATCTACATCAATAATGTATATCGTGTGAACCATGGCCTTTCTTATTTCCGTCAAGCTTACCGGGGGATTATGATAATATTTGTCGCATAAACTCTTAATTTTCATTAATTCTTCTTCCGTTCTGATTTTAGGAGGTTGGACAAAAATCTGGGGAAACTGCAAGACATAATATGGAGGAAAACCTAAAGAAAATTTACCGGCGAATCTGCTGTAACGAACAATTTTGCTGGCTATCCTTGCAGCCAAGTATGATGAGGGGTCAAGAGCGTGATCAGGAGGGACAAAACCTGTTTCAATCTCAACAATTAGGCTTCCATAACCTTTAACTGCAAACAGATCACAGGTTAAACCTAGGGTTAAGTTCTTCTCAATTTCCACTTCATACCCTCTCTCAATAAGATGTTTGGCACAGACAAGCTCCATAACTGAATGGTTAATCTTAACAACGTTTTCTTTATGCAAATTCAAAAGTCTGTCTCTGAGCCTGCAGAGTTTCTCCCTATTCTCCACAGACATGCCTCGAAACAGGATAGAAAGAAGAGAATTCAAGTCTTCCATAAACTTTTCATCTCTAGCCATGTGTTTCCCTCTTTGACATCTCAGATAACGCTTATGAATACGTTTAAAACTTTTTAGTGCCGAATCATGGTAAACTTCAGACCTGGAAGCGACTAAAATAAGCCTAACTTGAATTTTCTTTAAATACTTACGATTTCAAACCGAGCAACTCCAAACTCACGTAATCAATTTTAATCAAAATTAGCAAAAAAATGCGCTGCTAAAGACGAGTCGAGTAAGAGAAATGTGCAAATAACTTTTAAGTTATCACTTACATTTTAACTATGTCCAAGTTGAGAAGCAAGCTTGGACGGACTAGTGGGTAACAGACCAGGCCTAAAGCCGCAGTTTCCATGAGATAACATCAAGTGGACAATTGTGGCAATAGGTCGCGGTTCTTGGAACCTGCAAACTCCAGGCTTAGACTCAGCTTGGACATCTTTTGCAATATCCATACATTGTCAACGGTTTATCTAAGTCGCATCTAAGCTTATTAATAATTTAACACAACTGCTTAAAATGCGAGTTTGGCTCATAACTTGTATTTCCTTTGTTTGTTAAGAACAACGTCGTGATAAATTTTCGGGCCGAAAAATTATTTTACAGGCGGATATGTCCAGATTTCTAAAAGTTTCTGCAGCCAAATCTTTGAACAGATTCTAAATACTGTTCACGTGATTGGTGAAAAACTTTAATGGCTTCCTTGAAAGAAGAATTTCGAATGCTTCTAGAATAAATTATGATGCAAATTATTCTACAGTCTAATTCTTAAAAATTACTTCACAAAATGAACTAAGCAAAATACAGTTTTTCGGCAAAAACCATAATATGACAAACCTTATATAGGGTAAGTTTAACCAGTCAGGAATGGTGCAGTATTATGGCTAAAACAGATTATGAAAAATATGTAATTAGGGAACCTATAGTTAAAGATCCTATGGGGCCAATTTTACACGTGGATGCTAAGACATTCCCTAACTTTCCAGTTGAAATGGTGATTATGGGAATTCATGATCCTAACCTTTGGGGAGCACCACCACCACACACCCATCCAGCTGACGAAATCTTCTTTTTCTTAGGTGGAAATCCGAAGAATTTCTTTGAAGCTGATTTTGAAGCTGAAATATGGCTGGGAGAAGAAGGGTGCAGAGAAAAAGTTGTTGTAAATACGCCGTCGGTTTTATACGTTCCTAAAGGCGTGCTTCACTGTCCATTTACATTTACAAAGGTTAGCAAGCCCATATTTTATGGACATATTCTGCTTCATCCGATATATGAATCTTCAAAGGGTGGAACAGATCAAACAAGAACACGACCATATACCTTGGAAGAAAAAGCAAAACTTAGAGCAGGCATAATAGTGCCATAATAATAAAGCGCTGTCATTGAAGGGCTTTCAGTCGAATTCGTCGAATCGCCGCTTGCGGATTATACCCTAGTTTGCATCCCATTATTTTTGCGACACTTCAGATGGCAACAATATCTTAGGATGTTTTAAGCTTAAGCATATCCATCTGATAGTATGCCCTCATAAGCGTTTTCGAAAAGCTTGATCATATCTTCAATAGTGGGTTTTCTTGGATTTCTAGCAACATGTTTCGGACTTTTGAAAACTCGTTCAGCAAGATCTGGGATAGCTTCCTTTTTCACTCCTGTAACTTTCAAATTCGTCGGCATGTCCAAGTCTTCCAGCAATTTTTTAAAGGCAACAGCCGCTTTCAAAGAAGCTTCTTTAGCCGGAATATCTTTAACTGGTTCACCTAGCAAATTCGCTATCTTAACATGCTTTCTAACGTTTGCTGGGGCGTTGTATCCAAGCACGTACGGCATAGTTATTGCCACTGTTTTGCCGTGGGGAAAGTGGTGGACGTGTGCATGTGCATAACCAACCGCGTGGCCAAGCACTGTGCCTGCGTTACCAAAAGCTAAACCTGCGAAAAGAGCTGCCTTAATCATTCCGTAACGAGCATCTATGTCCTTACCGTTGACGTATGCTTTGCGTAGATGCTTATTTATCAGCCTTATAGCTTCAACGGCAAACAGGTCTGTTATCGGGCTTGCCTCCAGCGACACGTAGGCCTCAATTGCGTGACATAAAGCGTCAAGCCCTGTATTTGCAGTTACTTGGCGAGGCATTGTTGCAGTCATATTAGCATCTTCTATCACAACGTCTGGATAGAAAGAGAAGCCGTAAACTGCATACTTGAACTCTTCATCTTGACTCGATAAAACCACCAGGTTTGAGACCTCAGCTCCAGTGCCAGCAGTTGTAGGAATTAAAATCAGCGGCAACATCCTTTTAGGAATAGGCTTTCCAATAAAACTCTTTATTGTACCCGGCTCTCTAGCAAAAACTGCCGCGGCTTTGGCTGTATCTAAACTGCTGCCGCCGCCAACCCCAATAACCACATTGAAATCGTTTCCGATAAGCTTCTCCTTAACGCTTTCAGCCACATCAAAAGAAGGTTCAGGCTCCACTTTATCCCAAACTTCGTAAGAGATGCCGGCGTCCTGCAAAGACGCCAAAACCTTGTCAACCAAACCAACCTTAACTACTATTGGGTCTGTTATTAGAAGCGCTTTACTGCCGCCCAGCAGCCTTGCTTCATCGCCAACCTTAACAACTGTGCCGATGCCTAAATGTATCCTCTTAACAGAGCTGAACATGTACATTTTTTCTTTACTAATATTCCCACATCCTAAACTCGAGTAACTTGCATTGTTTAGTATAAAAACCTTTAGTCGTAAGTTGCATCTGATGTGGCGTATTTCAAGACAGATTTGTCTAGTGGTTGTCATAAGCATCTTCATGATTTTATTCTTACATGGACTCTTCTACTTGATTTTTGCCAATACACAGTTAGGATCAGCTCAAGACGATTTTTCAATCGTTGAGGCCTATTCCAAATGTTGAAATTGGAAAAGCTTACCGAAACACAGCTATTATACGCAAGTTTTTTACGGTGAAACCGTCATCTTTAAAATGATGGTGAAGTTGCATGAAGGTTATTGAATATGTTTCAGTTAAAGATGTTAAGAACATTTGTAAGAAACTTGGAATTAGAGATTGGACGCTTTTGAAAAAGCCCGAAGTTACTCTTGAAGAGGCTGAAAAAATATTGTCCGAGCTCAACATAGGCGATATGAAAGTGTCTCGTGAGAGTTTTAGGAAAGGATTAGAAGTAGAACTTGAACATGGAACGCGGTATCCTGAGGCAAACGTTACAAATAATCATCCGATTTTAACGGGAAAAATCGTTTTGGCACACCTTAAAGAGACTTTAGATTATTATGAACGGCTAGAAGTGGCGGAGATAGAGGGAGATCTTTTGAAAGCTCTTGTAAGTAAAAATGCTGCCAGACTTGCAGTTCTTTATGAAAAACTTTTGAAAGCAAGGCATGAGCTTGCTCGAGTGGAAGCAGAAACTCTTTAAACGCAGCACAATGGAAAAAGCCGAAAAACGCGAGGCCTTAAACCAGTTCAAGAAGTGATGTTAGTCAATTCTTCCAGTATTCTTTTTTCCTCTTCGGTAACCCATTCCCTGCCCTTCGTGTAGGCTGGGAGGTTCCATTGCATTTCTTTTAGGTTACGTGTTATGGTTGGTATCCAATTGTAGGGGATGGACATTATTATTAATCCTTCTGGAAATACTTTTTTTGCTTTCATTCCGAAGGACAATCCTGTGACTACATAATTAACTTCGCCGCTTTTATAGGGATAGATGAAAAGCCATTTGCATGCCGCGTTAATTGTGAATTTTGATTCTACAACTTTCCCAGTTGAATAGCTCATTGCCCTTAGCAAGATCTCAGCTTGGCTTGGCGTGGCGGCTAAGACTAACAAGTCTGGGTTGAAAGTTAACTTGTCTAGAGGGGAGAAGGCAACATAGTTTACAAGACCTTTGGGAAATGTTGGGCTGCCTTCATGTATTCTTCTGTTTGCGCGAGGCTCTTGATATATTCCCCATTTGATTCCAATCTGCGCGTACAACCCGGGAGGCGCTTTTTGCTCCACCATTCCAAGCGCGAATTTCCCGAAACAATTTTCATTTTCTCCATCTACATAGAAAGGCTCGTTTTTCTGCTGAGCCTCCCTTAACATTTCACAAAGCGCAAGCTTCTTATCTAGCCGCTGAACACCATCAGGTTTCTGGAAAAGAAATTTAACACTTACAGGCGGCCTCTCAAAATTGAACTTATTGTATATGGACAAGTCTATTTCAAGCGGCTTCAAATTAACATCTACCGACGCAACCATCCATCCTTCCTCTCTAACGGCTGATTTTTACAGAAATGCGTAATAAACGGATTGGCAACAAGCGCAACATCGACTAAAACAATCGTTAACATCATAATTCAACAATCTAACTTTCCCCCATCTCTATCGCCCAGCCCAGATTCTTAAGCTGGCTATTTAAGACTTTTCATTTAGAAATCCGGTAATATCCGGCTACCGAGATGTTGTTTGCATCTCTTCAGGTTTTGTGGGCCTCAGTGAGCGCAAAAGTGTTCTTGCTAACTGCTTCAAAGCTTAAAGCTATGTTAACTATACGTTTAGAAGCTGCACCGTCCATTCGTAAGCTTTGCCGACAACTGAGAGAGGACAGTATGCCTAAGAAATCGGTCTATCACAAATTAATGACAATCATGCGCTAACAATGTTGGAGCTGTTATACAACTGGACGTTATGCATTAAGCTTTTAATCGAACACATCATCAATAATATTGTACAGTATTGGAGTTAGAGGAGTGTCTGAAGGTTTGGTGAAGAAAAACAGGCTTGAGCCTAAAGTAAAACATGTAATGAGCTCTAAAGTTTTAACGATAACTCCCGAAAACACGTTATATGAAGCTGCCAAGATAATGGGCGAGAAGCATGTTGGAAGTTTGATAGTTGTGAAGTATGATACTCCTGTTGGCATAATAACAGAAAGGGATTTGTTAAGCAAAGCTGTTTGCAGGGGAATAGATTTAGAAAAAGACTGGCTAGTTGGCGGGGTTAGCATAAAAGAGGAAAAGGTTGAGAAATTTATGTCCTACCCACTGATCACGGTGTCTGCTAAATCAAGCATAAGAGACGCAGCTAAACTAATGATTGAGAGGAGGATAAGACGCCTCGGAGTTCGTGAATCTGGAAAGCTTGTAGGAATCATGACAGCGTCAGACTTAATACGCTGTCTACCCGAGGTTTCAGAAACTATGCAAATATGGTTTGAAGTGGATTACTTTATGAAAAAAAGAGTTGTAACAGCTGACGAGAAAATGCCTGTTATTGCTGTAGCGAAACTTATGGGTGAGAACCGCATTGGTAGCGTTATAATAACAAGACAAGGAGAGCCTGTAGGCATATTCACAGAGAGGGATTTGCTTACAAAGTTCTTAGCTGTTGATAGGTCGCTGACAACAGAAGTAGGGGAAGTATGCTCGTCACCGCTGATTACTGCACCCTTAGGGATAAACGTTAACGAAGCTGCAGCCATTATGGCTTCAAAAGGCATAAGGCGACTTCCCATCACTGAAAAAGGCATGCTTGTAGGCATCATCACAGCCCGGGACTTGGTAGAGGCCTATGCACGTAGAAAAGTTAAATAAATGGCCTCGGAGAGCTACAGTTTTTACATGGCGACTGAAGAAATGCTTCTAAATTCTTATTTGTGCTCTATCTCTTTTTAGGAACATTTAAAAAAGTTTAATATTCTTAATTGCAGCTGCCTTATTATCAACGGTTTCATCTTTTCATAAAACTTAGTTACTGTTAACTATTTATTAACAGTCTTTACGGCTGATTCCGTGCACCCATCTTGAAGAGTTCAGGGATTCTTAAAAGGGAATCTATGTTAAGGGTATATATTTTTTAGGCAATACTTTTGAAGGTTTAGGCAACTGCACCATTATGTCTTTGGGCAGCTTTCCAATGTAGTAGGCTTTCGGCCTGTCCGTTTCATAAGGAAGAGGTTTAGCCATGCCTTCAGCTATAATCATCCCAGCGGGGTCAGCGGGATCGTCTAGGTTGCCGTATATTCTAGCGCCGCATGGACAATTTCTAGCGCATGGCGGTAATTCAGAATTATAATCACATGCTGGTTCTCTTATCTGTACGCACACGTAGGGTATCCATATGGTTTTTCTTTCTTCACGCGAGTTAAATTCCAGCACATTGCTCCAGCAGTCTTCATTTTTATGGTAAGTCCAGACTCTGCAGGCTAGGGTGCATGTGTGGCAGCCGACACACCTGTCCAGGTTTAATATAAAGCCATACGTAACCATGCGGTTTTCCCTTCACTTTTTATACAATTCGCATAGCCCTGTCTTGTACCCTGGAAAGCCTGAAATAGGATCGAAAAGTCTAGGTATAAGCACGTTGACATGGGCTTCTGGGATTATAGCCCAGCCGTGGAAAACGTCAACTACGCCTTGCGGCACAATGTACGTGAGGTGTGCATGCACTTTTATTCTGCCATGACTATTTTCGATAACGATAAGATCTCCTTCGTTTATGCCTCTTTTTTCTGCATCCTCAGGGTTTATGTTGGCTATTGGGTAAGGCATGAGATCTCTAAGCCAGGAAAGCTCTCTTAATTTAGAGTGTGTATACATGGGAACTCTGGAGCCTGTTATTAGAACAAGAGGGTATCTCTGAGCTAAATCAGGTCGGCTAACAGGCGATTCTTCGGGTTCTTTGAAAACGGGAAGCGGATTATAACCGTGTTTCTCTAAAATGGTTGACCAAATCTCAACTTTGCCTGTTGGTGTCGGAAAGCCTGGTTTCCCATCCTTCCGCAACAATCCTTTCTCATATTTCCTATACTCTTCAGGACCAGGTGCCGGTACAGTTATGCCGTCAGGTATTGGAATTTCATCCAAGGTTAAAGCTACCTTCTGCAACATGAAGTCAAGCCCCTTCTTGGTATCGCCTTCCCAAAACTCGTCAGCATAGCCAAGTCGAACAGCAAGATCGAAAACAATTTGCCAATCACTCTTCGCCTCTAAATAAGGCTTCACAACGGGCTTTCTTGCATAAATCTTTCTTCCAAAAACAGCGAACGGCTCAAATCTTTCATAGTTGGTTGCAGCTGGCAGCACAATGTCCACATAATTATGTGTCCAAGGTTTAAAGAAGTAGTCAACTGCAACTGTAAACTCCATATTCTTGAAAGCTTCTTGATATTCTTGGAACTGAGGCCACATAGTCATATTAGCCCCAAACAATATTGCCATCTTAATTCTTCCATTCTTAACATATTCTGGAAGGAAGTTTGTCTGTATCTGTTCTGTAACAAGCTCTGCCCAAACTGGAACATACTCTCTGTCAACTCTTTTAGCTTTAATTTCAGTCATCCTGTTTTCCATTACGAAGTCAGCGTCGCCCATAATATGAGAAGTGAAGGGTAAAGGATAAGTAGGCACGGTGAAGCCTCCAGGCACATCAAAGTTGCCTGTCAAAAGTATAAGCGTTAATATCGCTCTGAAAGTCTGAACTGCGTTGGTGGTATGCACAAGTGTTGAGGCCCCAGCCATTAAGGTACATGGCCTGTTGATGGATAAAAGCATGGCCGACTCAACTATTTTATCAGCTGGAACCCATGTTATTTTCTCTACATTTTCTGGCGTAAAATCCTTCACATAGTCCTTTAAAGCGTCAAACCCATAAATCCATTTTTCCACGAATTCCTTATCATAAAAACCTTTGTCAATAATTGCATTAATCATTCCTAGGGCCAACGCAGAGTCTGTTCCTGGGCGTGGTTGAAGATGAATATCTGAAAGCTTTGTAGCTACAGGGGTTTTGCGTGGATCAACCACAACAAATTTCGCTCCACTGTCCTTAGCATTAAACAGAGTCCGCATATTATATGGCGCCGACCAAGCCGGGTTAGTCCCCCATATAAGCACAGTTTTTGTATCTTGAGACGGCAGATTAAAAACTGTAATTAGGCCTAATGTTAACTGTGCTGCAAGCGCTGCGGCTCTAAAGCATGTTGAACTCTCTGTTCCAAAGTTTGGAGACCCGAAAATCCTAGCTAGACGCAAAACGGCTGGCCTCATCTCCTTAGGATCCCCACAATAAAACAAAACTGCCTCAGGCCCAAACCTTTCCTTAATCTCCTTCATTTTTGAGACAATTATACCGTAAGCCTCTTCCCAGCTTATCCTCGCAAAACGAATGTCTGACGAACCCTTCGGAGAAACCCTTTTAACCGGATAACCAATTCTCTGCGGGTGATACTGCCTTTGAAGCGTTGCAAAACCCTTAGAACATAAAGGCCTGTTGGGATAATCTTCCCAGCTTTCAACCTGAACTATTCGTCCATTCATCAAGTAAGCTTTTATACCACAATACGGAACCTGACTGCATGCATCACAGAAAGTGTAAGCAGTAGACTCGCTAAGGCTTTCACTCAACAAATCACCCCTCATATCTCGGTGCGTGCGTCCTCCTTATAAAACTTAATGATTTATACATCAAAGAACAGCCAACGACTAAAACCACTTCAAAATAACGATGCGAAAAGAACAGTTTAACCGCGGGAATTAGTCTTTGAACACATAATATGTGAAAACGATTTACGCCTTCCGTGTTTAATTGAGGCGCAAGCCCTCTTAACATTATGCGTCGCTTTAACCTTGCATTATTATTTGTCTTTGAAGAACATTCTGAGGGCGTTTAAGCTGGTTGCACGTGTGAGTTAAGGTCTCATACTAGCCTCCGCCATGTTCGCCTGCGCTGATAATTCATGTTCTATTCTAAGGAGGTCACTAAGTCTCACCGAGGCTATTCCTGCTACTCCAACTTTTATAAACCGGCAACCCCATGCCACAGCCAAATCTGTGATAGGGTTGGTTTCAGTCTCGCCTGACCTACGTGACTGGACGGTTATGTATCCATGTTTATGGGCAAGCTTGATAGTCTTATATACGTCTGTCAATGTGCCAGCTTGGTTTGTCTTAATTATTATGGAATTGCAAGCTCCGCATTCTATTCCTTTTCTTAATCGATTAGAGTTCGACGAGAAAATGTCATCACCGCAGATGAGACACTTCCCTCCAAATTTTTTGGTAAGTTCTTTATAGGAATCGTAGTCACTTTCATGAAAAGAATCTTCAATGAAATAAAGCGGAAAGGTTTCGATTAAGTCGCAGATGAAGTCCAGTTGCTCACCTGCGTTTCTTTCTAAACCTTCCCTGCTGTATTTATAAACTCTTTTATTGCCGTCCCACAGGTTGCTGGAAGCTGCGTCAATTCCGAGGCGTATATCAACGCCTGTCTCGTTCTTAACTTCTTCGCAAACTTGGGCTAATACGTCAAGAGCCTCTCTATCTGTGAAATTGGTTATCCAGGCACTTTCATCATCAACCGCCGCTGCGAATTTAGAGTCTTTCTTGATGCAAAGTTCCTTAGCTTTTCGATAGGCTAAAACAACAGCGTGAACTGCTTGAGACGCTGATTTGGCTCTGACGGGTACTACGTGATGTTCCTGCATGTCTGGTGTAACACCTCGGCGTGCATGAGGACCGCCTCCAATTACATTGGCTATGGGAAATGGCAATTGTGAGACAAATGGTGTTCCCAAGTAGACGTACAGTGGCAGTTTAAGTGTAGATGCAGCTGCTTTGGCTGTGGCGATAGATACAGCAGCCGCAACATTGCCGCCGATGCTTGCGAAATTTTGTGTCCCGTCTATGTCTTTGAGTGTTTCATCGATGAGCCATTGCTTCTTTGCATCTAACCCGATCAGTTTTGACGCTATTGCTCCGTTAACCTTTTGCACAGCTTCATCCACTCCACCTTTCGGATAGCTTGGCGGCTCCCAGACGCTGCGGCTTGCAGGTGCACCTAAAGGAGCTGCCGCTCTTCCGAACCCTCCGCCTTCCGTCACAACATCCACTTCGATTGTGTATTCAACCCGTGTATCAATGATTTTCCTAGCTTTTACATCCTTAATAATGGTGGACATAACAATCACCGAGATACCTTTCCTGTATGAACCCTATATTTATAGCCTGAAGTTTTTAGAGATGTCGATTTTACAACGGTCAGAAGAGAACACATCTTACATATATTATTCTGCCTTCAGTCATAGATGCCTCTAAATAAACATTGTTAATTGTGAACGCTTACCCAAAATAAAGCTCAAAGTAGTCAAAATATGAAAGAAAGAATCGGTTAACCTGCGTTAACTTTAAGGCATGTTAAAACACATATGTAAAAAAGATAGGGCGAAGCTATTAAAAAACCAAGACAAAGTTATTGCTTCACGGTTGCTGCCGAACGATACAAGGAGTTAAATGACTCTACAATAATGGAACCCCCAAAAATAATGATCATCAGCTCAACATTCGAAGGATTTAGCTGCCTATCACAATGCGAAAAAGTGAATGGCGCAAGAAACGCTAAGCCCACAACCGTCCCATACACTCAAAAACAAAGCCGTTTTTAATCAGTTTGGCAAAATTTGATTTGAAACTGTTCCAAAAACATATATTAAGCATGCTCTCTATCAAGTGTGAAGTCAAATGCTTAGTCTTCGACTGAGAGCTGTTCTATTCTTCATTATGACCATACTCCTTTTATTGAGCATCGCCACCGGATTCGTTCTCTATTTTTGGCCTCATGGTCCTCGGGCAGGTCAATTTATGTTTCTCAATTACACTAAGGACATGTGGATTGATTTACATACTTACATTTCTATACTAGCTGTTGCAGTAATGGTTGTGCATATAATATTAAATCGGCGGTTCGTCAAGACTTATTGTAAACTAGCCCTTAAGGGAGACCAATAGTTTTCGACACACGTTCATGATGAAATAAATCAAAAGTAGCCATTTCTAACCACTCATTCACGCAGGTTATGCCAGTGTCCCCAGCAAAGACGTATTTTCTGATGTAGCTCAAACTCAGAAAGCTATTTATATCCACAGATAACAAAACTGATGTCGTGTCACATTGTTCAAGTTGTGGGAAAGAAACGCCTGCAGGCGCAGCCTTCTGCCCGTTTTGTGGTGCAAGCTTGACCGCTGTGTTGCCGTCGCCATACCAAGTTGCTCCATCGCCCCCGCCTATAGTAGATGTTCCCATATCCTATCTAGTTCAAACAGCGGCTATACCATTCGAGAAGAAGGCCTCACGCCTTGAACTGCTAGTGCGAATAGTATGGGGCTTGCTAATGGGTATAGTAAGCTTTGTATACGGTTTAATATTTGGCATAATCATCCTAGTGTATAGTATTGTCGCTGGGATTCTAAACATAATCAATTTCTTCATAATTCTAATAACTGGAAAACGCTGGAAAACCGCATTCGATTGGCAAGCAAAACTCATAACTAAAAGCGCAACCTATTACACTCGCCTATATAATTATGGGATGAGGAGAGCGCCGTATCAAGGACTCATGATCGACAAAAGACCGCCTCTTGGAATGGAGCCGGAACCATCCAAAACATCTGGAGGATCCCCAGCTTAAACTGCTGCAAGGCTGCTGCTTCGCGGCTTTGCGTTAAGACGTTCACAACTCCCACGTAAGCAAGGATAGAATTCGCAAACGTGGAAAGGCTAATCCCTGTTTCCTGCCCTCGGTCTTTAACTGCTTTAAAGAGTTTTGGTGATTTTCCTTTAACTATGCTTAAAGAGCATCGATGTGAGCATCCAGTTCCACACTTTAGAGGCTGGAAAGGCCAATTACTTACCATAAAACAAACGACATTTAATGCGTCAAGGAGCATCTTGGACATAAAAGCACACAGTCTTTACATTGAAAAAGCGATGTTTAGGACTATGGAGCCAGAAGAATATCATGTTAAAGTAGCGGAAACAAAAGAAGAGATAGTTTCACTGCTTGAGGAAGGATTCGAGTATGTTATGGAAAAGGACAGACTCGCATATTTCAGAAAAAGGAAGTAGCCGTATAATGGATGCAGAAAAAATTTATGGTATTATTTCACATCCAATGTATTTCATAAACTCGAAGTCTTCAAGTTTGATTCTTCCCTCATTAATTAACCCTTTTATTTTAGGAACAGCTTCTTCCACTGCATCTATCAGGTTTTCAACGGTTTGACATACCAGCCTATAGGCTTCAGGACTCCATCGCTTTGTGATATTGGCATATAGACATCTTCCTCCGCATCGAGTGAAGATTCGGCAACTTCTGCAGTCCTCATTTACCATAACCTTCTTAAGCCTTAGAGGATCAGCAGTTGATATATGCCCCAAATAATAGTTGCGCATCCCCCACATGCTTGGACATGGTATTATGTAGCCATCAGTTTGTATAGTATAATTTGCCCATCCTGCACCGCATCGTAGGAAGCTTTCCTTTTCGCCATGTAAAAACGAGTGTGCCACACCAAGAAATGGATACAGCTTCAAAACAACGCCTTTTGTCTCCATAGTTCTAACCCAAAAGTTTACAAGACGGCGAATCCCAGGATTGTAACTTTCAATACTCCATTCCCTGAAATTCCTTTTAGAAAAGTCGTTCCAGAAACCAGCGTTAAGCTGCCAATGAACTGAAGAAAATGGAAACTCTCTGTTGTTAACAAGCCATAAAACCTGCCTGTAAATGTCCGTGTCCTCCATAACCGTCATACGCGCAATAATCTCACCTTGAAACCCATTTCGCTTAACTAATTTTAAATTGTTGATAACTCGGCGGTAAACATTTTCCCCTCGATAATTATTGGTTAACGCTTCGTTCCCGTCTATAGAGACGAGAATGGCGGTGAACCGGTTGATGTACACCGAGTCCAAACGGTCAAGCATCAAACCATTAGTCTGAAGAATATAATGATTCGCCTTAACACTATCTATGATACACTTGATGTCTTCTATGCAAAGCAAAGGTTCGCCTCCGTAGAAAATTACGAAGCATTCTGGATCACGCTTGCAAAAGCTGTTCAACACGTCAATGCTGTAGCTTATCTTTTTAGGTAAAGCATAATCAACGTCGAAATCGCCAAAAACGCCGCCTACATCCTCTAATGCCTCACCATAACAGTAGCGACATTCTAAATTGCACTCCGTCGTCAAAAACACATGAAAGAACATGACCATACACACTCTTTAAAAGCAACCTGATTTGGGTTAAGTAAGCTTTTCCCTAATCTTCTTAGCCTTCTCTATATAGCTTCTGAGTTCCTTCTCCTTAATCGCTTTTTCAGGCAAGGTCTCAGGAGCAAACATGAGAGGTAAGACAGCTATAAACAGGAAGAAACTGGCTACAGAAAAAGCTGTATTAACTGGAAACCAAATGTAGGAGGCTGAAAGAAATCCTGCGAAATCTGCGAAAAAGAATGGTGCGCATCCTACAGCATAATACTTTTCCTTGTGATTTCCACCATCTGTGGATAGGTCACCCCATAAGACTAAAACGAACATGACAATAAATATGCCCCATGCGATCCCGTCAATTATGCTGTAGAGGTAAAAAGAGATTAATGATGTTGCGATGCTTACCAAAGCGTAGGCTATACCAAGTGAAACAAAACCATAGATGATAACTTTTTTTCGTCCAACTCGATCGCAAATTATTCCACTTAAAATTGCGGAAAACGCGCCAAAGCTCGATTGGATTATCCGTAAAACTTCGTATGTACCAACTTCTACAGCATGTTCCAAAGTAACCTTTTGGAAGCCGTAAACGCAACTGAACATGAACCATGGAATGATATATAACAAGAATCTCCTGTCGGTTAACACAAACTTGAACGAAGTTTTCTTATGCTTTTTTTCATTAAGCTCACTTTTCAACAAGAGCAGCAAAATCAATCCAGCAGTCTTCCAAAATAAACAAACTAAAGCACTCATTTCAAAACTTACCGCCAAGACCATAAGTAATAGCGGCGAAGCAGCGCTGGCTATAAAAAAAATTAGTCCTGCAATAGTCCCCCTCTTTTCAGGTTTTGTCAACTCTCCAAAATAAGCCAAACATGATGGCATTCCAAAACCAAATGCTACTCCCCAAAAAAAGGAAACAAATTGTATGTATGACATGAATAATAATCGTGGAATAAAATAAACAAGAGCAGACGAAATCGTTCCCAAAATCATCCAGAGATAAAGAATGGTATTTCTCTTAATTTTGGTATATAACCATGCCCCGGTCCATCCGGAACCTATTATGAGCAAATCATGAATTCCAAATATTGTGATGCTGTATGTAGGCATCGTACTAAATGTCTCTAATACTGTGCTTATATGCCTTCGTTCCATGAAATATGCACTCAACGAATTTATAAGTAGAAACACCGTTAGGTAGAGTTCCTTTCGGCGGGCTAATTCTCCACTTAAGGCATTTTTAAGCACTATACTCTCACCTAAAGGGTTCTTGATTCATAGGCTTCGTGCTTGTGGGTGTCTGTATCTATGTACAACAATAAAGCTTATAAGTGATTACGTGTACAACATTAATACAGTGGAGGAGGCAATATGGCGAAAGTTCGTAGGCCAAATGTTGTAAGGTTTTGGCTTTAATCATAATGAAACTGCAGCCTCTATCAAAGTTTTTAATTCATGCTCCTTAATTGTTCCTCTTACATACCGTTGCGCTTCCAAAGACATCTTGTTAACCAATTGTTCAACTCTATTAACTACGTCAGTTCCTTGAATTATCTCTGAAATAGTCTCGAGATCTTTTTTAGTGATTTTTCGCTTAAGAAGAATTGGGCTGAGTTTAGACCTTATCCTGCGATCTTTCAAGGCCATAAGAATCGGAAAGGGTAGAGATTCATTTTTGAACCTCTGCAGCGCTTCTTCCGGATCAAAAGTGTCTGCCAAATCATCTCTTAAAATTACAATCGACCCTAATAGTCTTCCATATCTACCTAGAGCATTAATCTGACTTTTTGAACCACTTCCGAGAATGGCGCCGATTCGTGCACATGCCTCAACATCAGCAGCTTTCATTTTAACCAATGAAAGGTATTTGTCTAAATCAACATTTAGCTTCCTTCGAAGTTTAAGTTCAAGAGCTTCTCCGTACCCCATTTCGAAAATTAATTCCTCAATGACATTATATATTTGAGCCATTTCTTTAGTGGACACGTCGTCGCTTGCATCACGCAGAATGAAAAAACCTTTAAATAGCAAGGCATCCCCAACCAACAATGCGACATCTTGACCAAATTTCCCATAGATCGTCGAATGAGACAATTTCCTTTTAGACTTGTCAATAATATCGTCATGAACATCTGTAGCTCCGCAAATTAATGTCATAGAAGCAGCAAAAGGAATTGTTTTCTTTGGGTCTCCTCCTACTGCTTCACAGCATATCGCCATCAAAGACGGCCTAGCCAGTTCATTCCAATATCCAATAAAGTGCTCAAGTGCTCCCTGGATTTCTGCACAGTACGTTTTTGTCTCTAGAAGCGATTTCCTTGCAAAATCTATTGCTTCTCGCCCTTTTTCCCTGAAGAGTTGGTCTACGTACTCTCTTAAATCCATGTTTTGATCTTCCATTTTCCCCTTTTATTCTACGAACCATCATGTATATTTTCTTGCCGCTTTCTTATGTGTTGAGATCCAGCACACCGGCTGACTGATCAGCATTCTTATTATTAGGTTCTTCCCTTATCAGACAACTGGAGGGTAATTTCTGGAGAAAGCTGATGTTCTAATTTATGGATGCACAATTTTACCTATGATTGTGAAATATTCTATTAATGATGGCGCCATAGCCATAAAAGATGGGAAACTAGTTTTTGTTGGAAAAGGCACGGCTGCCCGTGGCATAATCGCTGATGAAAAAATAGATGGAAGAGGCAAGGTTGCCTTGCCTGGGTTAATAAACTGCCACACTCATGTGGCGATGACCCTTTTTCGAGGGTTAGCTGAAGATAAGCCTTTAGATTTGTGGCTGAGGAAGACTGTTTGGCCGCTTGAGGCAAAGCTTACCTGCGAAGATGTTTACGCCGGAGCGCTTTTGGGCTGTTTGGAGATGCTAAAAAGTGGAGTTACATGTTTTTCAGATATGTATTTCCATGAGGAAATGGTTGCGGAAGCTGTTCGCAAAAGCGGATTGAGAGCTGTGCTTGCTGAGGGCATAATTGAAGGGGGGAGCAGAGAGTTTGGCGAAAAAATGTTTGACAAAAGCGTTGGATTTGCCAGAAAGTTTAGCGGTGCCGCCGACGGTAGGATAATAACGATGTTGGCGCCTCATGCAGCTTACAGTTGCAGTCCAGAACTGCTTATAAAAGTTAGGAATAAAGCATTAGAGCTTGGATTAGGTGTTCATACACATGTTGCGGAATCCGTCGAAATGTTTAAAGAAATTGAAAAAAGGCATGGCTGCAGTGAAGTTGTGTTTCTGCATGGGTTAGGGTTTTTTGAGGGGCATGTGCTTGCAGCTCATTGTATAAATCTATCTGAAATTGATAGGCGTATTTTGGCTGAACATGGCGTAAACGTTGTTCATGTGCCTGTGGCTAATATGAAGCTTGGATTGGGCGCTGCAAGGATATGGGATCTTATGCGTTTAGGAGTTAACGTAGCTTTAGGCACTGATGGTCCCGCGAGCAACAACACGCTTGACATGTTTGAAACTGTTAAGTTTGCTGCGTTGCTTCAGAAGTGCATCTGCTTGGATCCTGGAGTTTTATCTGCCTATCAAGTTTTGAGGATGGCAACTGTTGATGGAGCTAAAGCTTTAGGCCTCGATAATGTTGTGGGTTCTCTTGAGGTTGGTAAAAAAGCGGATATTATTCTTGTTGATTTTTCGAAACCGCATCTTAAACCATTACATGATGTTTACGCAAGTCTTGTTTATTCAGCTCGCGGAAGCGATGTGGACACTGTGATAGTTGATGGGAAAATTTTGATGCAGGGTAGGCAGGTGAATACGTTATATGAGGCCGATGTTTTTGATAAGGCTGAGAGGCATGCTGCAGATTTGTTGGCGCGTAAACCTTAAGTATTGGCTGCTTAAACCTTTGTATTCCCTCATATCTGGAATGTAAAATGCCTCCAATAATCCGAACTGAGGATTTGACAAAAAAGTTTGGAAATTTTGTGGCAGTTGACCATCTTAACCTGGAGGTTGAAGAAGGGGAGATCCTTGGCCTTTTAGGTCCTAACGGTGCAGGAAAAACAACAACGATTCTTATGGTTGCAACTGTTATTAGGCCGACGGAAGGCACAGCCTATGTTGGGGGATACGATGTTAGAAAAAACCCGAATAAAGTGCGCGAACTTTTAGGCATAGCGTTTCAGGAACCGAAAATGTTGTGGGTCAGCACTCCTTGGGATGTTGTAAATTGGCATGCAAAGGTCTGCGGCTTATCAACGGAAGAGCGGAAGCAAAGGGTTCGGGAAGTTTTAGAAGCCTTAGACATGTGGGATTACCGCCATAGGAATGTCCATGAGCTTTCAGGCGGTATGCGAAAAAGAGTTGAGATAGCTAAAGTGTTGATTCAAAAGCCGAAAATAGCCATAGTGGATGAGCCAACATCTCAGATTGACGTTGTCGGGAAACATAAGATTTGGAGGATGCTTCGGGAACTTTGCTATGCAGGGACAACAATTATTCTTGCAACAAATGAGCTTTACGAGGCTGACGTTCTTTCAGACCGTGTTGGAATAATGCATAAGGGAAAACTTCTAGTGTGCGACACTCCTCAAAAGTTGAAGGACAGCATCATAGGCGGAGACGTAGTGGAAATCCAGTTTGAAGCTGAGCCATCGCCTAAGATTTTTGAAGAGCTGAGTCAATTCAAAGAAGTTGTTAAGGTTATTAAGGCAAGGTCTTCCACGCTGCGTGTTTACTTGAACAGAGTTGAGGAGGTTGTGCCTAAAATAATGAGTATGCTTATGAAGGAGAGTGTTGCTGTTTCATCCATCCACATGAGTGAACCGAGCCTAGATGATGTTTTTGCACATTACACTGGTTTAACTCTTGAAGAAGCGCAGAGGGGAGAATAAACTACGAGGAAACTTCTTTTAGTAGTGGAACGGGATGTTCGCTTTTTTTTCCAGTACAAATCTATGCTTATCATGAGAGCTATTTGGTTTGTGTCTCAAATCGCCTTTTTCGGACTTATAGCCTCCCGCATGATCAGTGTTGAAGACTATTTCCGCTATTATGTTGGCGGATTATCCATTATGACTCTTTACTCTGCAGCAGTGTTTATCGGATTCGACATATATGAAGAGGCGGAACACGGAGTCTTTGAATACCTTCTAAGTTTACCAGTTACAAGGAGACAGCTTGTTCTCGGACGTTCCATAGGCGGAGGCCTCCGCGCCTTTATATATGTCGGTCCACTAATACTTGTATCTCTTTACGTTGTCGGTGTGGCTAATCCTGTCAACTTTTTGTTGGCGTTGTTTTCCCTCTTTCTTTTCGCCTTCGGAGTCTCAGGAATGAGCATAACATTGGCTGTTTTAATAAAATCCAGCGACCGCTTCGACATTCTGATGGGCGTTTTAGACGCTTTAATAGTGCGTTTAAGCACCGCCATGTACCCATTAAGCTTCGTGAAGGAGGCAAACCCCATTTACGGGTGGATCGCTAACTTTAACCCTCTAACATACGCCGCTGACCTTTTCCGCTGGGGCACCGGTGTTGAGTCAATCTTATCGTTTGAGAATCCTCTGCTTCCCTTTCTCGGCATCGCCTTGTTCTTTGCCTTTTTCACTTTTGTTGGCGTAGCGCTTTACGATAAAAGCATAGAGGGAGGAGGATGGCGTTAAGTGAAGCATATAATCCACATATTGGAAAATGACTTTCGAAATTTTTTCCGTTATAAATGGTGGCTTATAGGCTTAATAAGCATGAATCTTGCTGACCTGTTCATAATGGCCTTGGTCTACAACCAAATGTTAAACCCTGAAATAATTTTGCAGATAAGAAGCTACCTTGAGTTCTTTGCACCTGGCTTGACGGTGACAGGCTTGTTTGCTTCCTCTTTTATGATTGGGCGGGAAGTAAACATGGAGAGGCGAAGAGAGGTACACCAGTATATGCTAAGCCTGCCTATGACGAGGATGGAGCTTGCATTTGGACGTGTGCTATCTGGAGGGCTGCGCGGTATGGTTTATATGTCTCCTCTTCTGGCTACGTGTTTCATTTTTGCAGGGTTTCCAACAATAGCGCAGTTTCTGATAATCACAATGATCCTGTTCTTCCTCGCCATGGGAATTTCTGGCTTAAGCATAGCCATTGCTGTTTCCACGACGAGTCTTGATAAATTTGTAACGGCAAGAGGTTTGGTTTACTACCTGCTTTTTTTCTGCAGCAGCGTGTTCTATCCGTTTTCGCTTATTGAACAGCTCGGTCGGGAAGGTAGATTTCCAATGATTCTTGTAGCTTTCGCTAGGGCTAACCCGTTAAGCAATGCGTCTGACCTTATTCGCTCATTTCTCCTGGGAAGCCCGCCGTTCTCCCCTGCAATGATAGTCAGCGTTCTGGTTTTCTCAGCTGTCTTTGCAGTTTCAGCCGCCTTCGCCTATATTAGGCTGATAGAACGTGGGTGAAATCTCAAGGTAGACACGGTTGTTAAGTGGACGAGGTCTGAAGCTGAAACACTTGGAAACATAAAGCCTTCCAAATTGATAGAACTAGATATATCTCACAGTAGGCTAATTGTAATCGCAGGTTGCGTGTAGAGGTTGGCACGCTTTCAAGAGCAGCACACGTTTAGACTGGAAAAGCAAATTCTTGGTTTTTGCAGGCGGATTGCTGATTCCCGTTCGATTAAGGGAATTTGCATCTGCAAAGACCATTTGCTTTTCCCTTCTAAGGATTTAAAAACAATTTTAGAGGTTTTGATTGTTATAGAAGGTTTCAAGCCGAAATTAATGAACTACGTGAAGTTTTTTAATGGTAAGCCAACTGTTTTCTATGCAGTGGATGGGTGGGTTTTTGAAAAAGACGTTGAAGCCGGCTTCCTAGGTGAGGCTTTCTCCATCCATCTGGCTTTCCCATACATGCCCTTAAAGGGTTCTAACTATTTAAAAAGATGTGAAATAAAGCTGAAGAAACGTTTAATCCTTGAACTTTTAGAGAACCTAGTGCTTGATTTTCCAGAGCTATCCTATGTAATTCACATAAAACCTGAATACTTCATGTATGAGGCTTTGTTAAGTAGAGCACGTTTATTTCCACCAATATATTATGACATTTGCAGTTTTCTCCGCAGAGAAGTGCAGAAACAAAATTTGAAAAAAGTTATGGAAGGGTACAATGATGCTTTGAGGGAGCTTGAAAGGGAAGGAATCGTGAAGCGTGTAGACCTTGATCTTTTCAAGATTTCAAAAGAGTTTATCGAGGAATCTAGGAAGCGGAAGGCTTTGTTTACCAACTTGTTGAGGTCGGCGCAGAAAGCCTTGTTCAACTCTCTTTTAGGAACTTTTCCAAAAGTTTTAAGAGTTTTGTCAGAAAGGGTGGATGCAATTTTGAAATTCCAGTTTTCTGAAAATGAATGGTTAAAGTTTAGAGCTGAGCACACTATTAAGAACCCAGAAGCCTATCTACTAGTGCCTACTGCCAACGGTCTTATTCCGTTATCTGCCACGATTAACATAGAAGACTTCGCCAATAAAATCATGAAAGCAGGTGAAAAAGCGTCGGTGGCAACTGAGAAGTTAGGAGGAGTCCTAAACGACGTCTATCTAGTTAAAGTATTTGGGAACGATGAGGAGCGTAAGGTTGTCGTTAAAAGCTTCAAAGACTGGTCAAGCTTCAAATGGTTCCCGTTGACCCTGTGGACTGTTGGCACACGGGCTTTCGCTGTTCTTGGCCGTTCAAGACTTGAAAGAGAGTGTTCCATAAACCAGTTTCTCCATTCAAAGGGCTTCGCTGTTCCTAAACTTCTCAGTGTAAGCCACAGTCAAAAACTGGTTTTCCTAGAATATTTGGAAGGCGAAACCCTTGATAAAGTTATTAAAAAAATTTATAGCTTAGGCGCTGAAGGCGAAATCCAGAAAGAGTTAGAAATTATCCGCAAGGTTGGTGAAATCATTGCAAAAGTCCACGCCCTTAACGTGGCGCTCGGCGACACAAAACCTGAAAACGTTCTGGTAGGCAAGAATGGCGAAATATTCCTAATGGACTTTGAGCAAGCTTCAAGAAATGGGGACAAAACTTGGGACGTAGCAGAAATATTATACTACCTAGGACATTATGCACCGCCATTTACTGAAACACGACTCATAGAAATCGCTGCACAAGCCTTCATTAAAGGCTATTTAGAAGCTGGTGGAAACTTGAAAACAGTTAAGGCTGCTGGAAAGCCAAAATACACCAAAGTTTTCAGCGTTTTTGTTTTCCCCCACATAATTCTTGCCATCTCAAATATTTGTCAAAACGCTGAAAGCATAAAGGGTTAAAAATGGTTAAGAACGAAACCACTATAACTTTTTACGGCGGAGTAAACGAGATTGGCGGAAACAAAATTCTCATCAAAGACGCTGACACCAAAGTGTTCTTTGACTTCGGAATGTCCTTCGCCTTAAGAAAGCGGTATTATTCACCCCCGTTTCTTTCACCTAAGAGCGAGAAAAGTCTTCAAGAACTTGGGATCCTTCCAAAAATAAACGGCGTCTACAAGTTTGACGAGAAACCTCCAGAAATAGACGCAATATTCATCTCGCATGGGCATATGGATCACTCAGCTTACTTATCCTTCGTGAAGAGGGAAATCCCTGTCTACTGTGGTGAAACAACAAGAATAATCTTGGAAGCTTTCGGGGAAATCCGCAAGGCAGATTTAGAATTCAACATTAATGGCTTAAATTTTTGCACTTTCAGGACAGGAGACATCATAAAGATTGGCGGTTTAGAAATCGAACCCGTTCATGTGGACCACTCGGTCCCGGGCGCCTATGGCTTCATCATCTACACTTTAAACGGCGCTATTGCTTACACTGGAGATTTCAGAGATCATGGTGCAAAAAGCGAAATGACCCGCGATTTTGTTCAACAAGCGAGGAACGTTGAACCTGTGATTGTTGTCAGCGAGGCCACCAACATGACAAGCGTTTCGTTTTCAACTGAAAAAGAGGTTGAGGATAAGCTGAACTGTATTGTAGGTCAAACAGAAGGCTTGGTGCTTGCGGAGTTCGCTTACACAGATGTTGACAGACTTAACTCCTTCTATAGGGCTGCAGCGAAAAACAACCGTTACCTAATGGTTTCACTGAGGCAAGCCTACATAATTGATGCGTTAAGTGAAGATAGTAAGTTGCATGTTCCAAGGCTTAACGAAGATGGGATTCTGATTTTTCGAAAGTCGAAGGAGCGGTTATATTCATGGGAAAGACGGATTATTGAAAAATTTTCTGACAAGATTGTTAACGCCGAAGAGGTTTCGAAGAGCCAGCAAAGCATAATACTAACAATGTCACTGTATGATTTGGAGCAACTAGTGGAAATCCGACCGAAACCTGGAAGCTGTTATGTTTTCTCCTCATCTGAACCTTTCAACGAGGAAATGGAAATAGATTTTGAAAAGTTTGTAAACTGGCTTAGACACTACGGTGTGCCACAATATCACATCCACGTTTCTGGGCATATAACCCCTTTAAGGCTGAAGGCATCCCTTAAAGAAATTAATGCCAAAAAAATTTTTCCAGTTCACACGGAAAACGCTGAGCTTTTCTCCAAGTTTATGGATGGAACAAAAAACCAGGTTAGGCTCGTCGAAGCAGGCAAAGAATACAAGATTTGAAGCGAAGCCCGTCATAAAGTCTCACTGTTCAAACTAAATGTCAGGCTTCATTAAAAACCTCAAAGTACTTTTATTTAAAGAACCATTTCACATTCAAAATTTAAATTGTTTGAAGCTTATGGTTATTTCGAAAAAGAATAACTGTCAATCTTAAAGGTCGGTGAAGAGTATTGTCTAGCCAAAAAATAACAGAAGGAGACCATGTGCTCCTCTACTTAAGTCCGAGGAAAACCTATCTTGTCAAAGTAGAGTCTGGTAAAACTTTCCACACGCATAAGGGCTATATAAAATTTAACGACCTAATAGGGAAAGAGTACGGCTCTACAGTTTCAAGCAACATTGGTGTCCAATTCATAGCTTTAAAACCTTTACTTCGAGATTATATAATCAAGGCTGTTAGGCAAACTCAGATAACATACCCGAAAGACATAGCCCTAATCATAGTTTTCAGCGGAATAGGTCCTGGAAGCCGTGTGGTGGAGGCTGGGACAGGGACAGGTGCATTGACAACAGCCCTTGCTCATTATGTTAGGCCGAACGGTCGCGTATTCACCTACGAGGTTAGAAGGGGATTCCTTGAAGCAGCTGAGAAAAACCTTAAACGTGCAGGCTTAATCGACCTTGTGGAGTTTAAGAACAAAGATATTACGGTTGGAATAGATGAAAGCGACGTGGATGCTGTCGTGTTAGATATGGCAACTCCATGGCTTGTAGTACCAAACGCTTACAAGGCGCTCAAAGCCTGTGGAACAATGGTTTCTTTTAGTCCAACGATCGATCAAGTCGTCAAAACAGTTGAAGCTTTTAAAGAAAACAGCTTCATTGACGTAGAGACAGTTGAATGCTTAATGCGAGGGATGCAAATTGAAAGGGGCAAAACTAGACCTCAAACCTTAATGACGGCGCACACCGGCTACATAACCTTTGCAAGGAAAGCCATGAAGCTGACACCGGAAGAGAGCAGCCAAAATTTATGATAATTAAGGTTGAAGTTTAAAATTATAGCATGTGGAAAATTGGATAGACTAGCATTAATGCGAGAGTTTAGTTTTTACAAGGAGATAGGCAACGGCTGCAACTGCAAAACCGGTAGCAAGAATCACTATAGAGTTGAAGAGCCTTTGCGTCATGGTTTCAGGTTGTCCACAGGCGTTTTCAAAAGCTTTTATTCTGTCAGAAAATGCTTGAGGCACTTGTTCAGTAAGTTGTTCTACATGTCCAATGGTCGACGTGAAGAAGATTGGAGCCATAATTATTAGCACGCCGAGAATACTGGCTGTTAAAACGTAAACTATACTTTTAGCCAAGCAGTTTCACTCCGTGAATGCCATACTTTTTCAGCCTTTTAAATCTAAATTTTAGAACACTACATAATTGTGAATTCAAAACGGCTTCGCCCTCCAAACTCTTATAGTTTCAAGCCAAAAGCCAAGCATTGCAAGAAAGCCGAAAATAAAAGCGTAAAGATTGGGCCATATATTGTTTGTCGTGCATATGATTGTGTATGTTGCCAACATCGTTGTGAAAAGAACAGAATAGAAGAGGTAGCGAGGAACAAGAAAACGACCTACCCGAGTGAAAAGTTGTAAAATTCCAACTTTAACTTCTTCTTCGACAATGTACTCGCCAGTTGCCTTTTTCTTCAGGAGTCCTAAATCCTCAAGTTTCTCAAGATGATGAACTGCTACACTAGGACTTGAAAATTTTAAGGCTCTTTGCACCTCACGGACGCCGACACTGCGATCTGGCTGCTGCAGCAAGTACAAATAAACAGTCAATGTTTTTCCCTTCAACATTGATTCTAAAACTTTTGGGTCGGTTTCTTTCAGCGGTTTTGACACTGACATCGCCGATACTTTACTTTAACGTTAAGATTTTAAAAATCTGCTCTTTTTCGTGTAAAAATGTTTAGAGTGTTTTATGTACGCTGGAAACGGAGGTTAATAGTAACGCTTATTTTACGTATAGTCTAGATTATATTCTAAGGTGAATTTTATGGAGTTTATGGAAATTGCCATGAAACGAAGAAGCATTAGGAAATATAAGCCCGATCCTATTCCTGAAGAAAAGTTGAAATATGTTTTGGAAGCTGCACGTCTAGCTCCATCATGGGCTAACCAGCAGTGCTGGAAGTACGTCGTTGTAACCGACGAAGAGTTGAAGAAGAAGATAGCTGTAGGTACACGTCCCCCTCCTGCCATTTTTCCACCATCATTTGACAAAGCTCTTCTTCCAGAACCTAAGCCGCCTACAAGGCCGAAGGATTGGGCTGCACAAGCTCCAATAATCATCGTGGGATGCGCGGATCCCGCTAAATCTGGAAAAAAGGAAGGCAAAGACTACTACCTTGTAGACATGGGAATAAGCATGGAACATTTGATGTTAGCTGCTGCAGAACAAGGGCTTGGAACATGTTGGATTGGAGGAGGATTTGACGAAGCTGTCGTAAAGGAGGCTTTAGGCATTCCCGAGGAAATCCGTGTGGTAGCCCTCACGCCGTTAGGGTATCCTGATGAAACACCTAACCCTAAACCGAGGAGACCTATTGAAGAAATAACCTGCAAAAACCGTTGGAAATGACACGCGATTAGTTAAGATTTTTGTCGTTGCCGTCCGAGTAACTCTGAGATTTCATCCGAGAGTTGTCAACCTAATGCCTTCTCATCATCCGGCAATAGAATAGTAGGGGTTTGAAAAATAAAAGTTTCGTCAAATGTTCGGGAGGCATGTAGTTAAAAATAGTTGAGGAAATTGCTGAAGTTTGTACCTTCCACTAATCATAAGGAAATAAAAGTAGAGAAAGCTGGGATATTCAAGGAGAACCTTACGGATTTGTCTACAGATTTTCAAAAAATATTGCTAGATAACCTTGTAAAGGTGTTTCAGAATAGAATAAACTTGTTAAAACGTGTAAAGGTGAAAAGGGGCTAGTAATGGAGACTAAAGAGGAAAAACATATAGTTTGAATCCGTAAAAGCTTTATATAAAATGGGAGAAAGTATCGCGAAGAGGTTTAGACCGTGAGACGATCTAAACTTGAAATGTATATAGACATCTTGAAGGTGCTCGCTCACAGAGGCCCATTGAAATTAACGCATATTATGTACAAGGCTAATGTAAACTGCAGCGTGCTTAAGGAGTATCTTGACTTTTTGATCAGGCAAAACCTTGTAGAGGAAAGAACTGTGGGCAAGAAAAGAGTTGTCTATGCAATAACTCAGAGGGGAATAACTGTTCTGAGATACTTTAAAGAGTTGAAACAGGTTCTGCCAATAATAGAAGAAGCTAGGAACGGAACCTCCGCGCCTTTTTAAGAAACTATTCGCTTAGCATTTTCAGCAAAATATTTGATGATGACAATCATTCTTGTAGTAGGTTGCTTGCTGCATTTTTAAGCACCGCTTTCAATGGCAGCATTTGTTTTTAAGAATCATTATCAATGTTTCGTAAGACTTAATAAACACTTTTGCCAACTATCAAATGTACACATGTAAAACACAATGGGGAAACTGCATTGTCAGACAGGGAAGCTCTTGGGAGGAGACCGCTTCAAATACTGGAGAAAATTAAAGAGAACTTGGAAAGGCTTAATGAGAAAATGGAAGTCATGATAGAACTTCAAAGACATGGAAGAAAACTTGAAACCTTTAGTTCTGACGCGCCACTAGACGTTATGACTCTTCTCTCAATGCCTGATCACCTTAGGAAGACAGCTATGACTGTCTGTAGGCTCGGACGGGCTACAGCTGACGAGATCGCCCAACAAACCCACAGAGCTAGGGCTGTGGAGAGCGCATACTTGAACCAGCTTGTTGTTATGGGGTATCTGAAGAAGGAGAGAAAGGGCAGAAAAGCCTACTTTTTCATAGACAGGGATGGACAAGGGTGAGGGCCTTGGGTAAAATAGTGGCTGTTCACTCTTATAAGGGTGGAACGGGAAAAACCCTTCTTTCAACTAATTTAGCGGTTACTTTTGCCAAGCATGGAAAAAAAGTATGCCTTATGGATTTAGACTTCAGGGCGCCTAGCCTTTCCACACTGTTAAACGTAAACAAGGCAGAGTACTGGCTGAACGACTACCTTAACGGTGTATGCGAAATAGACAAAGTTTTAATCGACCTGAGCGGAAGCATCAACAATCATGAACGTTTCTTTGTCGGGTTGGCTAACCCGTCTGTTGAAGCCATAAGAGATATGTCTTCAAAAGATAGGAAATGGGAAATGCACGCCCTTAGAAAGCTTCTTTCGCTTAGAAATTCTCTGTTAGTGGCAAAGAATTTTGACTATGTAATATTTGACACCGGTCCAGGGCTGCAATATTCCTCGATAAACGCAATAGTTAGCGCTGACATTGTGATTGTAGCGACAACCCTTGACAACTCTGACGTTGAAGGCACAAAGCGAATGCTTCGAGAGCTTTACGACCTTTTTGAAAAGAAAACAGGGATAGTGCTGAACAAAATCATGTACGACGAATCATTGAGGTTTGGAAAGGATAAACTGCAATCAATAGTGAAAGAAACATACCTGGTTCCTCTTCTAGGGGTCATACCCTGCTTCTGCGACATTTCAAGAGCTGAGGGAAAAATAATTTTCGTCCATGAAAAACCTGGGCATCCATTCGCAAGAATACTAGATGAGATCGTACGTATACTAGACAAGCTTTAATGATTCAACGGTTCCTTGTCTAACTGTCTAGTTAATAAGTTAGCCTATTTTAGAAGTTTAACTTTCTTCATGAAGTGTTAACATGTATGAGTTTGGGTTTTGATTCCAGAAAACGGGGGAATCACAGATATTTTTATATCATTTTAAAGTTAAAATCTTGATGGGAAAATATATGAACAAAAATGTAGCCTTGACTTCGCTTGCCTGGGGCGTGTTCTTTATATGGATAGGGCTAAGTTGGATTACAAATGAATATTACGGTATCTCCATTGGGGCTTACGTTGCCTTGGGGGTTGGCTTAATTTTAATAGGATTAAACATTGCTCGGGTAGGTGTTGGATTGAAGATTAGTAAGTTCAGCCTTTTTGTCGGAATAGTAGCTTTGGCGTTTGGAGGAACAGCTTTGACGGGTTATATGCTGCCTCTTTGGCAGACTATCCTTGTGCTTATAGGCTTATTTATAATTGCAGAGGCATTGTCATCCCTTGTAAAGTCTAAAAGAAACAGGTAAAGCTTATAGCACCTCATCGGCATCGTGATATGTACCAGTAAATTTAAGGAAAGTTAACCTTGGATAAATCTGCAATAATATTGGCGGGAGGTTTTTCCGAAAAGTTTGGTTCCTGCAGGGAAATGACGGTGCTAGCGGGTAAGCCGCTTATTAAGCATTTGTTAGACGTTGTGGGCAGCATTGTGGAAGAGAGTGTAGTCGTGGTTAGCTCAAGGTTTCAAGCTGAAAAACTTGTTAAACTTTTGGATTCGAATGGTAAAGTTGTTGTGGATAAATGTGAAATACATTGTCCTTTGGTTGGTGCTTTTACAGGGTTCAGCGAGGTTCAAAGCGAATATGCCATTCTGCTTCCTTGCGATACTCCACTAGTTTCCAAAAATGTTCTTTCATTGATTCTTGAACTATGCATAGGTGTGAATGCTGCCATTCCCCGCTGGCCGAACAGCCTCATAGAACCTTTACATGCAGCCTACAAGGTGAAACCTGCATTGGAAGAAGCTGAAAAAGCGTTGAAAAGGGGAATACTTGCCATGCATTCTATGATTGCGAAGCTGCAGAGGATACGATATATCTCTACACTGGTTCTTCAACAGTTGGATCCGGAGCTTAAAATTTTTTCAATGTTAACACTGCCCTAGAGTTAAAGAAAGCAGAGAAAATGCTGGAATTCAGGCAAGAGTCTAAAAGCAGTTAAAAACTATTTCAGAATTTTGGCAACTTCTCCCGTTTCCACGTAAAGTTTTTCAATGTCCGCTTCAGAATGGGCTGTGCTTAAAGAACCAATATGTGCTGGCAAGAAAAATAATCCTCTTTCAATCAATTTTAAATGGTATTTCAAAAGCTTTTGCCTGTCTGCCCTGAAGGCAGCAGAGCAGTCCTTGACCTCGCCTTTAATGAAATGGACACTAAATAGGGAGCCTTCTCCAGTAACTTGTACATCTATGCTGTTGGCTTCAAAAATCTCCTTTAACCGGGTTCTTAAATCGTCTCCAAGCCTGTTTAACCTTTTTATCAGCTGTCCATCCTCAAGAATTTTAAGCGTTGCCAGTCCAGCAGTCATTGTTATTGGGTTTGCTGTAAAGGTTCCGCCGTGAAAAGAGTATTGAGGCTTTTGACGCTGGATATGATTTATTCTTTCCATAATTTCAGCAGGTCCACAGAAGGCACCTACCGGGAAACCCCCTCCAAGAATCTTTCCAAGAACAGTTATGTCTGGTTTCACCCCAAAGTACTCTTCAACTCCGCCAGGGGCCAGGCGGAAACCTGTAATAACCTCATCAACTATGAGCAGTATTCCATGCTTGTTGCAAATTTCCCTAAGCCCCTTCAAAAAACACCTTTCAGCAGGGATCGCCCCTCCGGACCCTAACACGGGCTCAATAATTATTGCCGCAACTTTTTCTTCAATGTTCTTTAAATTCTTTTCGACACCTTCAAGGTTATTGAATGGTAAAACCGCTGTATCCTCAAGTACGCCTGTTGTTAGGCCTGCAGATTCCAACGTGTCATATGGAGGTTTTACGGCTACATGAACTGCATCATAACCGCCGTGCCATCCGCCTTCAAACTTGGCAATTTTGCTTCTTCCAGTATAGGCTCGAGCAAGACGGATGGCGTACATGTTAGCTTCGGTTCCGGAGTTTGTGAAACGCACCATTTCGGCGCTTGGAATCATTTTTGTAACTTGCTCTGCAAGATCTACCTCTAACTCGTGTGCCGTACCATAATGGATCCCTTTTTCAAGCTGCCTCTTAACAGCGTTAACAACAATTGAAGGTCTATGCCCTAGGATAAGAGCAGTATGTCCTAGCCAAAAGTCAACATATTCATTTCCATCTACGTCGTAAAGTTTGCTTCCCTTTGCTTTCGCTGAATATAAAGGGTAAGGGTCGAAATGCCTTATCGCATATGAGACGCCGGCAGGTAAGACTTTTTTGGCACGCTCATACAAATTCTTTGACTTGGAAGTTTTTGAAACGTAGTCTTCAAACGCAATTTATCCCTCCAATATGCCTAAGATGCACCCAATTATTAAAAGTTCATTAATTTCGGCTTGGAACGTTAGATGACAAGCAAAACCTATGGGTGCTAATAACTCTGAAATGGTAAAATATTGCGCTGCACCCTTAATTTTGAGGATTATTCTTGCTTAAGGTAAAAGAGAAAAACTTTTAAGTAGCATCATAGAAGCTGCAAACTTTTTACAGTCATTAGTTATTCTAGAAACAATAATCTAAAAAATTTGCTTCAAAAATTATTATAAAAGACAAAATTAAAACGCTCTGTAATCGTATTTAACAAAAATGTGTATAACATATGACAATATAGTCAGCTTATGTGCTTAT
>JAWBOH010000005.1:0-75505 GCA_038826715.1 Bathyarchaeia archaeon | reverse complement strand
GACAGCTTGCTCCCACTCTTTCTCAACCATAGATAATCGATAAGCTTCTGAACAGTCAAGCATCTGCTGACAAAAACCTGACCATTCCACCTAACCTTAAGAACCCTCCGAATCAATCCAACGCGCTTTCGCTTCTTCTCTTTCCTACGTTTACTTTCTTTCTCATTCTTTCCCATTTGTATCAAGACCTTTCAAAGAACACAGAACCGCGTAAAACAGTTAACATCCTTCTACGAAGCCACAGTTTCGGTGAAAGAAGCTTCTTCGCTACTGTGGTTTCGTTGAAGTTTCTTATGATCACGGACTTTCCTGGGACGTCGGTTTTGAGGATTGAGACTTTTTTGCCTATTAGTTTTTGGAGCTCTTTTGTTTCTGGTTGGTTTTTTGGCAGTTTTCATCGTGTCACCATGTGAAGGGTATGGTGAAGTAGTTCATTAGCAGCATTAGGACTACTGCGGCTATTGTCAGGATTACGGCGTGTTTGAATCCTGTTGAAAGTATGCCTGAGCTTATTTTTCCAGTCACCAGCCCGGTTAAGTATGCTTGAAGTATCAGTGGCGGAAGCATCAGCGTTACGAAGTCTGAGAATGGCATCGCCTGCCTTGCGAAGGAGTATAGCACGAACCGCATGAATCCTAGAAATATTATTGTTGAGAATAGGAGGATGCCTGCGCCTATGTAGGGCATTATAACAAGCGGCCTTAAAAGCGATTTCTTTTCCTTTTCGAGGGATGAGAGCATTTCGCTGAATCTTGTAAGGGTTTCAAGGGTTTCCGGGCTTCCGCCGCCTACTTCTATGGCGTCTACGAGTATGTATATGTTTACGAGTGCCAGCCAGGATTTTATTTTTGTTTTGAAGGTTTCATAGATTACTTTGAACGGTAGACCCCATCGTATTTGGCGTGCAGCTATGCGTAAGTGTTTTCCGAATCTTCCATAGCTTTTTTTGGATAGGCTTTCTATGCAGCTTTCAGGTGAAGCTCCTGTTTTGCGGGCTTCGGTTAAGTCTCTGAAGAAGTTGGTTACGTCGTGAACTATGTCTTTCCCCCTTCTTACATAGTAGCTGTTGGCTATTACAGCGGGCAGTGTGCCTATTATCAAGGCGAATGAGAGGCCTAAAGCTGCTTCGTAGCCTCTTTCAAGACCGCTTAACTGTCTGATGGAAACTATGAAGCCCATGAAGGGCTGTGCGAAGGGCATGGCTAGTTCAGGCACTAGGAAAGGGAAAAACATTGTTAGTAAGAGGAATATTAAGAGCGGTGTTGTAGCTATGAAAACCTTGTACGGTCCCATTTCATATAATGGTTCGTGGAAGCTTGAAAGGTCTGTTAGGTATATGAACAGTATGGAGATGGCTGGAACAAGAAGGTAAGCGTAAAGCAGATAGCTTTCAGCTGTGAAGCCTCCCTTCCAGAAGCTTTCAAAGGCTATGGATGTCATGTAGATTACGCTTAGGCTTAATGTGGAAAGGATTATTATGGCTACGTAGGATTCCATAAGCATGGCTGCGCGTTCGCCGAAGGCTTTCACTTTTGCGGCCAGGTCGCGGAACATTGTTTCAGTTCTTATAAGCAGGTAGTGGATGACGTCTCCGCCTGTTCTTAAAGTGTGAGCGTACCCCATCATCAAATCCTTATACTCTCTTGATGGAAGATGCTCCGCAGAGTTTTCCATAGCCGCCACAGGATCCACGCCCTTCAGTTTCACATCCACTTCAACATGCTTAACGGTTTTCGAGATGTTCGGCAGCAGCTCGCAGCTTTTCAGTTTTTTAAGACTTTCATATGGCGATAGGCCTCCAGTAGCCATGACGCTTATGTAAGCGCCTGCGAAGGGAACCTCCATGTCAAGTTTTGAAGCTCTGTCATGAGCCTTAATCTTTGGAACCGCATAGCCCAAGAGTATGACGAGGAAAGGCACGCATAAAAGCGGAAGAAAACCTGTGAAAACGGTTACTGGAATAACTATCAGGAATGCGAGTATGAAGAAGAAGCCTACTGCAGACATGTAAGCTTCAGGGTAAATTTTCATCCCAGCGTCTTCAAGGGTTTCTTTAAGCTTCACATACTCGTTTGAATAAAATATTCGGGAGAGAAAATTGCCTGACCAGTGGAAATACCTGTAGGTGAACCCTGCGAAAGACAATTCATGCCTGTCCATTACTGCTCCCCGGTTTTCTGCCTTTGCAATGCGCCTGCGCTTACAGAGTTGTTTTCCAAATAGTAGTTGGTTATTTGCCTTGCAACCTCCTCGTTTTTCTTCACGCCTTTGGCAAGCAAACCTCTAATGAGGGCTGTTCTCCGCTCAATCTCCTCCAAAACTTCCTTCATGGAAATGCCATGTTTCTGAGCTATCTTCTGAAGAATTTCGCTTTCCCTAAAGTTAACTTTGAAAACGTCTTCAGCAGGATTCCACCTAGCCACAGCCTTGTAAACTTCATAGTCAACTATTTCCACAACCTCTTTCAACCTTCTGCCGAAAGTCAAGTCGCCTTTCGGGTTTGGAAGTTGAACACGTTCCTGTACGGCTGCCACGTTTATAAGAGGCACGTAGGTTTTAGACACGTTCATAGGCGGGCTTGTTAAACGTTTAATCGCGTAGTCTAAGCTGTCAGCATGCAACGTTGTTAAGCCGCCGTGGCCTGTTGCTAAAGCCTGAAACAGCACGAAGGCTTCTTCTCCTCGAATTTCGCCAACTACAATGTAGTCAGGCCTGTAACGCAGAGACGTCTTCACAAGGTCGAAAAGGGTTACTTCGCCGGTTTTCATCAATCCTAAACCGTAGCTTTCACGGCTTACAAGCTGAACCCAGTTTTCATGAGGCAAGTTTAACTCAGGAATCTCCTCCACCGTAACAATTTTCATAGAAGGCTTGACAAGGCTTGCCAAAGCGTTAAGCGTGCTTGTCTTCCCAGCGCCAGTACCGCCTATAACCGCAACAGTCATCCTGTTCTCTATCAAAAGCCAAAAATAAGCAGCAAGCCTCTCATCTAAAGTGCCAAGCTCCACCAAATCAATAATTGAGAAGGGTTCCTCCCTAAACCTTCTAATAGTGAAGGATCCGCCTTTAGGAGAAACCTCCCGCCTGAAAGTAGCTGCAATACGGTCCTTACCAGGAAGCATAGCGTCCAAAATTGGAAAAGCCGTTGAAATGTGCTTCTGAGCCAAATGCGTCAACTTCACAATAAGATTATCCAAAGTTTCCTCGTCAACGATAACAAGGTTTGTAGGCATACTCTCATATTTCCGGTGCCAAACATAAACAGGCAAATCCACACCGTTAACAGACAAATCCTCAATCATACGGTCATTCATAATCACGTGAATAGGGCCGAAGCCAATCAAATCCCTCAAAAGATAATACAAAATCTTAGGCCAACTTTCAGCAGAAATCTTCTTGTAAAAACCATACTTTTTGGCAAGCCTGTAAGCTTCCTGCTGAACATGAACCCTAGGATCAACATCGCCTTCTGAAGGCTCAACCTCCCTACTAATAATATCCATAAGCTTCTGAAGCATAAACCGTTCAGAATCAGCCAACTCAACCTCCTCAATAAAATAAGCCTTAGCACCTCCAAGCTCAGGAAGCGAAACAATGGCAACCTTTGAAAACGGCGGCTCAATAGGATAAGCCTCAACCAACTCCGCATCTTCAGGAATCCGCCTATAAACAACCCTAGGCGGCGCAGCCTCAACCTTCCTAGCGAAAAACCTGCCGAAAAAACCTCTTAAAAAACCTTTAGACCCACGACTCTCAACGCCTGAAACCGAACCTGAACCAGGCTCAACGACTTTTTCCGTCCCAACATCAACCTTCTCTTCCAATGCTTTCAACCTTCAAACATTCTAGACACAAACAAGGGAAAAAGAGGGGTTCTAAACAACGCGAAACGCTACGGCAACACAACAACCTTCGGATAATCCTTGCCCGCAACAGTATGAATCATGATCTCAACAGTCATTCCAGAAATCCAAGCGTTTGGGGCTGCTGTTGCATTTGCGAGTTTTATTACCACATTAAGAGTTTTGCCTGGTTCTAGAGTAAGTTCAGGACTATTAACATTAATTTGTTTTTTCGTGGCATTATACCATATCACGCCTGTTCCATAACCTCCATAAGCACTTGGCGGTTTTCCGTTATAAAGCGTTGATTCTAAATCAATTGTCGCAGTTGCTGACCCAGTGTTCTTTATCACCATGGTTATGTTGAAATTGTTGCCACCTAAATTCTTTGCATACGCTGTTGGTATTTCTAGTTTTTCGTATCTTGTGAATGCTCCTCCTAGTCCAAGCATCCAGTAGGCTACTGCTATGGCCATGACTATGGCTATGGCTACTATGATTATTGTTGCGATGACTGGGCTGACTGCTTTCCTGTTTCTTTTAAAAGTTTTCCTCATATCGCGTTTCACCTCCTACCCTTCCACATTCTAAAGTGGATTAAGGGATAATGCAGATAACAGGCTTATAAGCAACGTCTCCTTTCCCCCAATATCTCGACAGCGGGAATATTGCAAATTTAAAACATGTATTTCAAGTTTTCCATATCTTGAGTATTGCTGAACCATTGTATTTCATGCCAAATTTACTTTAAGATTATTTCATTATGTTTTGCTCACTCTAGGCGATAACGGGATAAGGTATGCTGGAAGGCTTACTTGTTGGCTAGGTAGCAATACAAGTTTTGATTCCGATTTCTGACGGGGTTGGTGTGGCGCTTGCCAAGTTTTAGGCGACATGGCGTTCAGCAGAAAAGAGCGGGAAAGGGCTGAGATGCAGTTTTTGAAGACATTTATTTTTAACCTGTTAACCTTCTATTTTGTATGGGAAAGTTGAGGGTTTGATTTGGCAAGGTGGATTTTTACACACGGTGACGGTGACGGCTTATGTGCTGGAGCTTTGTCTTCTGCTGCTAATCCTGATGCAATGGTTTATTTTTCTAATCCTTTCGGTCTTTTAGAAGATTTGGAAAATGTTGATGAAGGCGACTCTGTGATTATATGCGACATTGCACTGTCGGAGGATAAGCTCCAGGCGGTTGTTGAAAAGTTTTCAATGCTTGATGAAGGCGGCGGCTTAATCTATATTGATCATCATCCTCTTCCAGAAGGCTTACGTGTAAAGGATATTCCTGGAAAAGTTGTTTATAGGCTTAATTCTTCAGCTTCAGAATTGACCTACAGGTTTTTCCGTGAAAAGTTAGGCGGCTTGCTAGGCGTTTTGGCGGTTTATGGAGCTGTGGCAGACTATTTGGATGATACGCCTCTGATTCGGAAGCTTCTCCGCATGTGGGATAGGAGAACTGTTTATTTTGAAACCGGAGTTTTGGTTCAGGGTATTGAGGGGCGGAAGCGGGATTATGAGTTTAAACGCAGCCTTGTTCACCATCTTGCCATGGGCAGTTCGCCAGCTTCCTATCCTAAGCTTGTTGAGTTGGCTGTGGAAAACACTTTGGCGGAATGGGATATGATTCGTGAATTGAAGGATTACCTTCAGGTTGAGGGGGAAATTGCGTATGTTCTTGACATGCCGTTTTCTCATGGGAAATCTGCTGTTTACGTGAGGGCTTTAGCCGACGTGAAGGTGGGTGTTGCTGGGGAAACGCGTAAGGGTATGGTTGATATGAGTTTGAGAACATGCAGCAGAGATTTAGACCTTAATAGGATTCTTCGCCGCATAGCTCCAATGTTCGGCGGAAGCGGAGGCGGGCATCCAGCCGCGGCGGGTGCAAGGATACCTGAACAAAGTTTCAACGAGTTCATTCAAAGGCTGAACGGTGAAATTTGCATGTGTAAGGGCAAGGCTTCTGGCAGTTCAGTTTGAAACAAAATTTTCCATTTCTCTAATGCCGTTTCAAGTTCGCCGCCAAGGTTTCTTCAACAATGTTGGATGAATGTTTTAGAATAGTTTGAAGCTTGTGAATTGTATGGGGTTTCAGCCGGTGTAGATGCATGCCATTGCTTTTGCACTGTGCGCGGTTGGTGATGCCGCTATGTTTTGAGGCTGTTTAGGTCGTGAAGCGACTTCTTAAATATTTGTGTTAACTATTGGTTAGGCGTGCAGTGGCATACGCTGGGAGAGGTTGATGAGGCTTGCGGCGCGTTTTGAAGGACTTTGAGAGGTTGGAAGCCTTCAGGGGATGTTTGCCTTCGGAAACTGTTTTGGAAGGCTTAGTTTAGGCAGGTTTGAGGGTTGAGTGTTCACGGTCACCATCATCATGTTCATCATGTTGGCGAGTTTAAAAACAGGTTTTTGGTTTCGCTGGTTTTGACTGTTCCGATTTTGCTTTTTTCTGAAATGGTTCAGATGTGGCTTGGGCTTGGCTGGGTACGGTTTCCCTTTCAGAAACTGGTTTTGGCCTTGTTGTCGGTTGTTGTTTATCTTTATGGCGGGTGGCCTTTCCTTAAGGGTTTATTTCAGGAGGTTAAGGCTAAACAGCCTGGGATGATGACGCTTATTGGTATGGCGATTTCTGTGGCTTTTTTCTATTCGCTTGGAACTGTTTTTGCAGCGGGCGGGATGGACTTTTTCTGGGAGCTTGCAACCCTTATTGACGTTATGCTTTTAGGCCATTGGGTAGAGGCTAAAAGCGTTTTGGGCGCTTCTATGGCTTTGGAAGAGCTTGTACGTGTTATGCCTACTACGGCTCACCTTGTTAAGGACGGCGAAGTTGTAGATGTTTCTGTTTCGCAGCTTGTTAGAGGCGACATTGTTCTTGTGCGTCCAGGCGAGAAAATTCCTTCTGACGGTGTTGTTGTAGACGGCGAATCTTTTGTTAATGAGGCTTTGTTGACAGGCGAGTCGAAGCCTATTGGGAAAAAGCCTGCTGACAGGGTTGTTGGTGGAGCTGTAAACGGTGAAGGAATCCTTAAAGTTCAGGTTGAAAAAACCGGAGAGGAAACCTATCTTGCTCAGGTTATAAAGCTTGTTAGGCAGGCTCAGGAAAGCAGGTCGCGCACTCAGGATTTGGCGAACAAGGCTGCTGCGTTCCTGTTTTACGCTGCTCTCAGTGTTGGAATTGTTGCCTTTGCAGTGTGGTCTTTCATTGCAGGGTTTAACGTTGCCCTTGAAAGGGCTGTAACGGTGCTTGTGATTGCTTGTCCCCATGCTTTAGGCTTGGCTATACCGTTGGTTGTAGCTATTTCAACTTCTATAACTGCTAAAAATGGAATCCTCATTCGGGATAGACGTGCTTTTGAAATGGTTAAGGATGTTGACGTTGTTGTTTTTGACAAAACTGGCACTTTGACGGTTGGCAAGTTTGGCGTAAGCGACACGGTTTCGCTGATCCGGGAAAGGGAGCTTTTAAGGTTGACTGCAAGCATAGAGCTTAACTCTGAACATGCCATTGCGAAGGCAATAGTGGAACATGCGAAAAGCAGAGGCGTACCCATTCCTGAAGCCGGCGATTTTAAGGCTTTGCCTGGAAGAGGAGCCTATGGAAAAGTTGGGAAAAGAGAAGTTTACGTTGGAAGTGTAAACCTTTTAGACGAGTTGAAAATCAGTGTTGAAAATGCTAAAATGCGGATGTTGCAGGAGCAGGGTAAAACCGTTGTTTTCACTGTTGTTGACGGGAAGCTTGCAGGCGCCTTCGCCTTGGCAGACGCTATACGCGAGGAGTCTTATGAGGCGGTTAAAAGTTTGAAGAATATGGGTTTGAAGGTTTACATGCTTACAGGCGATTCTGAGGAAGTTGCAAGATGGGTTGCGAAGGAGCTAGGCGTTGACGAATATTTTGCGCGGGTGCTGCCGGATGAAAAGGCTGAGAAGATTAGGCTTCTCAGAGAGAAAGGCCTTAAAGTGGCTATGGTTGGAGACGGTGTAAACGATGCTCCGGCGCTTGTCACGGCGGATGTAGGTATAGCCATAGGCGCTGGAACAGATGTTGCCATAGAAAGTGCAGACATAATTCTTGTTAGAAACGATCCTAGAGACGTGGCTAAGGTCATAGAGGTTTCCCGCAGAACATACTCGAAGATGACTCAGAACCTTTGGTGGGCAGCAGGCTACAACATTGTAACGGTGCCTGTTGCTGCAGGCGTCTTATCAGGGTTAGGCGTAAACCTTCCAGCTGCTTTAGGAGCTTTAATAATGTCTTTAAGCACGGTTATAGTTGCCTTTAACAGTCAAACTTTGAGGAAATATGAGCCTGAGGGGGTGAAAACATTGGAGAAGAAAACCTTGGTAACTGATCCTGTTTGCAGGATGAAGATAGATCCTGAAACAGCCTTCAGCAGAATTGAACATGAAGGCCGCTTGGTCTATTTCTGTTCCAAAGCCTGTGAGGAAGCGTTTAAGAAAAACCCGAAGAAGTATTTGAAAAAGTAGGATAAGGCTGATTCACACCGACGTTACGGAAACTGCTGGAATAGTTTAGCTCTAAAACCGTGTTTAGAGTTTTTCGAAAACGCTGTCTAGAGATTTTTAACCGTTGAAAACCATGGATTCTAAATATGGTTTGCAGCTTCATAATTTAATTATATTTTAAACATTGAGAGTTAGCGTTCAGGGTTTAACGTTATGGTTGAAAAGAAAACCATAAGGCGTATCATTAAGGTTTCATGTGTTGTTCAGGCTGTGAATGCTTTTATGGATGTTTTCATCTGGTTGACATCTGGGTTTCATGTGCCTTCATGGACCATATCTACGCTGGTGCTTGGATACTCCATAATTCTTCTGGCTTATGATAAGCTGTGAAGGCTGTAAACTTTGGCTGTTTCTATTTCGCCGCCGCAAACCTTTTTTATATAGTTTAAGGCTGTTTTTACAGCTTCTTCCAGCTGATGCGAGGCTATTCCAGGCGCGCCGTAGCCTACGATGAGGATGTTTCCAGTTTTCTCTGTGATTTTTGTGTGTTCACAGTCTCTGTACGGGTAAATTGATAAGACTTTTTCCATGTCGGCTAACACAAGCATGTTATCCTTTAAAGTGTACGGTTTTTCCATGCCTATTCCAATGAATGGTTCGCCGTTTTCCGCGTATCTCACGTTGAACGGCGGGTTAAGCGTGTCCATGTTGAAGCCGCTTATGGGAATTATGGTTTTCAAGGAAGCCAAATTATACGCGTCTACAGCTGTGGATATTGCTGGAAATTCGCCGCTGTGCAGCACCCGCCGGAGTAGGGCTTCTCCTGAAGGCCTTATTTTTGTCGGGTCCACGCCTAGTTTCCAGTAAAAGTCTCTGTATGCTCGTACGACATGGTTTTCTCTGAGGCTTTCAATGTTGTGTTTTGCTTTAACCTCGGCGTATAAGGCGTTTTTCAACTCTTGAATTTCCATGTTTGTCTTTTCCACTTTAACATTTTTTATTGCGCCTATGCTTATGGCTAGTTCAGGAAAGTTTGAGGCTACTTTTGGCTGCCATGTAACTTCAAGCTTCATGGCGTATCAGCCGTGTATTTGTGGGAAAAAGGGTTATATATTTACGGTTTCACGTGTTCCCTTTAAACGTTTAAAGCAGGCGTTCTGAATGATTGGCGAGTTTTCAGCTTTGGCTGCTGCCCTGTCATGGACTGTTTCCGCTGTTCTTTATAAGAGGGTTTTAGCCACGGCGGATCCTTTGGCAGCGAACACTTTACGGTGTATTGGCACAGGTCTTGTCCTAGTTCTTGTTTCAGCTTTTTTATGGACTATGCATGTTAGGCTTGAGTTGCAGTTGTACGCTGTTTTTTTGGCTTGTGCAAGCGGTGTTGTCGGTTTAGGTTTAGGCGACACTTTTTACATGTTAAGCCTTAGAACGCTCGGCGTTTCAATCGCTGTTCCCATAACTTGTGCTTATCCATTGTTCAACATTGTTTGGGCTTATCTTCTGGTTGGGGAAACCGTGACGTTTCAAACAGTTGCCGGAGCCTTTGTGATTGTTTTTGGAGCTTGGCTTCTAAGCCTTGAAAAGCCTGTTGCGTCTGCTGGAAAGCATGAAAGCATGTTTCGATTGAAAGGTTTGGTTTACGCCTTTTCAGCGGCTTTAGCATGGTCTATAAGTATTTCAATGGTTAATTTGGCTTTGAAAAGTTTCTCCAGCATTGGTCAGGCTTTCTTCTTGAACGTTTTTAGGGTTGTTGCAGCTGCCTTTACGCTTTTATTTTTTTCAGTTTTTAAGTGTGGGGTTAACGGCTTTGCAGGAGTCGGGTGGAAAAATTTCGCCATGCTTTTGGCAGGGGGTCTTGTAGCTGCTGGTGTAGGATGGTTTCTCCTTGCATACAGTTTAACTCTTATTCCTGAAGCGCAGGCTGTGCCTATTTCTTCAACGACACCTTTGTTTTCAACTTTGGTCAGCTTGGTTTTTCTCCATGAGAAGGCAACCGTGAAAGTAGCTTTAGGGTCGGTGATGGTTGTCGCCGGGATTTTTATGGTTTTCATGGCTTAAGTTTGGTTCAGGTTTGCGTTAAACCTTTTTGAAGACGTCCGCAGCAAAAGCTTACATGTTTAGAGAACAGTTATGGCGAAGGCTTCGTTTATTCAGCGTTTATGTTTAGGCGTCTAATGTTTGGAAGCGGTACAGTTTTATACTTGCATTTTGTAGGGAGAGAATTGCATGTTGGAAGGTTGGGTTTAAATGTCTGCGTCTCCAAGCGTCCGCGAAGTTCTTGCCCGCCGCATTGCAGGCGAGATTATTCTTTCAAACAGGCCTGGAGCTACTATGCGGAAGTGGCGGGAGCTTTTCGCTGTTTCTCAAACTTCGCTTTCTGAAAAGATGATTCTTTCTTCTTCTGTGATTAGTGATTATGAAAGCGGCCGTAGGAAAAGCCCGGGAACAAGGTTTGTGAGAAGATTCGTGTGGGCTTTGTTGAAGATTGATGAGGAGAGGGGAAGCCGTTTCATCAGGGAGTTTGCAAAGCTTACAAGTTCGCCTAGTATGGCTGTTTTAGACTTGCGGGAGTTTCCAATTCCTGTTAGGGTTGAATATTTATGTAAAGCCATTAAAGGCGAGGTTGCAGCTTGCTCCAGTTTGAATGTCAGGGATGTCCACGGCTACACTGTTGTTGACAGTGCTAAAACTATTGAGACGCTTTCAGGTTTCGAGTATTCTCAGCTTTTCGGCGCTACAACTGAGAGGGCTCTTGTCTTCACGAATATTGGAAGCGAGAACACGCCTATGATGCTTGTGCGTGCAAGCAGCCTTAAACCTAAGGTTGTTGTTTTCCACGGTGTTAAGCCAGATGCTTACTCTGTCAGGTTGGCTGAGTATGACCATATACCGTTAATCTATTCGTCTCTGCCGACGGTGGAGCAGCTTGTCAAGTCGCTTAGGAAGCTTTACCGCATCGCTTTGCATAGGAAGCTCGGCAGGGCTGTACGTCCGCCTCCTCAGGTAAGCACTTAGGCGCGGGATAGGCTTGATTAAGGTTGGATGCTGCGGTTTTGCAGTTTCTATGAAACGTTACTTTGAAGAATATAGCCTTGTCGAATTGAACACTACGTTTTACCAGTATCCCAAGTTGGAAACTGTTTCAGGATGGCGTGAAAAGTCGCCTTTAAACTTCGAGTTCACTGTTAAAGCTCATCAGGACATAAGCCACAAGGCGAAGATGAGGCTTGATGAAACAAGCTTGAAAGCTTTCGAGGCTATGAAGCAGATTTGTAAAATTTTGAAGGCGAATGTGCTGCTTTTTCAAACACCCGGCTCCTTCCGTCCGGACAGGATGGATGAGGCTGAAAGATTTTTTCAGAATGTTAACCGTGAAGGTTTAACGCTTGCCTGGGAAAACCGAGGATCCGAATGGGAGAAACCTGAAGTTTCCGGAAAGCTTAGCCGAATGTTAAGCCGTTTAAACGTTGTGCATGTAACTGATCCTTTCCGTGTTTTGCCAGCCTACACAGGTGAAACAGCCTATTTCAGGCTTCACGGTTTAGGAGAAACCCTTTATTATTACCAGTACAGTGACCAAGAGCTGCGCAGCCTCGCAGAAACAGCTAGGAATTTTGAATCGCGAGGCAAAATGGTTTACGTTTTGTTTAACAATCTTTCCATGTTTGATGATGGAATAAGGTTTATGCATTATCTTTCAGAAGGGAAATTCCCCAGAGTCACAGGTTCAGTTGGCTTGGAATCTGTGAAAAATGTTGTTGGAAAAACCCGTTACCCCGCTGCGAAAAGCCTTCTAATAAGGAAGGTTGGCTGGAGGCTTGTTGAAGTCGCGGAAGGCAATCAGGTTAGGCTGGCTGAACTGCTCAGCGAATTGCCGTCGAAGACGTATAGGAGTGCAGATGAGCTTCTGAAAGAATTGGAAAGACTGAAAGGGTTAAGATGAGTCAGCCAGGTGCATTTCTGAAATTTTGGTTTTCAAACGTCTAAAATCTTCAACAAGCAGCTGTTTATATTTTGCACTGTAAAGCCCTGCTGCAGGATGAAAAGTCGGGTAAACCGTTACCGCCAAGCCTAAAACATTTGCATTGTAAAATTTTCCCCTAGCCTGGGTTATGCCGTTGAATTTTAGCCCTGCTTTGGCGAAAATGCAGGCTGATGAATGGTTTCCAAGAGTAACTATAAGCTTCGGTTTTATGGCAGCTATCTGCCTTTCTAAAAAAGATATGCAAGCCATTATTTCGCTTGGCGAAGGTTCACGGTTTCTGGGAGGCCTACACTTTAAAACGTTTCCAATGAAGACTTGCCTTCTTGAGACACCTGCCTCAGCTAGAAGCGTGTCTAAGAATTTTCCAGCAGCTCCAACGAAAGGCTCGCCTTTAACGTCTTCCCAGTAGCCTGGAGCTTCGCCGACAAACATTATTTTCGCGTTTGCACTGCCCATGCCTGGAACAGCGTTTTTCCGAGTTTTCCAAAGCTTACATTTTCTACAGGCCTTAACCTGTGAAGCCACTGTTTCTAAAACAGCCAAGCTTGACAAGTTTTCACGCGCCACATCATTTAAAGGCTTATTTGAAGATTTATTAGCGTTAAGCCTTAAATTCAAAAGCGCGCGTTGAGTAGAAGCCTTTTCCAGAAAGGCTGTAAAAGGTTTTACAACATGCTTTTCAAGGCTTCTGAACCTCGCATTCACAACTGTGCATCAAGGCCTTCCGCGTTTGACTTTGCTGCTTTAACTTCACTGTTTAAAACGTTTTTGAAAAGTTTTCACTCCGCTAACCTTAACGCCTAAGCATGTTTTTCCATTGATTTTAACTTCTGCTAGGGTTATCATGTTAAAGCCTCTTGTGTTTAGGCTTTTTCCGTTGTAATTCTTAAATAAGAATTGCCACAGAGAAAAGGCGAAAAACATGTTGACAAGGCTTAAGGCTAAAGTGGAGTCTGCTGTAAGGGTTCAGGCTGAAGCAGCTGGCAGAATAGGTTTAACGCCGAACGCTGTAAGCTTTTTAGGCGTAGTTTTCGCTTTTCTTTCAGCTTCAGCCTACTCTTTTGGAAGGCAGAACCTGTTGTTGGCAGTGGTTTTGCTTTTGCTTTCAGGCTACTGTGACATGTTAGACGGAGCCTTGGCAAGGCTTTGCCGTAAAACAACTCTTTTCGGAGGTTTTTTAGACTCTGTTTTAGACAGGTATGCGGATTCAGCGGTTATCGCTGGAATATTCTTCGGCGGGATGTGCACTGCCCTGTGGGGGCTTTTAGCGCTTACGGGTTCTCTGCTTGTAAGCTATGCTAGGGCTAGGGCTGAAGCTGCAGGTTTAAAGGTTGAAGGCGTAGGTTTGGCTGAAAGGGCTGAAAGAATAATAATACTGGCTTTTGCAAGTTTAGCGGAGATTTTCTGGCTGAACGCTTTAGAGGCAGGCGTGATATTGCTGGCGGTGCTTACAAACTTGACAGTGGTTCAGAGAAGCCTACACGTATATAAAGCTTTTAAAAAGGAGGAAAGGGCTTAAGTTTAGAATTTTCTGCCGACGCGTAGTCTACGTTCGTCTCTGGCTCTAACCTTTACAATGCCATAATGAACAGCGCATGAAACACAATAGTATTTTATATCTACAGGTGCAGAAATGTAGGCTCCTTTCTGGCGGAGCTCTCTGGCTAGTGTTGGATCAACCAGGGAAAGCCTCCGCGTTACTTTTTTGGCTTTATCTCTTGGTACAAGCTCTCCGCAGTTGGCACATTGGACGAAGCCGCTTCTTCCTTTCCCGCCCTTTGCCCTTCCACGGCTTTTCCGTTTATATGGCATTACATAAACATCTCGCTAAGTTCTAGCATTGTTATTAACTGCCTTCCTTATATATCTGTCCTCAGCTTTAAAATGAAAGCAATGTTTGCCTTCGAATCTATTTTCGGAAGTATTTTCCCGTTTGAAGATGTGAAGAGGGTTGTTACGCCTGGACCGTGTCCTGAAGTTACACAGTCTGTGTGGACAATTACGCCTACTGAAACTGCTCCTTTTCGATAGATTCTCCCGTAAGTGTGGTCTGCGTCTAGTATGGCCACTAAGTCTCCTAGCCTTAAATCGTCAAGTCCATATTCTCTGCGGGTTGCTTCATCGAAAAGCTGTATGTCATAATCTCCTGAATATGTCTGGTTTGCCCCTAAACCTGAACCCATAATGGCGGCGGGAATTACATGGGTAACTGGAATTTCAAGCTTTTCACCGTTGGGCTTCACGTTTAAGGCTTCTAGGAACTGCGGATCCATATTCATAACTTTTATTTCTGGAAAATCCAACAGTTTCAGGCCTACTCCGAAAGCCTTTACTAAGACTTTGTCGCCAAGCATGAGTTTTTCAAGAGTTTCATTAGGGAAGTCAACCAGCACATGTTCTATTCCGCCATGTTTACCTGTAACAGTGCCTTTCATGCCTTTAGCTTCGCCTGAAACAATCAAAGCCTCGTTTCCAACACATGAAAGCACGTTTAAAGCTGTGTTTGCAGCTTGGCCGAACCTAGGATCATTCTCTTTGTTCTCTATGCTTACTCCGGGCTCCACATGGTCTGCCTCCCAGCCGCAGGCAGGGTCGCCTACCCTAACGTTATAGGTTATTCCACCCACACCTGGCAAAACTACTGGAACTCCTTCAGCTGAAATGTTGTAGACGGCTCTTCCATAAACCGGACTTGCCACTTCACCTGCAACTGAAATTTTAACAAGTTTGTCAACGTTTGTCCTTAACATGGGTTCTTCAGCCTCTGTTAAAATTAGCCTGCTGGAATAATAAGTTATTCCTACCCGCTTGCCATGACGCAGAATTCCGCTTTTCCGATAAGTCGCATACGCCTATATATGTTGCTTTTGGACATGTTTTGTGTTTTGACATTTTACTTTTTGCGGAATCTAGCTTTTAAACCTTGAACATTTTGGTTAAACGGGGAAGGCTTGAAATGTTTGAGGACATGATGTTTGACTCTGTTAAGATGTTGATGCTTATTTTCCTTGTTACGTTAGCCTTCGCCATAATGTGGACGGTATTTTGGCTTAAAGCTCACAAAAACGCTAAGAGTTTTTGAAGAGGCTAAACTGCCAGCTTTCATATTTTATTTTCCGACACTGTTAGACGCAGCGTTAGAATATTGCTTTATCCCTTTCGCAGGTTTGTAGGGCTTGTTGCAGCAAGCGTTAAATATTAGGTGAGCCTAAAGGTTGTATGAAGGGGGAAGTAGGTATTCCAATTTATATTTGTTTGATGAAGTTGACGGACCAAGGCATTAAAGAGATAAAGGACGCTCCGAAACGTATTCAACAAGCCTTTAAAACCCTTGAAGCTATGGGAGGCAAACTGATTGCCTTTTACATGGTTATGGGTGAATATGACTATGTAGGCATTGCGGAAGTCCCAAGCGACGAGGCTGCAGCAACGTTTCTCCTTGGATTAGGTGCAGGCGGAACTGTTAGGACAACAACTTTGAAAGCATTTACAATGGAGCAGCTTTCAACAATTGTTAAAAGACTGCCCTAGCTCTGTTGTTGCAGGTTGAGAGCAGATAAGAGGCTGTCTGGTGCAGTGAAGCTGCTGAAAGGGTAAGGCTTCACAGACGCTTGAAGATTGCAGCTTTCACCGTTGGCTTTTCAACATGCTAAAGCCAATTTAACCGTTTATGCTGTTCTGGTCAGGGTTACCGTTATATGAATGGAGGGTTTAGGCTCGTGTGCACGGGTTTATTTCGCGTTTTCATTGAGGTTTTGAAAGGATTTGGATGTAACCTGTGACTTTTTCTCTTTTTCTTTTGCGGTTTTGTGGTTTAGGCTTTATTAGGGCTGCTTCCAGTATTTCCAGCTTCTTTTTGATTTCAGCGATTTCATCTGCTTGTTTCGCCATGGTTATTGTTGCACTTGCGCTGTTTAGGTTGAGTTGCCTAAGAGTTTCTTTGAACTCGGCTAGTTGAGGGTCAACGTTATCGGTTAAATTCAAGTTTATTTTTCTGATGGTTTCTGCTTGATCGCTGAGGTTTTTGCTGAAGGTTCTCAGGGTTTCTCTGAGAAGGACCAGTTGACCCTGCGTTTCTTCAAGCATTTTGTGTTGTTCTTCATGGTTAGCTTTCATAATGCGTTTTGCGGTTTCTCCTTGATCGGCAATTTCCTTTGAAAGCCCTGTTCTTGTATGTTCAATTCTTTCCTCAACTAGAAACATTCTGGCGTTCACGCTTTCCAGAACCTTTGTCTGAGATTCCTGACCTGCTCGTAAACGGTTGGCTTTTTCGTCGATGGCTTTCACCTGGTCTGTAACGGATAGTTGGGTTACTGCAGCGTGGCAAGTTATCCCTGAGAAAACGAAAGTTGCAAGGGCTGAAACCAGCAGGTAGGCGTAAACTGGGATAGGGCCTGTTATCCAGCCTAGTGAAATAGGGGTAAAAGTGCCTGACGGACCAAGCTGTGAATAAATCATAATTGCGTTAACCAGGTTTGCCGCTGCTGAAAGGCTGAGGAATCCCATTATCCAAATGGCTATTCCTTTCAAAGCTTATCATACCTTGAATTGCGTGTTGTCCAGCGCTTGATTCTTGAATCTTAAGGATTAATAAACATTGCTGTTCACCTGATCTACACAAATACTGTTCACACTTTGTGAAGTGAAACTGACGAATTGAAAGTTTAGAAGGCGCGTAGAATAAATCTCGGGTGAGTATGGCTGGTTGCCCCTTTCCCCAACTGGGCTTGTAAGCGTTTTACGACAAGTTTTAAATGTCTCTTTTTATTTTTCAGTTAAGCGGATAGGCTGACAGGTTTAGCAGGGTTAAGCGGTTGAGAAAATGGCTGAAATCGGGTTAAGGTCTAGAATGCTGGTTAAGGATGTTATGAGCAGCCCAGTGGTAACCGTGAATGAAGACGCTGCGGCGAACCATGTGGCCCAGCTTATGGATAAGCATGGATTAGGCTGCATAATAGTTACAAGCAGGGAAGGCAAACCTATAGGGATAATAACTGAGAGGGATCTTGTTACAAGGGTTCTTGCTAAAAACTTGAAACCTGACTCTTTAAGGGCTAAGGATGTTATGACTTCGCCTCTGATAACAATTGAACCTGACGAAACAGTAAGTGAAGCGGCGAGGAAAATGAGCAGGCTTAACATTAGAAGATTCGGCGTGGTTTATAAGGGACAGTTGGTTGGGCTGATTTCAAGCAAGGACATTTTAGGAGTCATGCCTGAACTTATAGAGACAATTCAGGAGAAAGCCCTGATAGAAGGCCAAAACATGGCGCAGACAATAGCTGAAGAAGAGGAGCGGGAAGAGTCATCATTAACGGGTTACTGCGACCGTTGCAACGGATGGTCTGACAACCTTAAAGAGGTTGACGGCGAGTTTCTCTGCGAAGACTGCAGGGTGGAATTGGAAAGGGAAGAATGAAAAGGGCGAGATTTTTGCGTGTTTGGGAGATACTGAATGAAAAACATCCTTTCATTTATGAAGATGAACTTGCAACAAAGGCTCGTGCTTTAATACGTGACTTTTCACTGAGAATCCTCCCTGTTGTGAACAGGGAGAAGAAGCTTTCAGGAGTGGTTTCCCGCAGTTCAGTGATGACCATATCTTCTTCTGTTTCGCCGATAAAAGTTAAGGGGTTAATGGCGAGTTCAAGACTTAACGCCACAGTGGAAGACGATGCTTTCTCAACGGTTAGGGAAATGATACGCTTAGACGAATGGTGCATACCTGTTGTAAACTCTCTGTTGGAGAAAAATTTGAAAGGCGTGTTAGGTCTTGAAAACTTTATAGAAGCCATAATAAAAACAAGCCCTGAAAAACTTGCGAAGCCAGTTTCAGAATTGATGTCGACAAGTGTTTTAACCTGCACTCCTGAGGACGAAATTGACAATGTTTGGCGGTTGATGCAGAACAAGTCTTTTGCAGGCCTTCCAGTCGTTACGAGAAATAACAGGCTTGTCGGGATAGTAACTCAGAAAGACCTTTTTGAAAGTGGAGCATTGCTGCCTACTTTCGAGTCGCCTAAAGGAAGACACCGTGCCTCAACAAGGATTTCAGCAGTTATGAAAACCAATGTAGTGGCTGTTCAGCCTTTCATAAGGGCTATCAGAATTGCCAAAATAATGGTTTCAAAGGATTTTGGACGGGTTCCAGTTGTGGATAAGGAAGGAAAACTGATAGGCATAGTGGACCGTGAAGATATAGTAAGGCTTATTGTAAAATAGAAGTGATAAATTTGAGTAGAGAAACTTTTAGGCGGACGTTAAGGGGTAAGGGTCCTGTTTCTCTTAAAAGTTCTTCAGCGAAAAGGCGGGAAAGCGAAATATTACATGCAGCGAGAAGCCCTGTTATAACCGTGGCGCCTACAACAATCATTTATGACGTTGTCAAGATTATGGCTAGTGAAGGTTTAAGGAGAATTCCCATAGCTGACCCGGGGGCGAAGACCATTGCTGGAATAGTGACTGCCACAGACCTTGTGGATTATCTTGGCGGCGGGAAAAAGTTTGAGATAATTCAGCAGAGGTTTTCAGGAAACATTTTTAAGGCTATAAACGAGTCTGTGAGGCTTATAATGACTCAGAACGTGGTTTCTGTTAAAGCTACAGCCAAGATAGGAGACGCGGTGAGACTTATGAAGGAAAGGAAAATTGGCGGGTTGCCGGTTGTAGACGAAGAAAACCGTGTGAAGGCAATAATAACAGAAAGAGATGTTGTCCGCATCTTTGCAGACCGCATTAGCGGAGTTAAGGTTTCACAGCTTATGACTCGGGAAGTGGTTACGGCTTTACCTAAAACATCAGTTTTTGAAGCGGAAAAAACAATGGTGACGGAAGGATTTAGAAGGCTTCCCATAGTTGCAGAAGGCAAAGTTTTAGCCATGATAACTGCCATGGACATTGTAAGATTCTTCGGTTCAGGCGAAGTCTTTAAACATCTTCAGTCTGGAACAATAACGCAAGTTTTGAACACACCTGCCATTGAAATAGCCTCAAAGGAAATTGTAACAATTGAATCTGAAGCAGATGTGGGGCAAGCTGCAAAAATAATGATGGATAAAAACCTCGGCGCGCTTCCCGTAGTTCAAAAAAACAGGCTTGAAGGCATAATAACTGAAAGAGACTTTTTCAAAATAATAGACTAATCGTTAAGGCGTGTACAGTGCCTCGAAACGCTTTATGTATCAAAACCCTCACGGTTTATGGCGGGAAAGCCATAGCTGCAGTTTCGAAACTTGGAATTTTCGACAAAGACCTTAAAGTTCAGAGAAACAACCTTCACGTTTACGTGCCTATAGCTAGGAACCCCACACCAGCCGAATCTGAAAAAATTAGGAACGAAATTCCAAGCTTTGAAGTTTCTTCACGCCTTTTCCAAGAGCGGCGTAAGCATCCTAAAACGTTTATTGAAATCCTAATGGATAAAATGCCTCCGCACGTTTCAGCCTGCCTTCCCCGCTCAATCGATTTTGTAGGAGACATAGCTATAATAGAGATACCTCCTGAACTTGAAAACTATAAGTGGGAAATTGGAAAGGCAGTGATGCAAGTGCATAAGAATGTCAGAACAGTTTTAGCCAAAGCCGGCGCGGTTAAGGGTACATACCGCCTTAGAGAATTTGAAGTAATAGCTGGAGAAAACAAGACGGAAACCGTGCATAAGGAGCACGGCTGCAAGTATCACGTAGACTTAAGCTGCGCCTATTTTTCTCCACGCCTATCTTATGAGCATAAACGTGTTGCATCATCGGTTAAGGAAAACGAAACAGTTTTAGACATGTTTGCTGGAGTTGGACCGTTCTCAATTTTGATTGCTAAAACTCTTGGAAAAGTTAAGGTTTACGCTTTAGACGTCAATCCGAGCGCGGTTGCTCTTTTGGAAAGAAATGTTAAGGTTAACAGGGTTGAAGGTAAAGTTCATCCAGTCCTGGGAGATGCGAAACAAATCGTTAAACAAAAGCTTCAAGGAGCTGCTGACCGTGTAATCATGAATTTGCCTGAGAAGGCTTTAATGTTTGTTGACGCGGCATGTGAAGCTTTAAAACCTGAAGGCGGCATCATACACCTTTACAGTTTTGTGAAAGGCTTAGACGATTTGAAAGAAACAGAGTCCAGAATCGCAGAAGAGGTTGAAAAATATGGCAGAAGGTTTGGCAGAATCCTTTTTTCAAGACTTGTGCGTGAAACAGCACCCTACACGTGGCAAGCAGTGTTAGACGCTGAAGTCTTTTAAACCTTAACGGTTAAAGTTATTTTTAACCGCTGCTTCGGGTTTTGAAGTTTTGCAACGAGACTTCTTGAAATGTCAGATGCAGCCTTATCTGCATTTATCGCCAATGTTCTGCCACATACGTAGTTGCTTTTCCTTACAACCATGTCTAATGGATGTGTTAGAACCAGTTTTGAACTGCCTGAAGCCTTTAATGTTTCAGTTTCTCCACCAGCCTCAATGCATATTGCCAGTTTTGCATTCCCGTTTCGAAGAAGCTCTTTAAACTCTGGTTTAAAGTCTAGGAGGCCTTTGTCAGCTGAAACTGCAATTATGCAGTCTCCTCGAACTGAAATTTCCTTCTCCTTCGTTATTTGAAGAGTGGTTTTATGGGCTGCCCTTATGTTTCCATGGCCGAAAGCATTAATGACTTCTTCAGCTTCCATTCAAAGCCCCTGTGGGAAAATCATAATTCTCCAGCCAAATATTTGGCTGTTTGTGCGTTCTCGGGGTGCATGTCGCTGCAGCCGGTTTTTAACAGCTATTTCGCTTTTCCTCTTCCACGAATAGACACACTTTTCATTTGGGCTTTTCACCGTTAAAAAGCCATTGTTAAAGGTTCACTGTTTCTAACACTTCTATAACTTTCATTTTATTCCAGAACCTCTATTGAATCAACTTTTCCATCTCCGTCCATGTCGAAGCCTTGTACAACCGTTGAAAAGGTTTCTCCACCTCTATAATCTTTCAATGTTTTCTTCCAAAAGTTTGTTAACGCTAAAACACATGCTTTAGTGCCTACAGCCTTGTTTCCAGCTAAAACAATGATTTGCTTTTGAGGTTTCCAAGGGTTGACAATTTTAGCCACGAGGCCTACACTGTCAGCGGTGTAAATTTGTGAAGTCTTGGCGGAAAAGAGTCCTCCGAAAAGGAATCCTTGCTCCGAAGGCTTCATGTTAAACTTTATAGGCAAATAGTCGTTCACCTCCTGCGTTAACAGGTTTGTTCCAGGCCCGCCTACAAGAATCATGTTGTTTTCCTCTTCCTTTTCAGCTTTCACGTCTACGTCAAGTTTTACAGCGAAGTCTTCCGGCATGCGTATAAACTGTCCGAGGAAGAAAGCCAGATGTGAAGCGTAATGCCCATCTCTTGCACTTGTTTTAAACGGTCCATGCGGCATGGGGCTGCCTACAACTATTTTGCCGTCGAAAACTCTGTCCGCCCGCAGGAATCCTGCAAAGAATTTCTGAATCTTTTCTCCAACCCATGCAGGCGGCGTCAACTCTAAACTTTTATATTCATAGGGCAGTTCTATCCCGAAGGCTTGCGAATTTGCCCTGTAATATTTGGCTACGACGCCCTTTTTGCTCTCTTCCCGTGTAATGCTTATTGCTCCTGCTTCTTCCAGTTTCCGCACATGGTAGTAAATCCTCTGTTCATGTATTCCAAGCTCTTTAGCTATTTGAAGCGGATACATTTCCCTTTGGGAAAGCATCATCAGAATTTTCCAGCTAAGCTTGTTGAGGATTAATTTAAGTTTTTGAGGATCGTTGAAAATTTTGATTTCCTTAACTCCGCGGGTTTTGCCGTCGTCTTGAAGCAAAAGTTTCCCAGTCATGGCTTTCAATAACGTAAAAGACCCTTTTAATTATTAAAAATTTATCTGATTCAGCTTATTTCTGTGAATGCTGCTTGTTTTGAAGGCCACTGCATTTTGTAAATCGGTTCGGTAACAGTTTGGCAGCTTGTATCTACGAAGACTCTGGGCTGAAACTGGAAAGTTTAACTATTCTGTATGCTAGATTAAATAGCTTTTATGCCTGCATGCAATGCTTAAAAGTGGTTGGACAAATGATCGGATGCTATGTTACCGGAGTCTTTCCGAAACCTAAAGAGCTTATTGAAGTGACAAGGGCATATGACAGAAAAAGGGTAACTGATGACGTGTTGGAAAAAGCCTTCCAAGAGGCTACGGTTCAGGTTATAGAAATGCAGATTTCCTCTGGATTAAGCTACGTTACAGACGGCATGCTTAAATGGAATGACCTCTTAAGGCCTTTTGCTGAAAACTTGGAAGGCTTAAAGGTTGGAAGCCTTGCAAGATGGTTCAACAACAACACTTTTTATAGGAAGCCCATAGTTGAAGGCGTAATTCGTCATTCAGGAAACGTCTTTGAAAAAACAATGTATCCAGAGTTTCTCCCTCAAAAGGTTCCGTGGAAAGCCATTTTGCCAGCGCCTTACACTTTTGCAAAACTTTCAGAAAACAAGTTTTACAGAATGGAGACAGAGTTGATGTTTGCAATCGCTGAAGCTTTAAACAGAGAAATTAAAGTTTTAGCTGGAAAAGGCTTCAAATACGTCCAGTTAAGCGACCCTGCGCTTGTTTATAATCCCCTCAATAAGCCTGTTCGAAAGGATGTTCTCGCCGACGTTGAAGAAGCTTTGAAAATAGCTTTGAAAGGTGTAAAAGTCAGAACATGCCTTCAAACCTTTTTCGGAGACTTTTCGCAAATTCTGCCAGAAGCTTTAGATTTTCCTGTGGACGATTTAGGCGTAGACTTTTACGAGTCGAACTTGGAAAGGGTCAGGGAATACCGGTTTGATAAAGGTGTTGCATTGGGAGTTGTAGATGCTCGCAGTGTTTTAGTTGAAGACGTAGGTGAGTTGTTCCATGCAGTATGCGAATTGGTTGAGCAAGTTTATTCTTCGAAAAATTGGAATGTTTTTGTCTGTCCCAACTGCGACTTAGAGTTTTTGCCATGGACGAGGGTTGAAGAGAAAATGAGGGTTTTAGGAATTTTAGCTGAACACCTTCGCAGCGAGTTGAGCAGTTTTGAATAAGCTTTTTCCAACTCAGGAAATAGGAAGCCTTGCTAAGCCAGCGTGGAGGGTTAAACCCTTTAAAGGGCAGCCTATTTCAGAAGCGGAAATTGCGGAGGCTGTTGAATGGGGTGAAAGGTTAGGCATAGACAGTTTCGATAATCTTATCAAAATCTTGACTTGCTGGAGAGCAACTGAGGGAGAAAAAATAAAGCTGCTTCAATGGTCTGCAAAATATGCTATACGCTTTTTCGAAACTGCAGGTTTAGACGTGGTTTTCGATGGGGAGCAGTGGCGTTCAGAAATGTATGAACATGTTATACGAAACGTGGAAGGCTTCGAGTTTTTAGGATATGTTAAATCCTTTGACTTTAGGTACTTTAACAAGGCTTCATGTGTAAGTAAACCGAAATATGTGAAGCCCTTCTACCTGGAAGAGTTCATCTTCACTAAGGAAAACACTGATAGAATTGTGAAAGTGCCCTTCACAGGGCCTTACACGATTGTAGACTGGACTTTCAACGAGTACTACGAGAGGAAGGCTGGAAGACAGGTTAAAGATTTCAACAAGAGAAAAGCCTCTGCAAGGACAGAATTCATCTTCGACTTTATTAAAGAGGTTGTTAGGCCGGAAGTGGATAGGCTGATAAAGGCTGGCGCAGAGTGGATTCAGATAGATGAGCCGGCGGCTACGACGAATCCTTCAGCTGATGAAATGCAGCTTTTCGTTGACGCTTTCAACGAAACTGTTAAAGGATTTAACTGCACCTTCAGCCTTCATAACTGTTTCAGCAACTATGAAGTTTTGGCGAAATACGCCTGCGAACTTCGAAACTGCAGTCAATTAGCCCTTGAGTTCGCAAACAGAGACAGTAGACAACTTGGAGTCGGCAGTGAAAGGGCAGGTTACAAAGAGCTTAAACTTTTCGAAGATTATGGTTTTGGGGGAAGCTACGGTTTAGGCGTTATAGATGTTCACACAGACTTTGTTGAGCCTCCTGAGCTTGTCAGGGATAGGATTCTCCACGCTGTAAAAGTTTTAGGCAACCCTGATAGGATATATGTCAGTACTGATTGCGGTTTGAGGACGAGGACTTGGCATGTGAGCTTCTCAAAATTGAAGAGCATGGTTTTAGGAGCTGATCTGGCTAGGAAAGCCTTGAAGCAGGGATTGTTATAAAAATTTTTCAAACAATTACTTGAAAGCAGATAAAAATCGGCTTTATAAACGTTTACAGCTGGGAAAAATTTACAAAAATTTTTAAAATTAAAAGCTTTTTCTTAAAAATGCTTATTAAAACGAAATAACGCTAAAATAGGCCGACGGGTCAGAAGTCAGCAGGGCTTGTTCATGTGTGGAATATTCGGCTGCATTTTGAAAGGCAGAAACGCTGCACCGGTAATCCATCAAGCATTGAAGAGGCTGGAGTACCGCGGCTACGATTCTGTAGGCGAAGCAACATTAAGTGAAGGAAAACTTTACATAAAAAAGGACAGTGGGAAAATAGACGAAGTTCATAAAATCCTTAACCTTGACGATTTGCCTGGAAGCATAGGCTTAGGCCATACAAGATGGGCTACTCATGGAGCTCCGTTACAGGTTAATGCACACCCTCATGTTGACTGCACTGGCGAAATAGCTGTTGTCCACAACGGAATTATTGAAAACTTTTCAGAATTGAAGCTTGAACTGGAAAATAAGGGACATGTTTTCGTTTCGAAAACTGACACAGAGATTATTCCCCACTTAATTGAGGCTGCTTTAAAAAACAGTTCGCATATAAGCCTTGCAGAGGCTGTTCTTGAAGCCTTGCGGAAAATTGAGGGTTCTTATGCCATTGCAGTGGTTTCTCCTAAAGAGCCTGATAAAATAGTGTGTGCCAGAAATGAAAGCCCCCTTGTTTTAGGGTTGGGAAAAGATGCGGTTTACTGCGCTTCAGACATTCCGGCGTTTCTTCCCTTAACTAACAGCGCAGTTATGGTGGGCGACGGCGAACTTGTAACGCTTTCCCTGGAAGGTTTTGAAATTAGGAAAATCGCAGATTCAACCCTTGTTTCGAGGGAGCCGAAAATTATTGAATGGACTCCTGAAATGGCTGTTAAGCAGGGTTACCCCCACTTTATGCTTAAGGAGATTCATGAACAGCCTGCTTGCCTAAGGAACACGTTAAGGCTGCAGGAACACTATTTGGATTTGATGTCAACTTTCCTAGACCGCGCCCGTGAGGTTTTTCTTGTGGCTTGCGGGACATCTTACCATGCCTGTCTCGCAGCATCCTACATGTTTTCTAAACTTGCCTATCTTGCAACATACCCTGTAATAGCATCAGAATTTATTGAACAACATGGCAAATCGGTTAACATTGACAGCACAATTTTGGCGGTAAGCCAGTCTGGGGAAACAGCAGATACGCTTGCCGCGGTAAACGTCGCCCGCTTAAGGGCTGCCACGGTTTTAGGCTTGACAAATGTTATTGGCTCAACATTGACAAGGGTTTCACGGGTTTACATTAGCCAGCAGTCAGGTCCAGAAATAGGTGTAGCGGCAACTAAAACATTCACTTCTCAGCTTTCTGTACTTGCCCAGTTAGCCCTTAGACTGGCAAAGAAGAGGGGTAAAATCTCTCAAGACGAGATGGACTATATTGATGCAAAGTTAAAGAAGATTCCAGACATTGTTGAAACAGTGATTGCAACACAGGAAAAGAAAGCCATAGAAATAGCGAAAAAATATAAACATGAAAAGGTTTTCTTCTTCCTAGGGCGGGGGATAAGCACAGCTACAGCCTATGAAGGTAGACTTAAACTTATGGAAATAGCTTATGTTCCCGCTGTAGCTTTTCCTGCTGGAGAAAGCAAACACGGTCCCATAAGCCTAGTGGAGCAAGGTTTCCCCGTGGTTTTCATATGTCCAAAAGATGAAACCCATAAAACTGTCGTTGGAAACATAATGGAGATGAAAGCCAGAGGTGCTTCCATAATTGCAGTCTTGGAGGAAGGCGATGACGAAGTTAAAAGGCTTGCAGACGATTATATGGAAGTTCCGAAAGGCGTTCCAGATGTTTTGTCGCCTATACCTTTCATTGTTCCACTGCAGCTTTTAGCCTATTACATGGCTGTAGAGAAAAACTACGATCCTGACAAGCCGAGAAACTTGGCGAAATCAGTTACCGTCAAATAGAACATGCTTTTCATTTTTGAGAATGCAAATGTGTTAAATGCTAATACCACAATTATTTAACTCGGTGTGCTGTTTGGAACGAAACTGGGAAAACCTCATTGAAAACCTGATAAAAGAAGGCATCCTCCACTCTCAAAAAGTTATTAGGGCAATGCGCACTGTGCCCAGAGCAAAGTTTCTTCCAGAGAACATGCATTCATACAGCGCTGCAGACACGCCTCTTCCAATCGGCTTCGGGCAGACAATTTCAGCGCCACATGGCTTCAGCTTCAAGGCTGAGCTAGGCGAAACATGGTAGCCATAATGAATGAAGCCCTCCAATTGGAAGTAGGCCACAAGGTGCTTGAAGTCGGGGCAGGTTCAGGATGGCATGCGGCAACAATCGCTGAGATAGTGGCACCCAGCGGTGCACCTAGAAGCGAGTGGGGACACGTCTACACTGTTGAAATAATTGAAGGTTTAGCTGAGTTTGCTAGAAAAAACATCATGCGGACTGGGTATGGAGACCGCGTAACAATAATATGCGGTGACGGTTCTATGGGCTACTTGGAAAAGGCGCCTTACGACAGAATCCTCGTGACTGCTGCGGCGCCGGACGTTCCGAAACCCTTGTTGGAACAGTTAAAGCCAAGCGGAATCCTGCTTATCCCGGTTGGAAGTGTACATTTTTTCCAAAGCTTGATAAAGGTGACTAAGAATGCCGACGGAAAGCTGAGGCAGGAAAATCTTGGCGGAGTTGCTTTTGTACCTTTAACAGGGCGTTACGGACATAAGTAGTTAAGCGATTATCCTAAAACATTTTGTTTTCAAACAGGGTCATCTAAAATTTCAACCCTCCATAGTTAGGCTGCAATATTCCATTTAAAAAATTCGATGAGCTTTATCCAGCTTCGTTAGGCCTGAGCAACGCGTAGATTACGCCTCTTTAAAAGTTAAGGCCATAAGCCGTCCGCAGTTGTTCTAGGACCGCAGGACACACATAGTTCCGCAATATTTTATTGGCAAACTTGACACTTAGCTATACTTCAGCTTCACCTTTTTCACGCTTGCAAAACAATTTTTAGCTGTAATTCTCTGCAGTGCGATGTTTATCCAAACCACTTTTCTAAAGTGGTTTTGCCTTTAAGTTTAACCGTTCCCTTCTGCATTTTTTCCAATGCTTTTCTAACACGGTCTTCTGAAAAATCCCTCTCGCGACAGATGAAATCCACGACGCCTTCAACGTCAGGCTCTTTCCACGCTATCCTATAATTGTCAGTGACCTTTGGATTTAGGAAAATATCCCTAATTTTACAAGGTTCAACTGGAAAATCTGCGTTTTTAATGTGGGGTAACGCGTTTTCAAGGCTTCCATACTGTTTTATAAGCTTCAAAGCTGTTTTCGGCCCAAGCCCTTTAACGCCTTCAGGGTTGAAATCTGTTCCCACCAATATTCCTATGTCAATTAACTGCTCACGTGATATGCCGCATTCTTTTAAAACCATTTCAAGCTCAACAATTTCAGGCACAACTTCAACATAAACAGTTTTTCCAGGAAGCTTTCTGCGACCGGAAATCGTAACGTTTCTCACAAGCCTCGGCGCGCCGAAAAGTAAACTGTCATAGTCTTGGCTTGCACAATAATCCGCGTCTCCCTTCTTAACCACATAGGCAGCTTGAGCTTCACCTTCGCTTGGAGCTTGAATCCATGGAATTCCCATTAGGGCTAAGAGGCGTTTGCTGTCCTCAGCCATGTAATCTTTAAGGCTTGAAGTTGCCTGGGCGTACATCCGTGCCTCTTCAATTCTGCCTTCCTTCAAGGCCTGCTCATACTTTATTAAGGCTTCTTCCTTGACTTTCATACGCCTTTTAATTTCAACCTCTTTCAACGCCGGAGGAACTCCGTCGAAAACGTAGATAGGTTTGATTCCTAACTCCACAAGGTTACTTGTTCTATAAAGAAGCCCGCTTAAATGGCTTGTAACGCGGCCGCTGCTGTCTTTTAAAAGTGTACCGTCAGGCTGCCGAATTATAGCCAGAAACTGGTAAAGCGCGTTGTAAGCATCTATAGCTATGGATTTTCCATTCAAATCCTCAAGTCTAACTGTTGCTTTTGGAACCAAATCGCGGAGATTAACGCCCAAACCTTCGACGCGCCCAATTCTAAAAGGATAGAATAACAATAAAAGTTTTGCACTTTCAAAAGTGCGGGTTTAAGCTTTCAACCAGACAGTTAGTACACCACACAGGATATAAGTAAGCTTAACAATTTAAAACCATTAACCGACGAGGAGTAATGATGACTGAAAAAACGGCTGTGCTGACTTTGGTTACATGTACAAGCTGCGGCAAGCCTATTCCACCTGGAGCAGAGGCAACAAAATTTATGTGTCCAAACTGCGGGGAAATCTTGATAAGGCGTTGCATGAGATGCAGAAAGTTTGGACGCCCATACAAATGTCCAAAATGCGGTTTCACTGGACCTTAAAGCGGAGAGAGGACAAAATATGGGAAGCATTGTAATTTCATATAAAATATTTCCAACAGATATAACGGTTAACTTTGAAGATTTAAAAAGGAAGATTGAAGCTTCTCTTCCTGAATTCGCCACAGTGTACGGTTACGGTGAAGAACCGATAGCTTTCGGTTTAAACGCTTTAATATGTGCTGTTAAGATTCCAGAGGATAAGACAGGTGTGCTTGAAGAGCTTGAACATAGGCTTGAACAGATAAGTGAAATAAGCCAACTGCAAACATTAACAGTTAGGAGAGTAAGCAGATAAAGTTAAACCTTTATATAGGAATGTTGCGTGTTTCGAAACAGAGCAGTTTGTTACAGAAGGGTTTTGAGTGAGTGAAGTTCAGCTTCGTGTTGGAGATGCAAGGCAAAGGGATGTCGGAAGAGGCATCGCCCGCGTAGACCAGAGAACAATGCAGAAGCTCGGCATAAGCGCCGGCGACGTGATTGAAATTGTTGGAAAAAGAACAACTTCCGCCATTGCATGGCCAGCTTACAGTGAAGATCAAAACCGCGACTTGATACGCATTGACGGCTTCACCAGGAAAAACGCGGGAGTAGCTATAAATGAGTATGTTGTAGTTAGGCCTGCCAAGGTGAAAGAAGCTTTAAACGTAACCCTAGCGCCTGTTGACATGCGTCTAAACGTTGACGACGATTTTACAAACTTCGTTAAAAACCGTTTAATGGAAAGAACGCTGGTGGAAGGAGACACAACTCTCGTTATGATGCTTGGACACGCTATACCATTCGTAGTTTCAAAAACTCGGCCCCACGGCATAGTCAAGATAACAGCTGAAACAAAGCTTACGATTTTAAGCGAACCTGCACCTGAAGGGAAAGGTGTTCCTAGAACTACTTATGAAGACATAGGCGGGCTGCATGAAGAGATCCAGAGGGTAAGAGAGATGGTGGAGCTTCCGCTTAGACATCCTGAACTTTTCCAAAGGCTAGGCATAGAACCTCCTAAAGGAGTGCTTCTCCACGGACCGCCTGGATGTGGTAAAACCTTGCTGGCTAGGGCTGTGGCAAACGAGTCTGAAGCTAACTTCTTCTCTATAAATGGGCCTGAAATAATGAGTAAGTTTTACGGCGAATCTGAGGCAAGGCTTAGAGAAATTTTCCAGCAAGCCCAGCAGAACGCTCCAAGTATAATATTCATCGATGAGCTTGACGCCATAGCGCCGAAACGGGAGGAAGTCACAGGTGAAGTTGAAAGGCGTGTCGTGGCACAGCTTCTAGCCCTGATGGACGGCTTGTCGGGAAGGGGAAACGTCATAGTTATAGGAGCAACGAACAGGCCTGGAGCGTTGGATCCGGCTCTTCGCCGACCTGGAAGATTTGACAGAGAAATTGAAATAGGTGTGCCTGACAAGCAGGGAAGATACGAGATTCTCCAAATTCACACGCGTGGAATGCCGCTTGCTGAAGACGTGGATCTTAAAAAGCTTTCAGAAATGACTCATGGATACACAGGGGCAGATTTAGCAGCGCTTTGCAGGGAAACCGCTATGAAAGCGTTGAGGCGTTATCTTCCACAGATAAACCTTGAAGAAGAACGCATACCTCCTGAAGTTTTGGAGAAAATGGAGGTTAAAATGGAGGATTTTCTAAACGCTTACAAGGAAGTGACACCTACAGCCATGCGGGAAGTATACATTGAAGTGCCTACAGTGCATTGGGAAGACATAGGGGGATTAGAGGAGGTTAAACAGGAGCTTAAAGAAGCTGTTGAATGGCCTTTGAAAAACCCTGAAATCTTTAAGAAGATGGGTATAAAACCTCCTAAAGGGATACTGCTGTATGGACCCCCAGGATGCGGCAAAACTCTTTTGGCGAGAGCTGTTGCAACGGAAAGCGAAGCCAACTTCATAACAATCAAAGGGCCTGAAGTATTCTCAAAATGGGTTGGAGAATCTGAAAAAGCCATAAGAGAAGTTTTTAGAAAAGCAAGAATGGCAGCGCCAGCTGTAATATTCTTCGACGAGATAGATTCGCTTGTACCCCGAAGAGGTTTAGGCTTTGCAGACAGCGGCGTGACAGAGAGGGTGATAAGCCAACTCTTGACAGAGATGGATGGCATAGTAACCCTGGAAGACGTTGTTGTTGTAGCGGCGACAAACAGACCGGACATTGTTGATCCAGCCGTGCTTAGACCTGGAAGATTTGACAGGTTGATCTACGTTCCGGAGCCTGACGAGAAAGGCCGTCTTCAAATATTGAAAATCTACACAAAGAACATGCCGCTGGCGAAAGACGTAAACCTTGAAGCTTTAGCTGCAATGACAAGGAACTATTCAGGCGCAGATATAGAGGCTGTTTGCAGGGAAGCTGCCATGCAGGCTTTGAGAAGGGATATAAACGCAAAAGAAGTTGAAGCAAAAGACTTTGAAGAAGCCTTAAGAAGGATAGGGCCTTCCATAACGCCGGACATGGAAAAATGGTATAAAGGCTTTATGCAGCAGGTTAGACAAGTGCAGAAGCCAGCTACGCCTGTCGCTTAGGAGAAGAACGATGCCTATAAAGATTTGGAAGCCTCATCCCACATACCATGCCATACTTGAAGTTTTGAGAAAGAAGGGCGCCATGACAGATGCTGAACTTTTCGAACACATTGCTGAGGATTACAAGGATATAGGCTTTAAAGATTTTAACCAGATCCTTATGCGTCTTGAAATCGCTGGAAAAATACGCATAACCTCGCTTGCCCGCGGAAAGAAGAGAGTGGAACTTGTAGCCTAACAGGTGTCTCGGCATAGTTAGTGCCGACAAATGGAAAACTTTTCAAACGTTATAGTTGTCGGAGGCGGCCCTTGCGGTTCCTTCGCTGCATTACACATGGCGAAAGAAGGCGTTAAAGTAACGGTTTTTGAAGAACATTCAGAAATCGGTTTTCCATGCCACTGTGCCGGGCACTTAAGCATCAACGGCCTGAAAACCCTTGGACTTTACCCGCTTCCAAAAGAAATAACTGAAAACTATTTCCACGGAGCAAAGATTCATTCACCGCAAGGCCGGGAAATTTCCATCCGTTTCACTGCGCCTATAACTTGCACAGTTAACCGCGCCCTGTTCGACAAATATATCGCACTTTTAGCTGAAAAAGCTGGAGCTTCCTACTGCTTAAGCGCAAAAGTTGAATCTTTAATGGTTGAAAAAAGTCGTAGAAAAGGCATTTTAGCTAAAAAGGGCGGAAAAACCATTAAATTCTTCGGCGACATCATTTTAGACGCTGAAGGAACATCCTGCAATATTCTCAGACAAGAAGGTTTAACGCCGCCTTCACCCAGCAGCTTTGTCTATTGCGTCAACGTTGAAGTGGAAAACGCTGAGAACCTTGAAAAGGACATGGTTGAAGTTTTCCTTGGAAACAGTTATGCGCCAGGCTTCTATGCATGGATCATTCCTAAAACAGAAAACGAAGCCAAAGTTGGATTAGGGGTTAAGAAAGGAAACCCTAAGGATTTTCTCCAAAAACTTATGCGCAAACATCCAGCAGCTTCTAAAAAATTGCTAAAGGCCAATATTTCGAAAATAAATTACCATCCAATACCGCTGGGTGGTCCAATAGCGAAGGCATATTCAAACGGTTTCATCGCCGTCGGCGACGCAGCATCACAGGTGAAACCTACAACGGGAGGCGGAGTTATATTTGGTTTAAACTGCGCGAAAATTGCAGCTGACGTTGCAAATGAAGCTGTGAAAACTGAAAACTTTTCAGCAAAATTCCTAAAATTTTATCAAAAACGTTTCATGAAACTTTTAGGATTCGACGTTAAGGCAATGCTTGGTGCAAGAGAAATGCTGAACAGAATCCCGGATAGGAAGTTAGACATTTTCATAGATTTCTGTAGAAAAATCAGCTTGGAAAAAACCTTCAGAAGCATGAAGGAAATAGATTTTCAAGGGCGAACGCTTCTAGGTGCAGGGTATAAACCAAGAATAATAGCTGCATTAGCTTACTTCTCGCTGCTTAACCTTAACAGTCTAATTTACAATTTTAAAGCAGACGTAGAGGAGTTTTAGAACATTTGAACGAATTTCGTTACAAACAGGTAATCGTTTTCCGCTCCGACTTGAAAATGAGTAAAGGCAAAACTGCTGCTCAGGCTGGACATGCAGCCATATCTGCTGCTGAAATAGCGCGAAAACAGAATGCTAACTGGTTTAAAGCTTGGCTTGACGAAGGGCAATGCAAAATTGTTGTGAAGGTTAAAGGCGTAAAAGAACTTCTTAATCTTGAAAGGCAGGCGAAAGAGTTAAGGTTGCCCTGTGCAATGATCACTGACCGGGGACTCACTGAAATCCCTCCGGGAACAATAACGTGTCTAGCAATAGGGCCTGCTCCAGTAGAACAGCTGGATAGAATAACAGGGAAGCTTCCGCTTTTATAGTTGAGGAAAAGGCTTGCTTGTTTCAAAGTTGGAGAAAAGCATAGGAATCCAGGTTTACGCAACCAGTTCCCTAGGCGTTGGAGGTGCCATCCGATGTCTTCCAGAGGATTTCCTTGTTGAAGAAATTCTTATGAACGGGTTAAGAGCAAAAATAGATTTTCCAGAAACGTTGGTGAAACAAAGTTTAGAGTCGCCTTCGAAAGCTCAACGCTACCTGCTCTGCGTTCTCATTAAGCGTAACTGGGACAATTTGCAGGCAGTTAAGGCTGTTGCAAACCGGTTAGGCATAAGCACACAGCGAATCAGCATAGCTGGCATAAAAGACGCACACGCCGTTACTGCACAGCACATAACAATTGACGACGCAGCATTAGGCGACGTTGAAAAAGTGGAAATTAAAGATTTGAAAGTTATTCCAATACGCTATTTTCACACTAGGCTTTCGCCACATTATTTGTTTGGAAATTCTTTCAGAATTACTGTACGCGCGTTAGTCAATTCTGAAACAGTTATTAAAGAAAGAACGTTAGGCTTTGTTGAACAAATCGAGTTGCTCGGCGGTGTGCCTAACTTTTTCGGGCATCAACGTTTCGGAACTATTCGTCCAATAACGCATCTTGTTGGAAAGGCCCTTATCAAAGGAAGCTTTCGAAAAGCAGCAATGCTTTTCCTCGCTAGACCAAGCCGAAATGAACATCCAGAATCTAGAAAAGCCCGAGAAATGTTATGGAAAACCCAGAACTTTGAAAAAGCCGCAGAGGTTTTCCCCAAAAACCTTCGTTATGAACGTTTAATGTTAAGGCATCTGGCTCGAAAGCCTGAAGACTTCTCAGGAGCGTTTAAACGGTTGCCAATGAAACTTCGGAAACTTTTCCCACAAGCTTATCAGGCTTATCTTTTCAATAAAATGCTGAGTAGAAGAATAGTTCAAAGACTTCCGCTTAACAAGGCAGAAGTTGGAGATTTCGTGGTCAGTGTGGAACCGCTAGGGCTTCCTAACCCTTTAAGGTTTAAAGTTGCAAGTCAAGAGACGATTTCAGAAGTCAACAATGCCTTAAAGTTTGGAAAAATGTTTCTAGCACTTCCACTGCCGGGTTATAGGCAAATATTTTCAGAAGGAATGCAGGGAGAAATTGAAAAAACCATTCTCGAGGAAGAAGGCGTCACGCCGGAACAATTTAAGGTTAGGGGAGCCCCTGAGCTAAGTCTGAAAGGAGGACTACGCACAGCCCTTTCGCCTTTGAAAGATTTTTGCCTGCACGAAATATCAAGGGACGAGTTTAACCTGCATAAAAAGAAGGCAGTTATAAGTTTCACGCTTCAACGGGGCTCATATGCCACAATTGTATTGAGGGAAATTATGAAGCCTCGCAACTTGCTTAAAGCAGGCTTTTAAATAAGCCTCTACTTTAATGTCTGCTCAGCTTTTTCTAAAAGTTCCTGCTTTTTAGCTGATGGTAATACCACGTTTGCTGCATAGCTGTGGCCGTCGGCCATTCCAAACCCTTCAGAAGCTTTCTCTAGAAGGTTAACTGCACTTGGCATTTTCCCAACGTCAATCATTTGCTGAACCAGCTTAGGAGTTCTTGCAGAAGCCTTAACAAAGTTTTGTTTAAGTTTACCCCATTTAGGGATTTCACATGGCACGTTGACGAAGCCGAAAATATATTTGTCAGGCTTTATTAGGCGCGTTTGATATGACAGGAAGGAGCAGAATTGACCGATTACTTTTGTTCCCATGCCCGTGTACATGTCTCCGGCGTCGAACCATTGAATATGCGTTGTTTCCTTAAGCCTTTCGCGGTGAAGTCTACCTAAAAGCCGCCTGTTAACCTCTTTTCGTCTTTCCTCCAAAATGTTTATTTTCGCTTCCACTGCCTCGTCAAGCCCTGTTAAGCATGCATTTATTCCCATGTCTGGACCGCCTTCATAATAGCCTGCTGCGCCAAGTATTTGAAGCTTCGAAAACATAACGTCAACTTTAACTTTTAAGCTTGGGATTTCTAGGCCTTTGCCTCTTTTCAACACAATGCCTTTACGTAACATTTCGTTCAAGACTGTTTCGTTTATGGACTTGAAGCCTTCAGGGATTTCGCTGCTTCCTACAAGGGCTAAATAGCCCAAATCAATGTTTCTTTCGTTTAGCATCTTTGCGAAGAGGTAGCAACATGTTGCTCCTGAAAAGTCTGTTTCTCCTCGGAATCCGAAATTTTCCAAGTTTAAGTCTAACACTTTAGGATCTTTTGAAGGTTTTGGGTCATGGTGGTCGATTATTATGGCTAGATTTCGACCGTTATTCAGTTGGGATATCAAATCTGCATGGGATGAGCCTATGTCAACGTAGAAAATGGTTTTCCAACCTTTTGAGTGTATGTCGTCTAAAACTTCTAAGTAGGCTTTCTCCAAGCATAGGGTTTCAACAGTTATTCCTTCACGTTCTAAAGCCTTCATCACTATTGCAGCTGAACATAAACCGTCAGCATCGTCGTGATGAACAAGGATAACATTTTCGGCTTGTTCCTTTCTCATTAAGCCGATTGCACGTTGCGCACATTGCCTAAAAGCTTGCAGCGACATTTTGCACTTCAACCTATAGTTTTTAACAGGTCTGAACGGGTTATTATGCCTACGATTTTTCTGCCCTTTGCGATTAATACGCCTTGCCTTCTTTCAAGCAGCGGTCTAATCGCGTTAACGCTTGTATCCTCTGAAACTATGGGAAGAGGCGGATCCATTATGTTTTCAATTTTCTCTTCGGCGATGTTTAAACCTAGTTTTCTAATTATGTTTTCCTCGGTGACTGTGCCAACAACTTCTAAACCGTCAAGCACCGGCACTTGGGAAATAGCGTGACGCACCATTATCTCGCTTACTCTTAATACATTGTCGCTGGGTTTCGCAAAAATCACTCCGGAAGTCATCACATCTTTGCATTTCTTTTCTCTGCTTTCCGTTAAGACTTTTAGAATCTTGTTAACTGTGGAAAGTCTAGGGTCAACCTTTCCATTCTCTATCTTGGCTATATGCGCTTGAGAAACTCCTACAAGTTCAGCCAATCTTTTCTGGGTTAGTTTCGCCTCAATCCTCATTTTTCTCAAAGCAGCGCCTGACAGGGACAATATAACCACCAGTTATCATCAAATATAAAAGTCATACGGCAAAGTATATATTTGCTTTTCACATACAAAACAAACTTCATCCTTCGGAAGGTTGGAAGGCTTAAATTGAGAAACATAATAGTTGAAAAACTGAATCAAACGCCTCTTGAACAGCAAATGTTGGAAATTGTTGAAAGAAAAGGCCTTGGACACCCAGACTATATATGCGACGCAATAATGGAGCAGATCTCGCTTAGCTTAAGCAAGGAATACATGGAAAAAACAGGCACAATACTACACCACAACGTAGACAAGTCATTGCTTGTAGCTGGACAATCTGAAATAAGATTCGGAGGAGGCTGTGTCAAGCAGCCGATGCTTCTTGTTTTCGGCGATAGAGCCACATCAGAATTTAACAGCAAAAAAATAGACGTTAACGGATTGGTTGTAAACGTTGCTAAAGAATGGTTCCGAAAGAACATGCGTTTTGTAGACTCTGAGAAACATGTAAAGTATCAAGTTGAGCTTAAGCCAGGATCCGCAGGCTTGGTTGACATATTCAAAAGGAAGGGAAAATTCTTAGGAGCCAACGACACTTCCGCAGCAGTAGGCTACGCACCTATGACTAGAACAGAGAAAATAGTGTTAAACACTGAGAGGTTTCTGAATTCTAAAGAATTTAAACAGAGACATCCAGAGTCAGGCGAGGACATAAAAGTTATGGGCTGCAGATACAACAACAACTTGAACTTGACGATATCCATGGCTTTCGTAGACCGGTACATAAACAATGAAGAAGACTACTTTAACAAAAAAGCGAAAATACTTGAAGAGGTTGACAAGTTTGTCAAGTCCAACGTGGATTTTGAAAACATAAACATTCAGTTAAACACGTTGGATAAAAGGGGAAGAGGAATTGACGGAGTATACCTTACAGTTTTAGGGACAAGTGCAGACAGCGGAGACTCTGGACAGGTTGGCAGGGGAAACCGTGTAAACGGTTTAATCTCGTTGAACAGGCCTTTCTGCTCAGAAGCTGCAGCTGGAAAAAACCCGGTAAGCCATGTTGGAAAAATCTACAACGTTTTAACCTTCAGATTAGCTCAACACGTTTATGAAGAAGTGTCTGAGCTGGAAGAGGTTTACATTTGGCTGTTAAGCGAAATTGGGCGACCCATAGATCAACCGACAATCGCCGCAGCCCAGGTAGTTACGAAACAAAACAGCGGCATAGAAAAAGTTAGAAGCAGAATAGCCGCAGTTTTAGAATATGAACTGGAAAACATTGACAAGTTCTGCGCAGAGCTGGCTCAAGGAAAAGTATCAATATGCTAACATTAACGCAAAAAAGTTAAGGCAGGTGAAAATGTGACTGGAGAAAACGAGAAAATCCCTATATCAGAATTCTACAAAGTGGTGGACTACGTTACGGTTTTCAAAAGTGAAAAATGGTGGGAAGCCATAGTCGTTTTTGAATCCTTTGGAAAACGCTCAATAGGATTGTATCTATGGCAAAAACGCGACGGAATATGGAAAAGAAAACATAAGTTCAACATAAGAAACCTTGAAGAATGGAACAAACTTAAAAATGCAATAGAAAAGTTAACGCCTAAACTTGCATCAAAGCAGATTTCAACCCAGTAAACCATGAAAATTTCATGGCAAAATGCTTAATGAAACAACAAGCCATTCTACGTAAGCGAAAGCCTAACTTGCCCGAAACTTAATCGACACCAAAACTCAAACAAAAGCTGCCTTTCACCGCTCATTTAAAGCCTACAATTTCACATTTGATGCTCTCATTGTCTGCCGCCTTTGACTCCTGCCACATTTTATGAACAAGTTTTAAATTAACGGTTAAAAGCTATAATTGTGAAAGTTATGCCTCATAAACTTAAACAATTCTTAGATAAAATCGCAGGTGAAAAGGCTCCGGGGCCGGCTCCAACTTTTTCGGTTCTACATATACTGCGGGCATTAGAAATCGCTGCGGAAAAATGTGTAGGCCGTGGCAAACTTGCCGTGGAGCTTGGTGTTGGGCATGGGGCTGTGCGCACCATAATTAGCCGGCTAAGAGAAGCTGGTTTGGTGACAACGTCAAAAACAGGGTGTTCCATTACGGCAAAGGGGCTGAAGTTTTGGAGCGAATACAAGAAAATCTTTCCAAAAAAGGTTGAAATTGAGGCGGATAAGCTTACCACGGCTAGATACAACTTTGCAGTTTTAGCTAAAGATTGCGGAGGCAAGGTTAAGTCTGGAATGGACCAACGCGATGCTGCGGTGAAAACTGGAGCGAAAGGAGCTGTTACAATCCTTTTTAGAAACGGTCGCCTCGTTATTCCTTCGGTAACTGAAGACTTTGCCAAAGATTTCCCGGAAACTGCAGAACAGATTCTCAAACTTTTAAAGCCTGAGGAAAATGATGTAGTTGTGATCAGCGGTGCTGACACGTTGAAATTAGCTGGATACGCAACTACAGCTGCAACGTTGACGTTTCTTGACGACTGTTAAAATTTTTAATAGGTGTATTTGTCTCCTCCGGAAAGTATGCGTTCAACCGCCGTGTTAAAGTTCACCAAACCATCATTTGTTTTGGCTGAGACAGGTATTAGAAGAAATTTTAAGCCAAGCTGGTGAATTGCCTTCATCATATTTCTGCTTAACAGTCGTTTTGTTCCTTCAAGCTTTTGTTCTATAGCGTTTTCTAAGGCTTGAGGATTTGCAGACCAGTCAACGATTTTGTTAACATCTTCTTCAGATAGCAAATCGCATTTTGAAAGTACATGTAGTTGTGGAAGAAGAAAACGGTGGTAAACCGCTGCTGAAAGGAAAAGGTTTGAAACGTAGTTTAAAGGGTTAAGTGAAAAGACAGCGTCGAAAAGATAAACTATGGCTTTAGGCTCTCTTGTAAGTTCGTTGGCTATATAGGGTCCGCTGGCTCTGAATGCAAACAGCTCCATCTGGCCTGGAGTGTCAACCAAAACTATGTCTGATTTCAACTCTTCAATTTCTTTTGAAAGGTTTTCAATCTCCTCGGCCAGCAGGTCTGCAGCCATTATTAAGGCGCCGTTGGGCCCTAAACCATACTCATCCATAAGTTTTTCTACACTTACATATTCGCGTGCATCCACGTCAGGCGCATAGGGAAGCGTATAGGCGCCGGGATCCAAATTTACAATTGCAACGTCTTGTTTCGCCATTTTTAGCCATTCACTGAAAGCTGCCGTTAGCAGAGATTTTCCAGCTCCCGCAGTTCCAATAATAAACACAAGGAACATTGATGTGCCTCCACATGAACAATTTCGGTTAAATAAACAGCAAACACTGCTAGAGTTAAAGCTTTTCTTTTAGGATGGAACTTCTGGAATTTTCACTTCGTCAACTGTGCTGCCTTTTTTGCCAAATAAAGTGATGGCTACGACGCCGATGCATATTGAAAATGCTGCGACGGCAATGAGGGTTAGGAAAAACGTGGGTATTACTGTAACAGTTACTATTAGGCTGTCTGCCCCAGTATAATCGTCATATCCAGACCAGGATGCTCTAAGTTGACATGTTGCAGTTTCGTTTACAGTCCACGTCCAAGCGAATTTCCCATCATTATCTGTTTCTGCAATGGCCAGTGTTTTCCATGATGAACTGCCGACTTTAACATAAATTGTCACAGGCTGGTTCTGGAGTTTTGGGATAAGCTGTCCTGTAAGCTGGACGGTGCTTCCTTGAAATGTGAAAGTTGATGAAGCCGTTAAGGAAAGGGTTGAGGGTTGCAAAGCCTTGTAGCTTGCTGAAACTTGTCCGGGGGCCCATTCCTCACATTTTTCAACGGAAACGATTTGAGGTGTTGCTTGCCTAAGGTCTGGGGGACATTCGCCCACTCTCCATCCATCCTTCCAGTTTTCTCCTGTGCATTCTGCCATATAGTAGCGTACGCCGTTATAAGTTACATAATAGGGTGAAGTTCTTGCGTAGCGCGGCGGGTTTGGAAGGTGGACGCCGACGTTCATATGGGCTTGCTTCTCATAATAGAGAAGAACAACGTCCAGTCCGCCGGCCTTCATCACGGAAACTGCAATGTAGCTGAATAAGTCGCAGTCTCCGTCGTTTTCCAAAATTGTTTCAACAGGGTATTTGGCTGCGGTGCTGAAAGTGTAAGGTATTTGATGCACAATCATTAAAACACCGTTTGCAAAGTCTTCCATGTTGCTGTATATTTGCCAAAGCTTGTCAGCGACAGGTTTTACCGGGTAAGGAGTGACGAACTTAGAAAAGTCTTCAACTGAAACTTGCTTATGGTCTTTTTCACGGTAATATTCGTAAAGCGACTGAGGGATGGCAACGTTAAGCTTGTACTGTTTTGAACCGTTAGGCTTGTCTAAAAGGTAGTAACTAACTATGTAGCTGCTTGATAAGCACTGCTGTTGCAAACTTGAAAAAGCAAGAATCATCAGCCCTATTATGAAAACATTGAACAGTTTTCTCTTCATCATGTTCAAATATTTATATACCAATTTATGTCTCTTATGAAACGCTAATCAACAAAAGAGTGAAATCTAGAAGGGTTGCTCTGGACACCCGGATTTTCAATCATCATGTTCAGAGTCTAGCCTGCCCCTCATCGCAACCAAAACTAGTTTAACACATTGAGTTTAAAATTTTAACCTTTCCACCCTGCTTTTTTATCAGTTCGGAAAGTTGGATTATAGCTTTTCCTAAACGGTCTTTAGCCGTTTTCGAATCCACTGCGGTTGTTGACAAGTGGATTTCAAGCAGGCACCTAACTTCCTCACCTCTAGGGTGGGATTTTATATAAACGTAGGGATTGTCATGCATTGTTAAATCGATTAATGGCGCCACTGTTGACTCTGCTAGGTCTTCAGAGTATATGCTAGCTTCAAAAAAGGTGAGGTTGCCCGATTCTTTCCTAAGCAGAACAGCTACAGACTCGTCGAAAATGGCTTCCATCTCTGAAGGAACTCCTGGCAACGCAATTATATGCGTGCTGCCGACTTCTATCTGCACTCCGGGGGCTGTGCCTACACGGTTGGGTAAAGGTTTAGAACCTTCAGGAAGCTTAGCCATCTTAACTCTGTAAGCTGTTAACTCTGCAGATTCAATTTTTCCCTCTCTCGCGTAAGCCTCAAATTTTTCCTTAACCATTTTTAAGGCTTCACTGTTAAGCTCTAGATTCCGGTTTAAAGCCTTAGCTATTCCTTCCAACGTTTTATCATCGAATGTTGGGCCTAAACCGCCGGTTGTTAATATGAAGCGGGGTTTCCGGTCTAAAGCTTCACATATTGCCCTTGCAATCTCTTCAACATCATCGCCTACAACAGTTATTCTTTTAATAGTTGCTCCCAGCGAAGTTGCCCGTTTCGCAATCCACTTTGCGTTTGTATTCAACGTTTTACCTATCAGAAGCTCGTTGCCCACACATACTATTTCCATTTCCACGCTCATTTAATCCGCCTCTTACACTTCATAGAAGAATTAAAATTAATCTTTATATGCTGGCGAACGTTAAAAATGCTTTTCTGCGGTTATTTTTTCTTGCTAAGCCACCATTTTAAGTATTCTTTTCTCCGCTTTTCCTTCTCTTCCTCGTCGGTTTCAACGTGAGGTTTTAATTTTTGCCTAAGCTCTATAAGTTCTTGTTGGGTTACTGAAAGCCCGCAGCTTTGACAGACATAATGTTTGGTGGCTATAATGTAAAGCATTTCGCCTCCGCATTCTGGACAATATGGCATTTTAACCCCTTTTATCTGCCATTAGAAGAATGCAGGCGTTAAGAAATAGCTTTCTATTAAAAAGTTTATGTTATGAAATTTGTTAAGCCAGCTTCTTTGGCTAGTTTGATAGCGTGATCCATTTCATGTCTTGTCAATCTCCGCCTCAGTTCTGGAATTTCGTAGGCACGCCATTCAGGCCTGTACTGAAACATCACATTTACTCTTGTCTCTGCGCCTAGGTTTTCAACTATCCATTTTAGTAGCGGTTTTGTGCAACATTCAAGATGCCCAGGCAACACTAAAACCCTTATTATGAGCTCGCCGTATTCTTTCGCTTTCAAATGGTTACGGGTGCATGCTTCCCAGTATTCAGGAGCTTCTGAAATCTTTTCTGCACATTTGCCAGGTCCATATTTGAAGTCTAAAAGGTAGATGTCTACAAACCCTGCTAGAAGCTCAGATGTTTCAAAACTGTAGTATGTGTTGGAATTCCAAACCACTGGCACGTTGACTTCCACATGCTGGAAGGTTTCAAGCCACTGTTCAAGCCATGGGGTTGGCTCTCCGCCGACAAGGTTTACATTTCTACATCCGCTTCTCCTGAGGGCTTCAACTTCGCCTGCAAGCCTTTCCGGAGTGTAAACTATTCCTTTCTCTGTCCACTGTGATATTGTCCAGTTTTGACAGTGTTTACAACGCATGGTGCAGCCCATGGTGAAAATTGTTCCGGAGGGGACAAGTTCAGGCTCTTCACCCACATGTTCAAAAATGCTTGAAACAGTTATTTCCACTCCACATTTGCAGAAGCCCAAGCTGCCTTTAAACCTGTTAACGCTGCATTTTCGAATACAAAAGTGGCATTTTTCCATAATCCTTTTTGCAATTTCTGTTTTAAGATCTAAATAGGATTTCTCAGGGTTCGGTAAGGCAACGAAGGTTTTTTGATCCATGTCGATTTCTTTTTCAAGCTTAAAATATTCCTGTGTAAGGGCTGCATGCTTCTGCCAAAGCGTTTCTGAAGAATCATTAGCGCTGAATTCTGCTGGAAGTTTTTTGGCTATTTGAAATTTGGCTGGCTTATCATTGCACATTACAGCAAAATATCTTGCAAGACTTTTCTGGGCAGCTTTGTCATTTAACACTTCTAAAGAGTCTGGACGCAGCAGCCTCCACATAGGATTATCCTCGTTTAGATTTGAATTTTAGAAGAGCGCGTATGGATAAGCGTAGCCGCTTGGATGAAGCTTTCCTTTAATCGGGATTTCCCGGCTGCAGACTGGGCAACGCATGTCTTTTGTAAGGTTCCATTTTGTGATTTCGAAGCTGAACCTTTTGATTAGGAGCTCGTTGCAGCTTGGGCAGTAAGTGTTTTCAGCTGGATGCCCGGGAACGTTTCCTATGTAAACATAGTTTAAGCCGCTGCTTTTTGCGGCTGCATAGGCTTTCTCCAAAGTTTCAATTGGTGTTGAGGAAACGTCTGTAAGCTTGTATTCAGGGTGGAAACGGAGCAGATGGAAAGGTGTATCTTCGCCTAGCGCGTCGCGTACCCATGATGCAAGCTGCCTAACTTGTTCAATTGAATCGCCTATTTTTGGAACAACAAGATTTGTGATTTCTATGTGGATTCCGTTGCGTTTCATCTCTTTTAAACATTCGAAGATGGGTTCAACAGAGGGCACAGATGAAAAGCTTTTGTAAAAATCCGGGTTGCCTCCACCTTTGAAGTCAACCGTAGCCGCGTCAAGATAAGGTGCAATGGTTTTAACAGCCTCAGGCGTCATATACCCATTTGTAACAAATGTGTTGAAGAACCCTACTTGACGGGCAATTTTCGCTGTTTCATAAGCATATTCAAAAAACACCGTGGGTTCTGTGTACGTGTAACTTATTCCCTGACAGCCGTTATCCCTTGTCGCTTTAACAACCTCTTCGGGAGGGAAGTCTCTGCCAGCGATTTTCTTTTCTTGGCTTATCATCCAATTGTCGCAGAATTGACAGCGGAAGTTGCATCCAACAGTAGCTATTGACATCACTGAAGCTCCGGGATTGAAGTGGGAGAGAGGTTTTTTCCCTATGGGGTCTACACAGGCAGAGACGGCTTTGCCGTAGACAAGCGATTGCAGTACGCCTGCTTCGTTTTTCCTTACAAGACAGAAGCCTGTCCCGCCATTGCCTATGACGCATCTTCTGCCGCATAAGTTGCACTTAACTTTTCCTTTCTCCATCTTCTCGTAGAGCATTGCCTCATGCATGTTTATTCCTCCTCGATGTGGAAGCCGTTGTTGCCGAACTCTATGTTTATGGCTTTTCTGGCAGCTTTGAAACCTCTTTTATGACCGTTGGTTAATATCAGCCCGGCTTCGCGGAGCTTCTTTAAATGGAAAGACACGGTGGTTGCTGAGACGGGCTTAGGCAAAATTTTTTCTATCTGGCTTATGGTTCGGGCTTCTGGATGCTCATTGATTAGAAATTTCAGTATTTTTGTTCTTGTAGGATCGCTTAAAGCTTCGCATATTTTATGCGCGTTTAACTTTTTCTGCAATCTACATCCACTATTTTCATATTAAAATTTAAAATTTAAAAACGTTTATCAAACTATGCAAAACTGAAAGTCATTTATGCGGTTTAACTTCGAAGACAAGGGGAACAGTAGACGCTTTAACATTCAATTCAACGTTAAGTAAGGCTTCCAAAAATCCAGCCCAAACCTCAGATTGAGTGATGAAAGGCGCTTTAATTAAGATGTACTTATCCTTGAGGTAAACGTCCCCGAACCCCTGAATCTTCAAACGTTTAAAAACTTCAGGCCATTTCTCTTTTAGGGCTGTTTGAACGCCGAAGGTAGCCTCCATAGAAACCTTTGCAGCTTCGCCCATTTTTCTGCCAACTATCCGCCATTTCTCTTCAGGAATGCTTTCCACCAGAATGTTTACGAGTTCCACGTTTAGGAAGGCCACACGGCTTATTCCAAAATAGTACTCGCCTGGAAAACGCCAATCATGAATCATCATACTTCTATAAACTTCAAGCATTTTAGAAATCAGGGGCTTAATGCCCTGTTCCTTACCCTCCATTATCAATTTGTCAACAAACATACGTTCTTCTTCTTCAAGGATAATTGTGGTTCTTTTAACTGCATCTTTACCGTTGCCCACATTTTTTCCTCTTTTCGCCACGCATAAAAATATACCTTCCAACATATATTATATGTTTTGCTCTTGTAAAACAAACCGAACCTTTTTAAACGTCTTTCGATAAAACTTTAAACCGCCGATGAAGAACTAAACAGCTGAAACAATGATGCTCCCTGGGGTATCTGAGGCACAGCGACATTTCAAGAGATAACCTTTCTGTTAACCAGAAAACATAAAAGCATCAAACCAGCCGCAAACAAAACAAAGCCCGAAGCCATTGACAACGCATAATCAAAATCCAAAGCTCTGAAAAGGACGAGAACAGCGTAGGTTGGTCCTGCAAAAATTAACACTACAGCCGCAAGGGTAAGCAAGGTTTTCCAAAACTTTGAATCCAAATTCACACCGTACTGCTTTTTTCCACTCAAACTTTCACTTCCCTCATGGGCTTACTAACACTTCAAACATAAAGCCAAAACTTATCTTATAACCCTTCCTTCACCTCGCTGCCAAGAGCTTTCATCAAAAATTTAAAAACTGAAAAGCCTGCTCCACGATCCGCCTGAAAACCTGAAGTTCCTCCTAACAGGCATACACCCTCTAAGCCTCGCTCCTTAACCAAGCCAAGCATCAAACCTGTAGCGCCTACAATTCGGCCTTTTCCATACAGAACAGCGCCCTTCTCCATAAACTCCACAGCAAGCCTCGGCGAAGTAGCAGCAACATAAACCCGCGTCGCCTCCTCAATAGACGGGACACCGCCAAGCGTTATGACAAAACGACAGCCAAACTTCTCAACAAAATCCAGAATTTCACCGCAAATGTCATAATGTGCAACCACATCCTCAAAAGACGGTTGCGTGTCCCCAGTCATGATGATAAAGTCGTTACGTTCCATAGGTGCAGCGTAAAACTCGTACTTAGGCAAACGGCAAACCCCATCAGAACCCACAGAAACATAATCTGGAAAAAACGGCGAATACAACTCTGCAAAAGCCTTAGCGCCGCAAAACTTTATCAAAAGATGAGAAGCAATCTTGCCAACATTCCCAAAGCCGGGGAGTCCCTGAACAAAAACAGGACTCTCAAGCACAGGAGTGAAAATCTCACGAAAATAAGGCTTATCCATGCCGCCCACTCAACTTGAAAACACCAACTAAAATAATAAAGCTTTCCAAAAATCCTAAAAAGATTTAAGACAGTTTGATCCAGCATACAAGTAGCGGGGTGGGGTAGCCAGGATTAACCCGCTGGGCTCATAACCCAGAGATAGCAGCCGGTTCAACTGCCTCGAGCGGTAGTTCAAATCTACCCCCCGCTACCAAAACCCATCCACCACATATATCCGGTTTCTGAGCCGAAAACAATTAAGAATCAGGTTTAAAGCATTCAAAAGATTTAACGAATACCTTTTCAGGAATGGCAATCCAAAAACCAGAAATAGTGAATAAAATGGGCAGAAAACAAAAGCCTCTCTAGTATCGCAGTAAACGTCTTGTAGAAAGGTTGTCAAACATTATGATTTTCATAGCAATTTACGAGGTTTAAAAAGAGAATATCGCCAAGGTCTTTCACATAGACTCAGTCTACTAGGGAACAGCATTTGTTTGAAACGCCATTTGGAAACTTGTTCTTTTCTTAAACTTGTTTTGTTTAATGCAGCGATTGTTAGAAGTGCTGTGCACATGTGATGGAAACTTGTCTACATGCCTTTAACCATTGGTTCAAATAGATCTGAAGCTTTTTTGAAGAGCGCATGTCTTCAAAAGGCGTAAAAACAAAACTATAATCGCGTCAGGGTAATCGAGGTGAATAAGCGGTTTAAAGTTTGCTAAAATCCTGATGAATTAAACCTTCTTCTACTGAATGTTCTCTGAGAATACCACTTGCCCGTTTACCATGATTTTTTCGTATCTAATCAGGGTTTTCCAAAGTTTCGCTTCGCTTATCGAGTGGCGTAAGTTCTGCCTAAGGGTTTGTATCAAGTTTGCCTTTTCAGCTTCAGACATCTCCATAAGGTTTATTTTCCGTTTGTTTTTGGCCTTTCTGTTTTTTGCCGTCATTTTTTTCTCTCCGTTACATGTGATTTACAGCATGTCTTAATAAATCAGTTTCTTCAGCTTTTGAAATGTGTCAGCAAACGATATATTCAACGTTTCCTCATCAGGTTTTTAGGAAAAGTTATTAAAGAATCCAGCTTTGGATACATAAGCTGTATAAAGGGGTAGATTATGCAGGTTGACTCTTTGGAAAACGCTTTGTTTGCGGTTGTCGTTAACCCGTTTTTGAAGAGGTTTATAAGCCGTTTCGATTGGGAATGTGCCTGTGACGGAAACCTGCTTCTAAACTCTTTGAGGGATTTTTTAGGTGAGCCTGTGACGCTTTGCTCCACATGTCAGCATCTAAGCCGCAGAGTTGCTAAGCCTTTCTACGAGTTTGGAAGCCGCCTTTTGAAGGCAGATAAGGATTTCATGAGAAAGCAGTTTGTCAAGGATGTTTACGGGGGCGCATGGCTTAAAGGTTTTGGCTTAATGATGAAAGGCATAGAAAAGTATGGTATACGCATACCTTTCGTGCCAGCTGGCCCTTTTGAAATTGTATGGAATTTTACTTACAAATGTAATTTGAAATGTAAACATTGTTATGAGGACGCTGGAGGCGTAAGGCTGCCGGAACTTTCAACAAACGAAGCGAAACAAGTTGTAGACGCATTTTCAAAAATTGCAGGTGTAGGTTTGCCAGCGCTTTCCTTCAGCGGAGGTGAACCTCTTGCAAGGAAAGATTTCTTCGAGTTGGCAGCTTACGCTAAGAAACATATTCCATACATTAGCATAGCTTCTAATGGAACCTTGCTAAGCAGGGACTATGCCAAAAAAGTTAAGGATGCAGGGGTAGACTATGTAGAGATAAGCATTGACGGCGCCTCGCCAATGGTTCATGACGAGTTCAGAGGCATCCCAGGCGCTTTTGAAAGGGCAATTCAAGGCGTGAAAAACTGTGTAGATGAAGGCATAGACACATGCATTGCAACAGTCTTACATAAGGATAACTTTGCTGAAACAGATAAAATTCTTCAAATGGCTAAAGAATTAGGAGTTAGATTCATGCATTTCAATTATATACCGACAGGCCGAGCGAAAATGCATGTACAGCTTGACTTAACCCCCGATGAGAGGTTGTATGTATTACAAGCCATCGGCAAAGAAATAATCAGTTTGTATTTGCAGGCTAAAGAGGAAGAGTTGAAAACAGGCAAGTCGAATATTAAAGTGGACAGGTTTTTCAGCACATGCCCCCAATATGCAAGCGTCACCAAACAGCTTTCTCAACAAGTAGGCCAAAAATTCATGGTTGAAGCCCACTATGCAGCCAAAAAGGGTGTGGAAAATGTGGCAAACTTCCTCGGCGGATGCGGCGCCGGCCGATTATACTGTGCAGTAGAACCTAACGGTGACATAAAACCATGCGTGTTTTTTCCCGCAAACAAAAACACGGTTCTAGGCAACGTGTTAAACAACGACTTTACAGAGATTTGGGATAAAAACCCGCTGTTGTGGGATTTAAGGGTTAGGGAGAACCTTGAAACATACATGGCTGGAGGCAAAAAATTAGGATGTGGAAACTGTCCAGACAAATATATATGTGGAGGTTGCAGAGCAAGAGCCTACAGCTATTTTAACGGCAACGTGAAAGCTCCAGACATTGGATGCACCTATAACAAGCTGTTATGGGAGAAAGTGGCAGGTTCTATGTTAAGTTCACATTCGGTTAAAATTTCTTAAGGGCAAAGCATAATAACCTATCTGGATTTAGAAATCAAAATCTGTGGGAAGGTTGTGAATGACTATTTCTAGAATTTTGGCAGAGTTTGTTTATGAGACAGGTTATGACGATTTACCAAAGTGGGTTGACAAACGTACTAGAATGTACATTCTTGACGAATTGGGTGTCCAGCTGCTTGGCTCTACAAGTAAGCCTGCAAGAATTTTAGCTGATTTAGCCTTTGAAGTCGGCGGTAGAGAAGAGTGTGTAATGATAGGTCATTATCCTAAAACCTCATGTTTGAACTCCGCTATGGTTAATGGCACGTCGAACGGGGCTAATGACTGGATGTGTGACCATACCACGGCGAATTGCCACATTGGCGCTGTAGTTGTTCCAGCTGCTGTCGCTGCTGCTGAGCGCGAAGGCGTTGATGATAAGCTACTGGTTTTGGCTGCGGCTTTGGGTTATGAGGTTACTGCAAGAATTGGAGAAGCTTTCTTAGGCAGACTTTACGCCCAAGGTTTGCATCCTTCCACTGTATGCGGGGTGTTCGGTGCAGCTGTTGCAGCTGGAAAAATATTTGAACTTGACAAGGAAGGGCTGATGAATGCTCTTGGAATAGCCGGCACTCAAGCTTTCGGCTGCGGTTTCGGTGAAGGATGGAATAAAAGGATGCATTATGGCATGGCTGCCCGTATCGGAGTTACAGCTGCTTTGATGGCTGAAAGGAAATATCATGCATCAACACCTGGCAGGATTGTTGAACGTGCGCTTAAGGCATGTGCGTATCAGGGTGAATATGATGTTAAACAAATAGTCGGCGGTAACGGCCGCGGAAGATTTGGTGAAGAATGGAGAGGCATGTTAATGTCCTACAAGCCGTATCCATGCTGCAAATTTCTACATCACTACATAAGTTTGACTCTTAAAATGGTAAAAGAGCATGATTTAAGGCCAGAGGATGTTGATAGCATAACAACCAGCCAGTGTAGGGAATTCTATAACACATTGTTCAGCGGTCAAACCTATTCTACACCTGAGAGGGTGTATTCACCAATCGATCCAATTGACGCCCAATTCAGCGCTCCGTGGACAATTGCAACTGTGATCGTGAAAAGAAATATAGGGCTTTACGATTACTTTACAGTTGAAGGACTAAGAGATTCTAATGTTCTGAACCTTGCGAAGAGAATAAGCGGAATTGTTGATCCTGAATATGAAAGGCTTTATCCAAAAGAATGGCCGATCAGAATAAATGTAAGACTGAAGGATGGACGGGAAATAGTTGAAACAACCAAAGAAGTGCCTGGGGACCCTCAATCTGTTCCTGAGTACGGTGAAAAGCCTGGACTTTTTGAAAAGGAAATAGAGGAAAAGTTTAAGAGTTTACTTTCAGAATTGCCACCCTACCCGAATAGGATTAATAACATATTAGAAGCGATGAAGCATGCTAAAAAAGTGACGGAGCTAACGGAATTGTTTAGAGCGCGGCCTAAACTGAAGGTTCCCCTCTTATATCATGTAGACATATAGTTTGACACATGTCTTCGCATGTTACACGTCGACATAGTGGTGGAAGCAAAGCGTTAAAAGTTCGTCGGCTGCATCGGTTAGTGTTTGCCAGGTTTGGATGGGATTAATAAACATGTGCAACCAATTATACTGCTAGGTGTAGTGTAGGGGGCCAGGTGAGATTTTGAAAGCTTTGAAGGATGGTGAAGGTTCTGTATTTTTCACAGATGAAGTCAAGAAACTGTTGCAGGGTTCAATAGATTTGCATGTTCACTGTGAACCGGCAACTTTCCCAATGAGCACCAGTGCAATTGAATGTGCACGCGTTGCTAAAGACTTAGGGATGAGGGCTTTCGTTTTGAAGGATTTGTTTTTCCCAAGTGCTGGTTTAGCTTTCTTAGTAAGTGAAGTTGTTAAGGATGTTGAGGTGTATGGATATTTCATAATAAATAGTGCTCTGGGGGAAACTGTTAATTTGCTGTCGCTGCAGCAAGCTGTTGAATATGGCGGCAGGGTAAGCGGGATATTCAGAAAGTTTACAAAAATAGTTTCCATGCCTACTTTTTCTTCAGTTGCAAATGTTAATTATTATAGGGGTTTAGCCAAGCTTTTTCCAGAACGGGTTAGTTCGTGGGTGCAGTTAATGGTAAAGATGAACCCGATACCTGTGGTGGAGAATGGGGAAGTTGTCGCTGAAGTTAAAGATGTCTTAGATGTTGTGGCTGAAAAGGATTTAGCGGTTTCAACAGGGCATCTCGGCATGGACGAGATAGTTCCATTGATTGATGAGGCGAAGAGTAGAGGAATAGATAGGATAATTGTGAACCATCCTGAAGACTTGATCCTGCAGATAACTATTGACGAACAGAAAAGGTTAGCGAAGATGGGTGCCTATATTTTACATTGTTATGTTCAATGCACATCTTATTACCAGCAAAAGTACGGATCTTTAATTGAACCTGGCTATATTGCGGAGGCGATAAGACAAGCGGGACCAGAACATTGCATATTGTCTACAGACTTCGGATGTGACGGGGGTCTTCTTCCGCCGCCTCCTGTCGGCATGGGAATGTTTATAGGTGAAATGATTAAGATGGGAATATCTGCCAGTGAAATTGAGTTGATGGTCAAGAAAAATCCCGCTGAAGTTTTAGGGGTCAAATCATAATATTTGAAATTTGAATGGTGAGGATTGCTATGAGGAAAACCACAATGCTTAGACGTATGCTTAATAGTGGCAAGATAATTGTGGCGCCTGGGGCTTTTAATGCATTGACAGCTAAAATTATTGAGAACGTTGGTTTTGAAGCTGTTTATGTGACTGGCGCCGGTACGTCGTGCAGCTTGTTAGGGATGCCGGATGTAGGTTTGATTACTATGAGTGAAATGGAGATGAATGCAAGATATATTTCAAACGCGGTTGACATACCGGTTATTTGTGATGCAGATACAGGATATGGTAACGCGGTGAATGTTATGCGAACGGTTAAAGCGTTTGAGAAGGCAGGCGTTGCAGCGATACATATAGAGGACCAGGTGGCTCCTAAACGTTGCGGGCATTTATCTGGGAAAATTCTTATTTCTATAGAGGAGATGGTGAAGAAAATTAAAGCTGCTGTTAAAGCAAGAGAGGATAAGGATTTCGTTATTATTGCAAGAACCGACGCTAGAGGAAGCATGGACGGCGGCGTGGATGAAGTGGTTAAGAGGGGGAAGGCTTACGCAAGTGCAGGTGCAGATGTAATTTTCCCTGAAGCCCCCATGTCAATTGAAGAGATGAAGTTGTTTGCAGAGGAAATACCTGCGCCTCTTATGGCTAACATGGTGATGGGGGGAGTTACGCCTAACATGACAGCCCAAGAGTTGGAGAAGGCAGGGTATTCCATTGTAATTTTCCCCATGGCTGCGCTTCAGGTTTCTGTAAAGGCTGTGACGGATTTGATGGAAGCATTGAAAAACGAAGGGACCGATAAAAGGTTCGAGGATAAGATGTTGCCTCTTAAAGAAATTTTCGATTTAGTTGGGCTTGAGAGGATAAGAAGTTTTGAGCGTAAATACCTTCCTGCTCGAGGAATCTCAGCCAGATACAAGGGACTAGGCCTTTGAAGGCTTTACCGGTAAATGGCCATTCAGGTATCAAAAAGAGTGAAGCGTCCACCATTTTCCTTTCCAGTAAACGCTTGGTGCGAAATATTTTCTGGACGCGCCGCAAAAAGGGCAGTTATGCGAATTCTTTTCTTCTATAAACACTTCCCCGCAAATTAAACATCTAACTTCATGTGTTTTAGCGCATTGCTTCCGAGTTTTCTCCGACATTTTATTCACTTGAAAACGCTTTGCCTCACGAATACTGTTCCGTCCATAATCCATCTTGCTGTTCTGTAAAAAACAGCCCTTTTAACAGTGAATTCCGACCCTCTTTTCATCACCACCGACTCACCTACAATTATTCCTGCAGGATGACCGATGCGTACCTCAATTCTTGTTTTGGTTTCAGAAGGTGCAAGGTCATTTACGACAGTGCCTTCAGTTTTAGCTGCAACTGCCGTTGCAACAGTCGCAGTTCCTGCATAAGCTTTATGCATCATTCCCATAAACATCATTCGACAAACAACGTCAACATCTTCTGCTCTGATTGTTTTTCCAGTGTAAGTCTTGTATGATGTAGGTTTACAGCAAAAGATTAAACATGGAAAAATTGGACTTACCCGGCCAAGTATGAGTTTAGAAACCTTTTTTCTAAGATCTTCTAAACTTTTAAGAAGAGTTGCGTCGGAGTCGATTTCCTCCGGGGTTTCTGTCCCTTTAAGTCCAAGGTCGGATGCTTTGCAAAAGAAGAAAAGATTAGCGGCGTCAACTATTGAAACTTCAATTTTATTCCCTTTGAAATCTATCAAATCTTTCACATTGCCTGTGGGAAACAGTTTGCCGGTGAATGCTCCCATAGTGTCTGACCAGTCCATTTTGATTTGAGCGCCTTCTCCGGGAACTCCGTCTATTGATAGGTTGCCCTCAACTGCCGATTTACCGTTCACTACAGGAACCTCTGCGGTTATAATATTGCCGCTGTTGGTATTGTGAATACGTACCACAGTCACAGGTTCAGTAACGTGGACAAGTCCCTTGTCAATTGCGTATGGACCAACTGCAGAAGATATGTTGCCACAATTACCGGAGTAATCAACTATAGGAGAGGTTACGCCCACTTGAGCAAACGTGTAGTCTATGTCTGCGTCTTTACGTGTTGGTGGTCCTATGATAGCTAGCTTGCTTGTTAAAGGGTCAGCTCCTCCTAAACCGTCTATTTGCCTAATGTCAGGACTGCCGAAAATTGCCAGTATCACCTTGTCTCTAATTTCAGGGTCGGATGGTAATTCGTTTTTCATTATGAATACCGCTTTACTTGTGCCGCCACGTAAAATTGAACAGGGAATTTTTATCTGATTCATCACACAACCCCTATCAGAACTAAAACAGCGAATTTAAATTTTCACGTCTATTGTAAAGCCCAATTCCTAAGATTTAAAACCCAACCTTAAATGTGTTTTGGACAATGGAAGGATTTTCGGCAGCATTGTAACCATCCTAGAGGAAAAGCGAGCTTCATATGCCAACAATATAATTGGAGGGATTAGACAATTAGTCAAGAGGTAAAACGATTTAGCGAGCGCCTTTAATGTTTAGGCTTTGCCTTTTTCTTCTTTGCCGAAATACGCGGTCCATTTCAGTTTGCGGGCGTCCCTTTTAAGCTTTAAAGAGTTTTTGCGACATTTGCTTGAGCAGAACCAGAGTATGGAGCCGTCGTTTTTAACGTACATCATACCTATGCCTGTTGGAAACTCTTCGCCGCAGAATGAGCATTTCTTTGGTTTAGGCAACGATGTACGCCTCCAAAAGTTTTAGCTGCTTGACATTTCACCTGGTTATTTTCTTCGCTTCCCTTTCGGTTTCTCTAAGCATCAAAATGTCTTGTACACGTACGGGTCCTTTAACGTTTCGTGTTATTATCCTGCCTTTATCTTTTCCCTCTAATATTCGAACTCTGACCTGTGTAATTTCTCCAGTTACGCCTGTTCTTCCGATTACTTGAATTACTTCTGCGGGGGTAAGCCCTTCGCCAGATTCTGCTGCTTCTTTCCCTTTGCTCATTATTTAGCTCCTTTCTTCACCTGCTCAATTCTTTTAATTATTTCCTTGACAAGTCCTACGGCTTCTCCTTCGCTTACTATACATGCAGACGCGGCAGGTACGTCTATTCCAACAGCGTTTCCAAGCTTTTCTTTGCTGGGAACGTAAAGGTAGGGTGTTTTCCGTTCTTCGCATAAAAGGGGCAGATGAGCCACAACTTCCGGAGGATCCACATCCTCTGCGATAACTACAATTTTCGCCTGTCCCCTTTCAACAGCTTTCGTGGTTTCATTAGTTCCCTTTCGAACGGTTCCACTTTTTGCGGCTATTTGCAGGGCTTCATAGGCCGCATCTGCAACTTCTTTCGGAACCTCAAATTTCACGTAGAACGGTTTGGACATAAGCCTCACCCTTCAAATGCACAGTCTTTATCGACAACACCTATTTATGAATGTTTCGACTGAATTAGGCTAAAAGCCTTCTCTACACATGGCAATGTAGAAACGTTTAAATAATATGTTAGGGTTGAAAACTTCTGTTTTTCGAGGGGAAAATGAAAGTTTGATTAGGCTAGGCAGAGTGCTTCACGTAAGTTCAAGTAGAAAACTCATAGTTAAGGTTGAAAACACACCGAAAATAGGTGAAACCGTGGTTGATGAAAATTTAAAAACTGTCGGCGAAGTTTTCGACGTTTTTGGACCCGTTTCCGCGCCTTACGCTGCTGTTAAACCTGAAATCTCTAAGCTTGACGCTTTAGTTGGCAAGGCGTTGTATTTGCATCCCTCGAGAAAGAGAAGGGAGAAGTAGATGGGTGATTTAGAAATTGACGATTCGACTCCTACGATACAGGCTCAACATGTTAAGGTACATGTTTGTCCCGAATGTGGCAGTAATAGGCTTATGCGCGATTATGAATGTGCAGAACTTGTCTGCATGGACTGCGGTTACGTTATAGCTGCCAAAATAGCAGATAGGGGGCCTGAATGGAGAGCCTTCGACGACGAGCAGAGAGCTAAAAGAATCCGTGTTGGAGCTCCTTTAACCTACACTATACATGACAAAGGCTTATCCACAATGATTGACTGGCATGACCGGGACATTTACGGTAAGGGCTTGTCTCCTGGGCAGAAAGCTCAGGTTTACCGGCTTAGAAAATGGCAGCGCCGCATAAGAGTGTCAGATGCAACCGAACGCAATCTTGCCTTTGCATTGTCAGAGATAACGAAAATTGCTAACACTTTGAGTTTACCTAAAAACATTCTGGAAACGGCCTCTCTAATCTATAGAAAGGCTGTTAAGGAGAGGCTTATACGGGGGAGATCAATTCAGGGAGTAACATCTGCAGCTTTATATTTGGCGTGCAGACAATGCGGTCTGCCTAGAACCTTAGAAGAGATTGCCCAAGCTTCAAACGTTAACAAGAAGGAGGTAGGTCGCAGTTACCGTTTTCTGATAAAGGAACTAAACTATTATATCCCACCTTTGAAACCAGGCCAATACGTGACAAAATTCTCAAACCAATTGACGATGCAGGGCAAGGTTGAAGAAATAGCTCACAAAATTTTGGCAGCTGCCAAGGAACAGAAACTTACCTCTGGACGAGGCCCCACGGGCATAGCAGCTGCCGCAAGCTACATAGCCTCAGTTTTAACCGGTGAAAGAAAAACTCAGAGGGAAATTGCTGAAATTGCGCAGGTAACCGAAGTAACTATTCGAAACCGTTACAAAGAGCTTGTTGAACGTTTAATGTTTCATATGAGCCTCTGAAAAATTTAGGCGCCGTTCTCATCGTTCCTTTTTATTTTTCAACATTCAAAGCGAAAGCTAAGTTTTTATCAGCTTCTTTAAATGCCTATTTCTTTTCAGGTTTTCCAATTCAAAATCCTGTTTCAGGCAACCTCTTTTTTCACTGTTGATTAAAAGCAAAGTGTTTTCTAAAGATTAATTACTAATACAAAACACATTTTAACATCTCTCCACATCATCTTTAAGCGGGGTTGCGTTTTGGCAAAGTGCCCGAAATGTGGAGGCGAAGCGTCCAATCCTTTTAAGATCTGGACTGTTTCTCCGGGAAAGCCTTCCAAAACTGCGTCTAAACTTATGGCGATTTTTGAATGTCCAGTTTGCAAGTTAAAGTTTAGAAAAACCATAGAGGCAGAAGGCGGTGTTAAAGAAACAGTAAGCATTAAAAACATGGTTGAAAGAATAAATGTGATAAAGGTGGAGCTTATGCAAACCTTGAAAAATTTGCGGGAAAAAATAAAAACTTTGGAAACTGAAAGGGCAAATTTAATGGTTGAAATTGAAAAGCTAAAAAAGGCAGCAGAATCAAGGGTCAGTGCGCTTGAAAGCGAAGTTAACATGTTGAAAGAGGAAGTAAAATCATTAAGGGAACTATTAGGCTATGCAGAGGAAAAAGAAAAGTAGAAAATAACCCGTGTCAAGCTTGAAACGTTTTCAAGCTTTCGACAGCTGGAGGGTTTTTACAGGCTTCTTCTTGACGGTTAATTTTAAAGGTTTGTTTGCGCATTTTCTTTTTATGCCGTATAAATTCACATTTGACCTTTCAAAAATTCCACGGTTCTTTTTCACAGAGCTGGCCAAAATCAGTTATGAAAAGAAAATGCATAGGAAAGTTGGCACAACCATCCAAGATGTTATTAGAAAATTCAGAATTGAAGAGTTAACAGGCCTCAACTTGTCTGATGCTGTTCAACTTTTAGAAGACTTAGTGGACATGGAGACTGGAAACCTTTTTGAAGAGGAAAAATTTCGGAAAGCAAAACGCAGGGCACTTTTTCTGCCTCATTGTTCAAGAAAATTTATGGATAACCGGTGCGGTGCGAAATTTATTAAAGAAGTCCCAACATATGTTTGCGCCCACTGCGCTCTAGACTGTTTAATTAGCAAAGCTGTAGCGATTGCGGAGAGGCTGGGTTACGACGTTTACATTTTACCCGGAGGATCTTGTGTTTCAAAAATTTTAAAGTTTAGACGTTATGAAGGAGTTATTGGAGTTGCATGTGGTGAAGAGTTGAAGCTTGCAGGGGAGATTTTAAAACAAATGAACATTGCCGGTCAAGCTGTACCATTACTGAAAAATGGGTGTGCAAACACTTTCTTTAATTATGAAAAGTTGTTAAAAATTCTGTAGAAAAAATAGGAGCTTGAACGAAAGCTTAATGGAGTTTTTACTTCTTTTCTGCTTTAGCCTTCTTCTTAGCCTTCTTCTTGGCCAATAATTATTACACCTCAGAACCAGCAATAAAAATAATGTTAATTGACTGTTAATATATTTTTTTATCATTATCGCTGTGAAAAATATGCACACAGCCTCTTTGAAATTGTAAGAACTTTAAAACTATCTGTCAATTTTACTTTACTATTTCCCGTTTTTTCCACCGGAGGTTTTTGCTGCGGCACTTTCTACATTTAACTGCGGATGTAGCGTTTCTTGCGCCGCATTCTCTGCACAGTTTTACGTAAAGCCTACGCTGTTGGGCTAACGTCTTCTTGAACGGATCCATTATCGGCAATGTCCGATCCCTCGCTGTAACTACAGAATGCAGAAAGCCCTCTAAATATACTTTTTGCCTTACAGATAATTCTTGAAAGACGAATCTAACGTTTAAGTAGTTTATCAAGCAAAGTAGCTACGTCGCTTGGTTTCTCGGCCACCTCAACGCCTGCGTTTTTGAAAGCTTCAATTTTACTTTCAGCAGTTCCAGCTTTACCCATTATTATGGCTCCGGCGTGTCCCATACGTTTTCCAGAAGGGGCAGAACGCCCAGCTATGAAGGCAACTATTGGCTTTGGATATTTTTCTCTAACAATGTAATCAGCTGTAAGTTCTTCGAGGTTTCCTCCTATTTCACCTATGAGAACCACTGCTTCTGTCTGTGGATCCTTTTCAAAAAGTTTTAAAACTTCGATAAAGTTTAACCCGACTACTGGGTCTCCGCCTAGACCCACACATGTTGATTGTCCTAGCCTTTTTTTGGTTAAGCCGGCGGTTATCTCGTAGGTTAATGTTCCGCTTCTTGAAACTATTCCGATGCTTCCAGGATTAAAAATGTGGGCAGGCATTATTCCGAGTTTGCAGCTTCCAGGCGTTATTATTCCAGGGGTGTTCGGACCTATGACGGTGGCTCCAACTCTGCCAGCGTAGGCAACAACATTTATGGTGTCTTTAACAGGGATATGTTCAGTAACTATCACAACTGTTTTAACACGGTTTTCCAATGCTTCCATCGCTGCATCTGCAGCTGCAGGAGCGGGGACAAAAATTATAGAGGTGTCTGCTGGATGTTTTTCTAAAGCCTCTTTAACCGTGTCGTACACTGGGACATTGTGAACTTTTGCTCCTCCTTTTCCAGGAGTTACGCCTGCTACTATTTGGGTTCCGTATTCAAGCATGAGTTTGGTGTGGAAGCTTCCCTGGGTTCCAGTTATTCCTTGAACTATTGCCTTCGTGTTTTTATGAATTATTATCCCCATTTTTCGTATACCTCTTCGCTATTTCTACAACGTGAAATGCTGCTTCTTCCATGCTGTCCAGGACATGTAAACCAGCCTGAGTGAGCATCTGCTTTCCTTCTTCTTCATTTGTCCCCACAAGTCGAATAACTGTGGGTTTCTTCACACCTAATTTTTCTCCAGCCTGTATAATTCCTTCTGCCACTTCGTCGCATCGAGTTATTCCGCCGAGGATGTTTATGAATATGGTATCCACGTCTGGGTCTTGAAGCACTATTTTTAAGGCGGCAGCTATTTTTTCAGAAGGCGCTCCGCCTCCCACGTCTAGGAAGTTTGCTGGTTTTCCGCCGTAAAGCTTTATTACGTCTAGTGTTGCCATTACAAGCCCTGCGCCGTTACCTATAACGCCTATGTTTCCGTCAAGTTTAACGTATGCTAAGCCGGTTTTCGCTGCTTCAACCTCTTGAGGGGATAGCTCGTCCTCCACTATTTTTTCCTTGTATTCTGGATGGCGGAAAAGGGCGTTATCATCGATTATTATGCGGGCGTCCATTGCTATGAATTCTCCTCCACGTGTTTCGGCTAAGGGGTTCATTTCAATTAGCTCTGCGTCATAGTCCATTCCAGCCTTGTATAAATTGTGGAAAATGCTTGCAAGTGTTAAAAGCTTGTTTCCACAGTATCCCATGTGTTTCGCTAATTGTCGAGCATTATGCAGTTGAAAACCATGTATTGGGTCTACTGGAAATCTAAAAATCTTTTCAGGGCTTCTTGCCGCAACTTCCTCTATTTCGATTCCGCCCTCAGTTGATCCAATTACGACATAGCTTTTGTTAAACCGGTCGATTGTTAGGCCGAGATAAAGCTCGCTTTCTGCCTGAACTCTCTCTTCAACCAAGATGCTTCTAACAGTAAAACCTTTAATCTGCATATTGAAAAGTTTTCCAGCAGCTTCTTCAACATCGGTAACCGAATCAGCAAAGAGGATTCCGCCCGCTTTCCCTCTGCCAGCCACTGGAACCTGAGCCTTAACAACAAATGGGGGTTTTAGGTTTTTTATTTTGTCACGAATTTGAGAAACTTCCGTTACCAAATCTCCTTTAGGCGTTGGAATTTCATATTTTGAAAAGATTTTCTTCGCCTCATATTCGAGAAGCTTCATCTAGAACGTCCTTTTTATTGTTTTTGAATTTATAGTAAGTTCAGCTATTGTTACATTTCTAAACTCAGAGTAAATGCATAAAGCTTTGTTAAATGCATTCTTTTCAAAAAAAACAATGGAATCCTCATTGCCTAACATTTCGGGAAGCTTTGCGGAAAAATGTAACCTACACGTTTGGACGGTTGTTAGGCCACTTCCAACTTTCATACAGTTCAAGCTTCTCCGTCTTTTTGGGAGTGTTTATTACAAAGGTATAAATTATTTAAACGTTTGGCAACGCATTAAATTGAATGATACATGATGACTGGCAAATTTTAAGGCATGTCTTAAAATGTGAAACCGCAACATATTTATTTGTCGATAAAAAAGGTTATGGAGCCATTGAAAATGTAGGAACAAGGAGTGAGGCGGTACAAATGTCTGAAAGCAACTCAGTGTTGATCGGGAGGAAGCCGGTAATGAACTATGTACTGGCTTGCATAACCCTCTTCCACGGCGGAGCAAAAGAAGTAAACGTGAAGGCTAGGGGTAGAGCTATAAGCCGAGCTGTCGACGTCGTTGAAGTCGTAAGGCGCCGGTTCTTGCCGGATGTTAAAATAAAGAAAGTGGGCATTGGAACGGAACATGTGACACCCAGAGAAGAGGGTGGCACGCCCACAAACGTAAGCACTATTGAAATAACGTTGGAACGCTAGAAACCCGGATGCTGGAAAAGTACAAGGCTCCGCCGCCCCTCCTTTATTTGCGGGGGGCGTATTTCCAAGTGAAAACAGCACTATGCAGTTTCTGTTTGAAAAGTGGAATACTATGTCAAAAATGTTCGGAGAAAGTTAAATCCGGCGAAGTGACAGAGCTGGATTTAAAAGTTGCCCGTTTGCTTCTCTCTTTAGAAGAAAGTTATCCTCCGCTTCAAAACGTCTATTTTTATAAAGCGGTAGATGCTGGAAAAGCTTTGGCGATACTTGTCGGAAAGGGAGACGTGCCGCGTCTCCTTGGCTACGGCGGGAAAATAATTAAAGTCTTAGGTGAGAAAACTGGAAAGACTATACGTGTTTTAGAGCATGGAGTTGAGGATAGAAAGTTTTTAGAAGATTTGTTCGCTCCTTTAAGCATAGTGACGATAAACACTATTTGGCTGCCTGACGGTACAACTGAGACGAGGGTTATTTTACGCAGGAAGGGAGGTAAACAGCCTCCTTTCGACGTGAAAGCCTTGAAAGAGATTGCTCGAAAAATTCGCAACATGACCTTGCGGGTGGAGTTCGCCGACTAATTGAGCGTGAATACATGAAGCTGGATTCAATTGATGAGTGGCGTAGAACCCATTATTCTACTGATGTTAAACCTGAACTTGATGGGCAAGAAGTGATTCTTTCTGGTTGGGTTCAAGAAATAAGGGATTTAGGTGGAATACGTTTCATAATATTTCAAGATAGGGAAGGAACATTACAATTAACTATCCCTAAAAAAAAGGTAAGCCGCGAAGTCTTATCGAAGGCTGACGCTCTGCAAAAAAGATACTGCATCGGAGTGAAAGGAGTTGTGAAAAAAACTGAAATGACACCTAGAGGGGTCGAAGTGGTGCCGAAGGAGATAAAAATTTTTAACACAGCCTCGCCGCAGCTGCCTATCGACATAACTGGAAAAGTGCCTGCAAATCTTGAAGTTCGACTAGACGCCCGTGCACTGGATCTATGCAGTAAAGAAAACGTGGCAGTTTTCAAAATTCAACATACAGCTGTCGAGGCGATACGAAGCTTCCTTTTTGAAAAAGGTTTCATTGAGGTTCACACCCCCCGCATAATTGCTTCAGCTACAGAAGGTGGTGCAGCCCTCTTTCAAGTTGAATATTTTGGAAAAAAGGCTTTTCTAGCTCAAAGCCCGCAGCTTTACAAAGAACAGCTTGTCATGAGTTTGGAAAAAGTTTTTGAGGTTGGACCGTTTTTTAGAGCTGAAGAATCGCATACCCGTCGACATTTAAGCGAATTTGTATCCATAGATATTGAGCAGGCTTATGCAACGGCTGAAGATGTTATGACGTTGCTGGAGCAGCTTATTCAGCATACATGTAAAGTGGTTAGGGAAAAATGCTCTAAGGAACTAGCCGTTCTGAACTATCAGCTTGAAGTGCCAGAGACGCCTATTAAACGCTTAACATATAATACAGTTCTCGAAAATTTGAAGGAGCATGGAATAGAAATCCCATGGGGCGAGGACATACCGACGCCGGCTTTCAGAACATTAGGTAAGATTCATCCCTACTTTTACTTTATCACAGATTGGCCTACACTTTCCAAAGCCTTCTACATAAAGCCTAAAGAGGATAACCCTGAAATCTGCGAAGGTTTTGACCTAATGTGGCGTTGGGTTGAGCTTGCCTCCGGCGGAACAAGGATAGCCTCAAAAGAACTGCTCATGAAACGCTTAATGGAGAAAGGGCTAAACCCCGAATCCTTCAAACATCATTTGCAAACATTAGATTACGGCATGCCGCCTCACGCTGGTTGGGCTATAGGACTGGAAAGACTTACCATGATGCTTACCGGCAAAAGGAACATCAGAGAAGTCACCTTGTACCCTAGAGACAAGTTTAGGCTTACACCATAATCTCGAACGTGAAAAATGGTGGCGGTCTCTCCTGTCTCCGCAAAACCTACTGTTTGGGTTAAGCCATTACTTTTGAAGATTTTATTCAAACTTGTCGCAAAAGTTGATAAAGAACCTTCCCATAAGCACTAGACATGGGAGAAAACCTTAAGATAGCTTGCGGAGTATTTGGGGCAATAAGCTTTAAGAAACAACCAGTATTTCCCCACATATACTGGGGGCTAAGAGCGCAAAACCATAGAGGTCACCAATCCCACGGCTTTCTTACATACTTAAACGGCGAATTCTACACCCATAAAAGCTTAGATCTTATTCCAAGAATAAGGCAGAGCGCCATTCATGAATGGTTCGGACGTTTACCTGGACATGTCGGAATAGGCAATGTTAGGTACACGACTTCAGGAAAAACTGATGAGAAATCCCTTATTGAAGGCACACAGCCGTCCACTGCATCTAAAAATGGTTTTAAACTTGCAATTTCGCTTAATGGAAACATTGTGAACACTATTCAACTTAGAAAAGAGCTTAGCAGGGATTTTCCAAATGTTTCATATGGAAATGACGCGGACGTCATATGTCACAAACTATTAGGTGAGCTGGTTAGAGGACAAAACCTTGAAGAAGCTGTTGCAAAATGCATGGAGGAAGTTGAAGGAGCTTTTTCAGTGGCTGGGGTAACCAGAGATGGAAGTTTATTCGCTTTTAAAGACTCTCACGGGATAAGACCGTTATGTGCAGGTCGAAATGAAACGGTTTATGCCTTTTCATCTGAAACTGTGGGTTTAGATATAAACGGGTTTCGCAGAGATTTTGAGCTGGAACCTGGAGAACTTGTAAAAGTTTCAGAAAAGGGTTTTGAAAGAAAACACTTAAAAAGAGAGAGCAGAGCCTTCTGTGCCTTTGAATTCGCCTATTTTGCGAGACCTGACTCGTTTTTCGGTAATAAGTACGTTTATGAAATTCGCGAACAGTTCGGCAGAAATCTCGTCAGGGAAAACCCTGACGTGGTAAAAAGTGCTGACATAATAATTTCGATGCCTGAAACGGGTGACGACGCAGCGTTTGGAGTTCACTGCGAGTCAGGATTACGATGGGAAAGAGCTACTAGAAGACATCGTTATGTAACAGAACGCGCCTTCATCCTTCTTGAGAAGGAACGTTATGCCACTATAGACAAGAAGATTAACATTTTAGCTTCAAAAGTGAGTGGAAAAAGGGTTATAGTGGTAGACGATAGCATTGTAAGAGGAGACACAACCAAGGTTACAATTGAGAAACTACGCAAGATGGGAGCCAAAAAGGTTTACATGTTTGTAACGTTTCCCAGAATAATCGGCCCATGCTTTTACGGAATAGACATGGCCAATTACAGTCAACTCATAGGCGCTAGACATGTGCCTAACGAAATAGCTGAAATTATAGGGGCAGACGCTGTCTGCTATCAGTCAATTGACGGGCTTGTGAAAGCTACAGGTTTCAATGAAGATGAGCTTTGCTTAGGGTGTTTAACCGGCAAGTATCCAACACCTTTAGCTCAAAAAATCGCTTATGAAACAAGGAAAAGGTTTTTAGAGGGCTCTGAAGAATCTGGAAGACTCTACGAGATGGCTGAATTTTTCGAAAAAAGTTAATGGCAAAACAGATTAGGAGCCAATAAGCATTTTAAGTTTTAAAGGCGAAGAAGCATGGTGGAAAAAGTCGGTGTGTTCGTAGTTTCCTACGGCGCGCGAGAAGCCGCTATGGTGGATGCTTTCACCCGCAGCGCGAACTATAATGTTGAAGTTTACGTGGCGGATAAACAGTTAAACCCTTTCAACCTTAAGAAAGCTACACAACATGTAGTTATACCAGACTTAAACGTCGACATGTTATGCAGGTTCGTTGAAGCCCACCGAGACAGAATTGATTTCGGCATAGTTGGCCCTGAAAAACCCATAATTGAAGGAGTCCGCGACGCGGTTGAAAAACAAACAGGCATACCAATGATCTGCCCAAAAAAGGAATACGCAATAGAAGCAAGCAAAGTTCAGCAACGCTTATTATTCCAAGAGACTGTCCCGGAGGTAAACCCGCGCTTTAGAATCTTCAAACCTGAAGAATATATGACAAGGGGGGAAGCGCAAAATGCCCTTTACACTTGGCTTGACGAGTTAGATAATCTTGCCGTGGTCAAACCTGACAGACCTGCAGCTGGAAAAGGGGTAGGCGTCTGGGGAGACCACTTCACAACTCGCATGCAGCTTTTTGAGCATTTCTGGGAAAACCTTAAACATGGCGCCGTGATAGTTGAGGAAAAGATTGACGGTGAAGAATCCAGTTTTCAAGCCTTCTGCGACGGCAAACATTTGGTGCCTCTTCCAGAGACAAGGGATTACAAGCGGGCTTTCGACGGCGATAGGGGACCAAACACCGGGGGTATGGGTTCTTACAAGGACAGCGGCGAAATCCTACCATTCATGGCCAGAATGGACAGAGAAAAAGAAATTGAAATTGTTGAAAAAATCTTTAAAAATTGGAAATCGTCTGACAGTCAAGCTTTGAGAGGAATCCCCTTTTACGTTGCTTTTATGCATACTGGTCAGCAGCTTAAAATCCTTGAAAACAACAGTCGACCAGGAGACCCTGAAATAATAAACATTCTGCCATTATTAAAAGACGACTTTGTAGACATATGCTTCAAAATCCTTGAAGGGAACCTAAACCGAGTTGAATTTGAGAAATCTTCCACTGTTGTAACATATAAGGTGCCTCCATGCTACGGCGGCTACGAAGAAACTTTTCCTGAAAAAGTTAACAGAGAGGAAGCAGACACACCTGTTGATTTAACAAACGCCTACAGACTGAACGATAAATACGGCGACAAAATCCGTATCTATCCAGCTTCTATGGAACTGCGCCAAAACAAAGTTTACGCCTTAAGATCAAGAGCTGTCTGCGTCGTCGGCATAGCAGAAAATATAGAAGCTGCCAGAAACATTTCTTTAGAAGGGATAAACGCAATAAAGGGTGGAGCACTCTGGTATAGGACAGACATAGCTTCAAAAAAACATATAGAGAAAAGCATCCGCCACATGGAGGAACTTCGAAAACGCAGATAAGTAAAGCTTTCATTTCAGACTGTGAAGGCCCCATTTCTAAAAACGATAACGCCTTCGAAATAACATCACATTACCTTCCTAATGGCGGACAGTTCTACGCGGTGGTAAGCAGATATGACGATGTCCTTGCAGACGTTCTCAAAAGACAAGGCTATAAGGCAGGCGACACGTTAAAGCTTATACTGCCTTTCCTGAAGGCATATGACGTCACAGAAAGGAAAATGCAGATATTCGCGTCTAAAACGCTTGTCCTGATTTCAAAAATAAGGGAAAGCCTGAAATTTATCCGAAACACTGCAAACGCCTACATCGTGAGCACAAGCTATGAGCCTTACATTCGGGCGCTGTGCCATACGGTAAACTTTCCATTCAAAAACGCCTTCTGCACAAAAGTTAAAATTGATAGTTATGAACTAAACAAGGATGAGAAATTTAGACTTAGAAGGCTCGCGGCTGAAATAGCTGAAATGCCGATAATTGAAATCCCGCCAGGCGCTAAAACCCTTGAAGACTTCTCGGAGACTCATAGGCAAACCATCATGCGGCTTGACGAAATCTTCTGGAAAGAAATAATGGAAATGGATATTGGAAGAATTTTTATGGAAGTTAATCCCGTTGGAGGGCGAGAAAAAGCAGAGGCTGTGAAACGAATAACCGAAATGTTAGGCGTAGGATTGACAGATGTAGTTTACGTCGGTGACAGCATAACCGATGTAGAAGCTTTCAAAAAAGTGCGCCATGAGGGAGGCTTAACCCTATCGTTTAATGGAAACGAATATGCTGTGAGAGAAGCTGAAATAGCCATAATGTCTGATAAAGCTCTTGTCACCGCACTGCTAACTGAAATTTTTTGTAAATGGGGCAAGGAAGGCGTAGTTAAGCTTGCAGAATCTTGGAACTTTAATTCGGTTAAAAAGCTTAAAGTAGATCCAAAGCTTAAAAGCATGTTTTTTTACGCATATAGAGAACGGTTTCCGCTTGTTGAGGTTGTTAAACCAGATAACATGGAAAGGCTGATAAGAGAGAGCACTTCCTTCCGGAAAAGTGTGAGGGGCGAGGCTGTAGGAAGACTTGGATAAGTTATTAGGTCACAGACTTAGTTAAGCTATGTTAAACTTGAAGGTTTAATAGCCAAAACATTGAAAGAAATTACCTGTCAGTGTGAATGCGGGGAGATTTAAAGGTTGGATAACCCTACAAGCCGCATAGAAGAAACTTATTCTGAAGCTTTCAAGGGAATCTATTGCCGAATCATTGTTACAGCCGACGACGAGGAAACTTTGCGTAAAGCAGTTTTGCAAGCTACAGCCACACCGTCAATAGTAATTGGGAGGGTTGAAGGTGGAATTGAAAGGTGGCTAAGTGAAAAAGAAACACCGGACAACCGTAAAGGCGCAGTGCTTCAGTTTTGGGGAGGAATAGACTCTAAAAAGCCCTTTTCAGAATCTCTTAAAAAATTTGAAATTGAATTCTCATATAGAGTAAGACAGGATATCCTTGTGAAACCTTTCACGGCGGTTTTTGACGCTTTGCCCAACGCGTTGGGAAAAATTGACATGATGGAGCGTGTCGGCCACTGCGGAGATGGTTATGAATGGGTTGAAAACCGTTACGGGCGCAATGTAATTGTTGTGCCAATAATGGTTCCTGATTTTATAATAGAGCGTTTTTTAGGTTATGCCTGCGGTGTTATGGGGGCAAACTTCTGGGTAATGTGTCAAACAAAAGAGGCAGTTAAAGAGGCGGGAGTTAAAGCAGTTGAAGCCGTACATAAATCGGTTGGAGTTGTAACTCCTTTCGACATATGCTCTGCAGGTTCAAAACCTGAAACCCGTTTCCCATGGATAGGCCCAACAACGAATCATCCTTACTGTCCATCATTGAAAAAGCTTTTGGGCAAAGAGTCAAAAGTCCCGAATGGCGTAAACTTTATCCCAGAAATAGTGATTAACGGAGTTTCCCTTGAAGCGGTTAAAAATGCTATGAAGGCTGGGATAGAGGCTGCGTTAAATGTTAGAGGTGTAGCTAAAATTTCAGCTGGAAACTACGGGGGGAAATTAGGCGAATATAAAATTCACTTGCGTGAGCTGTTTTTATGAGGCTTTTCGATTGTGTGGGCTTCGGAGCCCTAAACGTAGACAAGCTTTACAAAGTGAATAGGATAGTTGGACCCGACGAAGAGGGCTTTATAGTTGGTTTTGAACAGGATTGCGGAGGATCAGCGGCTAATACGGTTGTAGGCTTGGCGAGGCTTGGCTGCAGGGTTGGCTTCATTGGAAAAGTTGCCGGTGACCCTGAGGGTAAAATGCTTTTTGAAGATTTCCGCAGAGAAGGCGTAGATACTGGAGGCGTAGTTATGGCGGGGAACGGACGGAGCGGTGTTGTGATGGGTTTCGTAGACGAAAATGGGGAAAGAGCGTTATACGTGGATCCCGGCGTAAACGACACATTGGAGTTTGAGGAAATTGAAAAGGAATATGCCTGCAAAACCATGTTCCTCCATTTAACGTCTTTCGTTGGAATCAAACCTTTCGAAGCACAGAAAAAACTTGTTCAAACCTTGCCTGAAAACGTAAAAGTAAGTTTAGACCCGGGCGAACTATATGCTAGAAGAGGGGTTAAGCAGCTTAAGCCAATAATTTCTAAGTGTCATGTTCTAATGCTTAATGCAAAAGAACTTGCTCTACTAGCTGGGAAGAGAGACTATTTGACAGGAGTTGAAATGCTGCTTAAAATAGGAGTGGAAATAGTGGCTGTCAAATTAGGCAGCAAGGGATGCTACGTTGCAGGCGGCGCAGAACGCCACCACATTAAAGCATTCAAAGTGAACGTTGTTGACACGACAGGTGCAGGCGACGCTTTCTGCGCAGGTTTCCTCTACGGCTTGATAAACAATAAGAGCCTAGAAGAATGTGGAAAGCTAGGCAATTTTGTAGCCTCACGTTGCATTATGAAGATGGGTGCCCGCGCAGGGCTTCCCCATTTGAAAGAATTAAAACTTCTTTTCTAAATACTCAACGAAACTTTCGAAAATTAACTTTCCATCCCCGTAAACATGCATAAGCTTTTGCCCAGTCCAGTCGGGCTGTTGCCACCAGTAGAAGGCTCTTTCCGGATGCGGCATCAAACCGAAAACTGTTCCTTCAGGACTGCATATTCCAGCTATGTCGTGGAAAGAACCGTTTGGATTTATTGGATACACTCCATCAGCATAGTTTCCAGCCTTGTCACAGTAACGGAAGACAAGCTGATCATTTTCGCAAAGCTTTTCCAAATACTGCATCTCCTTCTCTTTTGGAAATATAAAGCGTCCTTCTGAATGAGCCACAGGCATCCGCAAAACTTTTCCCTTAGACACTTTCCAACTGAATATGCATTTCCCGCTGTTTTCATTTTTTAAGTAAACCCAGCGGCAGTTATATCCAGGCGGATGATTGGTGGCTAATGCTGCTTCCGGATAGGCGGATAACCCTTCAAATGCAGGGAGCAAACCGGCTTCAACAAGAACTTGGAAACCGTTACAAATACCAAGTATCGGACGTCCCATTTCAACGAAGGCTTTCAATTCTTTGCCAAGCTTGGCAACCAACCATTTCGCCCATATAGCCCCAGCCCTCACATAATCGCCGAAAGAAAAGCCTCCGGGAAACACTAAAGCAGCATAGTTCAAAAGGCTTTTACGTTTTATAACCTCGTTTGCATGCAACACTTCAGCCTGAACACCTAAAGCTTCAAAGGCTGTTTTTGTTTCCGCATCACAATTTGTTCCGCCAACACGTAATATGCAGACTTTTATTTCATCACGTTTCATGTTAGAACTCACCGTTCAAGAAGCCTTTCCAGACAGACAACAACTCTTGCACGGATACGTCCACAACAACTTCGCCATCCAAACCATAAACACAAAGCCTCGATGTTTTCGTTACCTTTCCAATTTTCGAGTAAATTGTTCCTGCAGCTAACATTTCAAAGTCTCTTTCACATTTTTCAGGAATCTCAACTAGAAAGCGGCTGTTCGACTCAGAGAATAACAGGAAGTCGTTTCTGAAGATGCCTTCAGCAGGAACCCGCTGAAGGTCAAGTTCCATTCCGTATCCGCTGGAAAAAGCCATTTCAGCCGCCGCCACTGCCAAACCGCCTTCAGCCAAGTCATGGCATGCATCCACCAATCCCAAGTCGATGACTTTGGTTAATGCTTTAAAGGTTCTTTTAGCCTGTGCTGGCCGAACTTTCGGTACAGAACTCCCCAAGAAGCCTTCAACTCTATAATACTCTGAACCGCCAAGTTCGCAATATGTTTTGCCGATTATGTAGATACTGTTTCCGGGTGATTTAGAATCCATTGAAACTGTTATGCGAATGTCGGGGATTATTCCTATGGCGGTTATTAAAAGCGTAGGCGTCACTGAGCCAGCTGGAGACTCGTTGTAGAGGCTGTCTTTTCCAGATATGAAAGGTGTTTTAAATGCTTTAGCAAAGCGGTAGCAAGCTTCACATGCCCTTACAAGGCCGCCGAGTCTTTCAGGCTTTTCAGGGTTACCCCAAGTGAAGTTGTCCAGCAGAGCAATTCTTCTGCCGCCTACAGCCACGTTATTCCTTATAGCCTCGTCGATTGCTGACGCTGCCATCCAGTAGGGATCCACCTTGCCATAGTTCGGATTCATACCGCAGGAAATGACTATACCTTTCCACGAGTCCTTTAAAGGCTTCAAAACAGCGGCGTCATTAGGCCCACCGTTTTCGCCGTGAAGAGGCTTAAGCACAGTGTTGCCCTTCACCTCATGATCATAGGTTCTTATGATGTTTTCTCTGCTTGCAATATTCGGCGAAGCCAACAAACGCTTTAAAGGTTCAGTTAGGTTTTCAGGTTCAGGAAATTTTGGATCCTCAACGCTGGGCAAAGTATATTCAGCGAAACGGACTGTTCTGGGCGGTTCAAAAAGAAAGGGAATGTCTATTTCCGCAACCTTTTCGCCCATGTAGAAAATTCTCAAAACCTTATCTGCGGTGTAGTTTCCGATAGCGGTTGCTTTAACATCCTCGCCTTGGAAGATTTCTAAAACTTTTTCAAGGTTTTCCGGAGGAACTGCCAAAAGCATTCTTTCCTGAGATTCAGATACGTATATTTCCCATGGAGCCAAACCAGAATATTTCAAGGGAACTTTTTCCAGATGCACCGTTGCGCCGCATTGGAATTTATTGGCGGCTTCCCCAACTGCAGATGAAAGGCCTCCTCCGCCTAAATCGGTTATGGCGGCGGCCAATTCCAAATCGCGAATAGTAATTATGGCTCTTTTCAACTTTTCCTCTTCAATAGGGTTTGCTATTTGAACCGCAGGTCTCGAAATTTCCTCAGATTTCTCAGTAAGTTCGGCAGAAGCAAACGTTACACCGTGAATCCCATCGCGTCCGGTTTTTCCCCCAGCCAAAACAATGACATCGCCTGGCCTAGCGTTTCGCCTAAACTTTTTCAACGGCAAAAGTCCAACGCATCCACAGTAAACAACCACGTTTCCAACATAGCTTTCATCAAAAAATATTGCACCGTTAACTGTTGGAATGCCCATGTTATTGCCGTAATGTCCTATTCCCGCTACAACTCCCATGTAAATGTATTTAGGATGTTTCACACCTGGCGGAAGCCTTTCGTACGGGTAATCCAGAGGACCGAAACCTAAAACATCCATGTTAGCAATAGGGTCTGCCCAAACGCCTAAGATGTCCCGTATTACACCGCCAACTCCGGTGGCTGCGCCTCCAAAAGGCTCTATGGCAGAGGGGTGATTGTGAGTTTCAACTTTAACGGCAACTCCATAATCTTTGTTAAAGCGTATTATGCCAGCGTTATCTTCAAAAACAGAGAAACACCATTGAGGGCTAAGTTCCTTTGTAACCTTCATTATGTATGTTTTGAAAAGGCTGTCTATTTCTCTCCCGTTAAACTTTATTATACCCTTGAAGGTTTTGTGGAAGCAATGTTCAGACCAGGTTTGTCCTAATGCTTGAAGCTCCACATCTGTAGGGTTTCTACCCTTCGCAGTGAAGTATTGCTTCACAAACTTCATCTCTTGAAGATTCAGGCCTATGCCAAGTTCGCGGCTTAACTTTGAAAGCTGCTGGTCTGTAGCTTTCAAAAGGTTTATTTCGAAAAGTGGAAAAGGCGTATTTCTGCGGATGTAAAGATTTGTAGTCATTTCAGCTCCTCTACAACAATTGTGTAATTGTCCTTTGTAGGGTTAGCCAAAAGCTTCAGACACATTTCCTCAGCCCTTGCCAGAGCCTCATCCTTTGAGGTTGCTTCAACAATAATATTGTAAACTTTGCTTACGCCTACGTTTTCAACCCTGTATCCAAGTTCTTTCAACAAACTTGCTGTAGTTTCGCCTTCCGGATCGCTGTGCCCAGGCTTTAAGCCTACTTCCACCTTCAACCGAAATTTCATAGTTTCATCCCTTGTCTAAACAGATTAAAACGCTTTCCTCATTTTTAAAGGACAAAGCTAATTTAAAACAATCTTCCTGCCATTATACAAAATTTCGATTCCACTAGTTTTTGTAACACAGCCTATTTCTTCTGCAGGTACACCTGCTTTTTCTAGAACGTCAACAGCCCTGTCTCTTTCTGTTTTGTCAACAATCACCGCGAAGCCCCACCCCATATTGAACGTTTTAAACATTTCCTCATCTGGAACTCCGCCGCCGAGTTCCGCAGCGGTTTTCTGGATCAGACTGAAAATTGGATTAGGCTTAAAATTGTAAAACCTAAAGCCTATCTGTCTTGAAAAAAGGGTTAGCCGGTTAAACTTAAGATAAGCATCACCTGTTACATGCACTGCAGCCTTAACCTTCACAGCATCCGCAAGCCTTAAGAAAGGTCTAACATAAATTTTAGTCGGCTCTAAAACTTCGTAAACCAGTTCTCTTTCAATAAGTTCTGGAACATCGTAAGGCTCGTATTTGCCTCCCCACAATTTAAAAAGAACCTTCCTCGCCAAAGTTATGCCGTTACTGTGAATCCCAGAGCTTCGCAAGCCGATAATTATATCGCCTGGCTGGATACTCCTACCTGTAATTAATTTATCCTTTGAAACTTGACCTACAGCCGCAAAAACCATGTCAAAGCCTTTCCCATCCCTCAAGCCCCTTATCAGTTCAGCCACATCACCTATTTCTCCGCTAATAACTGGACACTCAGCTTCCGCAGCTCCGTTAGCTATTCCTTTAATCCACTCATTCACCAATGCAGGATCCGAAACCTGAGCGTGAATGTTGTCTGCAACAGCTAAGGGCCTTGCGCCGGAACGGATAACGTCGTTAACAGCCATGGCGATACCGTCAATACCTATAGTGTCATATTTATCAGCCAACTGGGCAACAAGAACCTTCGTGCCTATGCCTTCAATTACAAGGTCTAAATAACAGTCACATTGAAAGGGAAAAACCCTTCCATACGGAAGCCTAACAATCCCACCGTACTGACTGAAACTGTAAGTACGCTGCAGAAGACGCAAAGCCTTTTTAGCTTCAGCTCTCAACTTTCTATCAACACCAGCTAATGCATATGTAATTTCCCAGGCCAACAGCATTCCTCTAAGTAACAGTTGCCTAACTCAATAATCAATTAACCAGCTTAAATAACAATTTTGCTTCACCTTCCAAAGAACCGCAAACTCTGAACGATTACACACGCTTTTTAATCACGATATTTAATAGAGTAACCGATAAAAGTTTAAAGGAATTATCTTCATCCACGCTGCGGCCGTAGTCTAGCCTGGTAGGACTTCGGCCTCCCGAGCCGGCGACCCGGGTTCAAATCCCGGCGGCCGCACCAACACCTCTAGCTCTGGTGCGCTTTCCATGCCCTCGATTTTAAAGTCAACGGTTTCCTCCATAGGTGAGATGTACGACATACATGACTACTCTAAGAGGGTTGAGAGTGCGAAGCGCAGGCTGGGGGTCTGCCCTATTCGGAGCTGTGTTGAATTTTATTAATCACTTGCAAGCTTTGGGTCTCTCTAAAGGTAGGGTTGCGAAGTACGTCAACTATTTATGCTTCCTATTTAGGGCGTGTCCGTTTGATTTCCGACATGCCACAAAGAGGAGCGTTGAGCGGGTTATTGCGTGGATAGAAAGCCGACCGTATAAAACTTCAACCAAGGATAACCTGAGGCTTGTCGTTTTACAACGTGTCTTAACGTTGAGCCCTCCAAGGCTGAATACACAAAAATCCTAGTTTTAACATGTTTGTATTTAAAAAAGTAAGAAATGCCTCTAGACGCTACTAACACTCACTCATGAAAGGCGTTTTCCGCTACACTGAACCCAAAGCCAGCAAATAGACTAAAACCCACAAAGCCTATAAAGCTTATCCCCATACAAACGCTCATTCCTCGACTGATAAGGCTCCCCACGAGTCAACATAAACCATATGATCTTTAACATCTTACAGGCAACAGCAACCAAAGCCTTCTGTTCACCACGCCTACGCCTAACACGCACATAGAACTCGCCAAGCCTATCATCATAGCGTACAGCAACTCTGGGCGCATTCAACCATAATCCATCTAAAAAGCTTAGAACCCTGCTTAGTAATACGCCCATAACGCACGGTATTCCCAGACTGGTAAAGAGAAGGAGCCAAACCAGCCCAACTGACCAGCTTCTTATAACTCGGAAAACACTTAATATCGCCAATCTCGCTCTTAATAAGCAAAAGCCGAATAAACGTCAACGCCAGTCAAGCTAAGCAGTAGCCTAACATCCCCATCTATGGATGCCCTGCGACCAATTTCAGCATCAACCCTCCTTATCAACCTTTCAAGACACTCAATCTGCTCGATGTAGCTGTCCAGTAGAAGCCTATCCAAAGGCTTAAGCCTAAGCTCCCTAAGCCACCCCAACCCAGCCCTACCGAAAACATCTGAAAACCCACGCTTAAAGCCATAGCTGTTAAGCAAACTGTGAACGCGGTTCTTCACCATGCCAACAGCTCTAACAAGCTGAACCCTATGCCTAACCAAACTCCTAAGCTCCCTAACCTCTTTGGGCGGAACATAACATTCAGCCACAAGCCCACCACGCAATAGAAAGGCTAAAACCTTAGCATCAACCCTATCGTTCTTAATCTTGGCAGAGGCAATAGCCTTCATCTTCAAAGGATTAGCCAAAACAGCCTTAACGCCATTAGCCTCAACAGCCTCAAACAAATTAAACCACAAATTGCCAGTGGACTCCATGACAACACAGTCGCCCTCTGAAAGCCTAGAAACAAACCGTTTTATGCCTTCAACATCATTGCTGAAGCTAAACTCATCAACCAAAACGCCATCCCCATCAACAACTGCAACCATACACTTTCTTTTGCTGATGTCCACACCCACATACCTCATTACCCACTTCACCCCTTTC
>JAWBOH010000004.1:0-77869 GCA_038826715.1 Bathyarchaeia archaeon | reverse complement strand
AGAAAAATATGGAACCTTGACAACGCGATATGGACACTTCAAGGAAGACACCGAAACATAGTGCAATTCATGGACTACATATACGAAACACCATACCCAGACAAACGCCCCTACACATGGGATTCAGTCTTTCCCAAATTAGATGGATATGTGATGCCGGTACGTGAAAATGGAGAATGGAAGTTTAAGGATGTTTCCGGCAGAAAAATTGACAGACAAAAATTTGAAGAATGGAAAACAAAATATTACAAACTTGAAGGATGGGACCCGGACACTGGATGGCCTACAAGAAAAACCCTGGAAAACCTAGGATTAAAACACGTAGCAAACCTCCTAGAAGCAAAAGGCAAACTAGGAAAAGAAACATAAAAAGGGAAAATCAACCCTAACCATTCAGCTCCATTAGGGAAGCTTGCATCCACCATTACTTGAATACGCCGCTATGATGCTCGTGGGCGTTCATGGCGAAGCGTGTAAGGTTTAAAGCTTAATTATATTACAAAGCTTACAAAAAAGTTTTGAAGATGGGTGAAATTGCTTAGGCTTGGGTTATTGCTTGATGATTTAATCGTTATGTTTAGAGAAATGGATCGTAGAGTTAAGGTTATGCTCGCAAGTCAAGTAGTCTATAATTTTCCCATTCAACTCACCAGCCAATACAATATGCTTTTTGCTCAAAGTTTAGGTGCAGGTGAAAATGATATAGGTTTAATAAATTCCGTGAGCGCAGCAGTGCATGGTGTTTTTTCTGCTCCCATAGGTTTAGCTCTAGAGAAGTATTCCGTTAAGAAAATGACTCTTCTTGGCCTTCTCTGCGATGTTGTAGCGACGATTATTTTTATTTCAGCAGGAGTCTGGTATATGCTTGTACCTGCTTTTATCTTATATTTCCACTTAATCAGGCACATGCCCATTGCAGACATGATAATCATTACTTTTACAGATCCCAATAAGAGGGCTACTCTTATGAGTTTGGTTCGCTTGTTTAGAAACTTCGTAAGTTTGGTGGCGCCTATTATTGCCGCTGCAATTGTGACTAGTTTTGGCGGGATAAGCCCGCAAGGCATTCGCCCCCTTTATTACGTTTCACTTGGCATTTTTGTACTTGTCTTTTTATTAATTTTGAAGTTTCTCGGCGAAACTTATTTAGGAAGCCAAGGTAAAAACAGTTCAACTTCAAAAAGAACCAATTTGTTCAAAGAATATCTGGAATTTTTGAAGGGGAAAAAGTACGTTAAAAAGTGGATATTAATCAAGCTTTTTGCCCGCGACGGTTTCCAGACCATGTTGGGAATATTTGCCCCGTTATGGATTGTTAATGTTAAGGGAGCTACGCCAGCTATTCTTGGAATCGTAGCCACGCTCTCTTTGATAACTGAAATGCTGCTTCAGGTTCCGGCTGGTAGATTTGCTGATAAATTTGGTAGAAAAAAAGCCTTCTTCGTTTTCACTCTATTCTATTGTTTAGGAGTTTTTGTGCTTATTTGGGCTCCCAGTTATGAATATTTAATCCTCGCAGGCATGCTGGGTGGCGCCACAGGCTCTGTCATCGGCGGAGTTGGAGGTGTCGCCTTTATTCCATTTATAACTATGTGGTGGGAGGTTGCCCCAAAAGAGAGTAGGGGAAAGCTGTATGGACTGGACAATATTTTGATAACTGCTTCAAGAATTCCAGCTTCGATTATTGGAGGTTTATTATGGGATCTTGGGTTTAAAACACTGACTTTACTAACCCCTGTCCTAGTGGAACTCTTTGTGGTGATTCCATTGTTATTTACGGTATCTGAAACCTTAAACCCAAACAAGTAGACAACGGTCTTTTCATTTATATTCAGTATATGTGGTTCAACTGGTCTACAGATGCTCGGTCCTTATAACCGCTAACTCATTTCCAGAATTTCCGTTCTGCAGATTTTGCCTGAATCGAAGGTTTGCAACAAAATAGCCGAAGTCGGATAGCTTGTAATGGCGCGGATTTCTGCACACTGGTGCCTAAATATACGAGGCATATTTGTTATCTGGAGTTTGAATGGCGGGTAAGCAGAGTCGGACAAACTCAGCTAAATTTAAATAATAAAGGCTGAAAAAGGTAATCCGCAAGGGCTGAACTGTATATGGCAATTGAAACTATATCTTGGAAGCTTTCTGAATTTGCATACAATCTAAAATTAAAAAATGTCCCTGAAAGAGTCGTTAGCAAAGCTAAACTTCATGTTTTAGACACTGCAGGAATAATGATGGCTGCATGCAATCTTGAAATTGTGAAGAAAGTAGTTAAGGTATGTAAGCTTTTATGTGGTCCACCTGAAAGTACGGTTATTGGACACGGACTAAAGTTAGGTGCCTGTAACGCTGCGCTGGCTAACGCTACGATGGCTCATAGCACCGATTATGATGATACCCATCTTGGATCCGTACATCAAAGCTGCATGGCTGTACCAACCGCGTTCGCTGTTGCAGAAAGCGTTAATGCTTCTGGCAGAGAAGCCCTCGAAGCCTTAATAGTAGCCTATGAGGTTTGTGCGAGGTTAGGTTTGGTTGCTCCGAAAGCATATCATGCTCATTGTTGGCATCCGACGCCTGTTATTGGTGTATTTGGATCTGCGTTAACTGCTGGCAAATTGATGGGGTTAACTGTTGAGCAGTTAGCTTGGGCGTTGGGGATAGCTGGAAGCTTGGCTTCAGGCATAGGTCAGACTGTAGTGGAGGGTGTACCTGTTAAGCCTATGCACCCTGGTTTTGCTGCGCATGCTGGAATTATGTCTTCTTTGTTAGCCAAAGAGGGTTTGAAAGGACCATATCAGATATTTGAAGGGCGAAACGGCTTTTTTAACGCATATTTAAGAGGCGAAAAACTTGATATAGAACAAGCTGTAAGCGGGCTTGGAGAAAGATGGGAAACGTTGAATATGTCGTTAAAACCTTACCCGTCATGTCATGCAACCCACTCTGCGATAGATGCTGCGATAATTTTGAAGAAGAAATATGATCTTAGGTTAGAAGACATTGAAGAATGCACATATTATTTACCTAAGTCGTGGGTTAGCATAGGTGAAAGATGGAAAGTGGATACTGCCTATGGAGCGAAGTTTAGTCTTCCATACTGTGTAATTGTTGCGTTAAAGAAGGGACGGGTAAGCCTTGAAGACTTCGCTGACGATGCAATAAGAGATGTTGAAGTAACGAAACATTTGACGAAAGTTAAAGCGGTTCCTAACGAATCATATGACAGTGAAGAATATAGGGGGAAGCTGGTTATCCCAGCTAAGGCAAAGATCAGAACTAAAGATGGCAAACTATACGAAGAAGAAGTTGTAGACCACAAAGGGACTCCGTGTAACCCTATGACCGAAGACGAAGTTATCGCTAAATTTATGTGCAACATAGAATCATCAAAATTTAAAGGTTTGACAGATGAAGTTATTAACAGGATTCTAAACTTGGAAAACCACAGCGTTGAAGAAGTGATGCATTATCTACGCTGATTCAATAAATATTTCATGAATTTATGTGGGCAAAGTTACATAAACAAACGTGTTTCAAAATTTCAGCTTTAGGCTGTTGTAATTCCTCTCATTTTCTCGTTGCATAAATTTTTATATGTTTAAGCAAGTTTAATATGCGGATGTTATTGAAAAAGAGGGTCGTCTATGTACGTTGTTACTCCACTTAAACAGGCTGTGATCCAAGCTGGGCTTAGCGGGTTGCTCATGGGCGCTGACCCGAACGTTAAGTTTGCTTTTCCAGTATACGTATGGGCTGTCGAAGGAAACGGTTTAAAATGCGTTGTTGACGCTGGCATTGAGGAACGTGCCCCCCCACTTTCGGTTGAAGGCGGAGGTGAGAAGGGGTTAAGGGAGGCTTTGGCAAAAGTAAATTTGCGACCTGAAGACGTTGATACGCTGATAATTACGCATCTACATGTGGATCACGTGGCTACAGCTAAACTGTTTCACAATGCGCGAATTTTTATCCAAAAGAGGGAATGGGATTCAGCCTTTAACCCGCCTATACCGTTGCGTAGAGGATACGATCAAAAACTGATTCTTCCTCTTGAGCATATGGATCTGTGTTTAGTGGACGGTGATGTCGAAATTGCAGAAGGATTAAAACTTGTACTGCTTCCAGGCCACTCAATAGGATTGCAAGCTCTCGCGGTTGAAACTTCAAATGGCAAATATCTTATTGCCGGCGACCACTTCTATCTTTACATTAACATTTTTCCTCCGAAACAACCAGCAGAGCTGAAAGATATAAACAATAACGTCGTTAAGATACCTCCTATGGAAACTCCGTTTGCTCCTCCAGGAATACAAGCCAATCTCACCGAATGGTACAATAGTTGTTTCAAGGCTTTAAGCATCACTAAAAGAAGCAAGATTATACCCGGGCATGATCCATCAATTATTAACAAAAAATTCCCTTAACTTCTTCCTTTTTATAAGGGCAAATTTGCGTTTGAACCGTTATCGGTTTACAGCGTTAATAATGCGGATTATTAACATGGAAAATTTCATAATTTTAGTCACGAAACGTTAAAGTTTTTAAATCTAAGCGACAAAAATGTCAGTCATATTTCACCGAAAGTTTTTTTAAAAATGGATGAAAGCTAATTTAGAAAGGTGTATTTGAATGTTTGGCTATATGGGAAAAATTCTGCGAGTGAATTTGACACACAGGAAAGTTGCTTTTGAGACCTTGAAGGAAGAAGTTGTTAAGAAATTTATAGGTGGCAGAGGTCTTGGAGCTTGGATTTTATGGAATGAGCTTTTTCCGAGATTAGATCCGTTTGGTCCCGAAAATAAACTTGTTGTCAGCGTAGGTCCTTTAGCAGGTACGAAAGCTCAAGGTGCGCATAGAATAATGGTTCAGTTTAAGTCTCCCCTTACTGGAACTTATTTTAGAAGTTTATCTGGAGGTTTTTTAGGAGCTGAGTTAAAATTCGCGGGTTATGATGCCATAGTAATAGAGGGTAGAGCTGAGAACCCCACTTACATATATATATGTGACGATAATGTGGAGTTTAAGGATGCTTCAGTTGTATGGGGAATGACAACTGATGCTGTTACAGACTTTATTAGAGACGAGACTGATAAAAATGCTAGGATAATTACGATCGGACCTGCTGGGGAAAGACTGGTCAGATTCGCTGCAATAGTCACTGACACCATGCGAACAGCTGCAAGGGGCGGTGGAGGTGCAGTGATGGGCTCTAAAAACTTGAAGGCCATTGTTGTCAGGGGGACAGGAAAACCGAAAATTTATGATGAAGAGAAATTCGATGAACTTGTAAAGGAGCAGATAGAAAAAATAAGGAAAGGACGCGCTTTCGAATCATTACACAATTTAGGAACAAGCATGGCGACGTATCCTGAGTACTTAAGCGGCTGTTTCCCCACGTACAATTATAGACAGGAAGAGTTGCCTAACATTGAAGTGTTCAAACCCGAAAACCTGGCTAAATACATTGTAAAGCATTACGGGTGTTACGGCTGTATGCTTCGATGTGGAAAGCTGTTCAAGGTTAGTGAAGGACCATATGCAGGTGTTGTATGTGAAATGCCTGAATATGAAACTTATTGGGCTTTAGGAGGCAATCTTGGAAATACAAACGTTGAATCCATTATTTATGCTAATATGCTTGCTGACACTTATGGTTTGGACACCATATCAACCGGAGTTGCCGTCGGCTTCGCACTGGAACTTTATGAAAAAGGAATAATCAGCAAATGTGAAACCGACGGGGTTAAGCTAAGATGGGGTGATCCAGACGTTATACCTGAACTGGTGAAGAAAACAGCTCTAAGAATAGGTATAGGTAACATATTGGCAGAAGGAGTGAAAAGGGCTGCCGAGATTATAGGAAGAGGCGCTGAAAAGTATGCCATACATGTTAAAGGACTTGAATTGCCGGGTCACGATCCGAGAAGGGCGAAATCTCGCGGACTAAGCATGGCAACATCTCCAATAGGTGCCTCTCACACGATTGGAGGAGGTGTTGCATATGAAGAACGGGGAGTTCCCTATAAAGGCGTTCGCGTTGATCCATTTGCTGCAGAAGGCAAAGGCGAAATGACCATTATAACCCAAAGCGAACACGCAGCAATTGAAACAGGCATAATGTGTCTTTTTGTAGGCATGGACATGGAATTGTACAGCAAAATGCTTTACGCAGCGACAGGTGTGGATGAATTTAAAAACTCGAATAATATTTTACTTGTCGGTGAAAGAATATTTAACCTTGAAAGGGCTTTCAACGTAAGAGAGGGCTTTGACGGCAGACATGACAGGATGCCGGAGAGAATTGTGAAGGAGCCGGTGCCGAGATCTGCGCCTTCCAAAGGCCAAATATTTGAAGAAGAAACTCTGTTAAAGGACTATTACAACGCATGTGGATGGGATGAGAGGGGAATACCAACTGGAAAGAAACTTGCTGAACTAGGTCTAGAGGATGTGGTAAAGGGACTCGTTTTTTAATTCAAACATTTATTTACACACATATCCAAGCAGGTTGAGGTATGAAAGTCAAAATTTTCGTAGAGTTTGCAGGTAAATTAGTGAGGATGGCTAAGGTTTCCGGATTCTGGATTTTTTCAGAAGAGGAGTTAACCGTCAAAGATCTAATTGAGAAAATTGAAAAAGAGAAAGGCGTAAAAATTGCTGAAGACCCAAGTACAGTGATCTTGGTAAATGGCTGCTCTATAGAAAAACTTGACGTTAAACTTAGAGATTTAGATAAAGTCGTAATAACACCCTTTTCCATTGGGGGATAACCTAAATAACAACTCAAATGGTTCTCTTAAAGTTTGACTATTGTTGTCCACATATCCCTATAAGCGACTAGAAGGTTGTTCGAATTAACTGGAGCCCGTATAGACAAAAATGTCTAAAAACACAATTTTATGCATAATCCTTGGTACTCGGCAACAATTAAAATGTATTGTTTTCATTCATAGCACACGTTTGGCAATCGTTTTCGCGCGCTTTAGCTGCAAAAGGTTTTAAGCCGTCTTAGCGTTTGCTACTCTTTTCACTTCAAAGTTTATCCATGTCTGCAAAAGTTTTATATAAAAAGGCATATTTTACCAGATTTCTCGCATGGTGATGAATTTGAGTGTTGTGCAAAAGAAACATGTGGCTTTTCTGTTGAAAAAGCCAGGGACGTTAAACGCTTTGGTTCCTGAAGAGGTTGCGACGCCTATTCCTTCAGGAGAATCAGTGTTGCTGAAAGTTTTAAGTGTTGGAATATGTCATTCCGATTTACACAGATGGAAAGGAGAGTTGCCGTGTCCTGAGGGGAGACGTGCAGGAGCAGGCACCCACGAGGTTGTTGGATCCATAGTTGCTAAGGGTGAAAGGGTTCCTGACAATGTTAAGGAAGGACAAAAAGTTTTGTTGGATCCTGTCGGCGTTTATGTTGAAGAGGACAAATACATTAGAAAAGGGTTAACTCACCATTCAAAGAAAAACTTGCATTTTGGAGGTGGAATGCAAGAGTTTGTTCTCGTTCCAAGCTATAGAGGTTTTGTAAGCTTAGAAGGCTTGGATGATGTTCACGCCGCGGCCCCCCTAGGATGTGCTGCTAGAACAACATATGGAGCTGTAAAGAAGACGATATCTTACGTTGAGCCAGACGATTATGTCGCGGTTATTGGACTTGGCGGTCTCGGCTGCTATGCTGCGCAATGGGTAAAACTATTTATGCCTCATGCAAACTTGATAGGAATCGACGTTAGGGATGACGCTCTTGATTTTGCGTCTAAACTGGCTAAAATCGACATGGTTATCAACGCTGCAAAGGAAGACCCTATTAAAACAATAAATGAAGTCACTAAAGGCGATGGCGCCAAAGCCGTAATAGACCTTGTGGCAAATGCGAAAACAATTCCAGTGTACGTTAAGACAATATCTCATCTTGGAATCTATGTTTTGGTTGGCGTTGCAGGAAGAGAAGTATTGCTTCCCGAAATACCTGCGTTAATAACGAAGGAAGCTACAATACAAGGAAGTTTCATGGGTTCTTTAACTGAACTTTACGAGGTGGCAACGCTGGCCAGAAAGAAACTGCTAAATTACAGGGATGTAATCACTAAAAGGCTTAAATTTGACGTTAACGAGGTTAATGAAGCCTTTAAAGATCTTGATGAAGGCAAAGTTTTGGGCAGACAAATTGTTGTACTGGAGTAAGTGCTGGTTAGAAGTTTACACCTGCGCATTTTGAAAGAATCAATGAGAGGAACTTGTTTCTTTTAAAGGTGACTGGTGGGAGATCAGTTTAAACTTCAAATTTGCTGGCGAAGTGATAAATCGAAATTTTTAAATATATTTATGTTTTTCAGAAGAAGGGATGACCTTTGAATGTCAACAAAGGATGGATCTGCTGTTTTGCTGGAATGGGAGTAAACCTCTGTTTGGGTCTACTTTACGCTTGGGGAGCTTTCCAAACGGTTTTGAGACGCGATCCTTTCCTTTGGTCAGCCACGCAAACACAAATTCCATATATGGTTGCATGCGCGGTTTTTGCTATCACAATGATTCCTGGAGGTTATCTCCAAGATAGGTTTGGCCCTAAGCCCGTGCTGATTATATCTGCTACAGCTACTTTGATAGGCTTTATTATGTCCGGCATATTTACTTATTCAGTGGTCGCGTTAACAATTTTCTTTGGAGTTGTTTTTGGATTAGCTTCAGGTTTTGGTTACTCCGCAACGACTCCCCCGGTTGTTAAATGGTTCCCTCTTGAGAAGAGAGGTTTCGTTTCAGGGCTGGTCGTTGGCGGTTACGGTTTAGCCGCAGTGTATGCATCACCATTAACCATGTATCTACTGGAAAACTTAGGTATTTCAAAAACCTTCATTCTGTTAGGTGTTGCTTACGGAGTATGCATCTTCTTACTGGCTGGCGTCATCAACAACCCGCCCTATGATTATGTCGCCGGTTCCCCTGCGGTTGTTAAGGCTAGTGTTGAAACGAGAACCATTGCAGTGGAAGCTAAGCCGTCGATGATTGTAAGAACGAAACAATTTTACATTCTGTGGGGCATGTTTTGTTTCGGTTCGCTTTCAAGCCTTATGGTTGTTGGACAACTTCGCTCTATAGGTTTGGAACAGGCAGGATTAACGGAGGTGTTGGCTTTCTGGTTGATATCAGCTTACTCTATTTTTAATGCAGCTGGAAGAGTAGGTCTAGGTGTGATAATGGATAAAATTGGCGGCAGAGCAACGCTGATGTTGGCTTTCGCCTCGAGAGCTCTTATTTTTGCCTTGTTCAGAAATCTAACGGCAACCTTTCCAATTTTTTCAGGTGTTGCAATAGTCGCCTTCACATATGGTGGTATGGCAAGTGTCTTTCCAGCAATGACTGCAAATTATTATGGTGCCAAAAACTTGGGCGCAAACTATGCGTTAGTGTTCACTGCATGGGGTGCTGGAGGTGTCATAGGTCCGCTAATTGGCGGAATAGTTCGCGACGCAACTGGCGCATACGATTTGGCTTATTCACTATCCGCCATTCTAAGCGCAGTAGGCGTCATATTGGCTTCAATTCTGAAGGCGCCGCATTTTGCGGAAACAACTGCCAAGTAGGCTTTAGGCCTAATCTGGCGAACGCTTTTTAAACGATGTAGGCACCATGCCTCTTCTTAAATGGCCGTAACTAAATCGTCTTATAGGTTATTCATAGGGCTTCGCGTCAGCGCTCCGTTGGAAAATCGGTGCTAGGCTCAACAACGCCAAAGATATTTAGTCCGCAAATGTAAAAGGGATTCTGAGAAAAATCTTCAATTAAACCCGAATTTGAGAAAACGCGCATGCATTTTTATGTTAAAATATCTCTTTTATTTTCTCAACGTTGTATTGTTGCTTATTTTCCGACTTTTGAGTCAAATGTTTCAAGTTTATTTGAACTGTAATCCTGAGGTTTTCAATGATAAGTTTAAACATAACGTTGATAGGGTATAATGTAAAACACGGCGAATATTCATAATTCTGATAACTTTGAGTCATGTGACCCTGCAGTTTTAGAATGTAAGTTTCCAATGGAAAAGCAAAAGCCGTATTTATTAATAGTAGGCGGTATATCTGCATATTAACAAACGTTATTTGTTTTTACGCCAAGAAAAAACCCGGTGCTGGGAAAATTGGCAATTTGGAGAAGTTCTTTTGAGAAATTAAACAGAGAATATGAGACAATAACTAAAAAGAGGCAGGCTTTGAGTAGTTTGTTAAACAGTGGAAGAATATCTCAGTTCACCTTCGACCTTTTCGACAATGAAATGGATGAAGCATTGGCGGAAATTGAGGAACAAAAGGAAACTTTGTTGAACAAGATGGTTGTAAAAACCAAGGAGGTTGAAGAACAAATCCGGATTCTTGAGCGTTTGCTGGCCAACTATGAAATCCAGCGTGTCGGCGGAGAAATAGAAGATGAAGTCTATCAACGGGAAATAACCTTACTATCAATGGGGCTTGAAAACGCAAGACAAGAGCTTGACGTAATTAAGGAGGTAATGGATAAACTTGCAAAAACTCCGCAAACAACGGAAAGCATTAGCGTACCTTGCAATACAGAACCAAAAAACGTTGTGAACGTTGAAGCTGAAACCTTGGAAATTAAAAAAGAAGCAGAAGCACAAGTATTCGCCATGAACTCGCAGGAAACGTTACCGGTGGAAACGAAAACTGAAGGTTAAGACACATCAAGCCTGGAATAACCTTTTCCTCCCTTTTCTTTCATGGAAGCGGATTTATGCTGTAGAGAGCTTCAGTTTCCTTGTTTTCGAATCAAATATTAAGGAGGCTTAAGACTTAGCAGGATAAAGTTTTCGATTTGCATAGAAGTTCGAGTAGAATATTTTCGGAATGACCACCTCTTTTAAATGCTGTGAACGCTTCGTATAATTCTGTAAACTTTTGCATAGAAAATGAACTGCTAAGTGTGGCGCGGTTAAAACTTGCAGACTTCGCCTTTGCAAACTCCAGAGAGAAGTTTCTAAAGATTGACGGCGAAATTTATGGAACCTTTTGTCTATCACTTAAAAAACGTTGTAAAATTTAAACCCTAGTTTCCCTGCGAGTTGTCGAAAGTTACGTTGCTCATGGCCGATGTTGCAGTGTAGAGCGGCGGGTTCTTCAGAGGAATCGTCATCATTCTTGGGGGTGCCGCGATTGCGTTTTCGGTCTATTTAGTGACGCAGTGCATTGGTTGAATACTTGAGAAACAAAAAGGATGCATCTCGGAAACGTATAAGTCAAAACGGCTAAAGACTGATTTCGAAGTTCATTTTAGATTTTTATAGTTAAAACGCTGCTAGTTTAGATGCCAAAGTTCATGGAGTTTAGAGGTTGGAATACTTAAGAATTCGAGCATCATTTCCAATAGTTAAGCATAAAGTTTTCTTAAACCATGCTGCTCAGTCCCCGCTTCCAAAGCCTGTGGCTGATGTTATGCACAAGTGGGTAGAAAACTACTCAAATTTCGGAGCACCACTACTTGACTCATTTGACTTTGGAAAATCTCTTTTTTCTAAGCTGGTTAATGCAAAACCTGAAGAGATAGCTCTTGTCGAAAACACTTCTACAGGTTTAAATATTGCTGCAAACGTCCTATATTATCCTCCAGGTTCAAAAATTGTAACCACAGATTTGGAGTATCCTTCTGTGGTTTATCCTTGGCTTGGGAAAAGCTCAGGTGTAAAAATTCAATATGTGAAGAATAAAGATGGAAGGATTTTGCTAGAAGATGTGGAAAACGCTGTGGACGACAATACTGTGGCCGTTGCGGTAAGCCATGTGGAATACGTTAACGGGTTTCGAAATGACCTTAAGGCTTTAAGTGAAATTGCCCATAGTCATGGTGCGTACTTAATAGTTGATGCCATACAATCAGCCGGCGTGATTCCAATAGACGTTAAAAAAGATGATGTGGACTTTTTGACGACTGCATGCTACAAGTGGCTTCTTGGACCGCCTGGCGCTGCATACCTGTACGTTAAAGAGGAGCTTATCGAAAAATTAGAGCCTCCTTTCGTTGGGTGGGCAAGCGTAAAGCAGGATATTTTTGATACTTTTGATTTCTGGGATATTTGGAGTTTAAGGCTTTCTGAAACTGCAAGCCGTTTCGAGGTGGGTACGCCGAGCATCATAAGCTTTGTAGGTGCTGCTGAAGGTTTAAAAATGCTTTTAGAATTTGGAATTGAAAATATTGAGAAGCGGATATTAAAGCTTACAGACCAGGTTGTGCAAGCAGTTAAAGCCTTAAACTTGCAGCTTCAAACACCAGAGGAGCTGCCATATCGTTCAGGAATCGTCAACTTCAAAATGGAAAAGCTGAAAGAAGTTTTGAACCATTTAAGACGCATGAACATTGTGGTATCTGCAAGGGCAAACGGGATAAGGGTTTCACCCCATTTTTATAACACCGCAGAGGAAATAGACAAATTTATTGATGAAGTTAGGAAAATTGGCAAGCTTTAATCGTACTCGCTTATGAAGGAAACCTCAGCGTACTGCGGAATTTGTCTTCCAACTCCTTTTTCCGGCAATATCTCTAATTTTAGAATTTTACATGTGCCGACAATGTCTTCTCTGTTCTCCGCAAGTATCCTTGCATAATCTTTTTTTCCAGCGTAGATTCTAATTGTTTTTATGTTTGTGTTAAGCGGTTTGCGTTTCTCAGCTTTTTCCCTTCTGATCTCGGTTATTAACGTAGTTAGCAGGTCGCCTTCCCTTTCGGTTTCGTAATCAATTTTGCCGCTGTCTATTTCAGGCCAGGACGTCAGGTGTATGCTCTTTATGCCTACGTGTTTCATGTACATGTTTTGGTATATCTCTTCTGTTATGTGGGGCGTTATAGGCGCAAGCAGCTGGATTATGCGATACAAAACTGTGTAAAGCGTATGTTGCGCAGATTTTCTTTTGTTTTCACCGTAGATTTCAGGCTTGTACAGGCGGTCTTTCACAGCTTCGATGTATTGGTCGCAGAAAACATGCCAAGTGAAGTTGCGGATCTCTTCAACTGCTATGTTGAAATGACATTTTTCAAGAGCTTCTGTAACTCGCTGCGTCAATCTTTCAGTTTTGCTTAGAAGCCATTTGTCCAGAAGGCGAAGCTCACATTTTTCGCCAGGTTTATAACCTTCCAATTGTTTCTCAACGAAGCAGGCGGCGTTCCAAAGCTTGGTTAGAAAACGTCTTCCATATTCCACATCAGGCCAACGGAACGGAATGTCTGAGCCTGTGGCTCCGCCAGCTGCAGCCCATTGTCTCGCTGCATCAGCGCCAAATTTTTCGAGAACTTGGGGCGTTGCCACATAGTTTTTAAGAGATTTACTCATTTTCCTACCGTCGAAGCCTAGAACCATGCCGTTGATCAGGCAGCTTTTGTAAGGCTTCTGGTCGAACAAAGCCAGATGTCTAACCAGTAGGTAGTAGGCCCATGTGCGTATGATGTCTACACCTGAAGGATGCAGGTCTGCTGGAAAAAGCCTCTGCCAGTCTTCCCGGTCAGGCCAACCAGCATGCACAGCGCATGTTATTGACGAGTCCATCCATGTGTCTAAAACGTCTAGTTCAGGAATAAAGTCCTTGCATCCACATTTTGGACAAGCATCTATTCTAGGGGGTTCCAGTTTAGGGTCTATTGGAACCCAGCTCTCGTCAGCCAAGACTGGTTCTCCGCAGTTTTTGCAGTACCATATAGGTATTGGTGTGGCGAAAACTCTTTGGCGGCTTATAACCCAGTCCCAGTCTAGAGAGCGCGCCCAATCGATAAGACGGTTTTTCATGTAGTCTGGAAACCATACAATCTCCTCAGCCTCTTTTATCACACGGTCTGTTAAAATTCTAGTTTTCATAAACCACTGCTTGCGCTCCAATATTTCTATTGGAGTTTCGCATCTGTCGCATATACCTATTTCTTGCCTAATAGGCTTGATTTCCTGAAGAAGTTGGGCTGCCTCTAAGTCTTTTATTATGGCTTTTCTGGCTTCTTCAACCGTTAAACCGTTGTATTTTCCGCCTTTTTCGTTTATCCGCCCGTTTTCCGTGAGAATAGTGACTACTGGCAAGCTGTGGCGTTTAACAGTTCTTACGTCTTCTTTATCGCCGTAGGTGCATATCATAACAACGCCTGTGCCGAAAGAAGGTTCAACAGCCTCGTCAGAAATTATTTCCACCGAGCGGTTCACAATAGGAACTTTTATGCGTTTCCCAATGTATTTGTTGTACCTGCTGTCTACAGGGTTGACGGCAACAGCCACACATGCAGGTATGAACTCTGGACGAGTTGTAGCCACGAGTAAACTCTCACTAGCGTTTTCCAGCGGAAAACGTATAAAGTGAAGTCTGCCCTCTCGTTCTTCATAGTCCACTTCAGCGTCGGCTATAGCGGTTTCGCATCGTGTACACCAGTTGACGGGATGCGTTCCCTGATAAATTAGGCCTTTACGGTATAGGATTATGAAGCTAAGCTGGGTGCGCCTCCAATAATCCGGATGCATTGTGCGATATTCAGTTGTCCAGTCCACACTGCAGCCTAAACGTACAATGCCTTCCTTCATCATAGCAATGTATTTTTCAACAAGCTTCATACACAAGCTTCGAAATTTATCAGGAGGCAAGTCACGCTTCCTAATGTTGTGCTCCTTTTCTACCTGGACTTCTATCCCTAAACCGTGGCAGTCCCAACCTTGCGGAAAATAAACGTTAAAACCTTTCATACGTTTGTAACGGGCGACAATGTCGAAATACGTCCAGTTCAGGACATTTCCCATGTGAAACTCGCCAGACGGGTATGGCGGAGGCGTGTCAATGCTGAAAGTTGGACTTGCAAAATCTTTCCAATCAAAACGGTAGACACCCATCTCTTCCCAAAGCTTCTGCCATTTCCTCTCTATAGCGATAATGTCAAATTCTCTAGACAAATGCTTCACACTAGACACCTTGGCAGATTACGACTTTAGGAAAAATAAACATACAGCTAAAAAAGCATTCTGGATTAACAACAAAACAATTTCTCAGTCTTATAGCTTATATGGAATGCTTAGGCGAAAAAGTTCCACTCCAGTTCATTCAAGCATATGCCAATTTCAATCAACTGATTTATATGGCTTAATGTCAAAACACATTTATACGACAGATAACCATTTTAAACTTGAGGGTGTAGGGGAGCTGGGCGGTGACCCGGCTGAGAGGACAGCTAAGCGCTGTCGACCCTTAGAACCTGAACCGGATAATGCCGGCGGAGGGAAATGGAGTGAGTGAAAGTGCTTTCAAACTTTTTTAAGTCAACAATCAAGCTTCACAATTTTGGAGGTTTCATAATTGGCAACTCAGATGGAAGCAGCAAAAAGAGGTCATATAACTGAAGAAATGCGTGTAGTCGCAAGTGAGGAGGGCGAGTCACCTGAGCAGATTTGTCAGCGCATCGCGGAAGGCACCGTCATAATAACTCGTAACCTCCAGCGTGAAAACGTTCACCCCATTGGAATTGGTAGGGGGCTACGCACAAAAGTTAACGCCAACATAGGCACAAGCCCAGACTTATGCGACTTAAGCTTGGAAATTGAAAAGGCGAAGGTTGCCGTCAAATATGGCGCAGATACAATTATGGATCTTAGCACAGCAGGCAATTTAGATGATATAAGGAGAGCTATAATTAGAGCCGTTGATGTGCCAGTTGGAACAGTTCCCATTTATCAAGCAGCCATAGAAGTTGCAAAAAAGAAAGGTGCAATAGTCCACATGACTGAAGACGACATTTTTGAAGTAATAGAGAAAAACGCAAAGGACGGTGTTGATTTTATGACTGTACACTGTGGTGTCACAAGGCAAATAGTTGAAAGGTTGTCTAAGCATCCGAGACTTATGGGAATTGTAAGTCGAGGTGGAACTTTTCTCGCCGCATGGATACTTCACAACAAAAAAGAAAACCCATTGTATGCTAACTATGAGTATTTGCTGGAAATTGCCAAGAAATATGATTTCGCTTTAAGTCTTGGAGATGGTTTAAGGCCCGGATGCATTTTCGACTCCACAGATTGGCCGCAAATTCAAGAACTGTTTACAATAGGAGAGCTTGTGGAAAGAGCTAGAGCTGCGAACGTGCAAGCCATGGTTGAAGGGCCAGGCCACCTGCCGTTAAATGAGGTGGCCGCTAACGTTCAACTTGAAAAATCTGTATGCAAGGGCGCCCCCTTCTACGTCCTTGGTCCCGTTGTCACCGAGATAGCGCCGGGATACGACCATATTGTCGGGGCTATAGGTGGAGCATTAGCAGGTCTTGCAGGCGCTGATTTTCTATGCTATTTAACACCTGCAGAGCATTTAGGCTTACCAAGCTTGGAAGATGTTAAGGATGGAGTAATAGCCACAAGAATAGCTGCACATGCTGTGGATATTGCAAAGCTTGGCGCTAAAGCTGTTACGCATGACCTAGCCATGGCTAAGGCTAGGGCAAATCTAGACTGGGCAAGTCAGTACGAAAACGCAATAGACCCTGATAAGGCTAGAAAAGCCCGTGAACGTGTCAAGCTGAAAAGCCCAGAAACATGTTCAATGTGTTCTGAATATTGTGCAATAAAGATTTTGAAAGAATCCTTAAAAGCTGAGGGGCAATGTCTATGAAAGGCAAGATTCCAGTTGCAATAACTATTGCTGGAAGCGACTCAGGAGGCGGCGCAGGAATTCAAGCAGATCTTAAGACTTTTGCAGCTTTAGAAGTTCACGGGACGGTTGCAGTTACAGCGGTTACAGCCCAAAACACTCACTCAGTCCTGGCTGTTCAAGATTTGAAAACAAACATTGTCCGCGAACAGATTAGAGCTGTAGCTGAAGATTTAGGCATAGACGCTGGAAAAACAGGCATGATTTACACAGAGGAAATAATCAAGACTGTAGCCTCAGAAATTGCAAAATACAAGTTTCCATTAGTTGTAGATCCAGTTATGGTTGCAAAGTCTGGAGGCTCATTGCTAAAGCCTAACGCGATAAACGCTTTGATAAAGCATTTGCTTCCATTAGCAACTGTTGTAACTCCGAACAAGTTTGAGGCTGAAAGACTTTCAGGTATCACAGTGAAAACCTTGAGAGATGCTGAAATTGCCGCTGAGAAAATTGCTGAAATTGGACCTGAGGCTGTTGTGGTTAAGGGCGGACACCTAGAAGAAGCAGAAGCCACAGACATTCTATATTATAAAGGACAAGTTTGGCAGTTCACCTCGCAACGATTAGATGTAAAAACCACACATGGGACTGGCTGCATTTTTTCAGCTGCCATTGCAGCTGGACTTGCCAAAAAACTGGATATTCCAACAGCTGTTGAGAATGCTAAAAAATTTGTAACTCTCGGTGTAAAGTTTGGGTTAAATTTAGGGAAGGGATACGGTCCAGTTAATCCTATGGCTCATTCTTACCGTGAAGCTTCAAAATATGAAGTTTTACTTAACTTAGAGGAAGCGAAAACCATTTTAGAGAAACACGCTGAAGTTGCAGCGCTGGTTCCAGAGGTAGGCATGAACGTTGCGATGGCTATGAGATATGCGGAAAATGTCAATGATGTTGCAGCTATAGACGGAAGAATCGTTAGAACAGCAAACGGTGTCAAGGCGGTTGGAAGACCTAAATTCGGATGTTCCCGACACTTAGCCAAGTATATCGTTGAAATCGTTAAACACAATGAGGATAAAAGGGCGGCGATAAACGTGAAATTCTCTGAGGAAACCTTGAAAATTTTGAAAGAGCGTGGTTTACTGGTCTCCTTTTACAACCGCTTGAAAGAACCGGAGGAAATTAAAAAAGTTGAGGGCATGACTGTGCCGTGGGGCGTGAGAGAAGCCATAAAAATGATTGGGGAAACGCCTGACGTAATATTTCATAAAGGCGATTTGGGAAAAGAGCCAATGATAGTTCTCTTCGGAAAGGACGCTGTTTCTTTAGCTAAACTTGCCGTGGAAGTGGCAGAACGGAAAAAGGAGGATTAGATCATATTTGGCATTTAGACCTATAATGGAAATGGTTTTAAATTTATTAGGCGTCTTCTAAACTCCGGAGAGGTATACCTATATGGCTGAAAAGTTTAGGGATGTTGAAGAAGAGGACATAACTAGGTCCATAATTCGCAAGGCTATGGAAGATTGGATAAGCCTGTCGGAAATAGACGTTGCTGTGGTTGGCGCTGGGCCTTCAGGTTTAACAGCCGCAATGCATCTTGCAGGAGTCGGTCTTAAAACCGTTGTATTTGAGAGAAAGTTTTCCTTTGGAGGAGGCATAGGTGGGGGAGGAATGCAATTCCACAAAGTGGTTGTTCAGTCACCTGCAGACAAGATTTTAAGTAATGTTCGCTGTAGACTTGAGCCTTTAGATAATGGTCTCTTCGTAGCGGACGTCGCAGATATGATGGCGAAGTTGGCTTGCGGCGCCATTGACGCTGGAGCCAAAATAATTTTAGGCGTAACCGCTGAGGACGTTATATATCGTGATTCGCCTGCGAGAATTGTCGGTGTTGTTCTTCAATGGACTTCCGTTATGATGGCTGAGCTTCATGTGGATCCTTTGGCTGTCAAGGCAAAGGCAGTCATTGACTGCACTGGTCACGACGCAGAAATCCTTACGGTAGCCTCTAGAAAAATTCCAGAGCTGGGATTTTCAGTTCAATGTGAAAAGTCAATGTGGTCGTCCCGCGGCGAAGAACTCATTGTTAAGAATACTAGAGAAGTTTGTCCAGGGCTTTATGCTGCAGGCATGGCTGTGGCTGCTGTAGATCGAATTCCCCGTATGGGTCCAATATTTGGGGGGATGCTGCTAAGCGGGGCAAAAGTTGCTCAGCTGATTATACAGAAGCTTAAGGGTGGCGATGCTTAAAATATTTGAGTGCTTTATGATTTTTGCAGCACTTTGGATTTGAGAAAGCTGTAATTTAGAGAAATTATAGCCTATGAGGCTCCAAGGTTTTTGTTGAAACTTGATTAGAGAAGTATTCTTTCAGGTGCATTATAAACGTTCATGCTTTTTCCATGGGCGAAACTAATTAATGTCAGGTTTATTTCTTTTGCAATGTTAATTCCTGAATTCAGGGTTGCGGTTAGAGAGGCCAATATTGGTATGCCGACTCTTGCTGTTTTCAGAACTATGTCCCCTGTTAATCTTCCGCTTGATGTTAGCAAGCATTGACTGAAGTTTACATTGCTTAGGGCACATATGCCTATGGCTTTGTCTACAGCGTTGTGGCGGCCTACGTCTTCAGCGAAGGCGTGAAGCTTGCCTTCGCTGTTGTAAATTGCAGCTGCGTGGACACCTCTGGTTTTTCTATGGGTTTCAGCCATTCTGTTTAGGTTATTCATGCACTGTTGTATTGTTTCGGCTTTAACGGTTAGTTTTGAATCTATTTTTTTAAGGTTTTCGACAACTTGAGGCTGGTACGGACCGCCGCATGCAGATGTGATTATACGAGAAAAACGTTGCGCAAGTTTCAGTCGAGCTTCGAGGTTTATCGTGGGTTGCAACTTAACGTGACAGATATTGCTGTTTTTAAAGGTAATTCGCGCTATCTCCTCCACATTTTTTATTACGCCTTCAGAGAGCAGAAAGCCTACTGTTAATTCCTTAAGCTTTTCAGGATGGCAGAATATTGTGACGTATTGAATCTTGTCTACGAAAATGTGGAGGGGTTTTTCCTCAGCTACGTATCCCTTAATTTTTTCAGCTGCTTTAGCTACAGTGTCGATTTTTAGTAGTTCCACCTCAATAAATTTAGACACTCCCCATACTCATTTTTTCAGCTCTGACACTATAAAATCCACGATTTCATCTGCAATGTTTATTTTGGTTACCGACTGTAGGCCTTTCCATCCAGGTTGGCTGTTGACTTCAACGACTAGGGGTCCCTTTGGGCCTTCAAGTATGTCGACTCCTGCGATTTTACATCTTATAAGCTTGGCTGATTTTACTGCTAAGTCTTCAAGTGAGTTTTCCAGTTTTATAAGCTGTGGGCGGGCGCCTTGACTGTAATTGGTCTTCCAGCCTAGCGCAACTCGTCTCATAGATGCAGCTACGCGATCACCTATTACAAAGGCTCGGATATCTGAAAAACCATGGGGCACAAATTCCTGAATGTAGATTACGCTGTGATAGAATGTTATAGCTTTGAAAACAGTGTATGCTACTTCTGAATCTATTATGTGTGTTGAACCTATGCCTCTGGAGCCGAATAGAGGTTTGACGACAACGTCTCCGCCAAGTTCATGAAACGCCTTAATAGCTTCGTCAACATTTTCAGCCACCGCAGTTTTTGGCACTGGTATGCCGTTATCCTCTAAGATGGCTAGTATGTCGTACTTGTCAACACAGTGCTCAATAGCTTCCGGAGGGTTAACAACATAGAAGCCTAGACGTTCAAGTCTATAAAGCATATCCATTCGAAAAACAATCTCCTCAAGCGAACCTCGCCCAATTGGGCGAATTATCAAAGCGTTCAAATCTTTTAAAACATCGACGCTTCGCACGTTAACGTATGGCTTATAACCCACACGTGCAACCAACTGCGGAAAACTAAAACAAACGTAGGGAAGCCCACGCCTATCCAATGCCTCTCGAAGTTGAGTCGAGCTGTAAGCGTTTGGGTTTCGCGTAACAATTCCAAACTTCAAGTTTTAACCGCCCTGTCCTACTTAACCGTGAAAATCTTCTTAACTTCGCTCTTAAAGTTTCTGTGCACTGCTGTTTTAGGCTAAATCAAAAACCATTCTACAGACGAAGGAGAATGGAAAATCTTATGGAATCGACTTTTAATACGGTTTAGAGCATTTTGTTTGGCGTAACGGTTAAAAAGCGTGATTATCTACAAGCTTGAACTAGGCAATCTTAATTGGAGCCCTCATAACAGAAGCCACTGTCCTGAGCAGGCGGATTTTACATGGCGATGCATGAAACCTGCTAAAACTTGTGGATATACGGTATTAACTCTTGAGTGTCTCGCGGCTTTTTTGAAAGTTCAACGGTTAAATAAGCGCCGTTTTTGTTGAAGTATGGTGGCCCTTTTCTTGAGAAAAGTGTTAGGATTTTCTTGTCGTGATCTATCTTGTAACCGTCAGGGCATGGTTCATGACCTCTTATAAGTATTCTTACATTGAACCTTTGTAGAACCGTGTCTGTTATTTTTTGTCCAAAAAGCTTTCCTGCACCCCTATGTGAAGCACATGTTTCACTTATCATTTCGCTTGGGTCGCTCCAAAGAATATCTTCAAGCAGACTTTCTTTCGGGTGTCTTGTGTGGGCGTAGGCTAAATCCTCAAGGGTTTGTGCTTGAGGCGGCACACCGCCATGAACCATTAAGTAGCGTTCCCTAACAATCACAGCTGTGTATAAACAGTTGCAGAGTTCGCGGATTTCCCTGTAAGCTTTTTCCCACCCTGCTCCGAATCTTGACTCGAATTGCCACGGAAGGTCATGAGGATATACTGGAAGGTCTTCCGGTCCCTCATGGTTTCCTCTCAAAAGAATTATCTGTCTTGGAAATTGAAATTTAAGCTTCAAAATTGTGTAATAAACCTCCGCAGAGTAATTACCTCTGTCTCCGTAATCGCCTAGAAAAATTCCAACGACATTTTCGCTTCTACCCAATCTTTCAATGAAATTGCTGCTTTTCAAAACGTCAATGAGGCTTTCAATATCGCCATGCAAATCTCCAGCAACCAAGGCTTCGCCAATCGGTTCAAGCTTTATAAGTCGCCCAGAAACTTCAAAGTCTCCAATCTTTCCATTTTCGCTGCCAATAACTTCAACAGCTTTCTCAACGATCCGGCAAAACTCGCTACAAGAAGCCTCAAACGCTTCCTTTACGATTTGTCGAAGGCTGAAATTCAAAGGGTTCAACCTCAAACTATTATTGTGATCTTCCTTCCGGAAAACTCGAAAACATTTTTCTCCATGCGGTTCTTACTGTTGCCAATTTTTTCAACCATTTCTTTAACATTTTTCTCTATTGTAGCAATTTCAGATTCAACGATTTCCAACTTCTTCTTCAGCTTGTCCACATGTTCCTGAAGACGTTCCACCTCACTTTTAGTTTCAGATATAGTTGAAGATGCTAAAAGCTGGGTTTTGCGCAGTCTCGCATCGACGCATCTCCTGTATAGGTTTGCAAGCGAGTCCTTTGCCAGGATTTCATCTACGGCTTGTTTCGCCTTACGCTCCTTATCCTGTTTAAGCTTAAGCTTCCCATCTGAAATAAGCTTCAAAGTCTTCTGAAGAATCCCTTTCAAGAGTGGATAATCCGCTTTTTCCGTGGCCAAAGCTTCAAAAGGATCAGCCAAGTATTCACTAAGTTTTGCCAACTCATCAGGGTTAAGGCTGCTTCCCTCTCCATGCAAAGCCAGCAACTGAAGCTTCACTAAGGGTTTTTGCAAATGCCTAAGAGTATGCTCTACCTCATTCTTTAAAACCTCTATTTGCTCGTTTATCCTGACTAGCTCAGCCAGCTCACCTCCACTTTTAAGTTCAGCCATCCTGTTATGGGCGTTTATCAACTCTTCTTCAAGTTTCGCCTTTTCAACTTCAGCTTTTTTCCCATAATCCTTCAGAGTTTCCAGCTGCTCTTTCAACCCCTTAACTTCGTCTATGAGTTGAAAAGTTTCCTCTAACGTTTTTATCTTCACGTATTCTTTTGTTAAGAAGTCGTTTAACTCTTTAAATGAACCTTTGGCGTTTTCAAAAGTTCTTTGGAATTTTCCTCTATCCATTATGAAAAAAGGTGAGATTTTTGGAAACCAGTTTCGCAGGTCAAAATCTGTAACCGCATAACTCTTACCGGCAACGTCGACGAACTCGTTGACTTCTTTAAAGGAGGGTTTTTCAGGAACCTTAATTTGCTGCATTCTCTCCAAGAAAAGCTTAGCCAACTTGTTTAGGGCTTGAGCTCTCTTAAAAGTGCGCATATTACGCTTCTCGATCTCCTTTCGACTGCTTTCCAAAAGCATGCGGCATGCTTCAACCAAGCCTGTGTGTGTCTCACGCATTTTGTTGAGAAGCGTTTCAACCTTCGCGTGAACTGGTGTGAGAGTGGAGCTTGTCTCCAGTTCAAGCCATTCCTTAAGTTCTGTCAAAGGGATTTCTAAATTGACGGACAAATGTTTTCCCAAAATAATGATACACAAAGGCCATATTTATTTTTCAACATCATCACCGAACATTGAAACATGTTTAAGAATTTCCCAGCCAGACTATGTGTATCAGAGAGTTACTAATTTTCAAGTAGTTACTCTTAAATAATAAATGGGTTAAACGCAATAACGTGACAAAAGATGGACACGAAAACAGTTGCATTCGTTATAATGATGGGTGCTCTTGGAAATCTGTTATTTGCAATTTCATACCATACTGGGCAACTTGCGCCTGGAATAGCGTTAGACTTTTCTTTATTGGCAGCTTTTATTGCAGGATTCTACGGCGGGCCCGTCATTGGACTGGTTTCAGGACTTTTTGTTGGAATACTCCCGGGAATAATGTTCGGACCAATAGGCATGGGTTCTTGGCTTGGTTTAATGTGCTTACCGATTGGAAAGGCATTAACAGGCTTAACATCGGGAATTTTGGCAAAGATCCTGAATTTGAGAAGTAATAGTCATTCATCAGTTCTCGCCATACCATCAACCCTCTTAGGCTATGTTCCAGAATGCCTCTACACTTATGCTTACTTTGCATATTTAATGCCTTTTTTCCTTGGAAGTGGCGGAGCAGCAGTATTCGTATATTACATTTTACCTAAAGCCATTGCAGAAGTAGTCATAATGAGTTTCTTTATGGCTGCATTAACAGGAAACAAAGGATTTAATAACTTTCTGAACAAGTTTTTCCTAACTTCATCTTATATTGGATTTAAACGTTTAGAAACCAAATGACTCCTCTAAGGCATGCAGGTTGATTTCCCCGAACTTAAACACGTTTCCAGTTTTCAAATTGTTAACAATCACGACTGCCGGCGCGAAAATGTTTGGGTCAACCTTGTAGAAGTCGAAGCCCGCTGCTTTGAAAATCTCCAGGAAAGGCCTTCCATAATCCTTCGAGCATTTTGACGGAGCCTTCTCTACAATTTCTGCTAGTTCCTCCTCATCTTCACAGTTGACCCCATAATAGGTTATTCCTCCGTAAAGAATGGCATCGTTAGTTCTAGCCATGGCCTTCATGAATTTCGGATGAATCGGCGGTATAGGTGCACATCCTGAAGCATAAAGGATTAGGTTAGGATTTAAACCAAGCCTTGTAAGCTTGTGGATCCCTGTTTCAACTATTCTTCCAGCAACCTGCGTAGCACCTGCAACACTGGTGGTCGGCGTCAGGATTACTGCTAAATTTTCCTCTTTAACCTTGCAGTTTCTGGCTAAGCGTTCTATAAGGTTCTCCGGGGGGTGCCTTTCAGTCTCTAGAACCAAGAGGGCTTTTTCTGACTCGTCTTTATAGTCTATTTTCTCGTAAATTTCTTTAGGTTTTTGAACTATAGCTCTTGCGGGTCCAGAGCCTATTGCAGTGTAATCTCCTTCCTTAATGTTCCAACCTGCAAACTGGGAGCCTAGGGCAGCTATTCCCGGACGATCTGTGTATACGAGTATTGCTGGAAGTTCAAGTTCGCCGTACCGTCGATGGATTATCTCCGCTTTTCCACATCCTCCCATACAGATTTCCGTTATGATTCTACCCGCTTGGAAACCACCTTTGGCGTTTATGCCTGCATCTACAATTGTGGCGCCTTGCCTTGTTTTTTCAATTTTAACTCCGTAGGTTTCTGAGTTCTTGCAGAGTTTTTGCAGAAGTCTCCAAGCCAAACGGTTTACACTTAAACCCTTTTCCAAATAGAAAGCCTCTTTTAAAGAAACTTTTCATAACTACTCAAGTGAGGGTTCGGTTCTTTGGCTACAAAAAGCCTTCCATGGCCGTTTTCAGCTAGATCGCCGAGGAAAAGATAAAAAGGCGTTTCAACAGTCTCACCTTCTTCAATTTTAACTCTTTTCCTTAACCCCTCAATGGTGAACGTTGGCAGAATAGACTCCAAACATCCGCCGATAACTATTGTGCCGTCAACCATGCAAGCGCCAGCTCTTGCTTCACAGTCTTTCTGTATGTATATTGTGCCTCCGCGCATTCGGAAACCAGCGAACTGTCCTGTGCATCCGTAAATCTTTATTAGGCCTTTCCTCATGTGGGCACCAGCCTCTCTTCCAGCATTTCCATAAACTATTATCCTGCCTCCGCGCATGCCTTCTGTGCTGCCCCGGTATGGTGCACCCAAATAGTCACCGGCATAACCGTTAATTTCTATAGTGCCGCCTTTCATCATCGACCCAGCCCATCCTAAGACGTTGCCATGAACAGTTATTTTTCCGCCTTCCATTTCCTCGCCTAAATGCATGCCAGCGTTGCCTTTAACAACAATTTCGCCGTTTTTCATGCAAGAGCCTATCTTTCTCACTCGGCTAACATCGCCTAGGATGGTTATTACCATGGTTTTTTGAGAGTTTTCCACTTCAGCCAGTTCAACTTTGAAAAGGTCTCCTAGCTTTTTCTGTTTGTTGCCTTCCCAAAGTTCCAGCTGTTCTATTTCATTTTGGTTCTTCCCTTGGAATACGTCTGGCCTTATGCATTCAGCAATTACTGGCAGTTTAAACTCTTTCAGCGGATAGAGACTCGCCATCATCATTACATATCCGCCTTCACTGTTATTGGACGGGAAATCGCCAAATAACCCTCTGAGACGGGGTAATTCTCAAACTCAACAGTCCAGTATTCTTTAAAACGTTTCCTCATTTCCTCGTTTAAATCTACCTCACATGGCTCAGAGAGTTTCACATCCAGCCACATGGTCGCACCATCGATATGGGTTAACACTTCACCGTCTTTCACAACAACTTGACCTCCTTTTATTGTATAAGCAGCTCTCTCGAATGCTTCTCTAACAGCATTGTACTTTTTCGACAGGTCCATTTTTTCAGGGTTAACGTTGTATATTGCTATATCCGCGTCTCCTCCGACGCCTAAATGTCCCTTATCCCTGAGGCCTAATGCTTTAGCTTGGCCAGCTCTTGTTACTATCGCTATTTCGTTTAGGCTTAACTCGCGGTCTATTGATGGAAGCAAGCTTCTCGCCCTAGCTTTCGGATTAATCTTTTTAAGGGTTGCCTCTCTCGCTTTTCTGCTCATAAGCCAAGCCACAATCCTCGGATAGGCAATGAACGGCCCACCGTTAGGATGGTCTGTTGTCATCAGAATCTTCCAGGGATCCTTAATCAGCAACGCCAACTCAAGGCCTATAGACCATTGGGTTGCATGTACATAGCTTTTCTTTTTATAATGGAAGGGAACTATTCCGGCACTTGTTTCTGTTTCTACATCATGATTAACCCACTTGTTTCCGCTTAACGTGTAAAGAGTGTATTGGAACGGGCCGTCAGCAGTCATGGTTGTTGTATCTGTAAAAATAACTTGCCCCATGTCCATTGTCACGTGGGACCGGGCGTTAACATATTTGGCTATTTCTTCTGCTCCAGACTCGAAGGTTCGCCAATCATCGCCTTTAAAGGCGCAAAACTGGCAATGAGTTATGTGAATTACAGGCTTGCTGCCTCCAGCTAAATCTTCAACACACTTCATCGTTTCAAGAGCTGTCACGTAATTCCCAGGCTTTCCCAGATTGTTTGTATGAACGTGAATCGTGTGGGGCAGGTTTAAAAGATTATTCACCTTGCAAAGGCCGCGGATAATTTCGCGTGGAGTAATCCCGAAGTGGGGAACAGGATCGTCGATGCTTTCCACGTTGCGGCCGAAACCCCAAGCCTCAAGCCCTCCAGGATTGACAAGTTTTATTGCATAGCCCTTCGTCGTTTTAATCATCCAAGCCACATGTCGGGCGCACTCCTCAATTTTGCCGTCTCGCAAATATTCGAGTACGAACCACCAGTCTCCAAGCAGCGGGTAACTGGATTTGTCAATTATTGGAGTGTCACTTAACTCTTCATGCGTGTGTTTCGCCTCCAGCGGAGGCATGGCTGGATCCATAACTGTGGTCCATCCCATCCTGGCATAACGGTACCCTGTTGTGAACGTGGATGGAATCGAGTACCCAACACCAGATCGGGTGACAGAGGTTTTCTTTTCAAAATCTTTAAAATGATCTTCCGGACGCAGCAGCCTTCCAGAGTTAACCTTTCCACCAGCGATGTGGCTGTGGATGTCAACTCCGCCAGGCATCACGATCATTCCGGATGCATCTATTTTCTTAGCTTTGTGAACGTCAACTTTTTCAACTATTTTGCCGTCTTTTACGGCTATGTCCATTTTTTCCCCGTTGATCCTGTTAATAGGGTCGTAGACGAAACCGTTGCTTATCAGAAGCTCCATTTTAGGCTGCCTCCCATGCCTTCTTTATCTTCCTAACTTCCAAAAGGATTCTTCTCAAAATCTCTTCGTCGGATAGAATTCCCTCAGGCGGGTCGACAACCTTCTTGAGAGGTATAGGCACATGGTCCATGCGGTAGGCTGTTCCCTCAGCCTCGATGCCTACAAAAGCAGATGGAATCAACACATCAGCCATTCGAGATGTAACATCCATATGAGAGCCTATGACAACAAGCGGATTCTTAACAAGATGTTCAGCTGCTTTACGCGGGAAGTTTGAAACCGGGTCGGAAGCCACTACGAGGGCAGCATCTGACTCTCCACGTTGTAGAATGTCAACAACAGAGGTTTCGCCTGGATTATATCTTGGATAGCCTAAGGAAAAGTCTACAGCGTATGGGTAACCTGTCTGCCAAGTGAAAACGGTGTTAGCTCCTGTAACGTTAAAGTGACCTCTCATAGGCATTATAATAAACTTCGTCCGCATGTTCAAGTCGCGGACCAAAGAAAGCGCAGCATCAATGTTCCTCAGTTTACCGCCGCTCATTGTTAACCCAACTCCAAAGAAAAGCGCTCCAAAGTCGCAGCTAACCATGGCGTCGGCAACCTCCTCCAAATACTCCACCGGGATGCCTGCAACCTTGTCAGCTTCAATCTCTTGGTCGCGGATTAAAGCTCTGAAGGCTTGGAGAAGTTCGTAGTCCTTTCCAGGTTCTACTTGAACAAAATAGTCTGCAATTTCAGCTGACTTAGTCCTCCTAGGGTCGATAACTATCAGTTTTCTTCCTTCTTTCATAAGTGAGGGGTAAGGCTTATACTCTGATTTAGCGGGAATAGGTGGAGGCGTTTTAAGGATAAGCCTTTTAAACGCACTCTGCATTTTTTTCCGCCCGATTATAGCTCTGACTTTTGCCACGTAGCTTCTCCAAGCGCTTCTCTCGAATCTTCCTTCCGGGAAAGCTGTATAGCGTTCTATATGCCTTGGATGGGCGCTCCAAGGGTTGCTACCCCAATAGACAATTAAGTCTGCTCTGTGTCTAATCTGCCCCAACGTACATGAGGAAAAGCCAACCTCCTGAATGCTTAAAATTGATGGACCGTGACAGACAACTGCAGTGTTGTCAATCACACCTCCAACTTCCTCTGCCAACTCCAAGCCGACGCTTATGGCTTCGCAGCTAGTGCTGCTCCAACCGTAAAGAATAGGGTAATTGGCCTCTGCCAACACTTCCGCAGCTCGCCTAACAGCTTCTTCAAGAGACACCTCAACCAACCCGCCGTTCCTTCTTATCATGGGCTTCAGGATTCTATGTTCACCATAGTAGCCCAAAAACTTGGCTTCACACATGGCGCAGCCGTTTTTAACTTTGACCACTTTGCCGTTTTCAATAGTTAACTCTATGTCGTCGCAGAGGCTTCCACAAACGGGACATGTAACAGCTTTAACTACAGACATCTCTAACCCTTCCTAAACTGCAATTTGAGAAGCTCCTCTAAACCTAAAACAGGCTTATCTGAAGCTGGCTCAACAGTGGCAGGTATACCCTTAAAAGAAGGCATTCCAATCCCATGAGTTTCAGGATCAACAACAACGTTTGCCCATGGACCGTATGGAATAAATATTACATTGGGATGCGGCGCCCTCAAGGATTTTACGGCTTTAACCACTACGGATCCAAAAGCCGTTGATACTTCAACGTTGGTTTTATCCTTTACATTAAGCTTTTTCATGTCTTCCGGATCCATGAAACAAACCGAAACGCTTTCCGCATACTCTTTAGAGGATTTTCCAAGCTCTTTCCCAACACCTTGATCTATGGTGCGACCTGTAAGCAAGGTGACTTTCAGTTTAGGCTTCTCACCCATCAGATTAACCTCAATTCAAATTTCAGCGTTTTAGGCTTTTGAAAGTTACTTACAGTAATTTCACTCCTAATTAATTTATCCCTTAAAAGCCTGTCTCCGCCATGTTTTATTGCTTAACAATTAATAAGCTAAAAACCATTTATCGTTTATGCATCACGGTCTATAACCTTCAAGTATTGCTAAAGCTAAAGCCGCTGCAATAATGTCTGCAGTCGTTCCAGGGTTCAGGTCATTGTCATCCTGCCTGAGCAAAGCGTCAAGCTGGCGGAGTTTCTCCATCCCAACAGTTGTTTTAAGCGCACCATTTTTCAGTACTTCCCCAGCCATTACTGAAACTTCGCGGGCTTTTCCAACACCGGCTTTTCTAGCTATGAATGTGTCGGGATAAGCAGCTAAAACTTCAAGAAAAGTGTGAATTACAGCTTTGTTAAGGTCTCCGTCTTGTCTGATATGCTGCTTTAGACGTGGATAGGCGAAATCAAAGGTTACTGAGTAATCGTTAACCCATTCCGAGCAAACCATGTCGTACGTTGATGCTATTTGAAAAACTTGGTAGAGAGTAACCCTTTTTTCAAGTATTCTGTTTATTGAAGCTGGATCGTTCACGTCTAGGTCTGGTGCTTTTCCAAGTCCGCTGGGTCTTGCAAATTTAACAGCTTCGTATAAAGCAACAGCGTCTTCAGGGGTAGTTGCTTCCACAACGCATTTGATGTTCTTTCTTAAACTTGAAATTTGAAATATGTTTTTCTCTGTTGGAGTCATACCTGCCGCAGCAGCCAACGGTGAAAAAAGTATTATTGTGCCTAAAAGAGTGTTGCCGCCAGTTTGCCAAGCGCCAACATCAGCTGCGCATTCTCGTATAACGCGTCCAATACCAACCTTTTCTAAGCTTAATTCACCGTTAGAAACGGCTATCCCCTTTTCAGCGGCGATCTTAAAATGCGGGGCAGCGGCTACGGCTGAAGCTAAAAAATGCATGTAATTAGTTCCTTTGAATCCTGCCGCCAAATTCACGTTTCCAGGCTTTTCAGCGCTAACCTCTAGAAGTATAGCTAACTCTAGACACTGCGAAATATGTTGAGCCTTGTCGAATATGGTTTTCCGCAACCACCGCACCTTAAATGTTGCCTTACCTTTAACATGTGTAGAAACGCTTATTAATGTTGTGTAAAAAATTACACAGCGATTACCAAGAATACATAAGAGGTATGGCAAGTTTGGAGTTATCCGCGAAGAATGTATCGCTATTAGCCATTTTCGCCGCACTCTCATTTATAATCTGCAAGTTTATACCGGGAATACCGATAGTTGGCGTTCCAGAAGCAAGTATAAAGTTCGACGCTGCAGTTGCACCAATCTACGGAATTATTATTGGACCGTACTTGGGCTTTTTAGCTGCATTGATAGGCGGCCTTATTGCTGCTGGAAACCTCTTCAGTGTTTTAACCTCTTTCTGCACTGCGATTTCAGCAATGGTGGCAGGGTTCTTAACCTTAGACAAGGTTTCGATGAAAGGCAGAATCCAAGGGTGGAGCATATCCGCTTTAATCCTCTCAGTTTTAATTGCAGGATGGTATTTCACATGGGTTGGGCAGAAGGCCCCCTTTTATCCAGTTATTCACTTTGCAGGTTTATTCGCGATTTTGATTACAAGAGGTTGGGCGGCAAACTCGTTCAGAGAAATTGCAATAAAAAAGGAAAAGTGGCAGGTTAAACCGACCTCAATACTTTTAGGTGTAATCTTATTTGTTCTCGGTTACATGTTTACAAAACCATACCTTAACGAAACTTTTCCTTTGAATTACCTTTCGCTTCCATCAGGTATACTGGGCGCGGTTCTCGTACTTTACGGAATTTTCGGAGCAGGGCGATTCTCTTTTATTTCTTCGGTTTTCTTATCCAATTATTGTGGAATAATAGCTGATCACATGCTTGGAAACCTCATATTCATTGCTACAATAGACATTTTCATCCCGCTAAGCATTATCGAGAAGTATTTCCTAGAACCGTTAGGGTTACCTGACATTCCATCGTTGTTCATGTACATGATTCCAGTTTCAGCATTCGAAAGAGTGATCATAACAATTGTAGCAACGATAGTTGCGGTGGGACTGATTTCAGGACTCTATAGAGCTGGCCTAATCCTCAAGAAATCATAAATATAAATAAAACAGCCATTTCTACTGATGAAAACAAAATTTCGTGAAGGAGACTTTATAGAGACTGGACAAGGCTTAATCTTCGACGTTAAAGGATTAGTTCATCCACCGGACAGCATAATCGCTTTTATAAGGTATTATCCAAGCCAAACAGGCAAGAGAGAACGGGAAGGCTTATTTTATGATAAAGTTTACAGCCTCTCTAGACGGTACCAATGGCTTAAAAAGAATTTTCCGAAATATCTTGTTTATGATCAGGTTCTAGACGATGTTCTCTGCGAAGTCCCAATACGCGACGTTAAGAGACATTATATGCCTGTTGAAGTGCTTAGGCGGATTCGGAAGGCTGAAAGCCTAGACTATTTGGAATGCACCGTGTTGAAAATGGCCCGTCTGCTTAAATCCTCTGCCAGCATCTCCTGGAACGCTATTGGAGTTTCAGGCTCAATTATGGTGGGGTTACACACTTTAAATTCAGATATAGACTTAGTCGTTTATGGATCTGGAAACTGCAGAAAGGTCTATGCGACTATTGAAGATTTATTTAAAGACTGTGCTTGCTCACTGAAGCCCTACGGTTTGGACGACTTGAAACGGCTTTTTGATTTCCGCTCCAGAGACACGTTAATGACTTTTGAAGACTTCGTTAAAGTTGAATCTAGAAAGTTTTTACAGGGTAAGTTTATGGGAAAAGACTATTTCATACGTTTTGTGAAAAACTGGGAAGAAATAGATGAAAAGTATGGTGATATCCGTTATAGGAATTGCGGCTATGCAAGAATAGAAGCTACAGTTGTTGACGACGCAGACGCCATTTTCACACCATGCATCTATAGAATTGAAGATGTAAATATTGTTGAAGGACCAGAGTTTAAGCCAATTAAAGAAATAGCATCTTTTCGCGGAAGATTCTGTGAACAAGCAAGAAAAGGTGAAAGAGTTGCTGCACAGGGAAAAATCGAACATGTGATTAACTGTAAAAAACATAGTGAATATTTTAGGTTGCTTATTGGAAACAAGCCTTCGGATTACATGATTATAAATGCTAGGTAATAGGCGACATAACCTTTTTGAGAGCTTGTTCATAGTAGCGCTGACAGTATGTTAACGTTACTTGGTGGAAGTCACCGCTGGCGGTTTCAACTCTCTCAAGGTTTCCCTCAGCATATACGGTTTCGTCTTTCAACACTTGCATTCTGAACTCTTCAAGGTAAGAAACAACCCGTTTCAAGTTGTTTATCTTTGGCCCTTGAAGGATATTCACTGGCTCCACATGATAAACTGATGGCATAAAAGGGCTTTCTGAATCGTCCTTTACGCGTAAAACAACTTTAATCCAGCCTTCCCAAGTTATTTTCTGGGTTTCCCTAGAATTTCCCATGATTTCGCTCCAGCTTTTAACCGGTTCAAACTCAAATTTTACAGTTCTATTGGAAGCTTTATCATCGAAAACTCCATATATCAGTTTGCGTCTTTGATGCCAAACAAATTCCTCCGGTGTTAGATTTTTGTAACGCCAAAATTTCTCCCTTACAGAAGAGTTGTCTTTAAACTCGTTGGAAAAACCCGAATCCTTATCGCTGTACAGTTCGTCGAGAATATTGAGGACCTTTGTTAAATTATTCTTACCGTAGACTATTAGGTCAATGTCTGAAAATTTCGGATGATAAAAACCATGAAGTAAAGAGCCGAAAACGCCAAAATCTTCCAACGGCAATTTACAAGAGAAAACAGTTGCATTCAAAACTTCATGTAAGGCCTTAAGCAAATCGTCTTTAGGTTCAGTTTCAACGATTCTTTTAAGAGCTTGTTCAGGTTTTCTAATCTTTAGGATGTTGACCGTTCGGACACCGGTTACTTTTCTGTTTGTAGGCGTGTAAGAAATCATATGATGGGGAAAATTTTTCTGTATATATTTCCAGCCCTCGTCTCCGAAAAACTTGTAAAAAACATGTTTCCCATCGGTTCTGTAGGCTTTAGGGTTGGCAGATTTGAAAAGTTCTGCTGGAGCGTATTCCAAGTCGGATATGTAGCCTTCACATGGATGTGTGTAGCCTATCACGCGGAAGATTAGGCCTTCCCTTGTCACTATAGCGTCGCGGTCTCTGAGCTTTAAATCGGCCAAACGTATTCATCCTCGCTTTCGGCAGTGCCGACAACAACTTGATATGAGGTTTCGCCAGTTTCAATTTTCTCAACACGCTCCAACATTCCAGAAACCTCTATTTGCTGACCTTTCTTAGCAACGTTCCTGTAGCATCCAATCATGGAGACAACGGTTTCTGGAACGACGTCCCTTGGAAAAGTCAATCCACATTTAATTGGATTGAAGCTTTCAATCTTGTATACTGCTGGGCGGAACATAGCTTCACTATCATCTTTAACTTTGCAGCGAAACTTAACAGGAGTTATCGGCGTATAACTGCATTCGCCATATTTGGTGACAACTTCCTCTGGCTTGCGTACAGCGTTATACATGAAAATTTTACCTTCAAAGCGTCCTTTAAACCGTCTTGCAGCGTCAAGCCTATTATTAAACACGTAAGTTAATGTTCCATCCTTGACAAGCTTGTCTATGGTGGATTCAACTCGGCGGAAGTTTCGGCTTCCGTAAACGACAATGTCTATATCGGATTCGGCTGAATGCATATTTAAGGCTAAGGATCCATGGATCCCGAAATCCTCTTGCGGAACTTTAGACTCTTTTGACACAAGAGCGATAAAGTTTAAGGTTAGCATTTGAAGCGCATCCTTCGCATTTGCTTCCATTAAAGCTTTCAGCCGTTCTCTTGGAACATAAACTTTGACAACGCTGTCTAAATTTGCGCTAATCACCACTTTTTTTCTAAAAGGGCAAAAGTAAATGTATTCGGGAAAATGTTTTCGAAAAACTTCAAGAAAAGTCTGATAGTTTTTAGCGGTGTAAAGCTTTTCAGCTCTAAAAAGCTGTGTTTCTTCATGTTTCCAGGTTCTTTCTAGGAGACGAACGTTAAATAGTCTCTTAAATTTGGAGGGGATGTACTTCAAAAACGCAAAGACTCGTTCTTCAGGATGTTCATACCCGAAAACGTTGAGTATGAAGCCTTCACTGGTTATGAATGTGTCACCGTCCATTGGAATCCATTTTGTCAAACTGTTGGAAGCAGCCGTTTGAAACCCCTTGATAAAATTTATCTAACTTTTTAAAAAGCCTAGCGTTGAAAGAAAACAATATGTAGGATAAGTTTTCATAAGCATTTGAAGGTGGACTGTTTGACCTTGCCATTTCATTATAATCCTTACGTTGTATTTCTCCCAGCAGAACAGAAAGACAAGATTCTAAGCGCAATTTTCGGTTCTAAGGCTTCTCTTGAGATTCTGAAGTATCTTCTTAAGCATGGAATCTCAAACAAGATTTACCAAAAAGACCTTGTCGAGAAGCTTGCCTACTCCAACAAGACAATAATAGAGAATTTAAAATCCTTAGTTAAACTCGGAGTGTTAAAGGAATATATGGAAAAAGCTGAACGGGATGGAAGAACGGTTTGGGTTAAAGCCTACCAGCTTTCAGATATAGGAAAATGGTTCGCCCTTCTCATCGCTGAAGAAAAGGAACTTACAGATAGAGAAAAGGCAGAAATACTTCAAAACGTTTTCAGAATTTATGCCAGATGGGTTAAGAACCTTTCGGAAAAGCTACACATAGGCAAGGAAATGTTTCAGAACATATTTAAAGAAGAAATGAAAGGGTAACTCCTGAAGAAAAGCTGCTCTCAAAGATGCGCTCAGCTTTGATGCGGATATTAGAAAAAGAGAGGTTTAGCCTGGAAGCCCTTTTGAAGGAGCATCTTATGATTGTGGGGTTTGGAGGTTTTTATAGAGGGGAGAAGGGGAGAAAGGAGAGTTCCAAAAACCAGACCGAGAGTTTCCAAACCTTTCCACTTCGAAGGATGCTCCTAGAGGGCTTTAAATGCTTCAAACCAGCGGTTGTAAAGAGTTAGCATGTCAAGGGAAACGCTGGGTTTTCTTTCTTCTAAGATTTGCCTGAAATCACTCATCCTTAAAGGCCTAGGTTTTGCAAGCTTGTTGGAAGCTTGGCCAGACTCGAAGAACTCGCCTATAACTTTTAGATGTGCTGACTGGCACACATCTTTTATGTCGCTTCCTGAAAATCCTTCGGAAAGCCTAGCTAACTCATGCAGGTCCACGTCTGGAGCCAAAGCTAAATTGCTTGTGTAGTGTTTAAGCATCATTAAGCGGGCATGATGGTCGGGAAGGGGTACAAGAATTCTCTTCTGAAAACGCCTAATGAAAGGCCAGTCTAGGTCCCATGGTTTGTTTGTCGCGCCAATAATATAGACATGGATGCTTCTACCCTTGTCTATTATTCCATCCATTTCTTTCAGGAACTGGTTTCTCACGCGGACTTCTCCACCAACCTCGTTTGAGTGTTTTCCCATAAGAGAGTCCAGTTCATCAATGAATATTATAGCTGGTTTCTTATCTTCTAAGGCTGACTTCCTTGCAGACTCAAAAAGTCTAGCAACGTTCTGTTCAGCCTCACCTAGCCATTTAGACATTACTGAAGCTGCATCTACAGAAATGAAAACTGCGTCAATCTCTGTTGCTGCCGCCGCAGCCAACAATGTTTTTCCACATCCTGGCGGTCCGAAAAGCAGTATACCTCTAGGCCAGCCAAGCGGGAAAAGGTCTGGCCTTTGAACAGGGTAAATTATTGCTTCTTTTATAGCTTTTTTGGCTATGTCAAGCCCTATGACTTCTTCCCAACGTACGTTTGGCTTTTCCTTTACAATTAAGTCTTCGTAACTGGCTTTCTTTTCTTCAGTAGATTTTGAACCTTCAGCAGCTTTTGGTTCAGTTTGAAATTCAGCTGTCCCAATAGAGCCCTGCAGTACTTTTATCCTCTCCTGGTAGGCTATAGCTCTCTGTATGTAAACCTTGTTTAGACTGTAGTCTGGATAAAGCTGAACCAGTTTCAGTAATGTCTCTATTGCCTTCTGGTACATGGTTATTGCCATGCCTTTCGCCCCTTGCTTGTCGAGGCGAACTGCTTCTAAAGCGAAGTTTGTTGCAGATTTTTCAAGTTCTTGAGAGGCTTCCATAGGCTTCACCTTTTAGCTTCAATCTTTATCTTACCTTTTGCTCCAAGATTCTGGAGAGCCTTCTCAACCTCCTCATACGAAGCGCCTAAATCATGAGAACAACGGATGAGGTTAACCTCTCCCCCTGTTTTTCTAACATATTCGAGTAGGGCATCTTCAAGCGATGGCTTAGCAACCTTTAAAGAAATCTCTTGAATTTCAGCCTTTCTGAAGGAAATTACGTTTCCAGTGCTGCACTCTTGTCCTTCAACTGTTTCTCCGCTAACTGTCTGAGAGCATGCTGCTGCCAAGGCAACCATCTGTTTAATCTGAGCTTCAGCCCTTTCCAATTTAGGTGCTTCTTGAACAGAAGGAGGTTCTGGAAGTTTCTCAGCTAATCTTTGCTCAAGGAAACTTGTGACTTCGTTTAAAATTTGTTCTCCAGCTGGAGTAACCTTGTCCACTGGCAGCATTACTTCATCGGCAGATAACTTCGTCGAATAAATTGTTTCACCTATAACATCGTTGATTTCGCTGATTTCAGAGGAAACTTCTGGCAAGATTTCAAAAAGCTGTTTTGAAACGCTTTGAAGGGTTTTTAATGCAGGTTTCAAATCTATTATTATGTCGCTTAGCTCCTTCACCGTTTCAAGGCGGAGGATAACCCTTTCAAGAGCCAGTTCTACCTGTTGAAGAAAGTTTATTAGCTTACGTACCTCCGCCAGCTCGTTTGCACATATAGTAGCTTTTTCCTTGTTACTGGCTTTCAATGCAGTTACGCAGGTTTGGAATAGGCTTTTGTCTCTTTCCTTAAGCCTTAAAGATGCTTGAACCACTTTATGCTGCTGAACCCGCAGCTTGTAAACAGATGTGGTTAAAACTTCTCGTAGTGGTGGAGGGGAAGCTGTAAAAGGATTTTTTATTTTAGCTCCCTCCGCCAGCTACGCCTTGTGGAAGCTTAAATGCTGGATTCGCTGGCTTCTTTCACGTAGACTACAACAGGGGGCTCTGGAAGGCTTGGAGATGGCGGAACAGAAGGCTCTTCAACGGTTTCCTTGGCGAACGCTTCGTAAGAGGTTTCGCCTAGAAGGATGTTTGAAAGCTTGCTTCTCATATTTTCAAGATCTGCCTTTTCTAAATTAACCCGCTTCAGACACTCTTGTATTGAGGAGAATGCAGTATGATACGATTGCTCGCTGATTTCTCCTATCTCATGCTCCACTTCCAAGTGGACTAGAGCATAGTTAAGCTCCCTAATTTCGTTGTTACACCTTTCAATCTCTTTGTCGATTTTTTCCAGCAGGGCTTTAGCCTCGGTTTTAAGCTGGTTTAGAGCACCTTCAAAATTGCTATGTAGATCTTCGTAAACTTCTGGAGAAATCCTTTTTTTATCCAGAAGCTCTTTTAAGGCTTGATCTTTACGCCATATCAGTGGTATCTGGTTGCAAAAGATTAACGTTTCATTTTTGATGTCAGATATGTGAATAACTTCTGAACCTTCAACTTTTATGCTTTCTACAGAATGCCTTGTGAAACGCCCATCATTTCGTTTCAGGTAAATGTGGTCAACTTCCCCGTGGGGCTTAACGCCTAAAGAGACAACTTCTCCTATTAGGCGTCCGTACTCGTCCCTAACAGTTTTTCCAAGAGATAAAAAAATGTTGGGATCTTGTAACATTTACATTCCTCCATAAGTTAAGATGTTTCTGTAGTGGATTTCTCCGGCATTGGCATGTGAGGGATGCCTGTTGGAAGATCTGGGAACTTCTCCTTAATTCTTTGTTCGGCAACGGCCGCTGCCTCTGTAAGGATTTTCTGAGCGTCCTCGTTGGCTGTATCAAAGTTTATGGATAATCCTGTGTCCTGCCCAGCTTCCACTATTATTCCGTTCAGCAGATTCCCTATTTGCCCCAACTCCTTCTCGGCTTCAGGGAAAATGTTGGCCATCCCTGTTTTAACTGCTCTTAGCACACTTACTGCTGGGCCTAAGGTTGAAACTACATCTCCAAGTTCTGAAACAGTTCGTAACCTTAAGACAATTTGCTCAAGGGCAAGCCTAGCTTGCATTATCATTTTCTCCATTTTCCTTATTTCAGCCAGCTCGTTTGCGAAAACATTTGCCCGCGCCATGTCATGCTTTGTATAGGCATCGACGATTCTGGCAAATATTGACTTGTCTCTTTGACTAAACCTTTCGCTTGCTTGATCCAGCTTTTGTATCTGTAATTCTATGCGTCTCACTGCCATGTCAAGTCTGGGCTTTAAAGGACCTGGCGGTCTCACTGCTTCCTTGATGCGTTCAGTTAAGGGTTGCTCGTCACGTCTCTCTTCCCATCGTTTACTAAATCTTTCAGACAATTTGATTCCTCCGGAAAGGCTAAATGGGTTAGGGAAGTCTTATACATTGTTAATATGCTGGAAATATCTACGTATATACCTAGAGATATACAGCCTCCGAAAACCTTATTGAGCTTTAATTTTCAAGTGAAAAGAAATGCTTGCTTTTTTCTCTAAAATAGACAAAAACTTGTAAGTTAGACTAAAAAGAGGCTTAGAATTGAATTCTAGGCTAGGTGGAAAAATGGGTGAACGATTAAAAGTTTTCGCTCTTGTAGCGTTTCTAGGCTTCTTCGCGGGCATCATAGCAGACGTGACAGCTACATACGTGATTCCAGCATTAGTTGCGCTGCTGCCGTCCTTAGGTGTAGTTACGAGATATGTACTTTCAGGGCTTGCAGGCGCGTTCCTAACATTAGTCCTTGTAAGCATATGGGCATATGTCACAGGGCCTTCAGAGACTTAACGAAGACTTATCCATATTTTTACTTTCCAGACAAGTTTTGCAGCGGAGCATCTGCGAACACTTGATTTAGACTCAGAAGCGGAAAAAACAATCATCAACTCATTGTACTCAATAAAAATCAGTTATTGGTTAGAGTACCAGCCTTATAACTCGTTTTCAGTAATATTCAAATTTTAGAAAAAACTAAAAGTAAAGCGGACTATGAAGAAATCGAGGTACGAGTACACGTAATGTGGATGACAATTTTTCCCGCTTCTGAGTCCACATTTTTAGCGCCATATTATTCCCAAATTGTCTAATTTTACTTGTGCATAAGTGTTGAATAATTATTTTTAAGCTTTTTTGAAAGGAGGATGTTTTGGTTTGGTTATGTTTATAGGGTTTAGGGTGTCTAGGGATATTTGAAAAAGGCTCAAATGGAGGTGATAACAGAGTTTGGACAAATTTCTGGGGTACCGCTTGACACCCTCAAGTTGTTGTTCTCTAATATGAATATAAAGTTAACTGTGAGCCTTATTGAGGCTGAGTACGCTGATAGCGGTAGGGGTAGGCCTCGCTATCCAGTGCGTTCCATGCTTTTGGCTTTGTTGTTTATGCGTTTTGAGGCCATTCCATTTGTTAGGAAGCTTTGCAGGAGGCTTTAAAGACGAGAGTATGCTCGTGAGATATGCGAGTTTGGCGATAGAACACCGGACCATCCGACTTTCAGCAAGTTTATTACCCGTGCTAAGACTGAAAACATTGAGAAAATCTTCGAAGATTTCCTAAATCAAGTCTTTAGTATGGGTATAATGGACGCTCAGATTTAATCATGGTTAGTGCTGACAGCACTTTCCTTAAGGCTTATTCTAGGCGTGTTAGGAAAACGGCTATAGTGGCCACTGGCAGGAGGCTTTTGTTGTCGTGCTATAGGGTGTTGAAGAGTCGTAGGCCTTTTCAGGCTTTTCCCTCAAGGTCAGGCGTTTGATAGGTCCAGTGGACGTGCTGTCCTTTAATGGGACGTTTATGCGATTGGTGGTGCTGGATGCGGAGCCGTATTGCCCTTGTAGGGGCGTAAGGCACACGTCCTTCTTATGGGCGCAAGAGTCTAAACGTCCAATTTCAATAATCCTTGCTAAAATTTTGTATGTAATTTATGATATTTTACTGAACATTTATTCATATAGCGGTTTTAGTAATTTTATAAACGTTTTATTAAACGAAATATTTTTATATACCGTTGAAATTTAAAACGGAATTGTTAATGCATAGTAAAAAGCAAAGGAAAGTGAGGGAATCATACGATCTTAAGCAACTGCGCAAAACCGTTTTACACGTGAGGCTACAAAGATGAGCTTTAGATATTTCTATTCTAAAATGTGCTTGAAAACAGACCCGATAATCGATGATACTACGCTGAGAGATGGTATTCAAATGCCGGGTTTAGTGGTGGATCCAGAAGATGCAGCGAAAATAGCGCAACTTCTATATGAAGTCGGTGTGGAACGCATTGAGCTTTTTCATTACCAGAAAACAGACAAGAAGGCGGCAAAATTGATTCTCGATATGGGTTTAGATCTCAGAGTTGCCGGATGGTGCAGAGCGACTCGAGAAGATATAGACAGTGTTCTACAATGTGATTTTGAAGAGGTTGGGATATCCCATCCAGTTTCCTATCTTCATTTTAAGGCAAAATGGCCTGATAAGACACCTGACCAAATTTTGGAAAAAGTTGTCGACGTAGTTGAATACGCTAAGGACCACGGGCTTAGAGTTTTTGTACATGGAGAGGACAGCACCCGAGCTGACTGGAATTTTGAGAAAAAGTTCGTTAACGCTATAGCCGATGCAAGTGCTGAATGCTATCGCATCTGCGACACCGTTGGGATAGGGCTTTCTGATCCGAATGCACCGTTGCCCAATGGTATTCCAGCAAAAGTGAAAGCTCTTAAAGAAACAAAAATCAAGAATATTGAAATTCATGCTCATGATGACTTCGGAAACGCTGTTGAGAACACTATTGCTGCTATAAGGGCTGCTTCTAGAGTGTGGGATAAAATCTACGCAAGCACAACTTTTCTAGGTATAGGTGAACGTGCTGGAAACGCGGAAACAGAAAAAGTTCTTATGAACCTTTACATGCATTATGGTGTCAAGAAATTTGAAGGGAAAACTCAAAAATTGACACAACTCGCTGATCTTGTAAGCCGTGCAACTGGCTACGTTATTCCGCCAAACAAGGCGATAGTGGGCAGACATTGCTTTGCCCACGAGTCTGGCATTCACACTCATGGAGTTATAAACGACCCATTAACATATGAACCATACCCGCCGGAGCTTGTAGGAAATGAACGACGGATAACAATAGGTAGAAACTCTGGAAAAAATGTCATTAGATATAAGATTATTGAGATAACTGGAAAAGCTCCAAGCGACGAAGCCTTAATGGCGGTTGTGGAAACAGTTAGAGAGCTTTACGAGGGCGGGCGGAAAGCTTCTTTAAAAGAGGAGGAATTCAAATCTATATTGAAAATGTTGAAACTACTTGCTTAGTTTTCAATAACTTACCAGATTGAAACGCCACTGTCTAGCTCATTAAGAGAAATTTTCTTTTTCACGTATGAAACGAGTCCTCCAGCCTCTAATATTTGCAGAAGCTGTTTCGGGAATGGCTTAAACTTTGCTTCTATGTCTTTTGTCAAGTTTCTAATAGTGTTTTTAGCAAGGTCTATTTCAAGCAAGTCATACTCCGACGTTGAATCCACGAATTTTCCTTCAACTATGATAGCAGGTAGGCCGACATTTATGGTGTTCCTAAAAAAGATTCTGGCAAAGGATTTTGCAATAACTGCGGAAATTCCTGCTTTCACCATAACTCTTGGAGCTTGCTCTCTGCTTGAACCGCAACCAAAGTTTTTTCCAGCAACAACTATGTCGCCGGGTTTTATTCGAGAAGCAAGTGAGGAGTCAACATCCTCGAATATGTGTTGCGCCATTTCTTCAATGGAAACAGATTTAAACTTATACCTACCAGCAATGACAAGATCCGTGTTAATGTCATCTCCAAGTTTAATTGCCCTACCTTTAATCATGAACACTTCACCTCAAATATTTTCTTGGGTCAGATATTTTTCCTTCCAGAGCTGAAGTGGCGGCCGTCGCGGGACTTGCCAGAAATATCTTGGCTTTTGGGTCGCCCATTCTCCCTTTAAAGTTTCTGTTTGCAGTTGATACTGCAGTCTCTTCAGGACCGAGCAGTCCCATGTGAGCACCTACGCATGGTCCACATGTTGGTGGCCCTATGACACAGCCTGATTTAACCAGCGTTTCTATTATGCCGTTTTCGACAGCTTTTTCGTAGATCTGCCTTGACGCTGGAATAACAATGCACCTAACATTTCTCTTAACCTTTTTCCCTTTCAATATCTTGGCAACTATTTCTAGATCTTCAAGTCTACCGTTTGTGCAGCTTCCTATGAACACCTCATCTACCTCTAGGCCTTCAAGGTCTGAAACCGGAACACCATTGGATGGAAGAGGGGGCTTGGCAATTAGTGGTTCAAGTCTACTGCAGTTTAGATCAATTTCTGAGGCATAGGAGGCATTTTTTTCGGGAGTGAAAGGCGCTGCTGGAAATATAGCGACCTTTGCACCCATTTCCGCTGATAGATTTGAAATTGTAGCCCTTGAAGATTGAGAAAGTTTTGGTGAAAGTTCATCGTGATACTCAATAGCCATGTAGCTGGCACCATCGGTTCCCAATTCTTTTAGCAAAGCTAAGGCTATATCCTTTGAGCTTAATCCGGGATTTAGCGTGCCTTTAAATGTTATTTTTATGCTTTCAGGAACCTTAAACCACAATTTTCCAAATGTAATTGCAAAAGCGGCGTCAGTGCTGCCAACGCCCACTCCAAAGGCGCCTACAGCTCCATGAAGTGTTGTGTGCGAGTCTGCACCGACTACGATGTCTCCAGACTTAGCAAACTGATGATCCATAATTACTTGATGACAAATGCCTTCTCCAACGTCAAAAAGTTTAACTCCAAATCGATTTGCGAATTCTCTCATTTTTATGTGAAGAATGGCATTTTGCACGGAAGAGCTTGGTGCTGCATGGTCTATGAATAGAGCGCTTTTGTCGGCCATTTTGAGGTTTTTCACGCCAAATTCGTTTATTACATCAATCATTAGCGGTGCTGTTCCGTCATGGGCGAAGACAAAGTTGATGTCAGCGACAACGAACTCTCCGGGAGCAACTCGTTTTGCTCCTGAAGCCTTGGCGAGGATTTTTTCAACGGTTGTTGTCATATTAAATACTCTCCCATTAACTGTTGTTTTTATTTTCAATGACCATGTAGACCGTATAACAAGCGATTATATCACACGTCCCTTTAAATATTCGCAAATTTATGTTTCAGAATCTTTTCAAAATTTTTTTTCACAGCTTCTATAAACTCTTGTGTTGAGACGGCGTTAGCCACAGCAGGCTCAGAAATTTTTGCTACATCGGCGGTCATTATCCGGTCTTTCTCAACAGTAACTCTTACAGCGTCCTCCAACATGGATGCAAACTCTATTAATTCTCTTGTTCCGTCCAATTCACCACGTCTTCTAAGAGCAGCAGTCCAAGCGAATATTATGCCTATGGGATTTGTTGAAGTTTTCTCGCCTTTCAAATGTTTGTAGTAATGCTTTTGTACAGTACCGTGAGCTGCTTCAGACAAGAAGTGACCTTCCGGCGAAAAAAGAATCGAAGTCATTAGAGCTATGCTGCCTCCATAGGCAGATGCTATTAGGTCTGAGATCACATCACCATCATAATTTTTGCAGGCCCAGACGAAATCTCCTGGAGATCTGATCGCTCTAGCCATCGCGTCATCCACAAGAAAGTAGTGAAACGTCAATCCAGCCCCTTTAAATGCTTTTTCATACTCTTCTTCGAAAACTTTAATGAAAATTTCCTTAAATTTGCCATCGTAAACCTTTGAGACGGTATCCTTTGTAGCAAACCATAAGTCCAGCTTGCTTTCTAAAGCAAACCTAAAAGATGTCTTGGCGAAGCGTTCTATGGAAGAATCTAAATTATATATTCCTTGGAGGACACCGGCGCCGCGAAAAGCAGGAAACTTTATTCGTGTTTCTTTACTGCAATGTTGTTTAACAACGATTTCAGCCTCAGCAGGTCCATCAAATCTGAAATCCACTCCATTGTATATGTCTCCAAATGCATGCCTTGCTACGACTATCGGTTTCTTCCAGAAACGTACCGCAGGAACAACGTTGCTAAACATTATAGGGGTTCTGAAAATTGTTCCGTCCAAAAAATTTCTAATGGTCGCATTGGGACTCTTCAACTCTCTTTTTAAATTGTACTCTTTTACTCTTTCCACGTTTGGTGTTATTGTAGCGCATTTAACGCCAACTTTCCATCTTTTCACCGCTTCAGCTGCTTGCAAGGTAACTTGATCATTGGTTTCGTCCCTGATTTTGATGTTAAGGTCATGGTATTCAACTTTTAGATCCACATACGGTGAGATGAGTTTCTCTTTAACCCAAGCCCACATAATCCTAGCCATTTCGTCTCCGTCGATTTCCACAATGGGATTTTCCATTGTGATTTTTTCAGCCAAATCGATCTGGGGCCTTCCTTTTCATGTTTATAGGTTATTGACATGCTTTTTCTCTTAAACTTTTTTATTAAGTTGAAAGACCCCTATTATATTATAGAAGCCAAAAAGTCAGTTTGTTTTGATTATTTCTCCAAAGGCGGGTTGCGCGCTCCGATGGAAAGCGCCCTTGGGAAAGCGCTAAGGATGCCGGGCAACCACCTATGCCTGTAAGCCAAAACCACCAAAACCACCTAAACACTCCAACCTCTAAGCTTTCTCCATGGAATTACATGGTCTATTTTCCTTTTTTCCACTTTTCGGAATACCTTTTTAGACTCTAGTTGGCTGTCTCCAACAACCAACTCAACCTCAAAGTCGCCGCCTAAAGCATCCTCTAAAACCTTTTCTACGAGATCTTTCTCGTTAACGTTTGCCGAATCCTCACCATGCCCCAACGGTAGGCCCTCCATGTCAATTAGGAATAGGCTTCTATAGCCCAGATAGAAGCCTTCAGGGCCCCTTCCAACCCTAGCCTCTGGATCTCCAAGTCCCCGCGTGTTATCCTTCGGGTTTCGGCTGCTCCAAGCTTTGAGGTCTGTGCCATCAAAGCATGCTGCCTGAACCAAGCCTAAAGCTAAAAGAGGATATTTAGCCCTAAGTCTATTGGCTTCTCCACGAAGATAGCCCTCAACAGCCCTAAAACCCTCCATGCCAATGCGCTTCTTCATATGGCTGAAATGAGCCTCAGTAGGCACCCTACCCCTATAGCCGCAGGCTTCCCTGAAATATGCGCTTCGCCTTAAAAGCCTAACTAAGTCCTTAACGTATGAAAGCTGCAAAAACAACCTTAACATCAAAGCCTTCAAATCCCACTCAGGATCATAAACCACAGGCCTGCCAGCACCATCCACATGAAGGCCAACCCACAAGACATGACGGATAGGCTTAAAATCCACCAAATCGAACAACAGCTTAGGCGAACCAGCCTCCACCATCAACAATCAAAAACGAGGAAGGCTGACCCTCCCAAATAAACATTAAATAATTATTTAATCGCCCCACGCGCCGTTTAAGTGTCTCCGGCGATATAGATGAGTATAGGTTCTAGCATTTCATGTCTGCTTTCGCTTTTCTGCTTGGCACTTTGTTTTAGAGGTTTAAACAAGCATGAAACCTGCGCAAGTAGAAATTTTAAAAACAGCTTAAAAAGGAACTTTGCATAGAATGAGGGTAATCACTAAAAAATGGATTGGCATATGGTGTAGGTTAATGGTTCTTCGTTATCGTTGGCTTGTACTTGCCCTTGCATGGTGCGCCTATATAATGTCGCTGTTTCACAGGATGGCCTTTGTACCCTTGATCCCTGTGCTAATAGACGAGTTGAACATGACGTACACCCTTTCAGGATTCATAATGGGCGTTGCATTCATCCCATACGCCATATTGCAAATACCAGCAGGTTATGCTGCGGATAAATGGTCTCCTCGAAAACTTATTTTCGCCTCTCTCCTTGCTTTGTCAATAGCAGTTTTATTTTTTACCTCTATCAGAAATTCCACAGACGCGTTAGTAACCAGAATATTAATAGGCGTTGTCGCTGCTTTCTGCTATATACCTGCAATGAAACTTCTTGTAGAATGGTTTCCTGAGAATGAAAGGGGAACAGCAATTGGATTTTATGGAACTGCTGCAGGCGGAGCACCGACGTTGGCTTTAATAACGGTTCCTCCTTTAACTGTGCTTTTCGGGTGGAGGCTCGGCTTAATAATTACAGCTATACCTACAGTTTTAATCGCGGTGCTTTGTTTCTTGTTGCTGCGAGATTCTAATGAAAATGAATTATCTCGGAAAAAAGTGGTGGGCGTGAAATTAAGCGGGGAAAAGTTCACTGAGGCTGCCTTAAGCTCTGCAAATTTGTGGCTGTTTGTTTTGGTGTCTTTTTCGGCAGGATTGGCATTTCAAGGGTTGGCCTCGTGGATACCTGAGTATCTTGTTAAAGAATTTAATTTTTCTGTTGTTGAAGCAGGAGGAATGGGTGCTGTAAACTCTGTCGGCTTCATAGTAGGGGCGCCTATAATAGGCAGACTTTCCGACAAAAGCCGTAGAAGAAAAATAATCGTAATCGCTGGACTTCTTGTTTCAACCTTATGCCTTTTCTCCCTTTCAATTGTAAGAAATCTCATCTTGGTTTCCATCATGTTTCTATTCATCGGTTTTGTTCAAGGAGCTACAGGAATTACGATTACAACAATGGCGTCAAAACTTTTTCCTGCAGACATAATTGGAAAAGCAGTGGGCTTCATTAACACTGCAGCTATGCTCACTATAGCAACGGCGCCGATGATTACCGGATATGTTTTGGAACACACAGGATCCTTCCAATGGTTATTCACAATTTTGGGGTTACTGCAAGTTGCAGGAGTAATTGTTGCAGTTTTTATAAGAGAGAAGGTTAACGCCTAAACATGCATGTCTTCTTAAAATTCGGATGCCAAATTGGGTTTATTCACAATGCAGGCAAAGCGAAAGATTATTTATGCTTCTTTGAAGCTGATTTAACATGGTTGAAGATAGTCTTGTCTAAAACTCGCATTAAAAACTACCGTTTAAGACTTGAAAATGCTACAGGTTACGGCGAAATATGGGAAATCGTGAAAGAGACCGTTGCTTATTCGCTTGGGCAGCGCAGAGCTGGATTGATGCTTTTTCTAGATGATTTACCGCCGCAATTGGGCGCCTATCACCCTTATGGAACAAATAACATTATACTCAACAGAATTCTGGTAAAAGCTGTGGAAGCTTCGACAAATTCTAGGCGAATTTTAAACGCTTTCGTCTACAATTTGCTTCTCCACGAGTATTTACATGCCCTCGGGCATGTCTCAGAGTTAAAGGTTAGGCAAATGGTCTACCATGTGGCAAAGGAATGCTTCGGCGAAGAACATATAACAACATCCATAGCAAAGAGAAGCCCATGGGATTTACTGAAGGACATACCCCTGGACAGTGTTAGCCCTTCAAAACGTGTCATGGAAATAGTGACAGACTTTGAGAAGACAGATAAAAACTACATAGTCTAGAAGACGAATACACGCTCTGCCTGCAGCATGTTTGAATCTATCCTGAAGGATTTGTTAAAGATGCTTGCAAAGCTATAAGGAAAGGCAACAGTCATACTGCTTGGAAAAGAATAAGTGGAGTTTCTGCGAAATTGAAAAGGCGAAATATGATGGGCGAAGCTGCTTGCTCCAATGTTTTTAAGCTTCTAGCTTTGCCAGTTCAAGAGGGATTAGCAGAGCTTGGTTTTTATAACCCTACGTTACCTCAAATTTTGGGCATCCCCCATGTTTTGGCTGGCGAAAACATTCTCTTAATTGCGCCTACGGGAAGCGGAAAAACTGAGGCTGTTCTTCTACCGGTATTCTCAGAATTCATCCAGCACAAAAAAGGCAAAGGCATATCCATAGTTTATGTGACGCCTCTAAGGGCTTTGAACCGTGACCTTTTAAAGCGTCTAACATTTTGGGCTTCAAAGCTTTGCATGACTATTGAAGTCAGACACGGCGACACAGAGTTAAGGCTGCGTAGAAAACAGGCAGTTTCACCACCCAACATGCTTGTCACAACTCCTGAAACACTGCAGGCCGTGCTTCCAGGCGTTCGAATGAAAACACATCTAAACCATGTAAAATGGATAATCATAGACGAAGTACATGAAATTGCCTCCAGCAAACGTGGAACACAATTGACAGTGGCTCTTGAACGTCTACAAGAGATAAACCAGGAAGACTTTCAGAGAATAGGCTTGTCAGCCACTGTGGGAAACCCAAGCCAAGTTGCCAAGTTCATTGCTGGAGCGGACAGAAATGTAAAGGTTATTCAAGCTTCACTTCCAAAAAGCTACAAATATTCAGTAGAGAATCCAACACCCACAGATGCTGATTACGAGCTAGGCAGCAGAATCGGCATGTCGCCTCAAGGCGCTGCTCGAATAAGGCGTATAACCGAACTTGTAAACAGCCACAAGTCCACTTTGATTTTTGTTAACAGCAGAACCGTGGCAGAGACTCTCGGCCACCGTTTTACTCAGCTTGGAAGAGGAGATATAGCAGTTCACCATGGCTCCTTGTCAAAGGAGGAACGCGTCCAAATTGAGAACGATTTTAAGGCTAAAACTTTGAAGGCGGTAATTTGCACAAGCACTCTAGAGCTTGGCATAGACATTGGAGCAGTAGACTTGGTAATTCAATACCTTTCTCCAAGACAGGTTTGCAGTTTAATCCAGAGAGTTGGAAGAAGCGGACACCGCTTAGACATGGTTTCTAAAGGGGTAATAATAACTGCTTTTCCAGACGACCTTCTGGAGTCTCTAGCTGCCGTTAGAAATGCTTGCGAAGGCAAAATTGAGCCAGTTTTGATACATGAAAACGCTTTAGACGTTTTAGCCCATCAAACTGCAGGATTATTAATGGATAAGGGAAAAATAACATTTGATGAACTGTTGAAAACCCTTAAGAGAGCTTATCCATATAGACGGCTTAACAGGGAAACCCTCTCAAAAGTGGCACACTTTTTAGCCAACCTCAACCAATTAAAAATTGATGGGGAAGAAAAGACTTTGAGGAAAACGTGGAAAACAAGAAACTACTATTATGAGAATCTTTCAATGATTCCTGATGAGAAACGCTACCCGATAATAAACATCATTTCAGACAAACGGATCGGCACATTAGGCGATGAATTCATGGCTTTGCGAGCCCGCGTAGGCCTCAACATCATCCTCAGAGGAAAAGTGTGGCGCATAGTTCAAATAGAAGATGAAACAGGCAAAGTTTACGTGGTTCCTTCCGAAGATCCTTTTGCAGCCGTTCCAGGATGGGACGGTGAAATGCTGCCCGTTCCCTTCAACCTGGCTCAAGAAACTGGAAAGTTGCGTCAAGAAATTGGAGAAGCCCTAAAAAATTCGGATAGCGCAGAGGCCGTGGCTGAATATTTCGCCGGAAAGTTTACAGTAGATAGAGACACGTTGCTAGATGCGGTTAGAGAAATCGAGCAGCATCTAAAGCTAGGAGCGCCATTGCCAACACACAGCCACATCGTTATAGAAATTTTCAACAAATATCTGGTCGTCCATGCATGTTTCGGCGAAATTGTTAACAGCACTCTTGGAGGCATTTTCGACGCTGTACTTTCCGACATGGAACTTATCGTAGGCTGGTGGAATGACGGTTACCGCATACTTATAGAAACTGCTAGGAAGATGACTCTGCAGGAAATTGAGAAAATGCCAAGCATACTTTTCGGTTTGAATGAGGAGCATGTTGAAAAAGCCTTTAAAGAATATTTGGAGGCGAAATTTCCCTACAGTTATAAAATGAAATTTGTTGCTGAAAGGTTCGGCGCAATGCCGAGAGGAAAAACACTGGGCCTGAGAAGGCAAAGCCAACTGCCAACAGTATTTAAGGAAACCCCAATTTACGATGAAACTTTAAGAGAAGCCATGCTTGAAAAAGCAGACTTAAAAACGGTTAAAAAGATAATGCAAAACATCAGGGATGGGAAAATTAAAGTCAGCACTTTGCATCGATTTGAAAGCCCTACGCCGTTAGCTTACCATATATTGGCAAAATATGGCGACTTTTCAGAGCTTATGACTTCGGAACATGTCTTACTAAGCAATGCGGAGGAGATGAAAAATACGATAGAGGCGAAAACAGCTGCACTTATATGCATAAACTGCTGTGAATGGATTTTGGAGAAGAAGATTAAAGAACTGCCTGAACAACCAACATGCGAAAAATGCTGTTCTAAACTTCTTACATTGCTCTACCCCAATCAGGATGTGAAGCATCTTCAAGACATATTGAATAAAAGACGGGAGGGCATAAGCTTAACAGAGGAAGAGCTTAAGGAAATAGTTCACATTAGACGTACAGCTGACCTAATCTTAAGCTATGGCAAAAAGGCAATAGTAGCCCTCAAAGTTAGGGGTGTCGGTCCGGAAACAGCATCCAGAATCCTTGGTAAAATGCATCCCAACATAGAGGAGTTTTACATGGACTTGTTGAAAGCTAAAATTCATTATTTAAGGACAAGGGAGTTCTGGGAAGACAAAGAAACCCGTTTAAGAACTTCACGTAGAAAATTATAACAGCCTTGGCTAATAGTCCATTTTAAGAATTACAAACAGGTGCGGAATTTGGCTGAAAAACATTCTCAGCGTCAAGAGCTTAAGCCTGCTTTGGGGCTTTTCGACGCTACAGCCATAAGTGTTGGCGCAGTGATAGGTGCTGGCATATACGTTGTCGTAGGCATAGCCGCTGGATACGCAGGACCAGCCTTAACAGTTTCAATTGTTATCGCCGCTGCAGTTTCCATGTTTACAGCTTTAAGTTTTGCAGAGTTGACTGCTTGGCAGCCTAGAGAAGGAAGTATATACGAATATGTTTATCAGCTTATCTCACCTTCCGCCGGCTTCCTGACAGGTTGGATGTGGATAATCTCTAACACTTCTGCCGGCGCAGCTGTTGCCCTAGGCTTTGCAAACTACCTGCAGGCACTGCTTCCAGACTTTCCTCCGAACTGGATTGCAGTCACGCTGTGCCTCTTATTTGTGCTGCTAAATTTTTTAGGCGCGCGGCAGTCTGCCCTTCTTAACAATATGCTTGTCGCTGCTAAATTGTCGATACTGCTGTTTTTTGTAGTTTACGGTTTATTTCATGTAAACGCTTCAAATTTTGCATCCTTTAATGTTTTTAAGGTTGAGGTGTTGTCAGCTGCCTTCTACGTATTCTTCGCTTACGGAGGTTTCGCTAGGGTAGCCGTCATTGCTGAAGAAGTAAAAAACGCACGAAGAAATGTACCTAGAGCTATTCTGCTTTCACTTGCAATATCCGCGGTTGTTTACATATCAGTTGGAATAGTTGCTGTCGGTCTAGTAGGAGCAGATAAACTTGTGAATTCAAATTCGCCGTTGACGGATGCAATACATGTTACGGGAAACATTTTGGCAGCCTACACTGTTTCCGCTGGAGGATTAATCGCCACGGCAAGCGTCTTGCTGACATCTATCTTGGGGGTTTCGCGAATGATGTACGCAATGGCAAGGAGAAGAGACTTGCCGCAAACCCTCAGCAGACTCCACTCAAGATTTAATACTCCTCACTTTTCAATTTGGATTGTCGGTTCAGCAATCATTTTTCTAGTTTTGTTTGTAGACTTGACAAGGGTTGTGGCCCTAAGCACATTCGCGTTGCTGTTCTACTACACGTTAGCCAACATCGCTGCATTAAAGCTGAAAAATCACGTCAAAGTTTATCCGAAAACCGTTTCAGTTCTGGGAGCCGCAACGTGCATAGCATTTTTGTTTTTCTCCGTTACGGTGAAGCCAGAAGCCTGGAGCATAGGCGTTACAGCCTTGGCTGCAGGGGCAGCATACTACTGGATTAAAGGAAAGTTTACTAGGAGTATCTAATGTTTAGAAGGAAATGTTCATCAACCATAAAGCGGCTAATCGTCTGCAGCCCCTTCAGAACCGTCAATCAATTTCAAATAGCTGAATAGTTCCTTTTTCAATGGAAATTTACATGAAATCTGTTTTGTAGAGGAGACAGCTTATGAAAATTATTTGGAATCACCGTTTCTCCTTACGTTTAAGCATGTTTTCAAGTATAGGCCGTAACTTCGCGTTTTCAGTTTTAATCCGTTCCTTGCCAAGCATCCGCATATGCTCCGTCATCTCTCTAATTAGCTCAGCAAATTTGACTCCTTCAGCAGCTGAAATATACTCCACCCGGAATCTTTCCGGAGTTAACCCAAGCTTATTAAGCATAGGCGCCAAAGCATCCATCCGCGCCTTCATTTTCCAGTTTCCGCTTATGTAGTGGCAGTCATATGGTAAGTGGCATGCAGCGACCAGAACCATTCCAGCTCCAAGTCGGAAAGCTTCAAGTATAAAGTCGCGGTCAACTCTTCCAGAACACATAACTCTTATGGGACGGATGGTTGGCGGATACTCAAACCTGCTTGTACCAGCTAGGTCTGCGCCAGCATAACTGCACCAGTTACATAGGAAGGCTAAAATCTTATCTTCAGGATTCTCCTCTAAGGCTGTTCTAAGCTGCGCCAGTATCTGGGCGTCTGTAAAATGCATCTGTTGTATGGCGTCTGCTGGGCATTCAGCAACGCATGTTCCGCAGCCATGACACATTGCGGTTACAACATGTGCTGGCTTTTTCTCTTCGGCTCTTATTGCACCGTAGGGACATCGTTCTGAACATATACCGCATTTGGTCGTAATGTTCCTACACTTGCTTGGATCTACAACCGCTATTATAGGTTCAATTTTCCAAGCCCTTTTCGAAAGCACCGTTGCCGCCCGTGCAGCTGCTCCGCAGCCTTGAGAGACACTGTAAGGAATATCCTTGGGTCCTTGACATGCTCCGGCTAGGAATATGCCATCCGTAGGCGCGTCTAAAGGCTTTAACTTCGGGTGGCTCTCCATAAAGAAGCCATCTGCTCCTCTTGTCAAGTTAAGTATACGGGCTATGTCTTCTGTACCCTTTTTAGGTGTTGCCGCTGTTGCTAGAACAACCATGTCGGCTTCAACTTCTATCGGCATGCCGAGGTTTGCATCTTCAGCGTGTATTATAAGGTTCTTTGTATCTTGAACCTCGAATATGCGGCTTACCCGTCCGCGGATGAAGTTTACGCCAAGCTCTCTAGCTCTCTGATAGAATTCTTCAAAGCCTTTAAAGTTGGTCCGCATATCCATATAGAAAACGTAAACTTCAACGTCTTCACGATACTTCTCTTTAAGCTGAACCACATGTTTAAGCGTGTACATGCAGCAGAAATTTGAGCAATATGGATACTTATTCGTGTCCCTTGAACCCACACATTGTATGAAGGCTACGGAATGGGGTTTTTGCCCGTCAGAAGCCCTTAAAACTTTTCCGCCTGTTGGTCCAGCAGCCAGTATAAGCCTCTCAAATTCAAGAGACGTAATCACATTAGCGTATCTGCCGTACCCGAAAAGCTGATTTTCAAAGGGCAGGTAAACATCATAGCCTGTTGCAACGATTATAGCGCCTACTTCAAGCTCAACCTCTTCAGGCTTCTGATCGAAGTTTATAGCTTGTCTGGCTCCGCAAGCATCTACACACTTGAAGCATTCAATGCAGTAATCTCTATTAATCGTGTAGACAAGGGGAACAGCCTGATCAAAAGGTACTGAAATGGCTTTTCTGACGCCTAAACCCATATCCCACTCGTTAGGATACTCAATTGGACAAACGTCTTTGCATTCACCGCAGCCCGTGCAGTTTTCAGCAATAACATAACGAGGATTCTTCCTAATTCTTACTTTGAAATTGCCTATAAAGCCGCTGACGTTTAACAAATCAGCGTAGGAGATTATCTCAATGTTCGGATGTCTTCCGACATCAACCATTTTCGGGCCTTCAATGCATATAGAGCAGTCCAATGTGGGAAAAGTCTTGTCAAGCTGCGCCATGCGGCCTCCTATGCTTTCGCCTTTCTCTAAAAGGTAAACTTTAAAGCCCATCTCAGCCAAATCTAAAGCAGCATTCATACCAGCTATACCGCCGCCTATAACCAACGCCTTATTGATAACTGGAACTTCGATTGTCTGCAGCGGCATCAAAAGCCTTGCCTTTGCAACAGCCATTTTTATCAGGTCCTTCGCTTTTTCAGTTGCCTCTTTAGGAGTGCTGGGATGACACCATGAAGAGAATTCACGGATGTTCGCCATCTCAAAAAGATACCGGTTTAACCCTGCATCTGAAACAGTCCGTCTGAACGTGACTTCATGCATCCGCGGCGAACAAGCAGCCACAACAACTCTGTTAAGCTTAAGCTCTTTTACGGCTTTCCTAATCTCCTCCTGCCCGGGATCAGCACACGTGTAACGGTTTTCCTTAACGTAAACAACATCTGGCAAGGTTTTTGCAAATTCAACAAGCTCCTTTATGTCTAGGACTCCTGCAATGTTCAAGCCGCAGTGGCAGATGAAAACTCCTATGCGGAGCTCTTCAGGCTTATCTTGATTTGAGCCCTCATTTCTCTGCGCCAATTTCACGCTGCCCTCCTTCCAAATCTCTTCTCCACAGAATCCATAGCCTTGAAAGAACCTTTAGCTTTCAACTCCTTTGTCATTTCAAGGGGCGAGGTCAACCTTTCCAATGTTTTGTTCCAAGCTCCGGAGCGAACCGTTGTATGCCTTATCTTTGTCCTTTTAAGCTCAAGAGCGCCGCTTACAGGACACACAATCTTACATGCTCCACAATAAACGCAAAAACTCTCATTTGCATAAACTTTCCCGCCGCCTTCAGAAACGTACAGTGCTCCAGTAATGGGGCAGACGTCGAGGCAGTCTCTACAGCCATCAGGACACATTTCAGGGTTAATGCGAATTTTTCCGTAGAAGGCTTTCCGCACGTGGAGAACTCCTTCCGGGCACTTGAACTCGCATATTCTACAGCAGGGGCACTGATCCTTTTTTATGTCAACAAAAACCTTTAACCCTTCCCGTTTCTCCTCGGTTAAGGAACCCACATCTTGAACAAGTTTTCCTTCAGAATTCAGCCATCTCACCTTAATTATGTTAAGGGGGCAAACTTTCTCACATTCCACACATCCGATTGGGCATCTGGCAGCATCCGCTTGGATGTCGCGTACAAGCTTAGGAAAACTTTCCTTTTCAACAACTGATAAGACGTGTTCCCCGTTCAGGGTTACCTTAATGGCACCGTAAGGACAGAGAATATCGCATATTCCGCAAAAGTTGCACTTCTCAAGGTTTACGTCAACCTTGGCATGCTGCGCTTTACCATCTGAAGTTTTTGGTTGTTTTTCAAGTTTGACAGCTTCCTTCGGACATGCAAGGCTGCAGATTTCGCATCCTACGCAAAGTTTCCTGTCGAGGGTTAACTTGAAATTTTTTAAGTGCAAGATCCATTGTAATGTTAAGGTTTCACGGCCCTCTATCTTCAAAGTTTTCAGGGGCACATCAACCACCGAATTTCAAGCATAAAGACGCATCTACAGAGATTATACTTTTAACATTTCAATTTTATATATAGTTTTAGTAGATAGCGCCTGCTCCAGTATTTAATGTTAACTCTTCAAAAATATGGCGATGTAACATTTCAGCTGTTCATTTCCATCCCTGATTTCAATTAAACTTAAACCAAGTTTGCGCGATAAACCTTCAAGAAACCCACGTGTAAACTTCTTCTTAAGCCCAGTAACCGCAACGAAAGCTCCTTTCTTTGCAACCCTTTTAGCCTCAGCCAACGTATCCAAAGGCTTCGGCATGTTCTGAAGCAACGTAACAGCGAAAATGTGGTTGAAAACCTCATCCTTAAAAGGCATATAGTCAGCATCAGCTAAAACCAAATGCACGTTTCGGAAGTTTCTCCCACGCTTCTTAGCCTCTTCCAAAATTCCTCTTGAAACGTCAAACCCAACAACCATATCAGCCTCACTGGCAACATATTCAAAAAGCAAGCCTGTCCCACAACCGCAATCAAGCAGCCGACAGTTGCCAACCAATTTTACCCTTTCAAGCATCGCCTCAATCTTGGTTTTCTGTTCCTCACTGTACAGCGTATCATAAGTCTTCGCCATCAAACTGTAATACCGCATTGAGCCGCGTTTTCTACTCCATCCAGCCATTCTGCTCTTCAGAAATCTTATTAGCAAAATAAGTTTCTAAAGTATTCGGCGGAAAACTTGTCCAGCTCAAAGCCTTTAACCTTTTCAGTAAGCCCAGACACTGGTGAAGCTGAAAAAATTGTTAAGCAAGCTTTACTTCAACATAAAACTATACTTTTAATCGGAAACTGCAGGGTTAACTACCGCGGCAGAGCTGCCTCAAAACTCGACCCTGGTGAACGCATACTCATTATAAAAGAAGACGGTTCACTGCTGGTTCATCGTTCAGTAGGCTACGAACCTGTAAACTGGCAGCCTCCAGGTTGCATATTTCACACACAGGCAGAAAACAACGTGTTAGAAATTCATGCTGTAAGACAAAAGCCACCTGAATCTGTGCAAGTGTTCTTCGACAGAATTCACGCAGTCTTCGCCATTAACCTACAAGACTCCGGCGAATTCGCTTTATACGCAAGCGAGGAAGACATGCAGAAAGCCATTCTGGCGGAGCCTACACTTTTAGAAGAAGACTTCAAGCCTATAAGCTTCGAAAAAAGGGTGACCCCTGGATTCGTCGATGTCTACGGCGTAGACAAAAACGGCTGCCTCGTAGTTGTTGAAATTAAACGCAAAACAGCAGGCAGGGAAGCAGCACTTCAACTTGCCAAATACATAGAGGCGGTTAAAAACCGAACAAACCGTGAAGTGCGCGGGATCCTAGCAGCGCCAAACATGGCTAAAGACGTACAGAGATTATTGGAAACCCTTAACATAGAGTTTAAAGCTTTAAACCCCAAAAAATGCGCAGAAATCCTGAGGAAGACTGAAACCAAAAGGCTTGAAGCCTTTTTCAAGGAGGCCTAACCCAACGATTAAAAACATTATCCCACTAGGCTTTGACAGTTTCGGCGTCCGCTCCATGGCAACTTACGTGGAAACAGAAAACACGAAAATCCTTATAGATCCAGGAGTTTCTTTAGCGCCTCTGCGTTACGGTTTAGAACCACACCCGCTAGAGTGGAAAAAACTGGAGGAAACATGGAACATTATCAGGGAATACGGTGAAGAATCAGACATCCTCATAGTGTCACACTACCATTATGACCATCATGACCCAGAGTACCCGCAGCTCTACCGTGGAAAAACAGTTTTCATAAAAAATCCAACTCGGAACATAAACAGAAGCCAAAAGGACAGAGCCGCGTTTTTCCTAGAAGCCGCAAAAGGTTTGCCGAAAACGTTGAAGATTGCAGACGGTGAAAGCTTCAAGATTGGCGAAACCACAATAACTTTTTCGAACGCTGTCTGCCATGGAACAAACCCTAGGCTTGGCTACGTAATAGAAACATGCATAAAAAACGGAGGTGAAAAGTTTCTACACACATCAGACGTTGAAGGGCCTTCTCTGGAAAATCAAACAGCTTTCATCATAGACATGAAACCAGACATAGTTTTCGTTGACGGCCCAATGACCTACATGCTTGGATATCGTTATTCATATAAAAGCCTAGAAACATCAAACACAAACCTTATAAACGCGATAAGAAAAACTCAACTTCACACATTAGTTTTAGACCACCATTTCCTACGCGACCTAAACTACAAAAAACGAATAAAACCAGTTTACGAAGAAGCTGAAAAACACAATGTAAAAGTGGTTACAGCAGCAGAATTCTCCGGGAGAAAAATAGAAATGCTTGAAGCTTTAAGAAAGGAGTTGTACGCAAAACACGGCGAAGAAAAATTCAAAGTCGGAAAAAGACCTTTAAAAGAAGACTAACCCTGGCCTCTTAGGTAAAGATTAAATAACAGCCCCTACAGCCCTTTTGGCTAAAGGAGTTTAATTATGAACCTTTGGCGAGACATCGCATGCGGCGACAAACCTCCAGAAACATTAAACATGATCATAGAAGTTGTCAGCGGTTCACGAGACAAATACGAGTACAACCCTCAATGGGAAACATTCGTCCTAGACCGCATAATACCATCGTCAGTCGTTTTTCCGGTAGAATACGGGTTTGTTCCACAAACATGGTTCGACGACGAAGACCCTTTGGACATAATGGCGTTAAGCTACGAACCCCTAGAGGTAGGATGTCTCGTAAAAGTCAGAGTTATAGGCGCCCTAATAATAGAAGACGAAAAAGGCATAGACCCAAAAATACTATCGGTACTGGTGAACGACGCAAGATTCAACGGATACAAGGATATAAGCGACATACATCCCCACAAATTAAGAGAAATTCAAGAGTTCTTCGAAACATACAAACGCCTTGAACCTCTAAAATGGGCGAAATTCAAAGAATGGAAAAACGCTGAAGAAACCTTTAAAATAGTAAAATACGCAATAGAAAAGTTCCAAGCGCTAAAGCTGAAAAAAGAATGAAGAAGCCCTTAGCTAAAGCTTTAAAGTCGCCTCACGAAGGCATGTTCAAAAGGTAAGTCTGCGCATGCCAACAACGTTTTCACTTCCTTCTGGCCGTTCCAAGATAATCAGTAATCCTTTTCTGAAACAACGCGTTTCTTAAAAGCTCACTCCGCATTACCCACTGTCGAATTGGAATTCTGAAACAACCTGCAAGATAATGCAAGGCTTCATCCAAAGTTTTGAAAGTGCAGGGCTTCTGCCGCATTGCATTCCTAACGTTTTCACGAACCTGCCACACGCCAACCGGCATGATGTAGCCAGGATAAGCCTCACGGAGCACTATAACCGTTGCTTGACGCTGCTCCTTTACAAGCTGCTCACAAACAGCCAAACGCGCTGCATAGTAGCACCCGCCGATCTCCGCATACGTTGTTCGCCCTTCATAACCTTCCCAGTCTGAATACAACGCGATGCTTCTGCCGTGCGGATTCCAAACCGTGCCAGGATACCAGGCTTCTATGGCTTCATAGCTCCATTTCCCAGGAATCATTAAGACTTCGAAAAGGTTGTCCAAGTAGCGGGACTCATAAACGCGAAACTCGCTTATTTCAGGAAAAGCTTTCACTTTCTCCATCAACTCTTTAGAAACTATGCTGTCGACGGCTGTTATGCTCCAACGAGTAGGCACCAAACGCCTATTTTTTCCCAATCCGAAGGCGCCGACACTGAACGCTCTTTGAATCTTTGACACTAACACACCTTTTCGGTAAAGCTCTAAAACGGCTTCGACAGCCTTGAGGTCAGTGTCATAATAGGCCTTCTCAATCTGGCGGTCCCACCTAGCGTTTCCAACCCGCAAGTCGCGAATAGGCGCAGAAGGCCCGAAAGGTTGAACCTCATCGTCTAAAATCATGAAGCCTCTAGGCTTCTTCTTTAAAAGAAGCTCAACGTCCACAGGATTTACCGCCAAAGCAAGCTCCCTTGTTTTTTCAATAATTTTCCCCGCTTCCAAAAAATTCTGCACATGCACACGGTGTTTTCCACGAATAAGCATGGAGCGGAAACCGACAATCTCGTCTATGGACTTTCCAAACCAACACTCCGGCAAGTCGTAGAGGCTTGTATCCTCAACAACAGGCGGGACAAGGGGACCAGCGTAAACATATGGGTAGCCGATCCTGCCCACGAAAACACTTGGAGGGGAAGCTCCGCTAACGTCTTCGCTTTGCATTAACGGGAGACTCTTCAAATAAAAGTTCGCCCGAACTATTATCGGACACCGCGTTTTACCGCACAGGAAACGCGCGCCTTTACAGACAACACATAAACCCCTTTCAGAAGTTTTCACAAACACTTGACTCTCATCATAATTCATGTCCGAAGCAACAGTTGAACCTTTTAATATATTAAGTAGCCAAACGTTAGGATAAGCCTTATCTCCATGTGTCTGCTGAAAGCCCAAAGCTTATTCAAGAATTTTTACAGAACCCTGCTCATATGCTTTTCCAAACAAGGACGGAAGAGTGGCGCCCTGGCCGGGATTTGAACCCGGGTCTAGCGGGCGACAGCCGCTTATACTAGACCGGACTATACTACCAGGGCTGTCAAATTACGGCTGAAGGTGTAAAAAGATAGAAACAATTTTTGATTAATTAAGTTTTCTTGAAATTTGGAACCTTTAATCTTCGTTTCGAAGGCATATGCTTTCCTTTTACTGCAGGGTTTTAAGCCTGCTTTGCAGCAAATTTTAATATCACTGTTGGAATTTTATGGCAGAGGAAACAAATTTGATTACCCTTCTAAATAGAAGCGTAGGCGTGCCCGTCGGCGGCTTATCCCGCCCCAAGAAAAGGCCTGCGACAACTTTAGCCTTAATTGTGGTTAACATTGTGGTTTACGCCATAACATCTTATGAGAACTTTTTTCTGGAGATAAGTGATTACTGGGTAAGCGCTGGCGGTTTCATCCCGTCACTGGCAGCTGCACCTTTACAGTGGTACAGAATTTTTTCATCAATGTTTCTGCACGCAGATTTTTTCCATATACTCTTTAACATGTATTTCCTATACCTTTTCGGGAGAGCTGTTGAAGACGCTTTGGGAAGGTTAAGGTTTGCTGCTTTATACTTAATTTCAGGTGTGGCTGCCTCTATTTTTCACACAGCGTTCAGCTTTTTGGGCGGATACGCAGCCTACGTGATTCCTGCCATAGGAGCTTCAGGAGCTATAAGCGGTGTTTTAGGTGCCTATTTGATATTTTTCCCAGGAACATCTTTGGTTATGGGTTGGGCGTTCCTCTTTTTACCTGTATTCTTTAGGTTAAAGGCTGCTTACTACCTGATCTTCTGGTTTGCAACCCAGGTTATTTACGGCTATGCTAGGCTTGGAGGAAGTACAGCTGTTTTCGCCCACGCTGGAGGCTTTATCGCAGGCATAGCGTTGCTGCCGCTTGTCGCCGATAAAGATAGACTTGTCCAGTTTAGGCTTGCAAGGCAAGCATTTTTTCCTGCATATGTAGTTTTCACATTCATCAGAAAAGCAGGTTTAAGCCGAACCACGAAAACCATTGTAGCAGCCCTTCTAGCTTCGCTGCTTTTCGGCGCTGCCTACGCTTCAACAGGCCTTTCAATTCAAGAAAGCATTAAATCAGCAACAGTTCAATATTCGTTTGAAGGAACTCCCTACACGGATTTTGTAGGCGTCAAATTGCCAGATGTTGAAGATCAGATAGCAAGCGTTTCATTGGACACAACGAGGATATTGCTAAGCAGACTGTATTTTGCTGGACTGCTTTATGACAACGCTAAGGCTAACAAAGATTTAAGCATAAGCAATCGAATAGTGCAGCTTCAAGTGAAAATCGGTGAAAAAGTGGTTCCAGTGGAGTTAGAGTTAGTTCATTTTATTGGACATTACGACGGCGATGGTTTTCTAAGCCGCGGCGTAGGGCAGCTGGCAACTCAAATAATCCTAATTGACCCGCGTGGAACGATATCCCTTAGCAATCTGGTAAGCTACAACTTCGCGGTAGATTCTCAGACGGTAAACCTAACTTATATAACACAGTATTCAGGAATTTTATCACTCGTATCTACGGCTGCAGCTTTCAACGTAGCCGTCAGGAAAGACGAGGAACTGACGTTGATAGGCGAGGAATCTGAAGGGCTTTGGCGTCCCTTCAGCCAAGCTATATAGGAAAGTTTAAGACTTTGCAGAAGGGCAAAGCATAGGAGGATTCGGGTTTGGTTAAAAGGTTTTATCCCAGCCAACCCGTGGTAGGCGTGGGAGCAATAATAATCTGCGACGGCAAAATACTGCTGGAAAAGAGAAAGGGTGAACCTGGAAGAGGAAAATGGAGTGTTCCAGGCGGTTTGGTTGAGCTTGGCGAAAGCGTTGAAACCGCAGTGGTGAGAGAGGTTAAGGAGGAAACTGGGCTTGACGTCAAAAATCCAGAGCTTATCGACGTTTCAGACAACATTATCTGGGACGAGGATGGCAGGGTTAAACACCACTTCGTTATAGTTGAATATTTTTTGAAACTTGAGGGAGGAGAACTTAAGGCTGCAGATGACGCTGAAGAGTTAAAATGGGTTCCCCTATGTGAAGTGGAAAATTATGATTTAACCAAAACGTTGAAAGATTTCGTTAATAAAAACAGAGACAAGCTTGGAAAGCTTAATTCACGAGTTTAACGGTTTCTCCGGCAAAGAAAAGGCGTGTTTCCCCCATTGTTTTAACGTCTAAAGCCCTAACCTTCACAACTATTGGGAAATCCCTTACAGCTTTGCCGAGAACTAGGCAGTATTGGGGTGGAAGGTCACGGGCTATGGATTTTACTGTTTCCGCGTCTACACGTGCCGCGCGTGAAACCACTTCTAAGTCATGTTCATTAGTGAAGTTGAAAAGGAAAATGTTGTCTGCTTGGCGATAGATGTTTTCCCGTATTGTGTCAGGCTGGTTTGTTATAAAAGTTGTGAATATGCCGAAGTGGCGCATCCGAGTTACAATATCGTCCCAGTATGTTTCCCGCAGGTACAGGTGGGCTTCTTCTGCAAAGAGGAAAACAGCTTTAAGCCTCCAGCCTGTTAAAAGCTCAACAAGCTTGCCTAAAACGTATTCTACGACTATTTGCCGGTCTATAGCCGAAGTGTTCCTCATGTTTATGATTACGGCGCCGCCTTCTTCTCTAGCCTTAAATAAGTATTCTTCAAGAAGTGCCGCTTCAGCAATGTTGTCGGTGAAAAAACCGGAATTAACCAATGCGTGGTAACGGCTGAAAAGGGCGTCTCGAACATTTTGGTTACAGTTCCAGCTGCGGATTGCCTCGCCTAGCTCGTGAAGCGTTAAGCTGCCTTTCTCTTTAAGAAACTGCCATATACGTCTGAACTCGCGGGCTGAGGTTCCCGGCAAGTGTAATGCGTGGATGAGAATGTTAAGTATAACGTTTAGGTGTAGCTGCCTCAGGGAAACTTTAAAGTTTTGAGATGGCGTCAAGACATGGATTTTGTGGTAGTAAGCGTTTCTTTTACCATCCGACGTTAATCCCAAACCAGCGTATTCGCCGTTCAAGTCTAAAACAACCACCACAGCGTTATATTGAAGCAGACATGTTATCAAGAGCTTTGAAAGATGCGATTTACCTGTCTCCTTCTTTCCTGTTATGATGTTTAACCTTCCATCCAGCGAGGAGGCATCTATGGTTAAAAGAGAGGATTCTTTTGTTTCGCCTAAAGTTACCGGAAGGCTTCCATCAACCCTGGAGAGCTTAAGAAGCATTGAAATTGGCAGTTTTCTTACAGAAGACTGTGAACGGGATGGAAGCCATGAACTGCTGGGGCTTAAAACTTCACCTTCAACTGTTGCGCGAATTTTACATATCAGAAGCCTTGAGTCTTGAATATAGGTGATGTGAGGCGCTATTTCAAGAGGATCTATGTCTTCGCCTTGGACTAGGCCTCCGCCGTCTGGAAGGCTTCGCAGAAGCTCTTCCAAAACACCTGGAATATTCGCGAATTGAACATCTATGACTTGAGCGATTAGGGCTTTTTCAGTTTCAGCATCTTCGACTAGTAGGTAATCGCCTTTTTCAACTATTTCGTTTGGGAAGCTTAAGATTTGGATTATACTGCCTTCCTTTTTATAAAGCCTCATAATGGCATTCACCTTTTCCGAAAGGTCCAAATAGCAGACGATGCATGTCCGGCCTGTCAACTATTCTTAGACGGTGTTTTTGCTGGATGAAGTGTTTCATGGCTATAACCTCGTTCGCCGTAAAAGTGCAGAGAATATGTGCTAGCCGCAGCGTTTCCGGGTAGCCCTGCGTTATAATGTCGTTTCCTAAAAGTTTTTCAACAGCCTCTATCCGTTCCGGCATCTTTACTTCCCTGTCAATGTCAAGCCTAAAAGCGTAGTTGCCTCTTGCAAGTTTAGCAACATAAACCTCGCCTAACAGAACCAGAGGCGGTTTTGGTTTTATGTTTGCCACTTCTATCAGGCATGGCGGTTTATGATTTGCAAATGCGTCAGTTATCAGGTAGCCGTTTAACCTCAACGTCGTCGCTTTTGTGAAGGCTAGTACAGTGTTGCCCATACTTCGCGCAGTGGCCAGTATTTGGTTTAGCTGATGAATCGGCGTGTCAGCTGTTCCAGCCGTTAAAGAGCCGTCGAAAAGGATTAAACCGTTCTGCATTGTTTTCGCCATTAAGGTTTGAAGCCATTTTTCCAAAATGTTTGCCATCCGCATTGGAGTTTGGACGAACCTAGGGGATGCTTGGGAATTTTGTTCCGGGAAGTACGCCTTCAGCAGCGTATTGTAGACTTCTCTGATGTTTTCTTCTGTTATGTGGAAAACGAATGGGCCTATGCGGAGATATGTATAGTTTTTACCCTTTTTCCAAACTGCAGTTCCGCGAACTGCAATTATTACGCCTTCAATGGTTTCGCCTATTTTTATGCTTGAAGAGTCTACAGCTGCAATCGTGGTTAGGCTTGTTTTTGCGTTTAGAGGTATCGGCTGCGTCTGTGGAATAAGCTGCAAAGTATAGAGCTGTTCTCGGCTGTTGTCTTGTTGAATGCTTGGCTGATTTAATTGGAAAGCTTGACTTCGCATTTTCTTAAGCGAGTGGAGGCTTAGTTCTATGAAGCGTTGGGGCAGCGTCATGTCCATGGTTAGCTGTGGAAAATTATATTTTGGTGTTGCATCTATAGTGTATTGTTCAATCACCAAGATTCACCAACAGCCAATTGTGTGTGGAAGGAATATTTAAATGTTGTGCATGAACAAGATGCGCAATTCAATAGCCAACAAGGTGAAAAATTGACAGAGCCTCCTCAAAAACCACCCATCAACGTAAAAATGAAAGTAGGCGAAATAGAGTTTGAAATCCAATGCCAAGAAGACCAACTGCAAACAGCAGTAGACAAAATCCTATCCACAATAACACAAAAACTGAAAGAAATCCAACAGTCAACAATCATGGAAAAAACAACCTCACTGCCAAGAGCTGAAACATGCAAAGGCGTAATCCAAAAAATATGGGAGGAAGGCTGGTTCTCAACACCTAAGAGCCTAAGCGAAGTCCACAGTGAAATGGCGAAAAGAGGATTCCACTACGACCGCACAGCAGTGGCCCACGCACTAATAGACTTGGTGAAAGACGGCGTCCTAACCCGCGACGGGAAACCCCGCAGATACCAATATGCACAAAAAAGGCCGCCACATTAACGCGAAATAAAGGCGTGGTTCTGGCAGGCAGCAATAAACATCTACAAGAGTTTGCTAAACCAGCTTCAGAAGACGGCAAAATAACCGCAAACAATGCATGCAACAAAATTTAAGTGCATGTTCAATCTAACCGCTCCACAGAGGTTTAAAAATATGAGCGGCAAAGAGTTGGAAGAAATAAAAAAGGAGTTGCTAGAGCTAAGGCTTCTCTACAAAGAGTTTATAGAAGCGCTTACAGCGGAAGGTGAAAAACAGATAGAAAAGGCTGCTTTAGCTGAAGAATCTAAAACATAAACTCTTTCAAATCATCGCCAAAGTAAGCGTTTGGAGCTTTATTCCATGGCTAAAGTTGTTTTCGTTGTTGAACATTTGGAACCTGAAATTGACAGGTGGCTTCTCTTAGAGTATGCCAACGCCTCAGAAATCGTGGGCAGAAATCAACTGCTATTCACAAATATTAGAAAGAAAAGCGACAAGCTGAAACTTTCAAAGCTTGGCGCAGTTGAGGAAAAAAGCGCTTCTGAAATCTTCCACCCTGGAAAAACTGTGGTTTTAGACCCTAAGGCTGAACTTCAACTAAAACCTCAAGACTTTGCAGATAAAGAAGCCATCGTTGTCGGCGGAATTTTAGGAGATCACCCTCCAAAAATGAGAACAAGCAAACTTTTGACAAAGCTTTTTCCAAGGGCAACATCACGCAACATTGGGAAAGCCCAATTCACCATAGACGGCGCAGTCTATGTAGCGAAGCTTGTAAGCGAAGGAATCCCGCTTGAAAACATACCGGTTAAAAAAGGCTTATCTTTAAAGCTTAACGCGGGGAACGAGATTTATCTGCCATACGCCTACCCATTGAAGAATGGAAAACCCGTAATAAGCAAAGCGCTGATAGGTTACATATGTTCTGAAAAAATTGTTAGAGACGAAGAAAAACTTTTGAAAAAGGCTTAAATCAAGGTTTAAAGGCCTAGTTTGGCTCTGATTTTTGGAAGCCCTTCCCTTTGCATTTGAATGACGCCGAAGCTAGTAATGCGGTATCTGCCCTCACTGGTTTTTTCAGCCACCCCGCTTTTCACAAGTTCACCTAGACGTGTACCCGTGATTTTAGGGTTTTTACCAAGCTTTGCTTGAAGCTCCTCCCTAGCAAGTGCATCACTTGAAACCATGCCAATTCTAAATCCTAAATAAGCAGCTAAAAGATGCAGAGACAACGCCTCATTGTCAGTTAACTTTTCCTTCGGAACCAACAAATGAAACGTATTATCAGCAAAACCAACTAACCCCTTACAATCCTCAGCAAGCCTTTGCAGGTCAACACTTAGAACTAGGGACTTTGAAACCGCGAAAGCAGGCAGAAACTCGGCGAAAAACCTGTTAACAGCGCTCCAAACTTCCTCAACACCGCCGCAAAAACTCTGCTCAGTTTCACCATACTTAACGTGGACAGTTATTTGCGCTTGCCAACCTGTCAAGCCATCTTCCCTCTAAGCTTGGCTAAAACCTCGTCTTCAACCCATCTTTCCCCTTGAACCGTAAGTTTAAACTCTGGCTTTTTAAGGTCTGGTTTAAAAACTTGTCCGCGTTTAACCATCTCATTCAAGCGGGCTGGAACCATACATTTTATGCCGCTTGATTCAAGAAGCTTCTGAATCTGAGTAGCCGTGTTCTGCCTGCCTTCAGACCCGTACAAAACAAGCCCAATAGCCTCATAATGGGTAAGCTTTTCCCGCGTTACAAGCACAGGCCCGTCAGTCGTAAACTCAATAATACCCTTAAGCTGAGACGCAGCTGACGGTGCCAGCCTAGTTGCAACCAAGCTTGAAACACTTTCCATGAAATCCTTCGGAAAAGCCTCCAGCAAGCCTAGAACCTCTTGAGGACTTTCTCCTTCCACCACAATTTCGCCGAAAGGCGCCTTAATCCGCACTTCCACCCTTTTCACAGAGGCTCACCTCCTACCGTGCTAAAACCTCCTTTTCAGCAAGAATATACACATAACCCTCATCAGTTTTCCAACATCTCACAACACCCTTACGCACAAGGCCAAGCAGCTCCCTGGCCAAAACACGCCCAGGAAAATGCAGATCATTAGCTGCCAAAGCCTCTTTAAGCTCAGTAACGGTTCTGGGACGCCACTTGCCCCAGTCGCTTTCCAGAATCTTTAAAACTGCCTCGCTGCAACTTTCAACCTTGGGAATCCTAGGGTATTTGTCCAGAGGAGATTCCCGTTTAACAGAAGCCTCCGAAGTCCTAACACTAACTAGTACATCGGTTTTAGGCTTAAGGGTCTCGAAAGCCTTGCACAGGTTTGGCATTATTTCTGGCAGATCCTTTAGAGTTTCTAAAACTTCTACACGGGTACCCCTAACTTCAACCTCATATTCGCCGATTCTCACGCGGAACGAGAATCCTTCCACAGGACGCTTAGCCACCTTCTCGCCCAAACAGACCACAATATATGAGTGGCTGTTCTCCTTTTAGAATTTACGCGTGGCAACACATTTTCCAGTTTAAAACAAATGAAGGCGCTGGTTAAACGACTAGGTTTGCGTTAGGCGGAAATCGCCACAGCCTTCCATACTCTTCCTGGAAGCTTTTAAAAGATCATTTCCGACGCGGATAAAAACAGCTTCTTTGATGCACATCAATGGAAGAGGGATGGAAGTTAAATGAAAAAGACAGGTTTGATGAAAACCATAAGTCTTAAATGTTGAATCGTAAAAATGTATTTGTGGTGTTTGAATGAGGAGAAAGGCTATTGTTGTTTTAGCAGTTCTAATCCTGCTAACGCCAATGCTGGCTTTAACCGCTCCTGTCTCTGCACAAGCAGTTCCTCAAGGACCATGGGTTGACGAAGTTGACTTTTTCACAGTTGCAGACCAACCAACAGCTTTCACCATGTTAGAAGCAGGCGATATGCATGCATTCTACTTTGGAATAAGCGATCCAGAGGTGTTCGCAAGGATTAAAGCCTCCACAAAACTATGGTACACTACATCTTATGGACTCTATACCGAGTTAACCTTTAACCCAGTTGGTCCAGAGTTTCCAGCAACAGGCAAGTTTAATCCCTTCTGTGTGCCGAAAATCAGAGAAGCTGTAAACTATTTGGTAGACAGGGAGTATATGGCTAATGAAATTTGCCGTGGCATGGCAATTCCAAGATATTTGGCTATAACCCCGTCGTTCCCAGATTATGCAAAGCTGATAGATGTTGCTCGAGCGCTTGAACTGCAATACAGCTACAACTTTGAAAAGGCGAAGGCGATAATAACGGAGGAAATGCAGAAGCTAGGCGCGACGCTTCAGGGTGGCAAATGGAAGTATAAAGGCGAAGATGTAACGTTAATCTTCATGATTAGAACAGAGGATGAACGTAAGGGCATGGGAGACTATATTGCCACACAGCTTGAGAAACTAGGATTCACAGTAGACAGGCAATACAAAACTGGCGCTCAAGCTTCTCCAATATGGCTGGCAGGCGACCCAGCTCAAGGGTTATGGCACCTGTACACGGGAGGATGGTTAACCACGGCTATAAGCAGAGACGAAGCAGACAACTTCGACTATTTCTACACGCCGAGAGGACGCCCGGATCCGCTTTGGCAAGCCTACAAACCAGACCCCGAGTTTGACTACGTTTCAGACCGTTTAGCGAGACGTGACTATGCATCTATGGAGGAGAGAAACGAGCTTATGGCAAGAGCTCTTGAACTATCTATGAAAGACTCTGTGAGAGTGTGGCTAGCTAACCGAGCCAGCCCATTTGCTGCGAGAAAGGAAATCTCAGTAACCGGAGACCTCGCAGGAGGATTTTACGGATGCTGGATATGGCCTCACACAATCAGATTTAGGGACGCTGTTGGCGGCAAGGTGAAAATAGGATCATTACAGCTGCTGATTGACCCATGGAACCCTGTGGCAGGCACCAACTGGATATATGACCAGATGATAATCCGCGCCACATACGACTCGTCGCTCCTGCCTGATCCTTTCACAGGTTTGTTCTGGCCTAACCGCGTTAAGAATGCAGAAGTATACGTGCAACGTGGAACACCTGTAACCAAGACTTTAGACTGGGTTACGTTGAGATTCGTTGATGAAATCGAGGTGCCTTCCGACGCTTGGTACGGCTGGGATGCTGCGGCAAAAAAAATAGTAACAACGCCGCCGGGTACAAAAGCTAAAGTTAAGGTTGTAGTGAGATATCAAGACAACTTGTTCACTGCAAAGTATCATGACGGTTCAACCATGTCGCTGGCAGACTTCATATTCAACTTTATAATAACATTTGACAGGGCAGATCCAAATAGCCCAATCTACGACTCAGCTTACGTGCCAGCTTTTAACTCCTTTAGAGAAACTTTCAAAGGCTTCAAAATTATAAGTGAAAATCCCCTTGTGTTCGAATTCTACACAGACATAATTTACCCGGATGCTGAGTGGATTGTGAATGACGCTGCAGATGCTTTCGACCCTGAAATGGCTTATGGTCCTTCACCTTGGCACATGATGGCTGTGGGGTGGCTAGCTGAAAAGGACAACCGTTTGGCTTTCAGCTCAGCGAAGGCGAAAAAGCTAAGTGTTGAATGGATGAGCTACATTGCAGGGCCAAGTCTTCCGATCCTTGCAGAGAAGCTGGACGAGGCTATAGCAACACAGTTTGTGCCATACGAAGAAGTCATGTCAAAGTATGTGGCAAAAAGCGAGGCTGTAGCTAGATACCAAGCATTGAAAAGTTGGTATCAGGCAAAAGGCCACTTCTGGGTTGGCTCTGGACCATTCTATTTGGACAGCGTAGATACAACGGCGAAAGTTGTGGTTATAAAAGCCAACAGAAACCATATCGACAAAGCGGATAAATGGGCTATTTTCGCCGAACCGAAGATTCCAGAGTTGAGCATATCGGGGGCTACAACGCTAACTCAAGCATTGCCAGCTGAATTCACAGTAACAGTTTCCTTTAAAGGAAAGCCGTATGCTACTGAAGAGTTGGAGTTTGTGAAATACCTTATTATAAGCTCAGCGGGCAAAATAGTGAGTATAGGAGCTGCTGAACCTGTTGAAGTTGGGAAATGGCGTATAGCCTTGTCATCTGCAGACACGTCGCTTCTTCCAACAGGCTCAAACAACATTCAAGTTGTGGCTTCCTCCAAACTTGTAAGCATTCCAGGTTCAACGAAAGGTGCCTTCACAGTAGTTACATTCCAAGACTATCTTAATTTAGAACTTACCAAGCTTAGAACAGAAATCCAGACACAAAGCAAAGCCGTGTCGGAACTTGAAAGTTCATTAGGGCAGATGCAAAAGCAAATCAGCGACATTCAGTCATCTCTAGCATCGCTGAACAACCTAGTTATGGGTGCACTGGTTGTAGGAATAATTGCGCTTATAGTTGCCATTGCAGCAGTGGTGTTAGCAAGAGCTAGGAAAAAATAAATTGAACCTTCATCACCCGTTTTTCTTTTTCTGTTGCAGACAAACATGTATTGATATACGAAAACTTTTTCAGTAACATTATCAAAAAAGGTTGTATTCGAGATAGGGACACATGCAACGGGAACTTTTAAACTTCTTGAAGTATTCGGTTAAAAGGGCAATAACCCTGATAGTTGTCGTTATTCTTGCAGTTTACGTTACCATAGTTATAGCTAACATGGGCGGGTACGTGGATGTGATAATAAAAACTCAGACCCGCGACAGTATAACCCAAAGCGTGTATCAGAACCCTGCATATAAGCATCTTTCAGCAGAGGAAAAGATGCAACTAGTGGAGGAGCTTTACCTTATACAGATTGAAGAATTAGGCTTAGACAAACCTTTTATTTATAGAAGTGTAGGCTACCTAATTTCAGCATTAAACCTAAACTTAGGCATGGCGAATTACTTAGCCAGCGACGCCGGATCAAAAGCTGTTAGGAACATCATTGTGGAAAGGCTGCCTACCACCATTTTACTGTTTACAACAATAAACTTGGCTTTGTTTGTCCTGTCATTAATAGGCGGACTTTTCCTTTCTAGAAAATATGGAAGCAAAATTGACAAGGCGGTGGTTGCACTATCACCTCTTTCATCTATACCTGGATGGTTCTACGGTATATTCCTGATACTAATTTTCGCGGCGTGGTTACGCTGGTTTCCATATGGAGGACTAGTGGATGTTCCCCCACCTACAAACCCACTTGACTATGCTTTAAGCGTCATGAAGCATATGGTGCTGCCTGTTGCTTCATGGCTGGTGGCATACTCGTTCATACAAACCTACGTCAGAAGAACCTTCTTCCTCATGTTTTCAAGCGAAGATTATGTGGAAATGGCCAAAGCAAAAGGTCTTCCGCCGAGATTGATAGAAAGGAGATATGTGCTTAAACCTACGCTGCCGCCGATAATAACGGAGTTCGCCTTAACGTTGATCGGATCATGGATGGGTGCCATAGTTACAGAAAGGGTGTTCAACTGGCCAGGCATAGGTTCGCTTTTCTATCAAGCTGCAATGTTTCTAGACGCTCCCGTCATAATAGGCGAAGTGACAATTTACGCGTATCTATTGGCTGTCACCGTGTTCGTTCTAGACATAGTTTACGCTATTGTGGATCCAAGAATAAGGATAGGGGTGGGAGCAGCATAAGCTTAAGACGATGGAAAGAAACGTTCAAGCAGTTTTTTGCTTACAAGTCTGCTTTAGCGGGACTATGCATTCTAGCCTTTATAATCGCATTGTCAATCTACGCGGTGGCGGCAATACCTTACGAGGAAGCGGTAACTGCATGGCGCCTTGGAGAAGACACGTCAATAAACAATCCTCGAAACGCAGCGCCAAGCTGGATCAGCTTTTTCACTTCTAAGAAACTGCCTGAAACAATAATAATGGACACTTTGAAAGGAGGAGTTAGTATAAGAAAAGCAATTGTACCTGGAGAAACCATAGGGGCTGCGCGAATTGAATTCTCGTTAGACTTTACCTACGATGATTTCCCAACTGAAGTAAACCTCTTCTTCACAGCAAACTACAATGAAACAGCTCCATTCGTCACTATCAGCTGGATAAAGCCAGACGGAGAACCTTTCAAACTTAAAGAAGTAGTTGTCAAAAAAACAGATAAGTATTATCTTTCACTGGACGAAGAATTAACTGAAAAACTACGTGTATATTTAAGCGGAAAAATTGGACAGGAAATCCCATATGAAATCCCGACACATGTAGCGCTCTTTGCGGTTGAAGATGAAAGTCTGCTTAAACCGGAAACTGCACAAGTTCTTAAAGGAAAATACAAAATGATAATTGAAGGAGTAATATTTGAAAAAGAAACAGACATAGACGCTAGGCTGGTGGTTTACGGAAAAGTTTTCGGCTTAGCAGGAACAGATCACCTGCGTAGAGATTTGATGGTTGCCCTCCTATGGGGCGCTCCAATCGCTGTTTCATTCGGCGTGTTGGCATCCGTTTCAATATCGTTTCTACAAATGATAATAGCTGCGGTAAGTGCGTGGCATGGAAGATGGGCTGACCTTCTACTGCAAAAAGCTACAGAGTTCAACATGATTCTTCCCTTCCTTCCCATCGTTATGATGATAGCTGTCCTCTATAAAATCAGCATATGGGTTCTTTTGGTGGTTGTAATTGTCTTAAGCGTGTTTGGTTCAGGGGTTAAAACCTACAGAGCTATGTTTCTTCAGGTTAAAGAGCTTCCCTACATTGAGGCGGCTCAAACTTATGGTGCAGGCAGCATTCGGATAATATTCAGATATATGATTCCAAAAGTTTTACCTACAATAATACCTTCACTTGTGCTTTCAGTTTCCGGATTTGTCTTCCTTGAAGCTGCACTTGCAATACTTGGTTTAGGCGATCCGGTGGCACCTACATGGGGGAAAGTTATAAACGACGCTTACACTAACGGAGCCTTATTCAAGGGATACTTTTACTGGGTTCTTGAACCATCAGCCCTACTGGTGCTCACGTCCCTTGGCTTCGCCATGTTAGGCTTCACCCTGGACAAGATTTTCAATCCTAAACTAAGGGAAATGTGATGGCTAAACCATTGCTTCAAGTAAAAAATCTTTGCACGTATTTTAAGACGAGAAAGGGAATTGTTAAAGCCGTAGATCATGTTTCGTTTGACGTTGCTAAAGGCGAAACCGTCGCAGTGATAGGTGAATCTGGCTGCGGCAAAAGTTCGTTGGCAAAGTCGATAATACGTCTTTTGCCGCGGAACCTACACGTGTATAAGGGCGAAATTTGCTTGGAAGACATGGATTTGATGAAACTTGACGAAAAGAAAATGAACCAGCTGAGATGGACGAGAATCTCCATGGTTTCTCAAGCAGCATTGAACTCGTTAAACCCCGTGGTTAAAGTGGGGCAACAGGTTGGAGAACCTCTCATAATTCATGAAGGAGTTGATAAGAAAACAGCCTTAGAAAGGGCGAGAAAAGGTCTCTCCATGGTTGGAATCCCGGAAAGTTTCGCTGAAAGATACCCTTTTGAACTGAGTGGTGGAATGAAACAGCGTGTTGTAATCGCCATGGCTTTAATCACAAATCCCGACGTGATTATTTTAGACGAACCTACTTCAGCGTTGGACGTGCTGACTCAGGCAAGTATAATGAACATGCTTAAAACAATAAAAATGAAAACTGATAAAACCTTCATGCTTATAACCCATGATATCGCTGTTTCAAGTGAACTTGCAGACAAAGTAGCCGTAATGTACGCTGGACAAATAGTTGAGTTGGCAAGTGCAGAAAACTTTTACAAGACACCTTTTCATCCCTACTCTGTTAAGCTTATGGCAAGTGTTCCCACATTGAGAACGGAAAAAAGGTTGGAGTTTATTTCAGGATCGCCTCCGAGCCTAATAGATCCTCCGAAAGGCTGCAGGTTTGCTGAAAGATGCGCTTGGAAGTTTGAAAAATGCGGGATGGAACCGCCTGCATTTCTACTGGACGATAATGTTCTTGTGAAATGTTGGCTGTACGAGCCAAAGGGAAGGAAATGAATGAGCGGGCAAACTCTTCTTTCCGTTAGAGAACTCTGCAAATGGTTTGAGCTGAGGAAAGGTCTGTTTGGGAGAGCAGGCTACGTGAAGGCGGTTGACGGGGTAAGTTTCAGCTTGGAAAAGGGAGACGCTGTTTCACTTGTAGGGGAAAGCGGCAGCGGGAAAACAACTCTAGGTAAAACTATTCTCCGCCTGTATGAACCTACCAGAGGAACGTTACTTTTTGAGGGGAAAGACATTACCAACATGAGGCCTAGAGGGTTGTTGTGGTATCGGAAGGAGACAGGACTTGTTCAGCAGGACCCTTACGGTGCGCTTCCGCCTTTCATGAACATCAAACGTATACTTGAAGAGCCGTTGGCAATTCACAAAATATCGAAAACGGAGAGAATTGAAAGGATCCGCAGGGTGTTGGAAGAGGTAAGGCTTACGCCAGTTGAGGATTTTATAAATAAGTATCCGCACATGCTCAGCGGTGGACAGCAACAAAGGCTTGTAATTGCGCGTGCCATCATACTTAATCCGAAGCTTATAGTTGCCGATGAGCCAGTTTCCATGTTAGACGCTTCAGTGAGGATTGAGATTTTAACCCTGCTTAAAGAACTTCAAAAGAAATATGGATTAAGCGTGATTTACATAACCCATGACCTTTCCACCACTAGGTATTTTTCAGAATGGATATACATAATGTATGCTGGCAAAATGGTGGAGAAAGCTCCTACGAAAACTTTGCTTAAAAACCCCCTTCACCCCTATTCAAGAGCCCTTCTTGACATAATTCCAGATCCAGACGCGGAAAACAGGTTTAAAGTAAAAGAAGTGCCGCCTGGGGAGCCTCCAAGCCTGGTTAACCCTCCGGAAGGATGCCGTTTTCATCCAAGATGTATAAACTTTAAGGATGGACTCTGCAATGTGAAAGAGCCTGAAGAGTTGGAGGTTGAAAAGAATCATTTTGTGAGATGTTGGCTTTATGGCTAAAATAGAAAAAGAGGTTTTAGAAGTAGTTTTAGGCGTATTTTTGATGGTTCTGAGCTTCTTTTTAACGTTGCTCACGGTTATTAGAACGATTGAATCCAGCTTCATCCTTATGTTTCTGCTTTACTCCATGTCCTTGTCCGGCCTCGTTATTGGATTGCATGGACTTTACAGTTTCATTTTGACGCGCCGAGTTTCAAACGGGAAGGAAAATTAAACTTTTAAAGCCTCTGGTCTTCCAGTTTAAACCGTCTCTTGCGCAGGATGAAAGATACGGCACCTATAAAAATTGTTAACGCTGCAATGGCTAGGATGTAGACGGAGTTTAGAGGTTTCATTGAACTTGTTTTTAAGGAGTTGCTAATAAGCGGGTAGTGATCTACGTTTCTATCGTCAATGAAGTATGGCTTATCGCCTATGTTGTCACTTCCAGGATGGTCTTGATTTTTGCCGCTTTTTTCATCTACTCCAGCGTAGCTGCTCCAATAATTTCCTCCTTCCGGATAGCCTTTATCCCACATGTTCGTTGAGTAATAACATTTTGCCTGCTCCTTGTTGGCTATAAAACGGTTGTGGTATATGGTGTTGTTAGACGCGTACCATGCTATTACGCCGAAGGAATTGTTGGTTACGGTGTTGCGGGCTATGATGTTTCTTTGAGTGTCGTAGAGAAGCCTTACAGCGTAAAATGTGCCTTCTACAATGTTCTCCATCACAGTGTTGTTTGAGGAACTGTGAAGCCTAATACCTTGCCAACTGTTTTTCACCGTGCCCTTCACCAAGTTCCCTTCAATGAGATTTTCTCTGGACCATGCGAGGTTTATGCCGCTGCCGTTGTCTGTCAAGCTGTTCTCGGTGAGAACATTTCCAGAAGACCAGTCAAGCACAATTCCATTTTCGTTACGCGACAGAACATTTTTGGAAATCTGGTTTTTCTGAGAATATTCCAAAGTGATGCCGCACCAAAGGTTGTCGAAAAAGTTTTCCTGAACCAGGTTTTCCTGCGAACACTCAACCCAGACGCCGAAATCGTTGTTTATAATTTTGTTATCGGTTATAATGCAGTTTTTTGAACTGCTAAGTTTGATGGCGCAGAAAAAATCAGTTAGACATAATCTTTTTACTGTGACGTGGCTTACATCCGACAATAAAATTCCAGTTGAGTTAAGCACACGGTTGCCTCTAAGCGTGTAACCCTGCCCATCAATTGTTATACCACTTATTTGGACTATTATGCTAGCGTAAACGTTTTCCAAAAAATTGTAAACGGAGCCTATCCTTAAAACGGGAGCAGTCGGCGGATCTATGCTTCCGTCCGGTCGAATGACAACAAAGGTTGCTTGAGCCTTACCTATACCTGCAGATTGCCGCAGCATGCCTATGCTAAAAAGCAAAAGGAAAAGAACTGTTACAATTCTTTTCAACAGTTTCACTGGTAATTAAAGGATCGTTTGAAAATTTAGATTTTATGGAACTTTAGAGCCCAAAGTTTCAAGTTTCTTCTTTACAATTTCAATCACTCTTTCAGGTTTAGCCTTGCCTCTTATTTCGCGCATGACTAAGCTCACGATTAGGTTGAAGGCTTCTCTTTCCCGTTTTTCAACATTTTCTCTGTTTTTCTCTACGACTTTGTCTACAATTCGTTCTATTTCTTCTTCAGGAAGCATTTCCAGTTTTAGGCTGCGTATGGCTTCCTGCAGGGTTTTTCCTTCATTTTGAGCCAGCCAAGTGAAAACTTCAGGCAATGCTTCTTTGGCTAGTTCTCCGGAGGCCAAAGCCTTAAACATTTCTTTAAGTTGAATTTCAGAAACTTTCTCTGTTGGAACTCCTTCCCTTTTTAAGGCTTTCATGTTTTCTGTTAGGAAAACAGCGATTGTTGTAGGCAAGGCTTTGCTTTCCTTCGCGATGGTTTCAAAAAGCTCACCGAGTTCTAGATCTAAAAGTTGTCTGGCCAACTTTTGGTTTAAGCTGTATTGGCGCATTAGTCTTTGAAGTTTTTGCTCTGGAAGCTCTGGCAAATTTTGCCGAAGCTTGGTTATGACGTCGCCTGTTATCTGTATGGGAGGAATATCTGTTTCAGGATACATGCGTGCGGCTCCAGGTCTAGGCCTCATGTACCGTGTTGTTCCATCAGGATTTGCCGCTCTGGTTTCTTCAGGCACGCCTTTTAATGCTTCGCAAGCCCGCTCCAAAACAGCTTTTAAAGCTTCAGCCGCTTTATCCGGCGTTTCTGCAACAAAAACGACTGCGTCCT
>JAWBOH010000003.1:0-82015 GCA_038826715.1 Bathyarchaeia archaeon | reverse complement strand
ATACCGAGCACTATTCAAGGTCTACGAGCAAGAAAAAATAATAGTCATCGCCAAAATAGACACCAGAAAAAAGATTTATCAATAGCAACCTAATTCAAAGATTCCATCATGAACGTTGGGACATAATACATCAAATTGTAAACCAACATTTTCGATTAGTTGCAGATAAACGAAATTGAGAGCAATACTATTATTTATTGAAAATAGAAAAAGAGGGGGATGCGCGGGAGAAATCTCCATGCTGTGGTGGGTTCAAATCCCACCCCCGGCTTTTTGGCATAAACCCCCGGTTTGCCGTCGAACCCCCGGTTTCTCGGCGAACCTACAGACTTTTATTTCCGCTTTCTAAACAGTTTAACGCCTTCAACGTCACATATGTATTCGAAGCCGGCCTCAATTAGCTCGGCGGCCTCTTTAACGTTTTTTGCTGCCTTGCATACGTATTCGTCGTTTTCGAAGTTCACAAGCTGCGTATAGACAAGTGTGTTTTTGATGTTTTTGTGGCCTAGAAACTGCATTACGTGGAGTATGTCTTTTGTTTTGTGGTATTCCATTGTGGCTTTTCAGTAGCGCAGAGTATGAGAAGATATTTTTCAGAAGCTTTAAGTTTCCAAGCTTATTGTGGCGTTGTTCACTTTCGATATGTTGTATGCATGGTTCCATAGTTCTGGACGGTTCTCTTCTTTGTGTGCAAGCTTGGAGTTACCTAGCTTTGCGCCTTGCTGATTTTCAAACTTTAGGCAGGTGAAGATTTCCTTTTTCACTGCAATATTTTCTTTGTCCCTGCAATTTCTGCGATTTTTGTTTAATGTGGAACGCGACGACTTTTGAGTAGTCGGCCAAATCCGCCATGATCTTTAAAATTTCCTCGCTCAAGCTTTTAGGAGTCCCATTTGGCTAAGGCGCTCCATAAAGCTAAAACAACCCATAACTCCAGAAATAGTGGTTGAGGGTAGAACATGTTCGTGAAATTGCACTAATCCATTGAAATAGGTTAATTGTTCAGTCATGAAAGATAATTTTGTGCGGTGGGTGCTTCTCGCATTGTTGCTGGGCTGGCAGCGTCAAGCATTATGATATTTTACTGGTTCTGCGGTTTGGGGCCGTAAGGAATTAACAGAATGAGAAGAACGCTTTAGATTACTGCACTAACAAAAGAATGTAGGCTGGTTACGGTAAACATTTTACTATAGTTGTAATTGGCATGCGTATTTTGGCTATCTAGCTTCTTGCCTCACAAACAGCAAGTATGTGGCTATGAACACGAAGACTGTTATAAATACTAGCACTAATATATTTGGCCAGGCTGAAGATAGATTTTCGACGATGGAGATGGTTCTTTGAGTTTCGCCTGATGGAACCAGGCCGGCAGCTCCGGGAATGAATCCGCCGAATCCTACACTTGCATATGCTTGCAAAATATATTGGGCAATCCTGGTGAAGTGGTAGTTTGGCGTAAACATGTTGATTGTTTCCGAAATTGCTGTTCGTTGGGCGAGCGCTTGCATTAATTGTTGTTGTTCGATGGTTACATTGCCCGGGCGTGGACGTATGCTAGTGACGTTTTGGCTTGGTTGTATGCGGATTGGTGTCACGGATGAGGCGACTAGGGAGGCGACAATGGATATTATAAACGTGAATGTAGCCCATAACATGACGCTGGCAATAACACTTATCGTTGTCTTCTTTGCTATTGTCGAGATAAGTACAGCTATACCATAGTAGGCCATTGTGTAGAGTATGGAGAACAATACGAAGAGGATAAGTCTGGCAACGTCATTGCCTGTGGGGGTTATTCCAAGCATTAATATGCATCCGCTAACCACTATGAACGAAACTGTGGATACTGCTAAGGAGATTGCTAGAAAAGTTCCGAAGAACTTTCCGTTGATGAAGGTGTCTCTGAAGATGGGTTGGGCGAGAACCATCTTTAGGGTGCCTTTTTCCCTTTCACCTGATACAGCGTCAACGCCTAGGGATACGCCCAAGATAGGTGCAAAGTACGCCATCATTGTGGTTAGGCCAGAGGCTACAGAACGTAGGAAACCCCTTGATAGCCCAAGCGACGCGAATATTCCTTGAGTTTCTGAAACGTACGTGCTCGCCACGGCTGCTGTCATCAACAGTGCGAAGGCTGCTAGCAGAATGATAAACCTTTTGCCCTTTATAATGTCTGAGAATTCTTTTGATGCGACAACAAAGAGGTCAGCCATGTTTTATCACTCTCACTTATAATGTTTTATGAAGAGGTCCTCCAATGTTGGCGTTAACAATTCTAGGGTGGCAACTTCCACTCCGCATTTTGACGCCAGCTTGCCTACTTCCAATCTGACATCGCTGACTGCGCTGATAATGATGTATTCCCCTTCTAACTTTACGTTCTTGACGTCTCTGAGTGCGTTTAGGGCTTCAATGAATTCGCCAGTGTTTCCCCTTCCCCAAACTCGAATCTTGTAACCTTCTTCAGCCATAAATTTTTCCGCAAGTTCCTTAACATTTCCTTGAACTGCTATTCTTCCGCGGTTAATTATTGCAATGTAGTCGCAAAGGGGTCCGACCTCAAAAAGCAGGTGGGTGCTAAGCATTACAGTTTTGCCTTCATCTCTAAATCTGCGAACCATCTCTTTGAAGGCTCTAGCCGCTTCAGGGTCTAAACCTGCTGTTGGTTCGTCGAATATGAGGAGTTCAGGTTTCTTTAGAAGGGCTTGGGCTATTCCTAACCTTTGCTTCATTCCTCTTGAGAATCCGCCAACCTTCCTGTCTTTAACGTCTTCTAAGCCTACGATTTTTAATGATTCCTCTATACGGTTTTCTCTATTCTCCCTTGGGATACCATTTAAAGCAGCTATGTAATTTAGGTTCTGTTTAGCGGTTAGGTGATCGTAGAAGTCGGCGCCTTCAGGCAGAACCCCAACTTTTCTCCTGATTTTCAACGATTCTTTCACTGCGTCAAGTCCGAGTACTTTGGCAGAGCCGCTTGTTGGGAGAGTCAGCCCGATTAGCGTCATTATCAGGGTTGTCTTGCCAGCGCCGTTGGGGCCGAGAAGCCCGAACACGCTGTTCCTTTCAACCTTTAGATTTAAATGGTCTAGCGCTAACACCCTTTTTCTTTCCGACTTATATATCTTTGTTAAACCATCGGTTTCAATAGCGTATTCCGCCAACCTTTCACCTCCTCCCAAACTTTCTGTAAATTATGAGTAGCACTATAACTGCAACTATGAAAATAACTAAAGCATATAAAATCCAGTTGGTAGTCTGGAAAACCTCCACCCTTAATGTGAAGAGCAAAGAATCCGTTTGGTCAGACGTAACTTGAAAGTTGACATAGTAATTGCCAGCATTTACGTCTGATTCTGTTTTGATCTCGATCAAAAAGCTGGCCTGTTGATTAATTCCCAGAGATTGTATGGAACTTGGGGAGATGCTTATGATGAACCCGTCAGGGATTAACCCTGCCGCAGCAACTTTCACGTTTGTTACATCCACGTTTCCAGTATTCTTCGTGTATAGGATGTATGTGGCTTCACCACCCACATTTGTTGCAGTGTAAAAGTTTTGGTTTGTCAACTCAACCTTGTAAAAGCCTAGGATGTTAACCGTTAAATCTACTTTCTCTCGTAGCTCAGCGTTGAACGCGTAAACCGTGAAGTTTCTCGCGCCCAACTTCTGCCCTATAGGCGTCGAAACAACCACGTAAAAATCCTTTAACTGACCAGCTTCCACATAAATTGCCTTAATCTGTTTCCCTGCAGAATCTTTGAAGATAACTTTAAAGTCCGACGGAAGCCCTTCAGCAGTTAAATTGAGCAGTTCATCGAGCCTGCCGATGTTTGAAGCTTGGATTTTGAACTGCGCGTCCGATCCTCCAAAAATGTCTAAATATGGGGGAACAGCCTTAAGCTCTATTACAGCCGAAGGACTCTGCACAGTCACCCACAACGTTAAGTTTTCGAGTATCCATGTAGATTTGGCCGTTAGAAAAATAGGGTATGTGCCGTTGTTCGCGTTTGTTGGCGTACAGACCTCAACAGTTAGAGTTACGGTTTCACCTGCGTATGCATTGATTACTTGCATGTTTTCTCCCCCTGAGGTTTTTATTTTCGCATTCCAGCCCATCGGCACGCTGTCAACTGAAATGCTGAACGTCTGCTCCGTTGGGATTGGGTTCGACAAACTTACTTGAAACCTAGCCGTTTCGCCTGGCTGGACTGCTTTCATTGGAAGTTGACATGAAAGTAGAGGGTGGGTTCGTGGTGTAACGTTTATTTTTAGGCTGCATGATGCTTGGACAATGCTGTCCACGGACGCCACGCTGAGAATGAAAAAATGCTCTCCAATCTCATAATCCCAGGTTGGAGTTGCCTCAAAAATTAAGGATTTGACGCTTCCAGCTGATAAGTAGATAGTGCTAAGTTTAACCTCACCCGCTTCTGAAGATGCTTTAAAGGCTCCACGCCACCCTTGAGGCATAATTGCGTTGAGGTTAAGCTGCTCGCCACACGTTCCTTCATTACTTATAGTTATGAGCATGGATGCTGATTTCCCTTGCTCGAGCTGGACGCATGGATAGACTGGGGTTATCGTGATTTTTCTTACGGGGGGGCGGATTATTACTGTTAACGGAAGCGATAGACAGCCAGTAAAGCTTGAATCGGCAAGGAACGTTACACAATAGTCGCCTGGAGCCGTATCAGAAGATGTAATAACATCCAATCTTACAGTTACGGTTTCACCTAGCTTAATGTTGATGGACGTTATCTCAACATTGCCAAAATAAAACCTCGCCGTCCAACCGCTTGGCAGTCCTGTTACTTTCAGGTTGTAAACATCCCCAGACCAACCGTCCATCAAAGTTCCATTATCCGCTTTTAAGGAAATATCAAAACTCACAGTATCTCCAGCCTTCGCAACTGCAGAATTGAATCTAGTCCACACTGATCCAGCAACCACTGATGGAGTTAGCGTCCCTAACAAGGCTGCAAGCAATAAGAGGATTATTCCCAGCGTCAGATTTTTCTTAAAGAAAATTTTAGCGTTAGCGGACTTGCGCCAAACAATTTCACTAGCATTGAGTGGCACCATTGCAAGTCGTTACCGCAACGTCCTGATTTAACACTTGATACTTAAGTATTTTTCAGAATTATGCCAAAATTGGCGGATTCAAATACTATTCAAAGGACAAAAAATTATTCGCACCATTAAGCGATGATGTTAACTCTCATCAATGACTCTTACCTTGTCTCGTTTGAAAGAGAATATTTGAAAATTTTTCAAAATTACATCCAGATTTTCCACAGATCGGTGATAGCTTTGTTTATTGTTATCTAACAGGGAATATTTGCACTCGTTAAAGGGTTAATAATATTATATAAAACGTTTCCAGCGAGGTTGCACCGTCAACGAAAAATAGAAAAGAGCGGATTATGGAGAAGTTGGTTCTTTTTGGCTAGGGCTTTTCGATTATTGTCAATGTTAGAATAGCTATTTTCGTAACTTTTCCACGTTCTACGTCTACCCAAACCATCGCCCGTCCAGTCTTGTTTTTCTCGAGCATTACAACAGCGCCTGTTGCTTTAGCTGCGACTGTGCCGTCGCCTTCAACAAATGTTTTGATTACAGGCTTTACAACTGTAATGTTGTACCCGTCGCTTAGAAGATTCTGCACGTCAGCATCACTTTCAGCTATTTTAATCACGTTTTCCTTAAACTCTTCGCTAACCTCTATGAAGCCACAGCCAAAGCAGCCGCGTCCGCGCATCCATCCACAATGCATCGCGGTCTTTTCCACCGTGACGTTGCCGTTAGTCCATCCTGTAAAGGCATTCCAGCCCAACCAGCCCTGCACGTTTCCATTGTTGACAGATTGACACGCATTGGCTGCCGAATATGCATTTAGAACTGCACCGCTAATAACTGCAACTGCGACTACAACCAAAAAGGCTATTACAGCTTTTCTCTTGTCTATTTCCCAACCACCTCCGGCAGCATGTTATGGTGCGCGCACCATAAATCGCTAATGCTACGGTTTATTTAAAGGATTTTCAGAATTATACCAAAATATTGTCGAAATTTGCCATAACATCTCAGCTGAGCCTTTGAAGAAGCGACAGCACACTTTTTAATCATTGAACCTAATAAAAATAAGTCAGCCTGTCCGGAGCCGCAAGGATGTTCGCTAAAACTCGCCCCCTGAAATATCTTCTCGGCTGGTTGATAGCTGGCACTAGAGGGGGCTTGACACGCGCAAAATTACTCCAAGCCCTGAGGGAGGCCCCGCAGAACGCGAACCAGTTGGCGAACTTGCTTAAAATGGATTATAGAACTATAAGGCATCACCTGGAAGTCCTTGAGAAAAATAGGCTTATTGTATCTGCTGGTGAAGAGTATGGAAAAACCTATTTCTTATCACCTGTTATGGAGGAAAATTATGCATTGTTTGAGGAGATCGTGAAGAAAGTTTGGAAAAAGTAGAAAAGGAAGCAAAGCAAATGAAATATGAAATGAAACGAAATCCAAAAATCTGGCTCCTGTTTATACTTCTTCCAATTTTAATAGTTGCCGCAATACTAGCCTCCATATGGGCAGCTTCAACCTTCTGGTTTCCGAGACTTCCATGGCAGCCGCCTGAGCGCCCTCTATACATTCCATGGGACATAGAATTTTTCTACACGGCCAAAACAGTAATCTCAACAATAAACGCGATCATCTTGATTTTTCTGGTACTCATGTATATCGATATATACAGAAAAACCAGCTCTGAATTTACGATAGGCCTTGTAATATTTTCAGCGGTACTCCTTCTTTACGCATTGACCTCAAATCCAATAGTAATAAGAGCTTTCGGTTTCAGACTATTCGGCTTGGGACCCTTCGCATTACTACCGGACTTGTTCACCTTCGCAGCTCTAATCATAATGCTCTACCTAAGCATTAAATACTGAACATAAAATGATTTGACCTTGCCATGTCATTGAAACCTCTCGACCCTTATTTCAATTAGTGTCCCCTAATGGAACATTTTATGGAGTGGCATATTTCAAGTGGATAAAGACGATTTTATTTTAGCTTTATGGTGCCGGTTCTTTATTGTAAATGGACCGCGCTACTTTTCAAGGGCATTGTGTATTTTCATCAACTCTTCTAAAATTTCTAAGCTTATACTGGACGGTTCAGTTGCGCCAGATAGAGGTCTGCCTCTAACCATGCCAGTGTTAAAGTTTATGTCAACATGTTTTCATCTTAGCGAGTGTGCGAACGCATCATTGGATTTTCAGTTTTCGAAATTCAAGTACTGTCAAGGTTAAACCTAACATGAAAGCGAATGCTCCTGCAATGGGATAGGCTGACCAGAGCCCGTTCAAGCCGAACACGTATGGCATTGTGAGGAGGCATGGTATTAGGAATATGAGTTGGCGAGATGAGGAAACGATTAAAGACGGAACTGCCTTTCCGATTCCTTGAAAGAAGGCGCCCAGTATCACTTCTTGAATTGTTAAAAAGGTTAAACCAAAAATTTGCAAAGCATTGGCGCCTTCCCCTATGAAGTAGGGATCTGAACTGAACAGGGATAGGATCTGCCTCGGGAAAAGTATGCTTGTTAAGCACCATAATGCTCCCCAAGCGAAGCTGACTAACCCGGCTTTGACCACAATTCCGCGGATGCGCTCGTTTCTTTTTGCGCCGAAATTGTATCCCACTAACGGTAGTGTACCTTGACTTAAACCTATACAGAACGAGAAATTTATTAGGCCTATTCTGAAGAGGACGCCTAGAACTGCCAGCGGGACGGTGCCAAAAGACGCTGCTATTCGGCAGGCCAATATTTGGGATATGGAAACGGCACCCGATCGCAAGGTGGTTGAAGCTCCGATGCTGTAAATGTCTTTTGCGATTCTATAGTTTGGTGTGAAGTAGTTGGTTTTGAACTTATATACGGACTTAAAACCTAAATATGGAACTAGAAGGACTAACCCTATAATTCTTCCGATAACTGTTCCAATTGCTGCACCGGCAATTCCTAAAGCTGGGAAGGGCCCAACGCCGAAAACCAATGTTGGACTCCAAATTAGATCCGCCACACTTGCGACGATTAATCCTGTGCTTGCGATTTTCGGGCTTCCCTGCGTTCTAACAAGCTCAGCGGCAACAACTAGGAAGAAGTCAACAGGCATAGCTAATGTTTCGATAAGCATGTAGCTGTAGGCGAATGGTATAACCGCGTCAGTGGCTCCGAAAAGTCTTAGCAGAAATTCCAAATTAATTAAGCAGATAAGAGATGCTAGGCAGCTTACAATAAAGAAGAGGGATATGCTGTTGCATGCAGCCTTGTCAGCTTCATCTTTTCTTCCTGCTCCAAGATGCCTCGAGATTAGGGAAGAGCTGCCGACAGCTATTCCTGTGCCGACAGACCTGTATATGGCCATTAAAGGCCCTGAAACAGTTAGAGCTGCAAGGTCTTCGGCGGAAAGGCGACCGCACCAAACAGCGTCAAATAACTCGTAGAATGCAGCTGCCTCCATGGCGATTATTGCAGGGGCTGAGAATCGAAACAAAAGCTTAGAAATTTTCTCCCGTCCCATCGCTTCAATTCTTTAGTAGCTTGCTGCCTTAGCTTCAACCTTCACTAACTGCCACCGCCGGGTCAGTTATTTGCATGTAAGTAGAAAACACAAAAGTAACGTTTTTTCTTTTAAACATTGTTCTTCAGGTTTAAAGAAGACAGCGAACAGTCTTCCCGCTTAAAGCATCTATTAACCCATTTTATAAATCCACGTATTCTTTATTTTCGATGAGTCATTTTCTGCCTTTCTGAGTGGGGCGAAGCAGCCAAGCTAAGAACTGGAATAATGGTCTGCGCCTGTTTTCGCCTGTAGACATGATGTTAAACTGCATGATCTGTTGAAACGGTTCAGACTTTTCAAGGTTGTCGAGGCGTCCAATTTTAAACCAAAATAACTCTTTATGTACTTCCGATAAGATTTCAAGGATTGCTTGGTTTTTTTGAAACATCTTTTTGGAAAATCTTAAATGAGATTATGTAGTAATCTTGGTCGGTGTGTTTATGAACGATGTAAGGGTTGAGTATTTGCCCTCAGGTCTTGGCGGATTTGGATATTCTCCTCCTCCTATGGAGGTGCATTTGAAGGGAAATAAAATACTAAGAATTATGCCCTGTCATTTTCCAGAGGACGTTAGGGTTTGGGAGATTAAAACCGGTAGGGGTGTTTTCACTAGACCTTCAAAAGCTGTTCCACACCCCCAGATGCTTGCATACAAAAATCGAGTTTTCTCGCCTACAAGGGTTAAGTATCCGCTGAAAAGAGTTGACTGGAGTCCCGGTAATCCTAACCCGCAGAACAGAGGTAAATCTGGTTTTGTCAGGATTTCCTGGGATGAGGCAGTTGATTTAATTGTCGAAATGATTAAGAGGATTAAGGAAAAATACGGTGACACCACCCCTATACTTGTGCAGGGAGATGGACATGGACAATGCGGTTTTCTGCACACAATGCATTTTTACGGTCACATGCTTTTCGACCATTTAGGCACCGGTTGGACTCAACAGGTTAGGAACCCTGACAGTTGGGAAGGCTACTACTGGGGTGGCAAGCTGGCATGGGGTTTTGATTCAACACTTGGAGAACCCTATCAGGATGGTGTTTGGGAAAACGTTCTCCAACATGGAGAAGTTGTAATATTTTCAGGATGTGACCCTGAGACAACTGCGGCAGGTTTCAGTTCTCACGTTTCACATTTATGTGAAGCGTTGAGAAAAGCTGGTATTAAGATAATTGCAATATCTCCGGATCTCAATTACAGTGAAGCAGTTTGGGCGGATAAATGGATTCCTATTAATCCATGCACAGACGCAGCGTTGTATTTGGCTATGGCGTACGTTTGGATCGCTGAGAACATTTACGACGAAAAGTATGTTCGAGAGCGATGTTTGGGCTTTGAAGAGTTTAAGAAACACGTGTTAGGCGAAGACGATGGGGTTCCTAAAACGCCTGAATGGGCTGAAAAAATAACAGGGATACCTTCATGGGAAATCAAGGCGTTGGCAAGAGTTTGGGCAAACAAAAAGACTTCTCTTGCAGTTGTTTACGGAGGACCTAAAATTAGAGGCCCGTATTCGCATGTTGCAGGCAGAATGGAAGCTTACGCCTTGGCAATGCAGGGATTAGGGAAGCCTGGAAGACAATTCTTAAGGTTTTGGATTTCGTCAAGGCTTAACGTGAAAGACCTTGGAGCTTTACCTGCATACCCAGAAGTAGTTGACGAGGCACGATCATACATTCACCGAACAATGTATGCTTTTAAAGTGCAGCCTTCCCCCGCATTGCAGTTGATAAAAGTTTTGGTTCCAGACGCTATACTGAATCCGCCTGTCACATGGTGGTGTTCAGGCGCACAGTTCAACACTATGGACGACCTTTTCGTGAAATATAAATATCCTCCTTTTGATGGGCATCCGGGAATCAGAATGATATGGAACGAAAACGGATGTTACACAACCTGCTGGCACGGATACCCGTTCATTGAAGCTTTAAGAAGCCCAAAAGTGGAGTTCCATTTGGTAATCCATCCGTGGCTTGAAAACGACGCGCTTTTTGCAGATTTAGTTCTTCCAGCCTTAACAGACTTTGAAGTGGCAGACTTAGTTGTGAGCGCCAGATCTGAAGTTATAGGCGTGGCGTATCATGACAGACTTGTCGAACCAGTCGGCGAATCCAAAAGCGACTATGAAATTCACAGGATGATTGCAGAAAGACTGGCTAAAGAGTTTAACAAGCCTGAACTTACGAAGGCTTTCCCAGAACCTGAAGTCTTCCTAAAAGAATTTTATGAAAAAACATTGGCGTTCAAAAAGTATGGAATAAGCTGGGATGAATTTAAGAAAAACAAGAAAATAGTCATATACAGTCATCCAACATGGGAAGAATGGGTTGAGATTAAGAAAAGATACGGATATGGCGAGTATGACTGCTTTATGGGAAGATTCTCCAGTACAGGCCTAGGCTTAGAAACACCTAGTGGCAAAATAGAGTTTCAGTCACAACTTGCCCTGAAACAGGCTCCAACAGATGACGAAAGACCCCCTGTTGCCAGATGGATTGAGCATGCTGAGTTGCCAACATCTATAAAAAGCGAAAAGTATCCGTTCCTATTATGTTCAAACCATCCAAGATACAGGTTTCACTCACAAGGCGACGAAATAATTTGGCTTAGAGAAACGTTAAAAGTTAAAGGGTCAGACGGCTATTTATACGAGGCTGTTTGGATTCACCCTTCAGACGCTGAGAAGTTGGGAGTTAAAAACAACGACGTTGTAATGATTTACAACGATCTCGGCGCAGTGCTCGCCGGCGTAGTGGTCACAGAGAAAATTAAACCTGGAACAGTATCCATAGATCACGGTGCAAGAGTAGACTTGTTAAGCGTTGAAGAAAAAATTGACAGAGGAGGAGCCATAGATCTGTTGACGCCTACACCCTCCTACAAGTACAAACCTGGACAAGAGATTCGAGTTCCAGAACAAGTATGTTCAGGTATTCTAGTAGGAGTTAAAAAGATCGACGTAAACGAGTTGAAAAACAAATACTTGAAGGCTTTCGAAATGAAAATGCATCCAGTAATAGGCCCTGTTCTAGAAGCTTACCTCACAGGAGGAAGCAAATAAATGGGTAAAATCCTCATAATTGACGTTGAAAAATGCACCGGCTGCATGAGCTGCATGGTTGCATGCAAAGACGAGTTCGTGGCTAACGATTGGACTCCGTACTCGAAGCCCCAGCCTGAGCACGGTGTTTTCTGGATCAAAGTTGAAGGCCTAGAAAGGGGCACCATTCCAAAAGTTAAGGTAACATATACACCAATTTTATGCATGCACTGCGACAACGCACCATGCATCAAATCATGTCCAACAAATGCGATAACTAAACGGAACGATGGAATAGTGCTAATCAACCCAGCGCAATGTGATGGATGCAAACATTTACAATTTAAACCATTATGCATTGAGGCCTGCCCCTACAACGCAGTATATTACAATAGCGAACTGGGAATAGCTCAGAAATGCACATTATGCGCACATTTACTAGACGACCCGGACTGGAAATATGGGCCCAGATGCAGCGATGCATGCCCCATTGGAGCATTAACCTACGGCGATGAAAACGACCCAAAAATTAAACAGTTGATAAGCAAAGCTGAAACGTTAAATTCAAGCTGTAACACAAAACCAAGAGTATATTATCTAAACTTGGCGAAACCCTTCATTTCAGGATGCATAGTGGACTCTGAAAGGAGAGAGGTTGTAACTAATGCCAAGGTAACAGCATTAGACCTTTACACAAGTGAAAAACATGAAACCCTTACAGATGAATTCGGAGATTTCTGGCTGAAAAACCTGAAAACAAACCGTAAATACTTAATCAAAGTTGGAAAAGAAGGATACATCGAAAAAACAGTCGGAGTATACACTCTAGACAAAGACATAAACGTAGGAACAGTCTTTCTAAAATCAAAATAACGCAATCCAGCGAAACCCTAATTCTCCGTCTCAATAGCATGTAAACGCATCCAGTGTGCAGACATCTAGCGGTCACGTACTAGTGCGCTCAAAGAGGGCGCGGCATACAAAAATCATAGCAAAATGCTTGCAAGGTTTTAAGACATTGGGCAGGGCTACCGAGCTGATAGAGGCAGGCTTCAAGCTTTTCAGGAAGCGTAAATAGCCGCTGAGGTGTCGCGGTTTTATACCCGAGAATGGTGCTCCGGCCGGGATTTGAACCCGGGTCCGCGGCTCGAGAGGCCGCTATACTTGACCGGACTATACTACCGGAGCCATGAGCTTTTGTGTCCTAAATATTCAAATCTGTTTCTACTATTTTTCTTTTTTAGACTTACTTTGAGGGTTGTTAACTTTTGAAGAACGGTTTCTAAAATGGGGATGAGATGTTTTGATTTTGCGTGTGTATTTAGAAAAAGTTGGGAAGTTTTAGTATTCTTCGCTTTCAGTTTCGCTTGGTGTTTTGGTTTTTTCCTCTTTTGGCTTTGTTGCTGCTATGACGTCGTCTATGCGGAGTATCATTGACGCTGATTCTGTTGCAGATTTTACTGCTTGCTCTTTTACTATTGCTGGCTCAACCACTCCGCTTTGGTACATGTTTTCAATTTTTCCTGTGAAGACGTTTACTCCCATGAAGTGGCCGTCTGTCTTTTCATGGTTTGCCCTGAGTTCAACTATTATGTCTATTGGTTCAAGCCCTGCGTTTTCAGCAAGGGTTCTTGGGACAACTTCTATTGAATTTGCAAAGGCCTCTATGGCTAGCTGTTCCCTTCCGCCAACCTTTGCTGCGTAGTCGCGTAGTTCTTTGGCGATCTCTGTTTCTACGGAGCCTCCGCCTGCCACGATTTTGTTATGTTCTATAACGTCTGAAACCACTGACAGAGCGTCTGTCATGGCTCTTTCAGCTTCATCCACCATTCTTTCAAGTCCAGCTCTTATTAGGATGGCGACTGAGCGGGGGTTCTTGCATTCTTCCACGAATATCATTTTGTCTTCGCCGATTTTGCGTTCTTCGACAAGGCCAGCTGTGCCTAAGTCTTGAGGCGTCAAGTCATCTAGGTCTGTAACTATTCTACCGCCGGTGGCTCTTGCGAGTTTTTCCATGTCTGACTGTTTCACTCTTCTCGCTGCAAGTATGCCTTCTTTTGCTAGGAAGTGCTGCGCCATGTCGTCGATGCCTTTCTGGCAGAAAACAATGTTGGCGCCTGACGTCTTTATTTTTTCAACCATGCTTTTGAGCATTTGGGTTTCTTGGTCTAGGAAGGCTTTCATTTGGGTTGGATCGCGAATTCTTATTTCAGCGCTGAACTCTGTTTTTTCAATCTCCAAGGGGCAGTCTAGTAATGCAATTTTTGCGTTTTCAATTTTCTTAGGCATTCCGGGATGAACGACTTCTTTGTCAATTATCACTCCTTTTACCAGTTGGGATTCGAGGAGTCCCTTGCCGGTTTTCTTTATAATTTGAATATTGTCTATATCTGCAATTTTTCTTTCGCCTCGCTGTTCTACTATTTGTTTGACAGCGTCTATGGCTATTTCCGCCAAGTGTTCTCTAGCTGTGCCTACTGCTTTGCTGGACATAGATGTTAACGCAACTTTTCTTAAAGTTTCTTTGTCTTCGATGTCTACTGTTTTTGCTATTCGGTTTATTACTTCCACTGCTTTTTGTGCAGCCTTGCGGTAACCGCTTACAACTATTGTTGGGTGTATGTTCTGGTCTAAGAGTTCTTCAGCCTTTTTTAAAAGTTCGCCTGCTAGAACAACGGCGGTTGTTGTCCCGTCGCCTACCATGTCGTCTTGGGTTTTCGCCACTTCAACCATCATTTTTGCTGCTGGATGTTCCACCTCTATTTCGTCTAGGATAGCAGCTCCATCATTTGTTATTGTTATGTCGCCGAGGCTGTCAATGAGCATTTTATCCATTCCACGGGGACCCAGGGTTGTCTTTAAAACCTCGCCGATGATTCGCGCCGCCATTATATTGTTTCTTTGAGCTTCTCTTCCTCGGCTTCGGCTTGTGCCTTCTTTCAGGATTAAGACAGGCTGCCCCGAAGATGTTGTCGTCAAGTAAGCCATACTATCTCCTCCAATTGGTGTAAAACGTTTTAGCGTTGATAAGCAAAAAATGCGGTAAGATATAAACTTTTTTCTTGAAATTGAGTTTTCCTGACCAACGTTCACATTAACGGCATCCATTCAGTTTAAACTGAGTGTTCGAGAATATTTTGGCGCCAACGCCTATCAGGATTCCGAAGGCAAGCCAGTAGTTTAAAGCAGCAATTAAATTTAAGACTTTGACGCTGCTTACCATCCTAACAAAGGTATGAAAGCTTGGAAACCTCCGAAGTGTAAGGCAATTTTGAACGCAGTGTTTTTGCCGTTGCCTTCAGCAACTGTTCCATAGGCTATGGAAACGCTTAGGGCATCCATTGCAAGTCCAATAGCTATTGCAAATATTGTTGCAATACCCACTCTATTCGACTTTTCCAATGTTGTTGGCTTGACAATGATACTTGTCCTGAAAAGCTTTTCATTCAGAACTGTTTAAATTTTTGCATGTATTCACCTATTTTGGTGAGTATGCCTTGAAAGTTTCGGTGCGATTCTTTACAACATTGAGGGAAATAACTGGAAAGCGTGAAGAAACCTTGGAGTTTTCAGATGGTGAGTGTGTTACTGTTGCAAAAGTTCTGGAAAGATTGGTTAAGCATTATGGGAAAGTTTTTGCCGACTATGTTTACGACTATAAAAGTGGCGATATCAAGGGTTACCTCCAATTCTTAATCAACGGCCGTAGCGTGTCAACCCTCAAAGGTCTTGAAACCGAGCTTGTAGATGGCGACACCCTAGCCATTCTTCCCCCAGTGGGTGGCGGATAAACCTTATAAGACTCAGGAGTTTCCGTTCCCCCTCTACATTTTTAGGTTTGCACTATTATATTTTATGTTGGTTTGTTATGGGAAAATGTCAAGTTTGCGGCAAGAAAGAACCTTTGATATCGGGAAATCTAGGTGCTTGCTTAAAATGCATAAGGAAAAAGCCTGACCAAGCTCTTGAAATTGCAAGACAAGTGCATGCAAAAAGCCGTGCATCTTATGGTTTGCCGCCTGAACCTCCAAGGGATACTGACGGTTTATCATGCGGTGTCTGCGCCAACAACTGTGTTATAGGCGTCGGCGGTAGCGGTTTTTGCGGGCTTGTCTGGAATATTGACGGGCGTCTGGTTCGCTTCGGAGGTACAGTTGAGCAAGGAGTTTTAGAATGGTATTATGACGGTTTACCCACCAACTGTGTAGGCTGGTGGTTTTGCCCGGGCTGCACTGGTAACGGCTATCCAAAATACGCTTGTAGGCAAGGACCGGAGTATGGCTACTATAATCTGGCTGTTTTTTATGGCGCTTGCAGTTATGACTGCCTTTTCTGCCAGAACTGGCATTACCGCAATCTGTCAGCAAAGCGCAAGCCAGTCATGAGTGCATCAGCATTAGCCAAAAAGGGTTCAGATAGACGTGTTTCATGCATATGTTATTTTGGAGGTGATCCGTCTCCTCAAATGCTCCACTCGCTGGAGACAAGCCGCATGGTTTTGGAAAAAGCTGAAGAGGAGAAGCGCATTCTACGCGTGTGCTGGGAAACAAACGGATATTTTAACCCAGATTTGGCTGAGAAAGCGGCGGAATATGCCTTAAAAAGCGGAGGTAACATAAAATTCGACTTAAAAACATGGAATGAAGAACTGGCAATGGTTCTATGCGGAGTTTCTAACAAGGCTACTTTTGAAAACTTCCGAAGGATAGGGGGAAATTTTGTGGAAAACGCCGGCAACCGCCAGTGCTCACTGCAAGCACTCTTCTTGTGCCAGGCTATGTGGACGCTGAAGAAGTGGAGAATATTGCCAGATTTATTAGTGAAATAAGCCTAGAAATCCCTTATACGCTGCTAGCGTTTTATCCATGTTATGTAATGAACGACTTGCCAACTACGAGCAAAAAACAAGCCCAGGAATGTCTCGAATCGGCGCAAAAACACTTGAAAAACGTCCGAGTAGGAAATGTTCACCTGCTCTTATAGTTAATGGAAGATTCTGTGTCAAGTCCGCAGACTTCACTCTTCGCTTCGGTTTTACCCTCATGGTTTATTTTGGAAGTTTTGGCTATACGCAAATAATAAACTCGTGACCGACCATGTCTGGACACATGTGATGGGAAGTTGAAAACCAGCTGTTGACTCACACTGAGCTGAGAGAATAGGTGACTCTTTCAAAGTGAGGGCATTTATCTTAAGCATTCGATTTTAGCTGATATTAATTTTGTTTAATGTAATTTCAAGTCTATTTTAAACTGCCCAAAATGGCGTTTTCTTTCGCATAATGTGAACATACTCGTTTAAAGCTTCCTGCTCCTCGGGAGTTAGCCTTTCAATAAAGTTTTTCAGTAACGCCTTTGCGTGGGGCTCAGGCACTTTAATGTATAATAGGTCTTTCTCAAAAATATGCCTACCAACTATTGGCTTATCTATTGACATGGCGACTTGCATTCCCTGCTTAGCTTCTGATAAGGCTTTACCTTTTTCTTGAATTTGCAGTATTTCCCCCACCTCTTCGCCGTCTTCAAACCTTACAAGTGCAAGTTTAGGCTTTATCTTTCCAGCTAAAACCTCCACACCCACTATTGCTGGTTTAGCTCTTCTAAAAACATATCCTTCCAATATGCGTATTTTTCCAGGCTTAACGAGTTTTTCAAATTCGCCTTCAAGTTTTGCTTCCCGTTGAGCTTTAAACCATGAAAGGTAATTATCCGCCAAATGGTAGATTATTTTTTCTTGAAATATACGAACGCCAGTGTTTTTAGCTTCTTCTTCAGCATCTGGCAGAACTTTGACGTTAAATGCTAAAATGGCACCGTATAAGGGTTCATGCTCTTTGACTACTGCAGCTTCTGTGACATCCCTTTTAGAAACATCTCCGATGTCTGCCAAGCGGATCGGCACACCGTTACGTTTTAAATTTTCAGCTAGGGCCTCCAAAGATCCAAGAGTATCAGCCTTTAAAACAACGCCGTCGACATCTGTCGCAATCCTAATCCTTTCAATCTCTTCAGAGACAAGCCTAACATATTTTTCAGCAGCTTCTGTCTCTTGAACCACGTATAAGGGTGCGCCTGCCAAGGCTCCCTCTAGACCTGGTGCAACAATCTTCACTCCCGCCGCTGCTGAAACTTTTTCAACAGAGGAAAACCTGTCGCGTGGGTCCCTTATCTCGTCTAGAGGTTTTGGAACCAAAATAGCTCTAACCCGCGTTATTATGGGTTTATCCTTGCCGCCTACAACAATTAGGTCGTCTCTTTTCAATGTTCCGTCATAAACAATAGTGTTAAGGGTTAACCCTAAACCCGGCTCCTCCTTAACCTCTAAAACAGTGCCTTTGGCCGGGCCTGAAGTTGTCTGCAAGCGTTTCTTCAAATACTGCTGCGTTAAACCAACCAAAACAGCCAAAAGCTCAGTTATGCCTTCACCTGTCTTTGCGCTTGTAGGTACAATTGCAGCTGTCCGTGTGAAGTCTTTTATACGGTCAAAGCGGTCGGTTCTAAAATTTAAACGGGAAAAAGTGCCAATGATTTCATAAAGCCTGTTATCCAAGTCCTCTCGAACATAATTGTCCTGCAGCTGATAGGTCTTTATAAAGGGCGTGTCAGGATGTGACTTCCAGCCTGGAATCCTGTCTATTTTGTTGGCGGCAACCAGAAACGGAGTTTTCCGCGCCTTTAAAATTTCAACACACTCGTAGGTTTGAGCTTCAAAACCTCGAAGTACATCAATGACAAGGATTGCTATATCGGCGACGCTGCCTCCCCGTCGGCGAAGGTTCGTGAAAACTTCATGTCCAGGTGTATCAACCACAAGTAAACCGGGAATTTCAACTTCTCCCTTAAGGGTGGAAAGAAGGGGGCCGATCATCTGTTTTAAAGTTTCAACCGGGAAATAGCTTGCACCAATATGTTGAGTCATGCCTCCCACTTCTCGAGCTTGAACACTTGTTTTCCGAATTTTATCCAAAAGCAAAGTCTTTCCAGTATCAACATGTCCAAGAACACATATGATCGGTTGCCTGATAGACATGAATATCTTCCCTACGCAAACAGCGACGAGCCAAACTTTTCCAAAGTAATAAACTCTATCCCTTAATAAATGCTGTTTTTCAGAAGCTACGCTATTCTGTTTTGGCAATAATAAGGAACAAACCCAATGCGAGCAGTACTATGCTTAGGAAACCGAAAAATCCAGTGTAAATGCCTAAAGCCTGCACACTTGTTAATGTGTAGTATGTGGCTAACGCACCCACAATTACGAGGATTAATCCGAAGAATTTTTCAGCCACTGTTATTCCAACGCCGCCTTCTTCACCCATAGCTTCCCACTTTCACGCATTTCTTGTACGGTTACATAAGCATAAATAGGGTAATATTTTAAATTTCCCGTTACTTTGTTTCTTCAAGCTTCGCAGGCAGATACTCGTCCACTATATATGTTAGGCCATATCTGCTGAAAGCCTCTTGTTCAGCTTTACGTTTTATTTTCATGAAGGTTTTTATTTCCCTTTGCCAAAGCAGATCTTCCTTGTATCTTGGATCTTTTTGCAATTCATAAAGTCTTTTCATGTCTATTTCGTCCAGCGGATCTGTCGGAAGCTTATAGTTAACTATATCTGTCGCCCATACTCCACTCCATTTAGCATCCGGCGTTGTTAGTTCCCTTAGGTGAGCCGCGTTTGCTGAACCCGAGATTATAACCATTGCTATGTGCATCCCCCATGGGTCGCCGTCTGTGAAGATGTATACTGGAAGTTTAAGCTCACGGTTTAATCTTCTTATGAAGTGACGGGTTGCCCTTGGCGCCTGGCCGGCTGTGAGCACGAGTATAGCGTCAAACTTTTTATGAACGTTTTCCTCGATAAAACGGGTGAATAATCCGCCTTTCTCTATGGCTATAACCTTGTCGGCGGTGGTTTCCACGAAATCAGATGATGTTAAAGCTGGGCCTATCATTACGCCGTCGGGATGTGAAGTTAAATTGAGGGTTTTCCCTTCGTAGCCCGGTACAGAATAACGTATGGTGAGATCGCCGAAAACTGCAGAGCGTTCTTCCGGGAAAATGTTGAAATCTTCACGCGAAAAGCCAAGGACGGTTTCTAAATCGGTTATTATATTATTTGACTCTTGCTGATCTTTAAATGTCATTTCGTAGGCTTGCGCAGAATAGTAAACATCTCTAAGAGTGGATGTTTTCCTCTGGGTTGAAAGTTCATAGGAGAAAAGCGCCGTCCAAACAAGCTGTGCGAAAGGTTTTAAATGGCGGATGTTGCGGGCGCTTCGTCTAACCCTTTTGTCGCCTAGAATAAACTGCCTAAACTTTTGGTCATAGTAAATGTTTTCCGTTGAGCGGCTTGGCATTTCTATTGATGGGAAATATCCTCTGTCAAGTTGTTCATAGATTTTGACGCCTAGGTTTTCAAGGCTGGCTAAAACCTCCTTTTTTCTTTCCATAATACTGCTTTTATATTCCATCGGCTCCAAACCTCCTCACACTTCTTAAAAGCTTTTCAATATCTGGAGTTTTTTCTTTACCGGCAAGTCTCGCTGAAAACTCAGCTATTCTCGGCAGATACTTACTGAAAACTCCAAGCCTTTTACGTTCCCTATCCACATGTTCCCTTCGAGTCAAAAAGCGTTGAAGTTGGCGTGCCACCTCTCTTAAGCCGTTGGCTATCTCCCGCCTCACTTCAGGTCTGTCAGCGATAAATTCCTTCCCAACAGTTTTGTACGGAACCTTTGTGCTGCAGATGTGCACAACTATGGCGATAGGCATATCCATTGTGACTTTGTATCTCCGCCAGTTCATAGCGTTAATAACCTTAACTGAGACGTCGCTTGCCTCGTCGTAAAGCAGCGGGATTCTGTTGGCGAAACGGTAAATCAAGAACCCGCTTCTTTGCGGGATTTCTCCACCGTAAGCAATCGCTGCCTCAACAATAAACGGGTGTCCAGCATACGTGGCTGGTTTTCTCTGATGGACAGCTACAAATTCCGGCTTTAACTCCTTCAAAACGCCAGTTTTGAGCAGTTCTTCACCTAAAGGCGAAAGGCAACTTGCATCCGGCGGCAAAAACTCTTTAAACCTCTTAAGCATATGCATCAGTTTAACAACTTCCTCATGGGAGAGTTTCTTCGGGTTTTTCGACGGGCTTATCCCGCTGAATTCAAGAAACTTTTTTGCTGTTACTTCACCAACCCTGTGGAAGTGGTTTTTCAAAAATTCAAGCATATTATTATATGGGGTTAACTGTATCAAGCGTTGGAGAAGCTCCACATCTACACCGTATGGATGCGGCAATGTTTCCTTCGGCGGATCAGGCATTATGGTGGTTGCCCTAATAAACTTGTATAGCCTTCCCTTAGGATCTACAAAGGTTAAGTTTGCATATGGGTTCACCATAGCTGTCTGCTTAAAATACTCTAAAATTTTCGGCATAGCCCTCAAATAGTCACCTTCAAGGCTGAACTCGACTATTGTACCCCGCCACCCTTCCTTGTTCAAGAACAATTTTCTATCAAGGATTATAGGACGGTTTTTCTGAATGTCAATCATAATTTTGTACATGTAAATTTTCGACATGTCAGTGCTTGAAATGATGAGGGCAGGTTGATGTGTAGTTATCTGTCCATACAAGATTGCCATTTTACCGCCTAAACCGAAAGTGCCCCTTTGCTGTTTAAGCTTGTATTTCGAGCCGTAAAGAACCTGCCCAAATGCTGAGGGGATATGCCGCGGCGAAACTCCGCAGCCATTGTCCTCAACCCTCAGCTTATAAATCTGCGTTTCTTTACTTGCCTCTCCTTCAAATGAAAGTCTAACATAAATTTCAGGGGGAATTTCAATGCTTTCAGCAGCATCTAAAGAGTTTTCAACAAGCTCCCGTATAGCTGCAAATATGGCTCTACTCGGGTTTGTAAATCCAGCTATGTCGCGGTTCCTGTAAAAAAAGTCTGAAGCACTTATCTCTTCAAATGTTACTTGCGCCACCTAAGCCTCCACCAACACCTCAATTAGCGAACAATCTCTTACGTATACACGGCTAACACATTAATTTAACTATGCTATTAAACCAGAAATCTCCATTTCTTAAAAGTTTTTAGGACAACAGTTTCTAAAGCTGTTCATCTTAGCCGTTTCAAAATGGATCCCGCGTTTCTAGATTTTGCTTGGCAATTTTAACTTTGAAACTCTCTTCAGAAACGGTTAAACCTATTTACACACTATAGGCTAATTTATATTTCTGATTTCAATCGCCATTTTCCTGTTCATTTTAATCTTCTTCTCTTGCGTTTAAGTGATGCATGTAGTAGTATTCACCTATCTCTTTTTGGAGTTTGTCAAGCTTTGAACCTTCCTTATTCACCCTAGGCCTTTTTGTCACAGGGTCTCTTCTGAAGGTTACATTCATCTCTCTTAGAAACGCGTTCATCCCTTCCCTGAGGCTTTTAGGCGGGTTTGCCACACCTTTTAAGCCAGGTTCTCCTGTAAAAACCATCAGTCGGTCAGCAATAAAGTCTTGGGCAACCACGTCGTGTTCAACCACAAAGGCTGTTGCGCCGCGGGCTTCAACAACTCTGCGGATGGTTCGCGCCATGTTAAGCCTTTCCTCGACATCCAAGTATGCACTTGGCTCATCTAGAAGGTAAAGGTCAGCTTTCTTTGATAGACAAGCTGCTATGGCTGTTTTCTGCAGTTCGCCGCCGCTGAGTTCAGTTATATTTCGGTCTAAGAGCTTGTTTAATCCAAGAGGTTCAAGGATTTCAACTTTATACCAGCTTGACGTGAATTCATCCTTGGCTATACTTGCTAGAAGCTTCTGCACTGTGCCTTCATACTCCGCTGAAATGTATTGAGGTTTGTAGCTTACATCAAATTCTCTAAACTCTTTGTCGTAATCTGCTTTCTCTATTCCTGCAAGAATCTTGACGAAGGTTGTTTTACCTATGCCGTTTGGGCCAAGGATTCCTATGACTTCGCCTTTACGAATCTCTCCTGGAAAGACAACAAGCTTGAAACCGTTGTAGGTTTTCTGCAATGCTTCCCATTTAAGTAATGTTTCGCCTGCACTGAAACCTAAGCTTGGCGGTTTCACGTGGAAGGTTATTGCTTCCTTCCTAAAACGGACGTTTTCGTCTGGAATATAGCCTTCAAGAAAAATATTAATGCCTGTTCTAACGCCGTGAACGTTAGAGACTATGCCGTAGACGCCTGCCTCGCCGTAGAATATACATATCTGATCTGAAAGATAGTCTATTATTGCAAGGTCATGCTCAGCTACAACAACGATTTTTCCTTCTTTTTTCAGGCTTCTTATGGCTTTGGCAACTTGAAGTCTTTGCTTCACGTCAAGATAGCTTGAGGGTTCGTCGAAAAGGTATACATCAGCTTCACGGCTTATGGCAGCAGCCACAGCGACCCTTTGCAGTTCACCTCCGCTGAGGGCATCAAGGGATCTGTCCCAAATGTGTTTCAGCTCCAAATACTCGGTGACAGTGTTAAGCACTGTTCCCCGTTCATTCACTTTTTCCAGAAGCTCGCCAACCTTGCCTGACACAACCCTTGGGATTTTGTCAACGTATTGAGGTTTATGCACCACTTTAAGTTTGCCCACACTCATCTTCTGGAAATATTCCTGAAGTGTTGAACCTCTGAAATAACTTATCACCTCGCTCCAGCTTGGAGGGTTTTCATAGTTTCCAAGATTAAGCCTAATCTCGCCGGAGAAAATCTTAATCGTTGTTGTCTTTCCGATTCCGTTTTTTCCCAACAATCCTAAAACCATGGACGGTGAAGGTGTTGGAAGTCTGTAAAGCTTGAAGGTGTTTGGCCCAAAACGGTGGCTGCAGTCTTTTTCCAACTCGTCTGGCAGATTCACTATAGATATAGCGTTGAAAGGGCATTTTTTAACACAGATCCCGCAGCCAGAACATAGGGACTCCACGATTATCGGTTTAGCGTCTTCAAACCGTATTGCCTCTATGTGGCTTCTAACCATGGGACAGAAGCGATGGCACTGTCTACCGCAACGCTTCGGTTTACACTTGTCAACGTCCAAAACGGCTACACGGGTCATGGCATATCAACATTCATGAAGAGACTACGCTGTAAACACTAAGCCCTAAAATCAGATTAGAAGATGCTAAAAACTTTCCGGTGTAAAAGAAATTGGGAAAGCCTGAAAAAGCTTAAGCTTTTTCACCATTCTTCTTCTTCCCATTCCTCTTCTTCCCAGTCTTCTTCTTCCCATTCCTCTTCTTCTTCAAACATATTTTCACCTCCCGGAAACAGGGTTTGCATAGGGAGAGCTTAACAAGAAAGCTTTAAATATTTTCATTCGACGCTTGTCGAGAAAAACCTTCAATACACGGCGAAAATCTTAAAGTTTTACCTGAGAATTTTTGCCGTCAAAGCTGCCCGAGGTCTATGCATTCCCTGTTTGATATACGCCCAGCACAAATGCAAAGAATTGTGTGAAGCTCCAATTTCGCCCCTACTGTTTACAGCGATTAAACCCATAGAATTGTAGGTTCCAGCCATCCTCTCATTAACAAGCCTTATCGCTTCTACAACGGCTTCTTGCGCGCTTTTGCCGCATTCCATGAAACTGCAAACAATCTTCGCCAAAACCAGCCTTATCGCGATTTCTCCAACTCCAGTGGCTGAGCATGCTCCGCTCCGGTTATCTGCATAAGTGCCGCATCCGATAAGCGGCGAATCGCCAATTCTTCCAGGCAGCTTTAACGGAAAACCTCCTGTCGAGGTTGCAGCAGCAACGTTTCCATCTTTGTCAAGGGCAACGGCGCCAACCGTTTCCAAGTTAAACAGGTCTGGACGCTTCTTAATCAGGTTCGCAAGCTTTGGCATTTCAAATTTTCCTTCAAACAAAGCTTGTTTTTGCTGTTCATAATATTTTAAGCGTTGCTCGGTTATTGGGCTTCTTCGTTCAAAGTTAAACATTTTTGCAAGTTTTTCAGCGCCATCGCCTACAACTAAGACATGGTCTGTTTGTTCCATAACTATTCTCGCCAGCCGAACTGGGTTTCGAACATCCTTCAAAAGCCCAACCGCCCCAGCCTTCAAGGTTTTCCCCTCCATGATTGAAGCTTCCATCTCGACGCTTTTTTCCATCGTCAAGCTTGAGCCACATCCAGCGTTAAAAACTCCTTCGTCTTCCATAAGTGCAACAGCTTCAACAACAGCGTCGAGGGCGCTTTCACCGCGGATGAGAATATCAAAGCCTGTTCCAGCCGCTTTCTTAACGCCTTCCAGTCCAGGGTTGTGCCGTTCAGGATGCCAGTTTCCAGCGCCGCCGTGTACAACGATTACAGGTTTTGACGTTTTCACCCGTCATCCTTCTCATGTTTGAAGTCAATAAACGTGCGCCCACGATTTAAATCTATACCTCTAATATTAAACAACTAAGCTTGGAAGCCTTGTCGCTTTACGGGCGTTTTCCAAGAGTAACCATAACTGTTTGTTCTTGATTTTCCCGAACTATCGTGACTTCTATTGTCTTTCCAGGCGAAGTTTTTTCTTCCAGATAAGCTGAAAGCGCGTCAAGGTTTGTTATTCTAGTCCCGTTTATAGCTATTAAGATGTCGCCTCCAATGGTTACATATTCTCCTGCGATTTGAATCCGTCTTGTCCCACCTTTTAAGCCTGCGTTGTCTGCCGGCCCCCCAGATACCACTTGAGTTATAAGCCATCCGTAAGTGACATTTACACCCATAGCTCGTGCTATTTCATAGGTCATGTCTGTTCCTGTGGCGCCAAGCCATGGATGCATATCATAATACCCAAAAGTTGCAAGTGGGTAAACTTCACGCAGAATTGTGTTGGATGGAATTGCAAAACCTAACCCCTGAGAGTCGCTTACAATAGCTGTTGTTATGCCTACAACCTGACCTTGAAGGTTCAGCAGCGGTCCTCCAGAATTCCCCGGATTAAGTGGAGCCGTTGTTTGAATAACATTTGCTATTGGGTATCCTCCTGTTTGATCTTCAGTTATCGTTCTTCCCAACGCGCTTACTATACCAATACTTAGGGATCCTGTTAGCCCATATGGGTTGCCAATAGCCACAACAACTGAACCAACTCTCAACGTCGACGAGTTGACAACCTCAACAGGTTTAAACTCGCTTTTCGGTGCATCAACTGAAAGCACAGACAAATCTGAGTAGGGATCTGAACCGAGCACTGTTGCTGCATAGCCATTTCCATTAACAAATGTCACGGTTAAATTGATGGCGTCTGCGACAACGTGATAATTTGTGATTACCACAACTTTCCCTGTAAGGTTGTAAACGAACCCTGATCCTTGGACCTGTGTGTAATATCGCCAGAAACCTTGATACCGCACTATAACTCCACGGATTGTGACAACAGAATCTTTAACTCTTTGATACAGTTCCGAAAGTGAAGCGTTTTCTCCGAGAATGAAAGTGGTGTTCACAACAGTTTGTGTGAGTTGAAGGTTTGACATCTGTTCTTGCAGAGCTGACAGCTTGTTTTCTAAATTTTTGATTTTCCATGAAAGCGGTAAATGACTAAGATAGTAGCCCAACACTCCTCCTATTGCCAGACTGATCATAACAACTACAATAACTAGAAACGTTGAGAAAACCTTTACATCTGATCTTCCAGTTGTTTCCATAAACTTCCCCTCATGATTTTCTTCTGATAGAGGGTGAAACACTTAAGCTTCTTGATTCTTGTTAACGCAAGCCGGCATACAAGCTTTTCTCTCGTAAATCGTCCTCACATTTTTCTTCTGATGCACTACAATAAAACCAACAGATCCAATTTACTATCCGCAACAATTTTTTATGTGCTTCAGCATTCAGCCCATGGCTATGATAGCTTTCGTTTTCAGACTTTTCGGCTTATGGTTTTGTGGTTTAATGTGAGAATCAGAATTCAGGCTTATTGCCTGTTTTGTTTTGACATTTAAGAGACACATTCAACTTGAAGATATCTTTAAATCGCCCAATATTTACCATAAGGTATGGGATGATGTGAGGCGACGGCTAGGAGCTTTTGTGCTGTGAAAAGCTAACTAACCTGCACTGACCCATACTGGTCTTTGCAATTAATATGCATAAAGTTTAAAACGGAGTAAGAGTGGAATAAATGATCAAGGACTTCAATATTCTAGCCACGACTTCACGTGGCAATGAGGGGCAAGCATGCTCAGAGCTCGGGTTTCTACTTGGCGAGGTTGGTGATTCAGCGGCGGTTGTAGATAGAACTGGAGTTTCCGGCTTAATTGCAGCCAAAACAGTCCTTAACCCCTTTGAGGTCATTGATAAGTTTAGGCAGATTCTACATGAAAGACCATATGAGTTCCGCTATACCTTAAGAATAATTCCCGTAGAAAAAGTGGTTAGAACCGACATTAAAGAAATTCGAAGCGCAGCTGCAGAGTTAAGCGCAAAAATAAATCCGAACGAATTTTTCCGTGTAACAGTTGAGAAGCGTTTCATCGAAACTTCTACAAAGGACATTGTGGAGGCTGCAGCCTCTGCCATCGAAAGGAAGGTTAACCTAAAAAATCCTGACAAAATCCTTTTAATTGAGATTATTGGCAGGCTGACAGGGATCTCCATTGTTAGGCCAAATGATATTTTATCAGTTGTAAAAGAGAAAACACTTTAAGCGTCACATTTTTAACTTTCAATGGCGAGAAGCGCAATTTTTTCAATAATAAGGTCTATTAGGGCTTTCTCAACTGTTTTCCCGTTTTTAACTGCTTCAATTTCGACCTCTGAAATTCCGAAAAACCTTTGAATATCTGAAATTTTACTTTTAGTCAATTCCAGAACTTTGTCGTCGCGCCTTCCACCTGTCAGCTTTGAAACAGAATCCAGTGCAGATTTCGCTTTTTCAGCATCTTCGCATATAACTGTCACGGCTATTTCCTCTATGCCTTGTTTAACTCCCAAAAGTTCCATTGCCTTCCGGATTTGACGCTGCTTGGAAGCGTAAAGCGCAATTTCCACGTTCAGATTTTTCGAAATGTTTTCTTTATTCTTAAAAGCCTTTAAGGCATTTAAGGCTGCGAAATATAAGTGTTGCCACGACGCCACAAGCCTTGCATCAAAGAATTGAACTTCAACGTTTTCCCCCGTCGCTTCTTTTGCCTCTTTCAGAAAAGTCTCAACATCAATTATTTTCACGTCTCTGAAACCAGCAATTGCAATATGCTTGCCAAACTCTTGGAGAAGCTTTAGCAACGCGCTTCCTCTGAAATCTCCTTTAAAAACTTTTCAATCAGTTTTTTGGATAATCCCGCTTTGGCAAGTTTTTCTATTCCTTTTTGGACTGGTTGACCTTTTTCTTTACATTTTTCCGCAATTTTTCTCACGGTTTCCTTTATTTCCCATGGAAAAACTATCCAGCAGCTTGTTTCCTTCGCGTAATAATCTGGTTTTATTATGCTCCATGGTTTAAGGTATACGGTTGCCATCTTAACTTCGCTGGCGCCTTCTGAAATCAAGTGTTCTTTTATGAGTTTAAGGCTTTTCCCTGTGTCGGCGACCTCATCTATTACAAGCAACTTTTTCCCTGAAACTTTCGTGGATACTGGTTGTGTAAGGACTGGTTCCTTTTTTGTTTCAGCCACTCCAAGGTAGAATTCTGCCCTAACATTTGCAAGATTTGGGTTTTCTAAAAGGTCCGAGAGAACTCTTGCCGGCGGCCATCCGCCGCGAGAAACTCCAACTATTATCTCTGGTTTAAAAGAGTTTTTCCGAATTTCATCTGCCATGTGTAACAGCATTCTGTATATTTTGTTCCACGAAGGAACTTCAAACTCGAGTTTTTCACTCAATTTTCATCCTTCTTTTCACGAAACAAGTAAGATTGGATTATAAAGCAGATTTTAACTTTTCTAGAAGGAAGCTATTAACAAATCTACTGACCTTAAAACATATTTCCTTGTGCAGTTTAGTATTTGGGAAGGCAGAAAATAGTGGGGAAGAGAAAATCGGGTTTCTAGTCAAACTCCGGTGTTTCTTTAGGTTTCTCTTTCTCTTTCTCTTTTTCCAGACCTTTCGCCGCGATGACATCGTCGATTTTCAGTATCATGTTTGCCGCTTCAGTTGCTGATTTAATGACTTGAAGTTTGACGCGTAGTGGTTCAACAACGTTTAATTCCAGCATGTCTCTGATTTTGCCACTGAAGACGTCGACACCGTAAGACGGTGTGGCAGCGCTTTCATGTTTGGCTCTTAAGGCAACCATTATATCAACCGGGTCCAGCCCAGCGTTTTCAGCCAAAGTTAATGGAATAGACTCCACAGCGTCAGCGAATGCTTCAATAGCTAACTGTTCGCGTCCGCCGACTTTGACAGCGTAATCTCGAAGCTGCTTCGCTGCTTCTGCTTCTGGCGCACCGCCTCCAGCCACAATTTTTCCATCTTCAATTGCGTTTCTGACAACGCATAAGGCATCGTGCAGCGAACGTTCAGCCTCGTCGACAACATGTTCTGTTCCGCCTCTAACCACCACCGTGACAGCTTTAGGGTTCTTGCATTCACGCACGTAGACCAGTTTGTCGTCGCCTATCTTAACTTCCTCCACGAGTTTAGCCATGCCTAAAACCTCAGACGTCAAGTCTTTCACGCTGGCGACTATTTTGCCACCAGTTGCCCTTGCAAGTTTTTCCATGTCGCTGCTGCTGATATTTTTAACGGCCAGAATGCCCTTTTTAGCTAGGAAATGCAGTGCCACGTCGTCTATACCCTTCTCGCATAGCACGACGTTCGCGCCTGCCTCTGCAATTTTGTCTACCATTTCACGGAGCATTCGTTCTTCTTCATCCAGGAAAAGCTTCATCTGCTCAGGACTTTCAATGTTTATTTTTGCATCAAACTCCGTCTTCTCGATCTCAAGCTTAGCGTTTAAAAGCGCAATCTTCGCGTTGTTAACGATCTTCGGCATCTGCGGATGGGCTACCTCCTTATCGATAACCATGCCTTTAACAAGCTCAGTTTCTTCGAGACTCTTTCCATGTTTCTTTAAAACTTTGATCAGATCAATGTCAGCTTTGATTTTTCCATCTTTTTCCTCAGCTACCTGCTTCACTGCTTCTACAGCTAGTTTTGCAAAGTGTTCCTTAGCTGCGGCTATACCCTTACTGCCCATGGATGTCACAGCTACATCGATAAGTCTCTTTTCATCCTCCATGCTTATTGGAATAGCCATTCTTTCAAGAACTTCCCGCGCTTTCTCGCTGGCTTTCTTAAAGCCTTCAACTATTATTGTTGGGTGAATATTCTGGTCTAACAATTCCTCAGCCTTTGCAAGCAGCTCTCCGGCAAGCACTGCAGCTGTTGTTGTACCGTCGCCAACCTCGTTGTCCTGAGCTTTAGCAACTTCAACAAGCATTTTCGCAGCTGGATGTTGTACGTCAATTTCCTTTAGGATTGTTGCGCCATCATTGGTTATCGTCACGTCGCCGAAGCCGCTGACAAGCATTTTATCCATACCTTTTGGACCGAGGGTTGTTTTTACAAGCTCAGCTATTATTTTAGCCGCAGTAATATTGTTTCTTTGAGCTTCTCTTCCAGTTGTTCTTCCAGTTCCTTCCTTTAACACTAGCACGGGAACAGTTCCAGATGGCACAGCTGACATTCAACATCACCTCTTAGCATTTCAGGATGTAATTTGAAGCAAAATCAATGACAAAAATTACTTCTATATAAACTTTTCTATAATTCTTCTGCCTTAACAATATGATATCCTGAAGCTTTCCGAAGCCTGTTTATAACCGCTAACCCAAGCCCTTCAGACGGAATTCCTTCTGCAATTATGACGTCAACTCCTTCGGCGTCAAGCTCCCTTAGAAGCCTAAACAGATTCTTTGCAATCTCTTCCAAGCTGTTTCTGCTTCCGAGAGATTTTACTACATCCGCCCTGTGTAAGGCTGCCGTCTCATCAGTCGCCAAAACGCCAACCTTCGCCTTTCTCCGGCTATAATAATGAGTTAACTCTGCAATTTTTTTAACAATTGCAGCCAAATTTCCCTCAACTAAGATCAGCTTTGCTTTTGGCGCGTAATGCCTATGCTTCATTCCAGGGGAGCGCGCCTTACTGATTGGCAACTCTTCTTCAGCAGTAACAACAGGGTGAAGTTCAACTTTTCCAAGAGTTTTCTTCAACGTTTCATATGATGTACCTCCAGGGCGGAGAATCTGCGGAGGGTCGACAGTCAAGTCTAAAACTGTGGATTCCACGCCTATCCTTGTGGGTCCCCCATCCAAAACAATGTCTATGCGACCGTAAAGATCTTCTAAAACATGCTGAGCTGTAGTTGGGCTTGGTTTCCCAGCAAGGTTGGCGCTTGGAGCTGCAATTGGACAGTTGCTTTCTCTGATAAGGGCCAAAGCCACATTATGTTTCGGCATTCTAATTGCAATAGTCTCTAAACATGTGACAGTCACGTCGGGCACCAGGTCTGAACGTTTAAAAATTAGTGTTAAAGGTCCAGGCCAAAAAGCCTTCATCAGCTTTTCAGCTTTCCTAGGTATGTTTTTTGCGAGCCTGTAAACGTCTCGGAGGTCTGCCACGTGTACAATCGGAGGATTGTCAAACGGTCTCATTTTAGCCTTAAAAAGAGCTTTTACGGCTTCAGGGTTAAGCGCATCAGCTCCCAACCCATAAACAGTTTCTGTTGGAAACGCTGCTAAACCACCCTTCCTGATTATGTCAGCTGCAATGCGGATCGCGTGGCTTTCCGGAGAGTAAGGGTTAACCTTCAACACTAGAGTTCGTTTCATGAGTTGGCAAGTCCAATGTGCTAAAATAGGTTAAGACATTAAAAGATTCCAATAGATAAAGATGTTGACCTTCAAACCACATAATAGTCTATAACTTTTTTAATTCGTTTAGGTGTAGCCTGTTTTAATGTAAGCTGTTTCAGCATACTCATCATTTTCGGGTGAAAGCGAGCAACGTCTGTCAGGCTGACCAGCCCCACTACACGTTTCCCTTCAACAACTGGAAGCTTTTTGATTTTCATTTGAAACATTAATTTCACAGCTTCGTCTAAGCTAAGGCTGGGCTCGACAACAACCAAAGGGCTTGACATAACATCTTTAACCCTTGTTACGTTCACATCTCTTGCTTCAGCAACAACCCTTTTCAGCAGATCCCTTTCAGTTATTATCCCTACTGCTTTTCCTTTTCTAACAGCAATCAGGCAACCTATCTCAAACTTATTCATGACTTCAGCGGCTTCCTTTACCGTTGAATTTTCATCTATTATTATGACTTCTCTCACCATTACATCTTCAACTTTTATAGAAAGCGTTTCGGTTTCTCCTTTTTCTTCACCAGCAGCCAAATGATTCGCCCATTTTCTATTTGAGTTACACACGTTTATAATTGATGCAACAATTTATAGATGCTTATATAAACCGCAAAGTTTTCGTTTCAGCTCTTGAACACGTCTGCTCTCCGGTATTTTCGCTTTCTCAAATTTTTCTTCAGGCTTGTATAACGGTTTTGTAGCGTCTAATCCCATCTTTGTTGTTAATCCAGTTTCCTGGTTTGCAGAAGAATCCAGCGTTGAACCCCGCACGTTTTCCACCACAAGCAAATCCTCACCTGCTTGGAACCTCGTTGCAATAGCCCATTCGACATCTGAAATGTTGAAAACGTCAATATCAGAATCCACAACAACGGCATGTTTAAGGCTTGGATGAGCTGCAAAAGCTGCCAGCAACGCGTTTTTACCATCTCCTTCTAACTGTTTCTCTATGGATATAATGGCATGAAACCACCCGCATCCGCCTGGTGAAAGGTTTACAGCATAAACTTTCGGGACAACTCTTGAAACAGCCTCGTAAATTGCAGCTTCAAAAGGAAGCCCCATTAGAAGCTTATGTTCTGTTCCAGATGGCAGAAGAGCTTGGTAAATATAGTCTTCCCGGCGCATGACGTTTACAACTTCAACGATCGGCTGTTTTCTTTCAATGTCATAGGTTCCAGTTATGTCTACTAATGGCCCTTCCATTGTTTCCTTGGTTGCGGAGATTCTGCCTTCTAAAACAAGCTCCGCGTCTGCAGGGGCATAAGCATCCACATACTCGCATTCAACAAGGCGTAGAGCCCCGTCTAACAACGCATTTGCCACACCAAACTCGCATGTTCCAAAAGAGGGAGACGAAGATGCTGCTACAATCACCGCAGGATGTACGCCTATCGAAATGGCTATATCCAAATCTGTCCCAGCGTCCTTCGCCGCTCGCCAAAGCTTGTAAAGATGCCGCGGAACCAAACGTATCACTAAGTGTTTTCTATCTAAAACATGTAGTCTATGGATCGAGACATTTTCAATCTTACCGTCGAGGCTTTTAGCGTAAACAACACCTGATGTTATATATGGCCCTGCGTCCTTCTCAAAATGTGTTAGAACAGGGATTTTAAGCAAATCCGGTTCTTCAACAACCTCTTTAACAACTCCATCATCCACAGTTCTGGGCTTCAGGGGAGAACGCCAAGCCTGTAAAAGCTTCTGGTAAAGGCTTTCATGGTCGACGTTGAGTGCCTCGCAAATACGCTTCCTGGTTCCACAGACATTTGCTGCAATCTTGGTTTTTATGCCTTCTACGTTTTCGAATAGAAGAATAGAACCGTCTTTTTCCAATTCTTTCATAATGTATGAAACTTCAAATTTTGCTGACAATTCGTCCCTTATGTGCAAGACTTCTCCTTTATCTTCCATTGATTCTAAAAAGCTTCTAAGGCTCATGCAAGGCTTTCTCCCTTTTCAGCTTCTGCGGAAATGACTTTTTCAAGCAGTTTTTTAAAGATAGTTTGCGCATGAACTTCACCAATAGTTTCCAAATATATGGAGACTAACGCTATCTTCTTTTTTCTTGAGGCCAGATACTCGGCGAGCATGCGGGTTGAAATAATGTTCCTGTCGCCTAAAATAACTGTTGATGACGGCAATCCTGGCGAATCAGCTGGCTTCGGAACAGCTATAGCCAAGGTTCCAAGCCTGTCCTCTTTTTCGCTTAAAAGCACTAAACATGAGTTTTTTGTTTCCAGATAAACAGCAAGAAAATGAACGTTCTGCTCAACCATCTGATCCTTGACGATTTTGGCGCGCTCCATAAGGGTTTCCCCGCTTCTTATTTATACCTTTGTGCATTGACTATTTATCACTTTCAAAACGGAGATTGCGAAATGTCCAATGATAAGAACATCGCCGAAAAAATCCTTCAAATGCTTAGTGAAAAGATCCCATTGCCGGCATGGGTGTTCTCAAGCAGTGACCCCTTTGAAACGTTGATCTTAACGATAATTTCACAAAACACTTCTGATATAAACGCTAAAAAAGCCTTCGAAAACCTGTCAAAACGTTTCGCAGTGACGCCTAAAGCCTTGGCAAGCGCTGAAATAGAGGAAATCGCGGATTGCTTGAGGATTGCTGGACTATACAGGAACAAAGCTAGGGCGATTAGGGAAGTGTCCTCCGTAATTCTTGAAAAATTTGGTGGAAGTTTAAAGCCTATATTGTCTATGCCGTTGGAAGATGCAAGGAAAACTCTGAAGGCGCTTCGAGGTGTAGGACCGAAAACAGCTGATGTGCTCCTTCTTTTCTCCGCTAATCAGCCAACCGTTCCAGTAGACACCCATGTGAAAAGGGTTTCAAAAAGGCTTGGCCTTGCACCTGTAAAAGGCAACTATGAGGTTGTTCGGAGGTCTCTTCAGCTGCTGTATAAGCCTGATGACTATTTGAAGCTTCATATACTCCTAATACTGCTAGGCAGAAAGTACTGCAAAGCTAAAAACCCAGCTTGTAATCATTGCCCAGTCAGTAATCTTTGCCAGTTTGCAAGAGCTAAACTTTTAGCTGAACCTTAGTTTCTTCTTGTGCTGTGATTATTTCCTTTAAATTCTTATCCAATCTAACTTTTCCAGTGGTAACTGTCGAAATGGCTGATGAAACTGGTGTGAGAATTTTCATTATTTTCCTTCCATAGTCGATTTCTCGTACAACACCTATTCCCAGAAACTTTCTCGCTTCATTGTATAGAGCGGTTAGTAAGCCTTCCTCGTCTCCCTTCCACGTTACTGTGACTTTTTTACCCAAGGTTTCTTCAGTTTTTCTAATTTTTTCGAAATCTACCCAGCTGCCTCTACTGGCAACAACGCAGATTTTGTCTTTAAATTCTGCAGTATGCAGCGGCTTAAACCCAAGAAGGCTGCATATTTCTTTTTCATTTTTGGCAGCCACAAAAGCTTTGTTTAAATCGACGAGTTCGCCGCTTTCAATTTTAACCCAGCTTATAGGTATTGACTGTACTTTTGCATTTTTTAAGTATTTTATGTAGCCTAACTCTCTCAGGTTTCTACGTTTCTCTCTGCTTCTCTGTTTTATGGCTGGAGGCGAATCAATTGTTACGATTTCAAAATTTTTAAGCGATGAGGATAGTGGGGTTAAAATTTCGTCTTGTTGAATACAGAAAATCTGGTCTGGACTGATTTTCTCAACTAGTTTAACCTTATAATTTACAGCTTCCTCCCCGTAAACCCACCCGTCAGTGTTCACTATGATAAAGTCAGGCTTAATGCTAAAAACTTCATTTTTAAGTGAAACCAAACCGCTGATAGTTTTTTCCACACTTTTGCTTGGTGAAGTAACTCCGACAAAATAGGCGTTGTCCGCTTCTAAGTTAAACAAGTCTGTAACTGGTTTAGAGGGTAAGGCATACGCAATTGTGCACGGCGGCCCTATGTCTGACTGTCCAATGTCTCCATCGATGATGGCGACTCTTTGTCCATTGCTGAGCAGCCTATTTATTAGGTATGTGCAGAAACTTGTTTTGCCGGAGTCTACTGTTCCTAGAACAACCGCTGTAGCGGGTCTCGTCTTTGAAGAAGCTAGTTTCTCGCTGGCTTCAATCCATGACTGCGGAATGGTGTCGCCTTCCACTTCCTCAACTTTCGAATTTTCTCCAAGCGCAAGCTCAAAAGTTGCTTTTTCTTTAACTGCGAAGGGCATGCGTTTTCCGTCTCTGATAACAACTTTCTCCGTTTGTTTTAGCATGTAACCGAAAACCTCAACCCTGCCTGAAACCAACGTTACAGAGGCAGGTCCGTCGACTAACAGTGTTTTTCCAGCGTCTGCTGTTAAATTCATCAGCTTATCTTCCTTACAAATTTCTGTCCGTTCCTTCTTGCAATTTTAATTGCTGAAACTATGTCCCTTAAGCCTCTTCTATGTTTCGCTTCACTTATGTAACGATCTGTTCCAGCCTCGCTTACGCTTTCAAACTCTATATTTGAGGATAACCGTTCATCTAAAGCGTTTAGAAGTTTTTCTTTGTATTCAGGTACGCCGTCTCCAACTTTGACTGTGATCTTTAACGTCTCAGAATCTTCCAAGTTTTTCACTATGTTTTCTATTTCAGCGATTGTTTCGTTTATGCTGAAACAGTTTTCTGTTTTAATGATTTTTCCATCTGCTAGGACTGCGAGTCCAAGAATTTCGCCAGGGTCAACTCCTATTACGATTTTGTTATATGAATTTTTTCCTTCAATTTGCCTTAATGCTTGATTTACAAGCGCTTGTGGATCTGTACCTTCTCTGAACGTTATAATGTTATTGTGACTTATTAAGGGGCGTTCCTTTTCTGTGGTTATTACAACTTTTATATCTATAGGAACATGATCGTAAGGTGTCAAACTTACGAAAGGCACGTCTCTTCTTTTAAGTTCGTTCACTATTAGGTAGTAGGCTTTTCCCGAAACCGTTGCTAACGCTATTTTGGCTTTCATAAAGCCTCCGCAGTTAAGCAAAGTTCAAGCAAACAAATTATTATTTTGCTATTTATAATTATTATTGATGTGTTCGGCATTGGGGCTGAAAATCCCAACAGGCTGCAGAGGGCTTGACGAAATCCTGGATGGAGGCTTGAATGTTGACAACATAAGCCTTATCTATGGAGAGGCTGAAACTGCAAAAACAACATTAGCTATGCAGTGCACTGTAAACTGTGCAAGAAAAGGATGTAAAGCCTTGTTTGTGGACTGTGATGGTTCATTTTCAACCAGAAGGCTGTCTCAAATAGCATCAAACGACTTTGGGAAAATTGCAGAACTTGTTATCCTTGCAAGACCAAAAGATTTCAAGGAACAGGCAACTCTTATAAATCAGCTGGCTAACTATGTGGCTAAGGGCTTCGGCCTAGTAGTTTTCGACACGATTACATTTTTATACAGTCTGGAAGTTGCAGAAAAACCTGAGGAAACGTTTACATTAAACCGCGAATTGAATAGGCAAATGGCAGAGTTGGCACAAATTGCAAAAACCTATAAACTGGCGGTTCTTGTGACAAGCCAAGTGCGAAGCGTATTTGAAGATGTCTACGTAAACGTTGAACCAGTTGCTACAAGAGTTTTGAAGTTTTGGGCTGACTCAGTTATTGCCATGAAACCTACAGAAAACACGAATGTTGTCAAGGCATGTGTTGAGAAAAAATTCAGCTTAACCCACTCTGCCTTTTGCCTCCTTAAAATAAGTGAAGCTGGACTAAGCGATTTTCCCTCCCCCTCATCTTAAAGGTGTGACTAAGATGGATGCTTTTGTCGAGTTATTTTTGAACGCTTTAAGGTTTATCCTGCCGGCGTACTGTGCAAATGCGGCACCGGTGCTTTTTGGCGGGGGCTTGCCAATAGACTTGGGGAAAAATTTCTGCGACGGAAAACCGGTTTTTGGTAAAAACAAAACTTTTAGAGGTTTCTTCTTCGGATTGGCTGTCGGCACGGCTGTCGGCCTTGCAGAGGCGGCTTTCTTAAACGTTTATCCATTTTTCTCCGGTTTTTTTATTTCCTTAGGAGCTCTGTTAGGAGACTTGGCAGGCGCTTTCCTTAAACGGCGAATAGGGCTTGCTCCAGGAGAACTTTTGCCTGTCATCGATCAAATTGATTTTGTAATTGGGGCTTTCATATTTTCTATTCCTTTCAAATTTTTATACTTTGAGCTTGTGCTGGCGGTGCTTCTTATTACTCCGCCATTGCATTTAATAACGAATTTTATAGCTTACAAGACTGGGTTGAAAAGCAGTCCTTGGTGAAGACAACTGGACACTATACGCCTTTCCAGTAATGCATTACCGCCTCTATTGATATATACGCGATTATCAAGAGGACTGCACCTGCCATGAACAGAAGATATGCCTGTCTTGGGTTGTAGGCGTATTTTGTGCTCTGATACATGAAGATTAAACCCACTATGCCTAATGAGAAAAGGGTCATAGCGATGAGGCTATCTGTTACAAATTGATCAGATAAACTTGGATAAACAAGAATAAAACCTAAGCTGGGACTGTAATATGAAGGCAATGGTCTAGATATGACGGTGTATAACCCTCCACCGAAAAGAAAAACAACGATTGCGAGGGCAATCACGGCTAAGGCAATGCTTGACGGTCTTGCCGTCGATATCTTTCTGTAAATTTTCTGGAAGCGATACGGCAATGATGAAAATGTTCTTTTGATTTTATGTATCATTTTCCGTTTCCCCACTTTTTACCAGGTATTCAGCCATTTCCTTAGCCCATTCGCCTGTAAAGGGATTCTCAGCAATCTTGCTTAAATACTCTTTCCAAGATATACCTAATGCTTTTTTCCAAACAGCATATTTTTTCACGAGGATTTTGTAAACCATCGCGTGCAACCCGCAATAACCGTTCTTTACAACCTCTTTACTGCAGAGTGGACACTTCAAGGCTTCATCCCTTCTGTTTAAGCGGGCATTTTGGGTTAAAGCATAAGTTCCATGGACGTTTTCCCTTAATTTTAACTTGCACCGTAGGCCAACTACATCCACGGCAATTTCTACCCAATGGACGAGTTGTCCCTCTTTGGGGAAGTGGAAACGCTGCGTTACACTGCTTCTTGAAGTAGTTTGTGCATCCAATGAATCGTTTACCAGTTTTTCTCGAATAAAGTATCATAAGCACGCCTGTTCCGCATATAGGGCAGGTTCCAACAATTCTCTCTTCAAGCCTTGATTTTTTAATGGCATTGCTTAACTGTTCACCTATAGCCTTCTCACTGCTCTTCAGTTTCTCCACAGCCGGCCTCAAAATTTCAACCGCGTCTAGAAGGACTGTTTCTCTTTTCTCCATGTTAGCTTGAATTTTGTCCATACGTTCCTCAAGGCCTCTTGTAAGCTCTATTGACACAATTGGCGGGCAATGTTTTTTTAAAACCTCGAAGACTTCAAATCCTAAGTCAGTTAAAACCATTCTCTCGTCACGCACGTATTTCCTGTCATACAAGGTCTGTATAATGTCTGCTCTAGTTGCCTTTGTGCCTATTCCAGCTTCTTCCATTTTCTTTAAGAGGCTTCCAGGATTGTATCTAGGCGGAGGCTTAGTGAACTTATCCTCCAAAATGAACCGGTTAATCCGTAGTTCCTGATTCTTCTCTATTTGGGGTAAAAGAATCTCTTCAGACCTCACGTATGGTTCATAGAAGCGAAGCCAACCTTCTTTCAACGTCTGCCTTCCCCTCAAAAAGAATCGATGTTCATTAACGTTAATGCAAACTTTCAGGCTTTGCCTTAAGGCTGGCTCTCCAAAAACAGCCATGAACCTTCGAACAATAAGATCCCAAACGCGTTTTTCAGGTTCTCCTAAAACCTGCTCTGGAAGTTTCCCAGTTGGATAGATAGCTGGATGCGCAGGATCTTCCTTAGTGCCTTCGTTAGGTTTCAACTCTTTTTTGGCTAGAAGTTCTGCAGCTAGATTTCTGTATTCACGTATTCCAGTGAGGCTTTTCAGTATTCCTTCATAGTTTATTGCCTTCGGAAGTTTCTGGCTGCTGGTTCTAGGATAAGAGATTAAAGCATCTAAATAGAGGCGTTGAGCTATGTCAAGGGTTCGCCTAGGCGTGTATCCAAAAAGGCTGTAGGCTTCACTTTGAAGCGTTCCAACATCGAATGGTGTCGGCGGCGTCTGCTGGAACTGTTTGACGTCTACGCTTTCAACAATTCCATCCTTGCCCTCGCAAGCATTTAAAACAGCTTCTGCCTCTTTTCTTGTTTCAATTTTATCCTTTTCATATTCCGCCTCGAAGATTTTGCCGTTAACCTCAACTTCAGCCTTGAGTTCCCAGAAAGGGGTCGGCACAAAACTTTTTATCGCCTTCTCTCTTGCAACAAGAAATCTTAAAGTTGGTCCCTGAACTCTTCCAGTGCTTAGCGTCGCATATTTCCCACTCCAGTTTTTTGCAGCTATAGTTAACGCTCTTGAAAGGTTAATCCCATATAACCAGTCAACCTCGTGTCTGGTTCTTCCAGCTTCGATAAGGGCGAAGTCAAGTTTTGGCAGTAACTCTGCATAAGCTTTTTCCAGTTCCTCCCTAGTTAGGGTAGAGTATTTCATCCTTTTTGCTTCGCTTTCCTTGCCATGGCAAGCGTATCTCAGTATGCAGTAACCAATTATGCTTCCTTCAACATCATAGTCACACGCGTCGATGTACATGTCTGCTCCCTTTGCAAGCTTTGAAATGGTTTCAAGCCAAATTTTGATCTGTTTTGCTCCTCTTTCCGCCATGTAGCGTGGAACCCACCTAAAACTGAAAACTGGGTAATAATTTCTTCCACTTCTTTCCTCAGCCACAGTGTACAAGTGCCCCACTGCTGGCACAACGACTATTGGTTTATCTCTTTCAGCAAAATAGTAAGGCACTCCATTGTCCTGCATCTTATTCACTCTTCCCTTGAGGTCAAGGGCTGAAGCTATCCGCATGGCAGCATCCGGCTTTTCAGTAATGATAAGCGTATACTTTTCCATGCAGACACAAACCTTTAACACTTTTAATGAATTATTCTTCAAAATAAGCATTATATCCCAAATTAAAAGTTTCTCTGACAAGCAACCAATAAATATGTGCAGCCCACTTCCATTATATGTTCGAGAGGTCACCAATATGCCTCAGAAAGTTATTTGTCATCAATGTGGCTACGTCCTGTATGAAGGAGCTGAACTTAAACCTCCAGATGAGATTCTTTATAAATATGAGGGAAAGTGTCCGCAATGCGGCAGAAAACTTGCGTTTATACCTGTAAATGTTGAAGTTAAACCTGTAAAATAGGAAACTCCTTAACAGAACATTTCCACAGCCGATAATATAAAATGCAGGATGGCCAATGATCAGCGCTTAAATATGCAGTGAAATGCGTAATCAAATTTTGCCCGTCAAACCAACAAAAACTAAATGCTGTGTAGAACCAAATGCCTCCTACCGGAAGATGACCGTAAGGGAAATAAAATACTCCATGCAAATCTATTCAAAAGAGTTGGAGACTAAATGAAAATCAAAAATGCTCTCACAAGGGAAAATTTTCTCAATGCCATTAGAAATCTGGGAAAAATCCGGCCGAAAATGAGCCACACCTCGATAATAACATTTTCAACAATTATTCTGATTCTTGTCGTCGCTTTCGTCATAAGACTTTTTCCAATGCGTTGGGAAATAGATCCCTCAACTGGGAAATCAAATCTCTTACTATCTGAGTTCGATCCGTACTTTCAATATCGCCTCACGGAGTATATTGTAAAAAACGGTTTTTTGTCTTGGGCATGGTGGAAAGATTATCAAAGGTGGTACCCGCAAGGATTTAATGTTGGAAGATCCGCTTATCCAGGGCTTGCTCTTACCACAGCCTTTTTCTATAATATAATTTCAATGTTAGGAGTAAACATAGACCTTATGAGTTTTTGTGCACTTTTCCCAGCCATCATGGGAATGCTGGCCTGCCTTGTGATGTATTTCTTAGGGAAAGATGTGAGCGGGCGGTCAACAGGCTTATTTGCCGCGCTTTTCTTGGCTTTACACGCATCTTATATTCAGCGGACCTCTCTAGGATTTTTCGACGACGAAACCGTCGGGATATTTTCCCTGATACTTTTTGCATTTCTATTTTTGAGAGCTATTGAGGAAAATAGACAGATAAGTTCAACGGTTAAGTATGCCCTTGCTTCTGGAGCTGTTTTAGGATATTTCTGCGCCAGTTGGGGTGCAGCGTTCTATCCTATAAGCGTCACGGCGCTCTTTGTTTTCGTATTGATTGTAATTAGACGATATACCCAGAGGCTTCTTTTGGCCTACAGCCTAACTTTTGGGTTAGGTTTATTCATCGCCATAAACGTTCCGTATCTTTCGCCAAACTACCTTTTAACAGGTCCCATAATTCCAGTGGCAGGAGTTTTCTGTTTGCTCTGTCTTGCCGAGGTTTTTAAGGCGTTAACAAAACCAAAATGGAAAGCCATAGCGTTGATAGTTTTTCTGGCAATTATAATCGGGGGTTTCGCTGTTCTTTGGCAAACAGGTTATATACGCGGCATAGCTGGAAAGTTTCTCTCCGTCATAAATCCGTTCATCCGTGCAGAGTCTCCGCTTTACGAGTCCGTAGCTGAGCATAGAATATCCTCATGGGGCTCAATTTATTACGACCTCGGCATTGGAATAATTTTTTTCTCGGTTGGAATATTCTTCACATTGGGAAATTTGAAAAACAGAAATGTGTTCCTAATAGTTTTGGGTTTAACCTCACTTTATTTTGCATGTTCCATTGTGCGGCTGCTTGTACTTATGGCTCCAGCATTCAGCCTCTTAGCTGCTGTTGGAATAAACGGAGTTTTGAAACCTTTTGTAACACTTTTGAAAGAACCTTCTAAGATAGCTTTAAGGAAGAAGCATGGTTTGGAACGTGTAGGAAAAGAGTTTAGCGGGGCAGCAATTTTCCTAATATTTCTCGTTCTGATGACAAGTTTAGCTTTTCCAATGCCGAGAGTTTACAAACAGGCATACGCTCCAACCACAATATCATCGGGAAGCATGGCTGTGCTGCCTAACGAACCCGTGCAGGAATGGATAAACATGTTGTATTGGACGAGGACCAGGCTGAATCCAACCACAGTAGTGTGCAGCTGGTGGGATTACGGATACTGGCTTACTGTTTTAGGAAACGTCACGACGCTGGCAGATAACGCAACAGTTAACAGCACACAAATAGAAAATATAGGCTTCATATTCATGTCTAATGAAACTCTAGCAGTAAACATGCTGGAGCATTACAATGCGGAATACATACTCGTATACACAACCATCTATTATAACGCACAGTCAGGCAGCGTTGGATTCGCCAATGCTGGAGGCGATGAGGGAAAATGGATTTGGATGGCAGCTATATCGGGAAAATCACGGGAACGCTTCATAAATCAAGGCCTAATCTCCGAAGAAGATATGTGGACCGACAAACTTGACGAAGTTAGACAAATGTTTGGAAATCACACCTTGGGAATGCATTGGCATGATTCCAACAGGGATGGGACAGCAACCAGCGACGAGCTCATCCCAGTGAGTAAAGGTTTGGATTCAACCATATACAAGCTGATGAATTATGCAATGGAGCGGTGGGTGCAAGTGCAGAAAGGCGGTTCAGCCCCGACAACTACGCTTTTACACTTTACCGAAACATACATTGCCGGCTTAGACAGCAGCGGCTATTCCGCAGGGGCAAACATGGTTATAGTGCCGCTTGTTTGCTTATATAAAATCCACTACGTGTAGGAGTAGAAGGCGAGGCAAATTGTTTCCAAAGGTTCCAGACTTTCATAAACCTAATAAACCGCTGGTTCCAACAGGTCTCGGCGTATTTTACGTTATAGCGAGTGCACTCCATCTGTTCCTTTTGCATTTTTTCCTCGATATCGACACGTATGGCAATGTTAACAGAGCTTTAACCTTGGCTGTTTGTATTTTGTTCGGCGGTTTTATGGGTCTGCTTGACGACTGGATGGACCTCAGGTGGCGTTACAAGGCTTTTTTCCCTTTGATACCGGCAATCCCTCTTGCAGCTTTAGCCTTCAGATTGCCTTATATACGTACATCCATAACCCTGCCTATAATTGGCATGATAAACTTCGGCTTATGCTACTACATCATATTAATCCCTTTGATTGTAACTATAACCACAAATACTGTCAATCAATTGGGCGGTTTGAATGGGTTGGAAACCGTCTGCCCCGCCATCGTTCTTGTAGGGCTTATGGTTGCATCAGGACAGAACGCTATTCTTCTCACAGTTCCATCAGCTGTTTGGATTATCCTTGCACTCTTTAACTTTCAAGGAAAAATTTTTGTCGGCAACACTGGTTCTTTCGCTATCGGGATAACATTGGCAGCCTTCTCCATAATCTCTGACCTGAAATGGTGCATGCTGATTTCCATTTTACCATATATTTTAAACTCTTCGTTGATTCTCTTAAATTATTTCCTTTTCCATACAAAGGCAAACGTCTCTTTTGACGGGAAAAGCCTTTCTTCAAACCATATACGAAGCTTAATAACGCTTATTACATACAAACGTCCTATGAGGGAAAAGCAAGTTGTATGTGTTACATCCCTATTGGTTGCTGCTTCAACCTTTTTCGGCGTTGCGGTTCAGCTTTTCTGGCTTTGACTATTTGTTAAAGTGGTTTCGTGTAAAAGTAAAAATCACGGTGCAAAACTGAACCTCAGGTTTTTGAAACTTCACATTTCATGAGCATTAACGGGAAAGTTTGAAAACGGTTTACTATGGTTAAAACTGGAAAGAGTTTTATATTTCCATGTCTGCATGTTTTTATATCGGCGGGTGAGTGGGGCCTCCCACCCGTTCCGCCGTATAAACCCCGGAGTAGGGAGGTGAAAACTTGAAGTTCGACAGCAAAGATTTGGCTTTAGCAGCTGTTTATGCAAGTTTGTATGCATCAATCAATGTTGTCCAAACAGCGATGGGCGGCCCTATAACCTACGGTCCTGTACAATTACGTCTCGCTGACTGTTTAATACCTTTATCGGCAATGTTTGGATGGCCCGCAATTGTTGGAGTTACTATGGGTTGTCTTAGCAATGTGTACTATATGCTTGACCCGGCAGATGTTATTATAGGACCTATAGTCAATCTGGCAGCGGCTCTAGCGGTCTTCAACTTGCGTAAACAAGTGTTTTTCGCCTGTGTCGCTGGATCCTTAATTGTAGGCGTCCCAATAGGTTTATACTTGTACTTCCTATACATGCAAGGTAACCCTATTATCCGACAGCAAGCACCAGATTTTGGAGTGACTCTCCCTTTATGGGCGGCATTTGTTTTAAGCCTTTCAATCAGCAGTCTGGCTGCTATCGCAGTCATTGGGTATGCTCTGCTGAAAACGTTATCAAAACGAGGCATTAGCGACTCTTTGAAATCTCATGGATTAAAAGTTCTTAAGGCAGATTAAACGCTGCAGGATTTACATGAAGCGCTCCAGTTTTGTCAACCCGATTATTTCATCAAAGTCTATGCCCAACGCATCTAAAACTTGGTCGAATGTTGATCGCAGATAAGCTATGTATTTGTCCACATCTATCTCATTTCTTGTAGCTAACTCAGCTGGTTTAACGTGAGGTTCGTTTACAACCTTAACGAAACTTATTAGGTCACCTGCCTTTAGTTCTGTCCCGCTTTCTTTCAGTATCCGCGCAGCTTTGACATGTTGTGGAGTCGTTTTTGTATAGCGCTGCAGCTCTTCACCTAAGACGACATTAAAGGCAAGTTCTTTTGGGCTTTCCCATTCGCGTCTTTTAAGGCGAATGTAGCAATCACGGACGTTTTGAGCAATATCTTTTTTGGCATTTTCAAAGTCTGCAGGAGTTTTCACAGTTGCTAGACGCTCCTTCATTTTGTCAAAAGCTTTCTTAATGAAGAAGGGTATATGGCGTTTCTTGCCAGTCAAACCTTTCACGTCGACGCTTCCATCCTCTAAAACGCCTAAATAATTCTTTTTCCGCGAGCTGAAGACGGCGTATCGGTAAACCTTGTCCACGTCCAAGCCCATTTTCAGATTTTGCTCGGTCCACTCTTCTAGCTTACGTATTTGTTCTTTTGAAGGGTTCTTTAAGAAGACACTGTCCGTATCTCCATAAAGCACACGGATGCCTAAATCTTCAGCTTTTCCTATTATCTGGGTTATAACGTGTCTTCCTATCGCTGCTGTAGCTTCAGCTACAGGTGGACAGTAAAGGTCGAATGTTTCCGCTCCGAAAACTCCATAGCTGGCATTTAAAATGACTTTTAAAGCACCTTGTATAACATTGTACCAGCTTCTGAGCTCCGCTGGCAAGGTTTTATCCTTTGATTTGGGCTTATACCACTGAACCCTTAAGTCTCTAAGTGAACCTATCAATAGACTTTCAAGAGCCCGTTTTCTTCTACAAATCCAATGAGGTGTGCCTGGCACTATGTTGGACCGGCATTCTTCATGACTGCATAAAATCGACTGGTATCCAAGGTTCCAGACTTTTATTATCGACGGGTATAGACTTGGAAAGTCCATGACTGCCACGTTGAAGTGAACGCCGGGCACAGGTTCTACAACTATGGCGCCCTTATACTTTTTGCCTTTAATTATCGCTTTAGTAGCTGTTTTCCCTTTTAGAGCCAGTATGTCTTCACCGTTTGGGATAAGCATCTTTCTTTCCCGGTGTTCCCTATGCATAAAGTTTCTTATCCACCTTGAAACCCCTTGGCGACTCACGTCCTCCATAGGCATGCTGCTTATCCTCGACAAAACAAGAATAAGCTTCAAAACCAACTCGTCTTCAAAGTTTGCAAGCGCATATGTTATTTCAGCGTCTCTGAAACAGTATTTGGCTAATTCTGTGTAAGTTAAGTCACCTATGCATTTTTCTAATGGTATCTTGTCCAGCCCAACTAGGGCTTTTCCAACGTCGCCTAAAGCAACGTCGCGATAACGGCTGTTGAAGGCGTATATTTGGATGGAACGATTGAAGAAAAACTTGTAAAGGTCTATATGCACTCCATATTTTAGCAGACAGACACGTTTACCTACCTCTATTGGAATTTCATCTCTTTTAAAACCGTATTTTTCAGCCCTATGCGCTAAATATCTTAGGTCAAAGTCGTCGCCGTTGAATGTTAAGACGAAAGGGTAACTCCAGAGAAACCCAAAAACATTCTCTATTAGCTTTTCTTCAGAATCGAGAAATTGAATTTTCACATCAGAGGGCAAATGTTCAACGCCTTCGCGTATTCCCCCGCGTTTCAAAAGAAACACCTGTTTCAGCCCATCTGACCCGTAAAGCGAGACACATACGATTGGATACTCAGCCTCCCTAGGATCCGGCATTCTTGTAGGGGATGGCGACTGAACCTCAATGTCGATGGCAATATAGCGAAATTTTGGAGCTGGATACTCAAGAAGCCTAGCCCACTTTTCAATGTAGATAAGCTCTTCAGCCTCAGCATTCTTAAAAGTTCCAACTATCTGGCGCACCATCTTTTCAGCTTCATCCACGAAAGACTGTACAAGTCTACCGTTTCTAACTTCATAAATCATACCTGGCAAAAATCCACAGTCATAAATGTAAGATTGGTAGTACTTTATTTTGGATTCCCAAACCTTAACCGTGTCAGCAATCGCCTGTGCATCTGAAACTTTCGGAAAATCCTCCGGCACAATATCTCTTATGCATCCTTTAGGTCGTCCACCGATGGCTAACGGATCTTTAGCCACAATCTTTGTAACTTTAACAGATCGGTTTAAAAGCGGGTCAAACTTTTCATCAATCTCAAAATGGTCGAAGCCAGGATGCTTAATCAAACGATCAATTTTTTCAAGTTCGAAAGGCGAAAGATTTGTGTAGCAGTAAGGCTTATGGCCAGTGTTATCATACCAAAAGCTGATTCTTCCCGAGTCAGGGTTATACAGCTTTATTAACACTTTGCCAGCCTTACCATCATAAGTGGCTGAGACAAAATATGAAGAGGGAAAGTTGTCAGGAGTTACAGGTGGGAAAATGCTTTGCTTTTCCTCCTTTTCAAAAGCCTCCTCTGCGATGGGCAAGGCTTCCGCCTTAACCGCTGGGATTTTAACTGCGGGCAATGAGAACTCATCTAATCGTCTCTGCGCCATGCTGCCTTTAACCTAACTTTTAATATGAATAAGATAGACTAAAATCTTACTAAGCTGAATTTGGCTGGTGAAATGTTGCTTAAAGAAGCTTGGACAGTGGCTATTGAAGCCCTAAGCTGGATGGAGAAAGAGAAAATCAGCGAACGTTTAGCATTAGCCAAAACAGCCGAACAACTTGAGATAAATGATGCTGATGCTTTACGGCTTGCTTATAGACTGATAAGCGAAACATGCAGATACCGTAACCTCATAGACCGATTTATCAACGAGATTTTGAAGCCTAAAAGCTTAAGTCATTTTACATTAGGCGTCCAATCTTTCTTAAGGCTTTATGTTTATAAGACAAGGATTTCCCGAGGATGGGGTGAACTTGACCTAGAAGAGGCAAAAAACATCGTTAAGCTGGCGCGTTTAATCCTCGGTTGGAAATCGCTTCAAGGTGTTGAACAGTTTTTGGGGTTTATTCTAACAGAAAACCCCGCGGTAGTTTTCGGCTCCGTGAGCGACGAGGAACGAATCGCCCTTCTAACTTCTCACCCCACATGGTTTGTGCGTTACTGTTTCAAGCTTTTAGGAAGAAAGGAAGCCATAGATATGATGATGGCAAATACAAAGACGCTTCCAACATATATAAGACTAAACACGCTCAAAGCTGGTGAAAACGAAATTTTAGCGAAGCTTAGTGAGGAAAAAATCAAAGTGGAAAAGGTTGAAGGTTTGGCATATGCTTACAAAGTCTTAAGCGCAAAACAGCCGTTAACCCGAACAAGAAGCTTTGAAAATGGATTATATTATATACAGGACAAGGCCAGCTGTTTTGCAGCTGAAGCGGCAAGTCCTGTACCTGGCACTGTGCTTTTAGACGTTTGTGCAGCACCCGGAGCGAAAACCACTTATTTGGCGCAGTTGATGCAGAACCGCGGCGTAATTTATTCAATAGACTATTCAAAGCGCAGGATCAGAGTGTTGCAAAAAGAAGTGGCCAGAATGAGTGTGGAAATAGCTGAACCAATCATTGCTGACGCTTGCAACCCTTTGCCTGTTTCCACAGAAGTGGATATGGTGGTTTTAGATCCTCCGTGCACAAGCACAGGATCCTTTGCAAAACTTCCATCAGCCAAATGGAGACTTACGGCACGTTCCATTGAAAAGATGGCTGAAATCCAGTGGCAGATGCTGGAAAAAAGCATAGAAAGACTTAAACCTGGAGGTACACTGGTTTACTCTACGTGCAGCATAACCGTTGAAGAAAACGAGATGTTGATTGAACGTTTTCTTAAGAGGTATCCAGAGTTTTCGCCTGCCGAGATAAGTCCAAAAATAGGTCTGCCCGGGTTAAGAGGCATGGATAAATGTCGAAGACTATACCCGCACCTGCATGAGTGCAACGGTTTTTTCCTCGCAAAACTGTTGAAGACCAAAATCTAGCAGAGAGTCGAGTGGCTAATTCTAGCTTTGCCCACTGCACAGAGTGCTTCAAAAATGGTTTTTGCAGCTTGAATGGCGGTTACCCCATGATCATAGTTTGGCGCAACTTCTACAACGTCAAAACCCACGAGCCGTTTATCACACACACCGCATAAAATATCCAATAATACATGTGTTTCTAAACCGTCTGGTTCTGGATTCTGCACTGCTGGAGCATAAGCAGGATCCAGGACATCCATATCCACAGTCACATAAATGCTTTCCACGTTTGCCAACCTGCGCTTCAAAGTCTTCAAAGTTTGTTCCACCCCATCTTTTCTAATCTGCTGAGCGTTCAGAAAATCTATTCCCGTTTTGCGTGCATAATCCAACTCTTCTCTGCAGACTGCCCTAGTGCCGACCTCTAATATCTTAGCAGGCCTTATCTGCTCACTTATCCTCCGCATGAAAGTCGTGTGCGAGAACCTTAAACCCATGAATTCATCTCTTAAATCAAGATGGGCATCAAAACTTAAAATCGCTATGTCTGAAGCCTTGCCGCCTAAACTTTTCAATATTCCCAAAGTGATAGTGTGTTCTCCACCTATAATAACCGGCGTTTTCCCAACTTTCAAAATCTCTTCAACAACTTTTGCCAGTTTTCCAAGGGTTTGTTCAACATCAGAGGATACATGTAAGTCTCCCAAGTCATGTAGCCGCAGATTCTCAACATCTACACTGCTGCGGAAACTGTAAGTTTCAATGTTCAGAGACGCTTCCCTTATAGCGCTTGGACCTAACCTTGCCCCAGATCTATACGTGCTTGTGACGTCGAAAGGAACCCCCAAAACTACGTAGTCCGCTTCATCGAAAGCTCTTTGAAAACCGCTGAAAACATTTGCTCTCGAAACAAATAGCTCCAGGTAACCCATAAGCAACTCTCCATCAATTCAGTGTAAGACAATACATTGCGAAATTCTAAACTCTTTCGCTTTAAAAATCATTAAATTAGTTCTGCAGTACAAAAGTCATGAAGGAAAAATGCAAAAATGAGGCTGAAACCTTGTTCCGTTTACACTAGGCTATTTTAAAACTAAAGGTTAGCCTGTAAATAAGGTATCGGTACCCTTTTGAACGGTTTTCTCTAATCTTCTGCATCATCCGCTGTAACTCGGATTCACATCGCTTAAATCTATTATTTTTCAAGGCGGCGATTGTTTAAAGGCTGCACTAGCCAAAGGCCTACTATTCTTTTCTTTGTATGGGAGGCGTATAATTTATTAACGCATTGCCCAATTATTGCAGTAAATTTGGAAGGTTGATATAATGAGTTTGAGGTCAAAGTTGAAGATTTGGGATGTCGGAATTCTTGCAGCCTCTATTTTTCATGCAATTGTTGGCGTTACGTGTTTAACCATTTTATCCATTGATTTGAGGCTTATTCACATAGGCTTGCTGGGTATAGTCAGTTTAGCAGCGGCCTACGGTCTATTCCGCAGAAGGCCTTGGACTCTTTGGTGTGTTTTTACCCTCTCGTTTATGGCTACAGCATTTACTCTTTCAATGATTTATTATACCATGGGAACCGATATTCTAGTAGACGCTGAAATGGCTGCATACCTAGTTTTAACATGGTTTTTCGCTATTTACGCAGCTTCGAAAAGAAAACGGCTTGAATTTTAAGCTTTCTATAAGCTTTTGAAAAGGTGCACTGTTACTTCCTCATTTGCGTCAATAAACTGTTGATTCTCATGGATTTCAATGAAGCCATCAGCCCTTAAAAGCGTGGTTATGGCTCCTGAGAGCCCAGTTGGGACTGACTCAACCATGAAATTTCCTGTCTCTCCCTTTTTCAATTTCACCATGATAAATGTTCGTCTTCCTCTAGCTGGAAACATCCGTGTTGAAGTGAAGGCCTTAACAACTGCGTTTTCAGACGTTAGTCTTCCCGCCATTTTTTCAATTATTGGCTGTACGAGCAGGTGGAAAATCAACAGCGCAGATGTTGGGTGTCCTGGAAGTGCGAAAACAAGTTTCCCATCCACAACTGCTGCTGTTGTTGGTTTTCCCGGTTTAGCAGCGATTCCAGAAAAAATTACACCAGGTTTTCCCAGAAGATTTAATGTTTTTGGGGTAACATCTCTAAGGCCTACTGAAACACCGCCTGAAGTTATAACTATGTCGGCTGAAGCTAAAGCTTGTCTTAAAACTTTTTCAAGTTTAATTATGTCGTCCGGAAAAACTCCAAAATAAACAGGTTTTCCTCCGCTTTGTAGAACCGCTGCACTTAGGCTGTAAGCATTTATGTCGTAGATTTTACCCTTAGTCAAAGGCTTGCCAGGCTCTGTTATCTCAGCGCCGGTAGAAAGAATTGCAACTCTTGGGGTTTTGTAGACTTCAACTTTGGCCATTCCAAGTGCTGCTATGGCGCCTATTTCCCGAGGGCCCAGTAATTGCCCCTTCTTCACCACTGTTTCACCCTTTTGTATGTCTGCCCCAGCCTTCATGATGTTTTCATCTTTTGCCACAGCTGCGTAAACGTAGATTTCACTGTTTTTCTGTTCAGTGTGTTCAGCCATAATAACAGCGTCTGCTCCCTTCGGCACCGGAGCGCCCGTCATTATTCCAGCTGCTGTTCCATGCTCGACAATTACTTTAGGCACTTCTCCCACATTTACTACACCGCAAAGTCTGAGTTTCACTGGAGCGTTTTCATCCGCTCTGAAAGTATCTTCAGCCTTAACAGCATAACCGTCAACAGTTGAGCGGTTGAAAGGAGGCACATCGATTTCGGCAATCGCGTCAACGGCTAAGACACGGTTAAACGCATTAAGCAAAGGCACTTCTTCTATGCCTAAAGGTTCAGCTTTAAAACATTTTTGTATGGTTTCTTTCGCCTCTTCAATAGTGAGTAGTTTTCTAAACACTTTCATCCACCGTCTCCAACGTATCGAAAAGGAAAACTTGAACTAATTCACCTTCCTCTAATCCCTCGCGGGTTTCTGGGGCAACAACATAGCCATTAGCCTTAGTCATAGTCGAAATAATTCCTGAACCTCTGGAGCTTATAGGTTCTGCGTAAAATTCAGCTCCATGCTGGAACGCTTGGACGCGTATGAATGTTTTTCTCCCCAGAGCTGTTGTTGCTCTCCGCGTAAGCTTTGCCTTTAAAGTCGGTCTAGATTCATGTTCCACTCCTATTAATTTGAGGATTAACGGTCTGGCAAAAACTTCAAACCCAAACATGGCGGCAACTGAATTGCCTGAAAGAACTATTATCGGCTTTTTGTCTACGGCGGCTAGGGCAGTTGGCATACCAGGCCGCATGGCCACTCCGTGAACTATAATGCCAGGTCTGCCAATGTTGTTTACAGCTGTAGGAACAAGGTCCAATAAGCCAACACTTGTGCCTCCAGTGGTTATAACAACGTCAGCTATCTCCAGTCCAAGCTTAATCTTTTCTTCAATTTCTCTAACGTTGTCTCGTGCTATTCCCAAATTTAAAGGTTCAGCGCCGAGTTCGCGACATAAAGAAGCAATAACAAGTCTATTGGCTTCAAAAATCTGGAATTTTCCCAGTTTCTGTCCTACTTCCGAAAGCTCGTTTCCGGTGGCTAAAATTGCAATTTTTGGCTTCTCAAAAACACAAATTTCTTCGATGCCGAGAGCTGCCATTAACCCCAAATGGTGAGGTTTCACGCGGGTTCCAGCTTTTAAGGCAACTTGGCCTTTCGTAATGTCCTCACCTTTTTTCGACACATTTTCGCCCGGCGTTACTGCGGTCCAAAGTTCTATTTCATTGTTGACTCTTCTGGTGTATTCCAGCATTAAAACAGCGTTTGCACCGTTTGGAAGAGGGTTTCCAGTCCAAATTTGTACAGCTTCACCGCTTTTCACCTCACTTCCAGCGATAAGCTTCAGGATCTTGGGTTTAAACTGTGAAGCGCCGAAAGTGTCTTCAGCTTTAACGGCGTAACCGTCCACTGCCGACCTGTCAAACCTTGGCAAGTCCTCAGCTGCCACAATGTCTTCAGCCAAAACGCGAGTGAACGCATCGTTTAGGGATACAATCACAGTTTTTCTTTCAATTTTCAGGCTGCTGAAAAACTTTTGTTGTGCCTCTTCGATTGTTGCAAGTTTTCGGAATCCCTTTAACCTAACCAAAAGAGAGCCCCTATAAACAGGCATATAAATTTCACAGAAAAAGGTATCGCCTTAAAACGGTTCTGTTAAACTCTCAGCATTTTTCTAAGGATGTCACGCATTTTTATAGCGTCTATATCTAAGATAGGGCTCTCACTTATTATGACTGGTTTAAGCTTAAAATCTGCAATAACTTTCGCAAGAATTTCGAAGTCCGGTCCATATCCAACTTCATCCATTACATGGTGGCGTCTTTCACCCTTATCCGTGAACTCAACTTTGGTGAAGTGGCAGTGCATATCCCTAACGGCTTCCACTCCTAAGCGGCTTTCAATCGTTTCCAAAACCTGACAGAAGTGTTTACTCGTCTTGAAAAATCCCTGCTCTCGCGCATGTAAATGCGCCCAATCTATGACTGGTTGAGTTTGCTCGACATTTTCACACAAAGCTAAAACTTCTTCTAAACTGCCGAACTGTGATGGTTTTCCCATTGTTTCAGGGCCGAGTTTAACATTACTTATCCCAAGTGCTCTCAACTCTTCAACAACATCTTTCATGGATTTTAGGCAGTTTGCAAGAGCCTCTCTCGGCGGTTTTTTGCCATAAAATCCCGGATGGAAAACAACTATATACGCACCCATCCATTGTGCAGCCTTAGCGCATGCGATAAGGCGGTTTTTGTCAGCCTCCATGCTTTCTTTTTCGCCACACAGGTTTATGAAGTAAGACCCATGCAGGCTAAGCAGAACATCGTTTTCCCTGGCTCTTGATCCAAATTTTTCAGCTTCTTCCTTTCTAATTTGTGGTTTTGTTCCCCAGCGGACCGCCTGATATTCGAAGGCATCTAATCCCTCATCCCTTAGAAGCCTTGGAACATCTGCTAAGGTCGCCTTTAAAGCCTTAAAAGTTGGAGGAATCCCCGCTGGGCCAAATCTAGGACGGTCAGCCATCCTTTGAGCCTCAACTTCTCTTTGGTTTTCTATAACGATAACTTTTTCGCGTGTAGGCTCCGTAAAGAAGCACGATTAACGCGGAAAACCAGGATGAAACGTTCTGAAAAACTAAATATTTGCCCGCCGGCGGCAAGTCCACTAGAGGCTTTGTTATGGTTCCAAGCGTTGAGGCTAAACCCCTAAAGCTGGGCGCCACGTATATTAAAGCGTTGTTTACGGCTGAGCAAGCCGACCAGATTGGCGCAAGGGTTTCAGCAAAACCTTTTAACATGATGTTTAAGGTTTTAGCGAGCTCCATCAGTGAATTATTCCCATTGTAAAGTCCTGCAAATGTGTTGTAAATGAGCCTTGGATAAGCAGCAACTGAAACGAGGAGGATTAGCGCCGAGAAAAGCAGCAACGTAATTATGGCGCTTTTAACGGTTGCCTCCGCAAATTTTAACTTGCTCCAGACGTAGCCAACAACCTTGACTTCAAGCATTCTGGACTTTATTTTCCCCGTCAGCCCTGTCTCGGCTTTCTTCACGGCTCGCATTATCCTCTTTTGAGGAGGCTTAAGTCTATCTGTAGGCTTAGCCGCAGCATACCTAGTCATGCAAATCCAGCTGCAGACAAGTACAATTACTGCTGAAACTGGAACAAGATGAAATAGAGGACTCACCGTCCAGTTCGTCCATGGAAGAGTAACACTGTTTTCTTCCTTCACTCCAAGGTTTATGGCGTAAACAACAATCAAATATTCGATTAGAAAAGCCAGCACGGTGAATAGCACAATTGCCGCTGAACCCTTCAAAGTTTTCCAGCGTAAAACCCAGCTTTTAGAAAGTTTTTGAGCTGCCAACCAATCACCGTCAGCTGTAATACGCATTCAACGTGCACATGTTTCAGGAATATGAAAATTCAAACTAAAAAACATGACTATTCTTTATGAAACCTAAACCTGCAGAAACTCTGCCTATAGCTTTTGCAGTCAATGCAGAGGAAATTCATGTCCACATTTTGGACATTTAGCATAACTGCACTGTACTGTAGACGGGCATCCAGAGCAGGCGAAAGCTCTTCCGTAGGATATGTCAAACGTGAAACCGCATTTCGTGCAGCGCACTAATCTCTTTGATTTTTCACCCATTTTGCTCACTTTTAAGAGAGCAAAAGCATAACAATGATTTAAAATTTTTCCACAGTTCCCTTTTTAATGGAAAGTTCTAGCAGCATCGAAAATATGTCTTAACAGACCCTATTGATAAGTTTGCATTAGCTTCAGCTTGGGCACCAGAGTTTAATTGCAAAACCTTGAAAACCTAAAGGCTTAATTTTCGAAAATACGCGGATATCCGCTTTGGGGCTAATTTTAAGCGTAGAAATGAGCACGCATAAACCAGCTTTTTGCCAGCTTTTTGGCATAACGGCAGCAAGATCGATAAGCCTGAAGAACGGGAAATTTAGAACATGCTTACTTGTATCTTTCCCTTCTTTTTTGCCTCTTCTTTTTTTGCCTCCGCATTCTTTTCTTTTTCCACTTTGCTCTTATTTTCCCCACGCTCCAGGGGCGTCTACTCTATTGTCGCATGTCTACGCCTTAAGTCTTCTTCCGTTGTTCCGATTCTATGCATCAATTCCACAATTAAACCGTCTAGGAAAACCATGCAATTGTTTTCAAAAATGCTTCCGAGAGGAGTCAACGGCTCCTTCTCCCCCATAAGCTGCCTTGCCAAGTAATCCTCCTCTCTAGGCCATCCTGCTTTGGTTCTTCCCTTTATTATCACAGCAAGATCAGCCAAACGTCCAAGCTGTGATTCTGAAAAAGAGGTTATTGCCACAACAGTTGCACCTATTTCCTTAGCTGCAGCACTCGCTGTAAGAACCATTTTTGTCGATCCAGTTCCGGATATTGCTATTAAAAGGTCTCCCTTTTCCGCAGCTGGCGTTATGGTTTCGCCTAGAAAGTAAACGTTGAAGCCTAAATTCATCAGGCGCAGCGCAAAAGCTCTGCCTACAAATCCGCTTCTTCCCATTCCTACCACAAAAATTTTCTTATTTTTTGCTTCTAGTAAAAGCTGAATAAAACGTTCCACCTCATTTACGTTAAGCTCTTCAATTGCGCCTTTGATTCCTGAAATGATTTCCTCCGCCGCAGCTTTTAACCATTTCAAGCTTTCCAGCTCCGAGAGACCCTTTACAATAAAGTCTATATTAAAAGTCTTGCGGTTAAATATGCGGGATTAAAATCTCCTCCAAACGGGGAACCCTAAAGCATATGCGGATGAAAATGGCGGTGGCTAAAATGCCAAGAGTTATAGCGGCGAAGATTAAGTCGCCTCTACGCATTTTCAAAACGTAGAGGTTTGTCCGTTTCTCAGCTGCGCCCCAACCGCGGGACTCCATAGCTTCCGCCAATTCAAGGCTTCTACGTATGGCGCTTACAATTAGAGGGATAAGTATTGGAATGTAATTCTTAACCCTTTTAAGAAAGTTTCCCTTTTCCAACTCTAGACCTCTCGCTTTTTGAGCATCCATGATGGTTTGAGCTTCCTCCGCTAGGACTGGAACGAAACGTACAGCTGTCGTGAAAGCGAAGCAAAACTCGTATGGCACACGGGTTTGCTCTAGGGCCAGCCCCAAATGATCCGGGGAGGTTGTAAGGAAAAATATGGAGAAGGATTCAACAAGCAATAGAAACCTTATGGTCATCGCTGAAGCATACTCTAAAATGGCGAATGTGACATTATAGCCGGAGCTTATAAAGGAAAAAATGAAATTTGTCAGGAAAATTATTGAAGCTAGAAAGGCTGCACCTCTCATGGATCGCATCCACTCTTTTTTGACGCCTGCGATAAGCACCAATGGAATCTGTGTCATGAATAGCACTGTAAGAGGTAGCAACTCCCAGAAAAGCACTGCGATTACGAAAATTGCACATGCATAGATGAATTTTATCCTTGGGTCAAGGTTATGTATTGGCGAGCTAACCTTTCTAAATTTTAAACCATTGAAGAAACTCATTCTCGTTTACTCCTTAAGGCTTTTAGAAGAATTTCTCTTGCTTCGTACACGTCTATAACGTTTCTTGGAAAACCCAAATCTGAGATTTCTAAGAAGATTTGCGTTATTTGAGGCGGCACAATTGACGCTTCATTTAACACTTCAGGGTCTGTAAGCACTTTTTCAGCTTCGCCATCTGCAACTATTCTTCCCTTATGCATAAGCAAAACCCTAGGGTTGCATTCAGCTACAAACTCCACGTCATGTGTTACTATAACCACTGTTTTCCGTTGCGCATTCAACTGCAAAATAAATTGGCGAAGCTTCTCTTTCTGCTGATAATCTTGCCCAATTGTCGGCTCGTCCAAAATCAGAATTTTCGGATCCCATGCAAGCACAGAAGCCAATGCAACACGTTTTCTCTCTCCGCCGCTGAGCATGAAAGGCGAAGTGTTCCTATATTGCGTCAAGCCTAAAAGGTTAAGCGCCCAAGTAACCCGTTTTTCCACCAAATCTCTGCTGAAACCAAAATTTCTAAGGGCGAAGGCAATCTCCTCTTCAACGGTTTCGCAGAAAAGCTGATGGTCTGGATTCTGGAATACAAAACCCACTTTTCTCGCTAGGGTTGCCACACTAACTTTTGTTGTTTCAACACCGTCAACAAACACTTTTCCTTTTGTAGGCTTCAACAGCCCATTAAAATGTTTCACAAGAGTTGTTTTCCCAGCTCCGTTTTCCCCCATCACCGCTACAAATTCTCCATCGTTAATATCTAGAGAAACTCCCCGCAACGCATCTACGCCGCTTGCATATGTGAAGTAAACGTCCTGAACTTCAATCATAAGCCTTTAAGCTTCTCCCTGATTTTTTCAGCCATCTCCTCAGACGATAAGGGTGCCTTTCCGCCGAGGTTTATTCCATCAGCTTTCAATATCCGGTACAGCCGTGTTGCCTTTGGAATTCCCACTCCTATTAGGCGAGCTTCTTCGCAGCTTAAAACCTCATGAGGTTCTCCTTCCAACACAACTTTTCCATTATCCATTATTATGATGTGATCTGCATATTTTGCAGTTAAATCTAACCGATGCTCCACAAGCACTATGGTTATTCCAAGTTTTCTACTCAGTTCATAAATGACTTCGAATATTTTTTTAGCTCCAAGAGGATCCAGGAAAGATGTAGGTTCATCTAAGACCATTACTTCAGGCTGCATGGCTAAGACAGATGCTATTGCTACGCGTTGCTGCTGTCCTCCTGAAAGCTCAGTCGGCGTCCGCTCCCGCAACTCGTATATCCCAGTAAGTTTAAGCGCCCAATCGACCCTTTTTCGAATTTCATCCCTTTTGACACCTAGATTTTCAAGCCCAAAGGCCACATCTTTCTCAACAGACAAGGCGAAAAGCTGGTTTTCAGGGTTTTGAAAAACCAATCCTACGTGGGTTGCCATCTCGTAGATCGGGTGTTCTTTAACGTTGAGTCCCGCAACAATTATTTCGCCCTTCAATTCACCTTGATAAAAGTGGGGAATAAGCCCGTTAAAACACCTGCAAAGAGTTGTTTTTCCACATCCGCTTGGTCCAGTGATTAAGGTGAATTCTCCTTTCTCAATTTTTATAGATACCTCTTTAATTGAGGGTTGTGAAGCACCAGGGTAGGTGTAGGTGAGGTTTCTTGCTTCTATTATTGCCATTGTGGCGTTTTCCACCGTCCTCACAGCTTTTTTCCATTTAAGAGTAACTACTTATTTTCGAGTTAAATTCTCCTTTAAAACCTTAAAACAACGCTTAAGTCCAGTTTCAACATCTCCAACGCCGTTAACACCGGCTGCCGTCGCGTGGCCACCTCCCATCCCCTGAAGATATTCCCCTAAAGGTTTGGCTACGTCTCTGCCTAAATGTATGCCTGTCTTCTCGTAGAATTCACTTGTACAGCGGAGGCTTATCTCCAAGCCTTCATTTCTTTGTCCAGCTACAACAGCAACGTGAGCCCCCAAGTCTATTATCGCACGGGCTGCAGAAGCTTGGAAAGCGCTTACATGGGACAGCGCGATTATCCATTCGCCTATCTTAAAAACTTTTGCTCTCCTGCACGCCTTAAGACGCGCAACCCTTTCAGAAAAGTCCATGGGGAGCGAAAGCATAGCCAACACTTCTTGTGCGTTTACCCCCGCGTCAACTAGTTCCGCTATGGTTTTCAAGGTTGAAGAACTGGCTAAGACAAAGTGGCGGGTGTCAAAGGCCATTCCGAGGAAAAGCGCCTTAGCTATGTTCTCTTCGACTTTAGTTTGTGTCTGTTTATAGAAATTGTAAATTATTTCACATGTTGACGAAGCGTTTTCATCCGTCACACATAGCCTAGCTATTTTCTCTGTTTCAGGATGAGTGACATGGTGGTCGATCACCACTATGGGTGCTTTCGAGGCTTGAATTCTGTCTGCTAAAATGCTAAGCTGCTGCACGGTATTTGTGTCCAGAAGCATTATTAAGTCTGCTCTTTCTATATTGGGTCTGGTTTCCACATTTATAGGTAAATATTTGAGGATGTTTTTTGATAAACGGCTTAACCCCTGTGCAACTCCAATTTCCACAGCGACCTGTGGCCTATGCTTATTTATAAGGCATGACAGGGCGTAGGCTGAACATATTGCATCTGGATCCGCATTATGATGACATAATAAGACGACAAGTTTGACATATAGCTCATCCATAATCTTAGCTATTTCTGAAAACGACACTTTAGTTCCCTCAAATACTTCTCAGCTGAAGCGAAGGCTTCTTTCACAGCTTCGCCTGCAAGCCTTTGAACGTCATAGCTCCGCATTAACGGGGAAAGCGTTAACTCAACCTCAACGGTCAATGTGAAAGGTTTTTCCCCCTCCATTTCAACGCTTATGTTCAGAGTTTCCACACGTTTAGACGGAACCCTCGATAAGATGTAGTCTCTTGCAGTTTCCTCAGCAGCTGAGCAGAGTTCCTCAATCTGTTTCGGAGTTAGCTCTGGCAAACCGATTTCTTCCACGCTTCCACCCGATGTTCAAATTACGGCTGCGACCCTGAAACTGGTGTCAAATCTTGCTGAAGCTTCGTTTGCAACTCTTTCATTTGGCTGCGGAGACGCTCTTCCTGTTTTCCCAAAACTGAAGCTCGCATATTTAGAAGCTCTTTTCTTTCGTTTAAATCTGCACTTACCCTAGCCTTGTCCGTTCTTACAAGAAGCGAGCCTATTGACTTATATATAACCACGTCCTCAGCAACCTTTTGCAACTCGCTTAGAGCCTGCTCAATCTCTGTCAGTTCCACCTCTACTTGCTGCTTCTGAACCAGAACAGATTGAAGCGTCTGCTGTATCTGCTGAAGCCTGAGAAGGCGTTCCTGAACTTGCGGGGGAAGTTTCGCCAACTCTTCACCCAAATTTTATCCTTCCACCTGCACAGCTTTACATAAAACCAGTTAATTAAACATTTTCTAAACAATGGCGCTAACCGTATGATGCAGAAAAATCTAAGCATCAAAACCTATGAAGCGAAGATTATAATTGTCTTTTCCTTAATTAAAGTGTTGCCTTCACTTTTGGAACAGTTAAAAATTTAAAGGTAGAAATAAAACATTATCAACTACCAGAGGTGAAACGCAATGGTTAAGGTTGACGGATACGAAGTTCCTGAAGGCCTATACTATTCAAAAGATTTTGGATGGGTGAAAATTGAAGGAGAAAAGGTGCGTGTTGGCGTAACAGACTATGCTCAAAAACAGCTGAGAGAAATTGTGTACGCGGAACTGCCGAGCCCCGGAACCACGACCAAGCAAAGCGAGCCCTACGGTACTGTGGAATCAGTTAAAGCCGTTTCAGACCTTGTTGCCCCAGTAAGCGGAACAATAGAGGATGTAAACGCTGAAGTTCAGTCTAAACCTGAACTCCTAAACGAAGATCCATACGGGAAGGGTTGGCTGCTAGTTATCAAACCGTCAAACTTACAGGCAGAGCTGGCAAACCTAATGGACTTTAACGCAGCTGTTGAATGGCATAAAAGCCTAATAGCAGAAGGGAAATAGTTGCCGCGACGCATAGTAGTGGTCGGGGCGCATGCCGCAGGAGTAGATGCTGCTTCAGCCGCTAGAAAAACAGATCGCTCAGCAGAAATAACCCTAATAACAGATGAAAAACACGCTGGATATTCAAGATGCGGTTTACCCTTCGTTATAGGGGGACAGATTTCAAGCTTCAGCAACCTGATAGTTTTCCCCCCCAGCTACTTCCAAATGATGAAGCTAAACCTAAAAACAGAAACAAAAGCAACGAAAATCGACGCTGGGAAAAAAGTCGTCGCAACCGTGGATAAAACGGGGAAGATGGATGAAATCCCGTATGACAGCCTAATCGTGGCTACGGGCGCTAGCTCTTTCACTCCGCCGATAAAAGGAAGGGAAAAACAGGGCATACTTCCTCTGCGAACCATTGAGGACGGGCAAAAAATAGAGCAGGCGGTTAGAGAGGGGGCAAAATCAGCTGTTGTTATGGGTGCTGGTCTTATCGGTTTGGAAACAGCCGTGGCTTTACAGGAAAGAGGCTTGAAAGTGACTGTTGTGGAAATGCTACCTCAAGTGTTGCCAGCTATGCTTGACTCAGATATAGCGAAAATGGTTCAAGAAACGCTGGAACACAAGGGAATACGGATCTTAATTAACAAGCCTGTTGAAGAGTTTCTAGGTACAGACAAGGTCACGGGAATCGTTGCTGGAGGCGAACAGATAAATGCAGACGTTTTCGTCAGCGCTTTCGGCGTTAGATCAAACACGCAGCTTGCAGTTGATGCCGGAATAGCTCTAGGCGAAACAAGGGCCATTAAAACAAACGCTAGAATGGAAACAAACATAAAAGGTGTCTACGCGGTAGGAGACTGCGCGGAATCGATTCACATGGTAACGCAGAAACCGGTTCTTCAACAGCTGGGGACAGTGGCGGTTAGGCAAGCAAAAGTTGCTGGAATAAACGCAGCTGGCGGCTATTCAATATTTGCAGGCGTTTTAGGTTCAGCTGTAACACAACTATACGACATGCAGGTTGGAGCAGTAGGCCTTACTGAAACTGCAGCTCAGAGAGCAGGAATAGAAACAGTAACTGGAACTATATCTTCCAAGACCAAGGCGGATTATTATCCTGGCGCTTTACCAATAAAAGTTAAGCTTATTGTTGAAAAAGAATCACAGCGTGTCATAGGAGCCCAAATCATAGGCGGGGAAGAAGTGACGCAGCGGGTAAATGCTGTTTCCTTAGCTATACAAAAACAGATGACTGCACGAGAATTAGCTAAGGCAGACACTGCATATGCGCCACCCTTAAATGAAACATGGGAACCGTTTGTCTTGGCGGCTGAAATGGCTTTGATGAAGCTTCGGTAGATCTTCCTTCGCCCCCTCTTTTTACTTCTATAGGAAAATTAATTAATAGAACATGTTCAAAAATAATATGCAAAATTTGAAGTTGGATGGTGATTTTGATGGCTATAAAAGTGGCCATAAACGGTTTCGGAAGAATAGGAAGGCTTCTATATAGAGCGGCTATTGAAAGAAATGCAAACATAGATTTTGTTGCAATAAACGATGTTGCCGACGCTAAAACTCTAGCACATCTTCTAAAATATGACTCTGTGCATGGAAGGTTCAACGCAGACGTTCAGGTTAAAGACAACAACATAATAGTCAACGGGAAAGAGCTTAAAGTGCTTTCTCAAAAAGACCCTGCTCAGCTTCCATGGAAAGACCTAGATGTCTATTTAGCTGTTGAGTCAACCGGGCTTTTCACAAAAAGGGAAGACGCTGCAAAGCATTTGCAAGCAGGGGCCAAAAAAGTCCTGATATCTGCTCCAGCTGAAAATCCGGATATAACCATAGTGCTAGGTGTAAACCAAGACAAATATGACCATGCAAACCACCATATATTGTCAAACGCTTCATGCACCACAAACTGTGTGGTGCCCTGCGTCAAAGTGCTTCATGAAAATTTTGGAATGAAATCAGGGCTTATGACTACAGCTCATGCCTACACAAACGACCAGAGAATAATGGATCTTGTGCATAGAGACCTCAGGAGGGCAAGAGCTGGAGCGGTAAACATAATACCCACCACAACAGGTGCCGCAAGAGCCTCAGCTCTGGTATTCCCAGACCTTAAAGGAAGAATAGATGGGATAGCTCTCCGGGTGCCAGTTCCAAACGTTTCAATAGTTGATCTAACAGCAGTATTAGAGAAAGACGTAACTAAAGAAGAAGTTAACGCAGCATTCAAGAAAGCTGCTGAAGGCTCATTAAAAGGCATAATGGCATACACTGAAGAGCCGATAGTTTCAACAGACGTAAACCACACTTCATATTCAGCTGTCGTCGACGGCCTCTCAACAATGGTTGTAGCAGGAAACCTTGTTAAGGTACTTGCATGGTACGACAACGAGTGGGGCTTCTCCTGTAGAATGGTTGAACTGATAGAGCTTATAGGCAATAAAGCCGGCCTATAGCTAAAGCAATATAAAAACTTAAAACAAAAAACACCCTATTTTTCTGTTGTGCAAGCTTAAGAGGGATGTGTATGGCAAAATATTTAACTCTAGACGATGTAAACGTGGAAAATAAGGTTGTTATTGTAAGAGTTGACTTCAACTCTCCGGTTGATCCTGAAACAAAGAAGGTTTTAGATGACACCAGAATTAAGGCACATGGCGAAACCACATTAAAAGAGTTAAGTGAGAAGAAAGCGAAAACTGTTGTGCTCGCTCATCAGGGAAGAAAGGGTGATCCAGACTTCACTTCGTTGAGACAGCATGCTGAAATCTTAAGCAAAGTGTTAGGCAAACCAGTTAAATTTGTTGACGATGTTTTCGGAGAGAAAGCTCAAAAAGCAATTAAGGAGCTTAAAGGCGGCGAAATCCTAGTTTTAGATAACGTTAGAAACTTTGCAGGAGAAACAAAAGAGGGAACACCGGAGGAACATTCAAAAACAGAACTTGTTAAAGCGTTAGCGCCTTTAGCAGACTTATTTGTCAACGACGCCTTCGCCGCAGCCCATAGAGCCCACGTTTCAATGGTTGGATTCACAGCCGCGCTGCCAAGCGTAGCTGGACGAATAATGGAACGGGAGTTAAAATCCTTAAGCAGAGTGCTTGAAAACCCTGAGAAGCCATGTGTCTACGTGCTTGGAGGAGCAAAAGCAGACGACTCTCTCGAAATTTCAAAGTATGTGTTGGAAAATAACGTAGCGGATTACGTATTAACAGGCGGTGTTGTTGGACACGTATTCCTCGCCGCAAAAGGAGTTAACTTAGGCAACCCGAACATGAAATTCCTTGAAGATAAAAAACTGCTAGGCTTGGTTCCTGGCATAAAAGAGTTAATGCAGAAGTACATGGACAAAATCAAAGTTCCAGCAGACGTGGCTGTGGAGGTGGCAAAAAAACGTGTAGAAATTCCTGTTGAAAAACTTCCAACAGACCACCCAATATTTGATGTTGGAAAAAACACTGTTGAAAACTATGCGAAAATAATACGTGGCGCAAAATCAATAGTGGTAAGCGGGCCGATGGGAGTTTTCGAAAACAGCGAATTTATCTACGGAACAAAGAAAATACTTGAGGAGATTGCGAGTTCAAAGGCTTTTTCCCTTGCCGGAGGCGGTCACACAATAGCAGCCCTGCAGGAACTCGGATTGTCAAATAAGATTTCTTATGTAAGTACGGCTGGCGGAGCCCTAATAGAATTCCTTATGGGTAAAAAGCTTCCAGGCGTCTCAGCTCTTGAGAAAGCAGCCGCCTACAAGTCTAAGCCTTGAATACTTCAGTTTATTTTCCATGTTAAACATGCACGGTTCAGACCTATCTCACACGTTCAGCAAGCTGCATTCGTTCTAGTCCACTGCAATTTTCTAAACCATTTTTATAATTTTACTGCCCAGTTGTTTCCGTTCAGAAATGAAGCAATTCACGGCGAATCAATAACATTACAAGTCAAAATTGAATAAAAGCTAAAGTTTGTAAAAACAAATAAGCACGGAGGATGCTGAAACCCGAAATGGGTTTAGAGGCTGAAAAATGACAGATATAGTTTTCGTATTCGAGGTACATCAACCTCACCGTTTAAGGAAAGAATTCTTCTGGAACGGTGAACTCTTTAAACGCGTCCGAAAAAAGGAGTTTTTACCGTACTATTTTGACCTTACGCTTGACAGAGAAATATTCCAAAGAGCATGCAAGAAATGTTATTTCCCAGCAAACCAAATAATTTTAAACCTTATCGATAAGCATAAAAATGATAAAAAACAGGTTAAGTTCTCCTTCAGCCTATCTGGAACCTTCCTCGAACAGTGCGAAATGTTCAACAAAGATCTTTTAGAATCTTTTAAACAGCTTGCAGACACAGGCTGCACAGAATTCCTAAGCCAAACGTACTACCATTCCTTGGCAGGCTTATACCCTGAGAAAAGCGAGTTCATTGAACAAGTAAAGATGCACAGGCAAACCGTGAAAGATCTGCTTGGTTATACGCCGCGAATCTTCGAAAACACTGAACTAATCTATAACAACGCCATAGCAAAAAAGGCAGAGGAACAAGGCTTTATAGGAATATACGCCGAAGGCGCAGAAAGAATACTGCATGGAAAATCTCCAAACTACATATACAAGCCGAAAGGGTGTAAAAAAATTAAAGTGCTTCTGAGAAATTACAAACTAACCGACGATGTCGGCTTCAGATTTTCAGCCAGATGGTGGAGCGAGTGGCCTTTAACAGCGGAAAAATATGCAGGCTGGCTTGCGGCGGCACTCGGTCAATGCATAAACATTTTCCCAGACTACGAAACCTTCGGTGAACATCATTGGCCGGAAACAGGCATACACGAGTTTCTGAAACACTTGCCCATTGAAATTTTGAAATATGAACATCTACACATGGCAACACCGTCAGAAGTAGCGGCGAAATATGAGCATGTTGGCGAAATTGACGTCCCTGAACATGGAGGGACAGTTTCATGGGCTGACACAAATAGAGACACAAGCGGATGGCTTGGAAATGCAATGCAGTGGGCTTATTACACGTCAGTTAAACGGTTTGAACCCCTTGTTAAAGAATCAGAGGACAAAGATTTTCTTAGAATATGGCGATATTTCCAAACAAGCGATCACCTTTATTACATGTTCACAGCCGGCGGCGCACCTGGAGAAGTCCACTCGTACTTCAACCCTTTCAAAACTCCAGTGGACGCTTACATCGCAGCGCAAACGGCAATTCTGGACTTCGAAAACCGTGTACGCTTAGCTCTGTTAACAGCTAATGAACCCTTCCTCTTTTATAGGGATATCGGCGAGAAAAACTATACAGGAGTTAAGGCTTGGAGCCTTAAAGGTTTCGTGAAAGCCCTTAAAATGGTCGAAGTCGAGTCGCTGGAGTTTCACAACAGCCGAGGAGACCTTGAGAACTGGGTAAGAAACTCGCTACGTGACAAAGTTTTAGCCGAAGAACTAATGAAAGTTAGAATTTCAAAACTGAAAGGAGAAGACCTGAGGAAATCTTTACTGAGACTCCTGCAAAAAAGGCTTAAAACACAAATTCGACGTGTCGAGGAAGCAACGGAATACTTTTAAACTTATCCAACATTTTTTAATAGGAAACATCCGGATTGTCTCCTAAAAGGTGAAAATGGCTAATGGAACTTCCCATCTCTGAGAAGATTCTGCAAACACTTCACAATTTATGCGCAACAGCCCCAAATTTGGCAAGGAAAAGCGACGAACTTGCCCAAATTTTGCAATTAGACACCATTGAAATTGAAAGAGTATTAGATGGTTACAGCTGCGAAGGGTATGTTGAAAGCTTCGCAGACGGGAAAGGGAAAAGATGGTACTACCTTACTGGAAGGGGAATAATTAAGGTTTGCGCCCTTTTCACATAGTGGGCTGCAGCAGATGCGGGTTGTAATCTTCACATGGGAATACCCTCCAAGAACCGTGGGAAAGCTTGCTGACTACATGAAGGAACTGGCATTAACCCTTGCCAGAAATAAAGTTGAAACATATGTGGTTACATATCACGACTTCTTGACAGGCGAGTTCATAGAAGAAGGAAAAGTGAAAATCTGCAGGGTGACAAACCCTGTTAAAACTCACATCAGTATACTGACATGGGTTCTCACTTTAAACCAGGAAGTGGAAAGGGCTTCTGCTAACATATACTACCAAACCCGAGGGCAAATAGACCTAATAGACACACATGACTGGCATTTTGTACCGGCTGCAGTTACCTTGAAAAAGGCATTCGGAATTCCCTTTATATTTTCCGTCGAAAGTTTAGAGGATCACCGCTCCCAAGGAGCGAACCAGCCTTTCAACATGGCTGTAAAGAGCATCGAGTGGCTTGGCACTTATGAGGCAAATCTCATTGTTGTGAAGTCGGAGTTTATGGCAGACGAACTGACACGGATACATCAAGTTCCAAAATCCAGGATAAAAATTGCAAAACGTGAATCTAAACTTTGGCCTAAAACTGTTTTGAAAATTTACGGGTGCCTGAAGGAGGCAAACTTTCGATAATGGCTGGGCCGCTTAGGGTTATGATGTTCACTTGGGAGTTTCCTCCCAGGATAGTTGGCGGGATTTCGCCTCACGTGTATCACTTGTCTAAAAACCTTGTAGAAAAAGGCGTGAATGTTTACGTTGTTACCTGCGATTTTCCAGGAGCCTCACCGCGGCAAAACGTTGACGGCGTCGAAGTTTTTCGAATAGACTCTTACAGGAATCCATCGCCGGACTTCGCAAGCTGGGTTTACTTGATGAACATGAATATGCAGAAGGAAGCGGCTGCAATTGTGAAAAGCCTAGGCAGGGTGGACCTTTTCCACGCGCACGACTGGCTTGTCGCAACTGCTGGAATTGGTTTGAAACATGTTTTTAGGAAACCTCTCCTTGCAACTATCCATTCCACTGAGATTGGGAGGCGAAACGGGCTTCACTCTGACTACGAGAAAATGATTCATGAGACAGAAGCTTGGCTTACATATGAGGCTTGGAAAGTAATATGCTGCAGCAGCTACATGGTTTCACATGTTAAATGGGCTTTCAGCCTTCCAGAAGATAAGCTTGTGATGATTCCAAACGGCGTTGAAGCAAAGGAATACTGCAAAACTGCAGCTGATTTAAGCCAGTTCAGGCGTCGATTCGCTTTGCCTGAAGAAAAAATAGTGCTTTTCGTCGGAAGACTTGTTTATGAGAAAGGAATTCAAACGCTAATAAGCGCTGTTCCGAAAATCTTGGAAAAGGTTAACGCAAAGTTCATTATTGTCGGAAACGGCTATATGAAAGAACCTCTTTTAGAACACGTTAAACGTATGGGTTTAGCCCATAAAATCTTGTTCACAGGCTTTGTTGACGATGAAACTTTGAGAAATCTGCAGAAGTGTGCCGACGTGTCGGTTGTTCCCTCGCTTTACGAACCTTTCGGGATTGTTGCACTTGAAGCCATGGCTGCAAAGAGCCCAGTTGTGGTTTCAGATACAGGCGGATTGTCTGAAATAGTTGAGCATGACGTCACAGGCGTAAAGGTTCATCCAGCCAGCCCTGAGTCTTTAACATGGGGGGTTACAAGGGTTCTGCTTAACGATGATTACGCTGAAAACCTTAGGGAAAACGCTTACCGGAAGGTTATTGACAATTTTAACTGGGAGAGAATAAGCCTGCAAACAAAAAACGTGTATGAGCGTGTTCTAGGCGACTATGCAAAGACTTTTTGGGCTTGACAAATTCACGGGTACTTAAGCCTAATCGCCTTATTGGGACACGCGTCAATGCATTTGAAGCAGTATATACATTCCGGATCGCTGAACTTCTCCCATGAAAGTTCCAGAATGCGCACTTGCATACTGCAAGCCTTTACACATTCTCGACATTCTCCCTTAACGCATTTAACCGGATCCCTCTTCAAACCGAGGAAGCTGAACCTGTTCAAAACAGCCATTATCGCCCCGTGAGGACACAAATATTTACACCAGAATCGCGGGATGTAAGCGGCCATGATGAGAACAATTATCAAAATGAATATTTGAACCCAGAAGAGAGGAGGCAGATCAAAAATTCCAGCAAAAACTTCTAAAACCGGCTTTTCAACCGTTGCATTTACAAAGTCTTGACACATTTTAGGCAGTTTCGCAAACAATGTTTCAGCAGGGCTAACCGCAGTGAAAGGTGCATACGCAAATACACCCATTGCCTTTTCATAGTTTCCATGAACATTCAAAAACTTAGCTGCGGAGAAAGTTAAACTAATGAAAAGCGCAATGCCTAACACAAGATATTTTATAAGCTTCATGTCCTCATGAGTCTTCAATGAAAACTCCATTTTCCTCATTTTAGCAAAATCTACGAGATCCTGGATGAAGCCAAACGGGCAAACCCAGCCGCAAAAAGACTTGCCAACCAAAACGCCGACCACGAGGAATGAAGCCACTGCAAGCCATGGGAAGACTGGGGCAACCTGTTGCCAGCCGCTAAGCATAAGCTGTAAGGCTGTGAAAGCATCACCCACCGTGTTTTGCTGCAACCCCCAAGTCCACATAATAGGCAAAAGTAAGGCGGGAAAACTTGAATCAAAAACTATTACACTAAAAAATACGAAAACTAAAAACTGCACCACCATGCGGACTGTATTAATTTTTAACAGATGCTTTTTAATGTTGGCCCTCGCCACTTCCGCCTCTCTCCTCTTGGCTGGCTGAAGATTAAGCTATTTACTTTCCAACAACTTTAATGTTTTCCACAAGTATCCATGGCGCAATAAGCGGCCCAATTTTCCGTTCATTGTTTGCTAACGATGATACGTTTTTAACAGCGTCGAAGACGTTGCCAGTTAACATAGCTCCTTTCACTGCATGAACGATTTTCCCCTTTTCAATTTTCCACGATGGCGAAGCTACAACCGAAAATTCTCCACTTGCCGGATTGCTGCTGTGGGCGCCTTGAACCGAGTAAACTAGAAGTCCTTCATCAACCTCTGCTATAATTTCTTCAGGCGATTTCTTCCCTGCAATGAGGTGGAAATTTGTCGGTTCAATATTCGGTGTTGACAGATAGCCTGCCCTAAAAGCGTTTCCAGTGCTTTCTCTTCCCTCCTTCTTCGCCGAGTAATTGTCATATACGAAGCCTCGAAGAACTCCATTCTCTATTATTAAGGTTCTTTGCTGCGGTACTCCTTCCCCGTCAAATTTCCATGTGCGAAGCCCTCCGTCGAATAATCCGTCATCATAAACCGTTACAATGTCAGAAGCAACCTTCTCCCCTATTTTGCCTTGTAAAGCTGACTGCCCTCGTTGCACACAATCTGCCTTAACAGCATCCAACAAAGTGTAGTGAAGGAGCTGCTGCAGGGCAAAATGGGCAAATATAACTTTCATTTTCTTTGTCTCAACCCGCCTAGCCTTCAAGGCAGAGACAGCCTGTCGGGCAGCTTCTCCGCCCACCCACTCCGGATCTATCCTGTAAAGTCTTTCAATGTTAAATTCAAAGCATACTGGTGTTACTTCACCGCTTTCTCGAGCCACCGTTGCCAGACTGCACTCAACAATCGTTCCACGGTCAAAACAACTGACGCCATTAGAGTTCACAACCGTTCTTGACAGATAAGAAGCTCCGATGCCGCCGTCTATCGGGAAGACCCGTTTATCCGTCTTCTCAGCTGCCTCCAGCATCACAGAAGCATTTTCAACTAAATCATCCGGAGATAAATCGCAAACCGAACTGTCAAAAGTGTCCCTAACATGGAAAAAGGGCCTTCCAGACGGCAAACTCTGCCAATCTTCATCGGGCTTACTTGCCCTTGCAGACTTCAGCGACTTCAAAACAGCCTCTTCAATAACCCCTTCGTCTTCAAGAATATTGGTGTAGGAAAAGCCGACAGCCTTATTGATAACAGTTCTAACGCCTAATCCAAAGTCGATAATCCGTGAACTTTTGGCAATCTGTCCTCTGTCAATGGCAACGGCTGTTGTAACGCCTTCGTAGGCGAAGGCTTCCGCCTCAACCGCACCCTTTTTCAATGCAAAATTAACGGCTTTTTCAGCTAAGCTTATTATTTCCTCCTCTTTAAGCGCTGCCACCTACCAGCACCTCTAAAACTCTTACGTGTGGTCCACCATCACAGATGAAAGCCGTTTGACCCTTACCACATCTTCCAGGCCAAAGCTCAAAATCTTTTCCAACAGCGTCTACCTTATGCAAAGTTTCAAGAGTATTTCCACTTATTGAAGCGTTACGTACAGGCGCGCTGACTTCACCTTTAACTATTTCATACCCTTCTTGAATGCCAACTTGGAATGTGCCGTCTAAGTTTGCCTGGCCTCCTCTGAAACTCTTAAAATAATAGCCGAACTTTATGTCTTCAACGAGTTCTTCAAAGGAACAGTCTTTCGGAGCCATAAACGTGTTGCGCATGCGTATTATCGGTTCAAACCGGAAATCTTCAGCCCTAGCATTACCTGTTGGACAAGTGTTAAACTTTTGAGCAGTTTCTCTGTTATGCATAAATCCGACGACAACACCGTCCTTTATGAGAAGCGTTTTTTGCGCCGGAACACCTTCATCATCATATTTGAAGGAGCCAAAAGCTCCCTCAACTGTTCCATCATCATAAATTGTAACAACATCTGAAGCCACTTTCCTGCCAAGCTTATCCATAAGCACGGAGCCTGACAACGTTAAATCTGCTTCTGCCAGATGCCCAAAAGCCTCGTGGACAAACACTCCAACAACGTTTGGCCCTAAAACTGCCGGAAAGGTTCCGCCTTTTGGAGTTTTAGCCTTTAACTGGTCCACTGCTCTTTTCGCAGCTCTCTCGCCTATTATCTCTGGTTTTTCAATGTCAAACACTTCGTAGCCTGCTGTGGAGCCTATTTCTTCTCTGCTGAATGTAAAAACACTGTTTTCCTTTGCTGTAGCCAGTATTCTGGACCAAACATAGAGCTTATCTTGTTCAATATATGTGCCTTCACTGTTCATGAAAAGGTTTTTCCCGGCAACGTCCATATAGTCTATTGTGCAGCTTTTGATGCGGTTGTCATGCTTCAAAACCGTTTTTGCAATGGTAGAAACTGTTCCTATTTTGACTTCAATTGAGATTTTTGACGGATCCTTTTTAGGCTTCGTCGACACATGATCCTCAAAAGCCTTGCTTTCAACAAGCCTTATCGGAGTTTTAAGCTTATAACTGGCAGCCTTAGCCATCCTGCATGCAGCAGATACAGCCTTCACCAAAGTCTCTGTTTGAAGTGAACATGCGGAAGCAAAGCCCCATGCTCCATTAATAAGAACCCGTAAGGCTGCCCCGTTTTCAACACCTTCCCTAGCAGCTTCAACTCTTTCCTCTTTGAGCGTAAGCATAGTTTTAGAAATTTTCTGCATCCGCGCCTCAACATACTCAGCACCGAAGTTTTCAACAGCAACGTCTATAACTTTAGTTAAAGTTTCCTTCAACCTTTCTCTTCCTGAAGCATCTAAGCTTAGAATAATTAAACAATAAACGGGAGCTATAAAAGTTACCATAACAACTTTTATGTTAATGTTCGTAGTTTTCCCGTTTTCTGCCCTTTCGCAGACTTATTGAAGTCTTTGGGAAAAAGTTTACCGTTCATGTTCTCATATGATGAATCTTCTGCTGCATTAGTACAGGGTGCATGTGCAAACAGTATGCGCTCTAAGTCAGGCTTCACACGAAATCTGTAAGACTTGACTGTTGAACCTTCTCCAATCGGGCTTTCAAGCCTGAAGTTTCTTCACCAAAGATTATGGGTTGCCCGTAAACTCCATCGTATCCAGGTATCACCATTATTTTTCCCTCTCTAACTCTTATTATTGCCTCAGCAATTCTTTGATCAGTGTTTTCCATTAAGGATTCTTTCGGTACGTCAATCAACACTGTATACTCGTCTCCAAATTTCTCTATAAGCCTATTGTAGATGCTCCAAACCTGTTGGGTTGAGGGTGAGTCAACTTTAAGAACTGCAGAGATAATCTCAGAGAGGGGAAGTAAACGCATGTAACCTATAGCGCTTTCTGGTTTGTAGCCTGCTGGGCGGTCTGCAAGTTCTTCGACACGTTGTTCAACTCCCTTCGTCAACTTTTTCCGGCATACTGGGCAGATGTTCCCCAGTTTTATAGCCTCTTTCGGCGAAAGAGCTATGTGGCAGTTTCTATGCCCAGTCCAGTGGTACTTCCCATAAGCTGGGTCTGTTTCAACAGTGAATTTAAATTTTTCAAAATCTTTGGTGCAGATAGCTCCAATAATCTCTTTGTAGCTTAATTTTTCCAGTTCAAACACGTTAGCTTCTCTTCCCATACGCCAAGGCCAAAAGCTGTGGCTGTCACTGTTTGAAACCAAAGCGAACCTGTCAAGCTTGCTTAGCCGCCAGTTCATAGGGGGATCTGAAGAAAGCCCTGTTTCAACCGCATAAACATGTTTAGCCATGTCCTGGTAACAAGCCTCAACACTGTCGAAACCGCTGAAAGCTCCGAAAATGCTAAACCAAGGCGTCCAAGCATGAGCTGGAAAAACCATGTTGTCTCTTGAAACCTCCATGACCTCCTCCACCAGCTGAGGCGCACTCATGTTCAATGTTGGCCTACCATCAACAGCCAAATCCCCGTGTTCAGCCAGCCTTTCGTTAACCTGAACCGCGGTTTCAAAGTTAGGCGTTAAAACGACATGGTGAATCTTCTTAACGTCTTTTTCAAACTGGAAAATGGTGCTAACTTCAGTCGTCAATATAAAATACACTGGGGATTCAGGATCTTGGGCAACTTTGAGCAGTCCTGTGGCCTCGTCATGGACTAGGCATTCTTGAAGTTCCTCTAACCATTTTGGATGTGTAAAATCCCCTGTGCCAACAAGGTTTAAACCCTTAATCTTTGCGAAACGCGCAATCTCGCCGATACGCATTTTTTGACTTGTGGCACGGCTATAACGGCCGTGAATATGTAAATCAGCGATAACCCTCATAGTCTCAATTAACCTTCATAACACTCAAAGCTTAAGTTGTTTGCGCTTCAACACGCATATGTATTGCCATATGTTTACCGGATTGAAAAACTTTCATTTACAACATTTACCAAAATATATAAGCAGCGGATTTCTATTCAACCCTGAAAAGAACCTTAGGGTTTCATTATGCAAAGTTCAACGATTGTTTTTGACAAGCTTCTAGCCATAGTAACGTCTATATCTATTGTTAGAGGTTTAATTTCAGGCTTTCAGCCTTTTTCATACACCATAATGCTTAGATCGGGTCTAACGCCTGTAGAGTTTGCAGTTATCGTAACCCAGCTTGCTGTTCTACATTCAATTTTCTCATGGGCTTTATTCATAATCCTTTTGTTGGCTATATTCTTCCTGTATAAACCTCTAGACGTTAGTGAAGAGTATAAAAGGCTGCTGGCAAAATTGATTTCTTCATCCTTTTCAGGGCTCTTCTTGGGCGGGGTAATAGGGCATTTATGGGGTATTCTATACGTTGGGGAGCCTCTGCAGATGGCGGTTTTAGCTATGCATGGGCTGACGGCAGCGGGGCAATCCCTTCTTTACACATTCGGCGGGTTTACCGTTATCGCGCTTTCTTATTTAAAAGCGTCTAGAACGCAACGGTCACAACACTCTTCTACAATTTGCTTTTCTTCTTAACGCAAATCTCAAAGGCGTTATCTTTCTGATGGAAGATCTCTACCTCTGCTAGTTTTGTTCGTTGGTGAAATGGGCGCTTTTCTTTCCCTCCTTTTTCAATCAGACCGTAAAAGAAAAGCGTTAAACCCGCAACTGTTAAGGCTGCTCCGGCCCATATAAGATTCCGCATAGCCTTCACCGCCTTTCCCGGAACTTCAACGTCGATTTTAGTAGGCTTTAATAAAGGCTGTTCATTTTCGGAGAACAGCTTGCTTTCAGATTCTCTAAAGGATTCTGGAAGTGGAGTAACTGGCAATACAATGGGTAAATCAAAATTGATGGTTATTTCTCCTATCCGAATGGAGCCTTCGTTTCCCCACCCTTCAAGTTCCATGAGGCTGCTTAGAACTCTATAATTGGCTGTATCACTAAAATCCACAACAACCCCGAAATAGTAACCGCCATCCGCATGAAAACCTACAAGTCTTCTGCTACCATACTCTCCGAACAATAAGACGGGAAAATAAATATAACCAAATTCTGTGCGATTAACATTCCACCCTTTTATTCTTGCCCATCGAAGAACAGCGAGGTCAACACTATTTCCTTCTATTAACAGGTCTTGCCTATTCTCCGTTATGAAAACTTCTACGAAGACTCGGTAAGTTCCCTCCGCCACAGTATAATAGCTAACTTGGACACCATTATACTCAAGGGTGTTAGGCATCTTCACTAAGCGATCGGCAAACATGCCGGATAATAAAAGAGTTAAACCAAAAACAATGCAGATACAACTTGCAGTCGACTTCTTACGGTCCACTTTCTATTTCCCTTAGTTTATCGAGTTGCCAAATCACCGCTTAAAATTCATCCACATCTAAGTTTGAAAGCAAAAGCTTGATTTAAGCTTTCACATAAAATTTCTGACTGGAACCAATCGTCGCCTGTCTATACAGTACTTAGGTTTCTAACTTCGTCTTGAATATTTTATGTTTCATCTATCAGCGGTGAATCTAAATATCGCGAAGTTAACACGGCGAGGTCTACATCACTTTCAATACAATTTATGTTTTCCATACATTTGAAGCATGGCCAGTATGGAGTAAGCGTGGAATGAATATTTATTTCTTAAAGCTGATGTATAACCGATCACTCATCCAGAGTTTGACATGTGTAAAGCAAAAGTTTGAGGGAAAAGATTTGTGAAGATCGTAAAATCCCATTCTGAAACGACGTTTGCAAATGAAAGCTGAATAACATAGTTTTAATATTACTTCAGCTTTTTCATAATGGGCCAAAACTTTCGTCGAAGCAAAGCAAATAGTTTAATAGTGGTGGTTCCTAAAGTGGAATTAGCTATAGAAACTGTCGATTTGACAAAAAGGTACGGCTCTTTAACAGCTGTAAACAAGTTAAACTTAAAAGTTGAAAAGAACACCATTCACGGTTTTTTAGGGCCTAACGGCGCGGGGAAAACAACTACTATAAAGGTTTTGGTTGGGTTGCTGAAGCCTGACGGAGGCATGGTTAGGGTTCTCGGACATGAAGTACATGGGGACAATCCTGATGCCCGCCTGAAAGTGGGCTATATGCCTGAACTTCCAAAGTTTCCGAAACATTTGAAGGGTTGGGAACTTCTCGATGTTTACGGGCAGATGTACGGGATGACTCGGCAACAGCGTAAGGAGCAAATACCGAAGCTTTTGGAAATGGTTGGGCTTAAAGGCAGAGAGAAAGACTTTGTTGGAAAATACAGTAAAGGAATGCAGCAGCGAATAGGCATTGCGCAAGCCTTGCTAAACGATCCTGAATTGGTTATTTTAGATGAGCCGAGCCTCGGTTTAGACCCTGTCGGCATGGTTGAAGTTAGAGAGTTGGTGAAGAACATAGCGAAGCATGAAAGAACAGTGTTCCTGTCTTCGCATTTGCTCTTTGAAGTGGAACAGGTATGCAGCCACGTCACTGTAATACATAAAGGCTTAGCGCTAGTATCAGACACTCTTCAAAATGTTTACGACAAGCTTTCTGAAGCGGCCGTATTGCATGTGGAACTTGCGAAACCGTCAGACGCTGTTTTTGAAGCTTTGAAAACTTTGCCCTTTGTATCCTGTGTGGAAAAAAACGGAAACAAGTTAATGGTTAAGTTGAAGACACGAGATGATGTTCGACCGCAAATCTCCGAGGCAATAACAAAGGCGGGAGGAGTGATTGTTTCCATGAATTTGAAAGGGCAGACGCTTGAAGAAGTTTTCATGCAACTAATAACAAAATCAGGAGGCGAAAAGGCATCATGAAGTTGGAAAAGGGAACCAGCTGGAAAACCCGGTTTTGGGCAGTTGTAAAATATGAGTTGTTGTGGAATATTCGGAAGAAGAAGTTCATAGGTGTGATGACGCTTGCCTTTGCTCTTGCCACTCTATCCTTAGCCTTACCAGTCATCCTGTACAATGTTGTTGGACAACAGCTTCTACAAAATCCTGACTATGTACTCAACACAGGAGCAGGCATAGGCGGTTTAGGCATGTTCCTTTTCGCAGTTGCCATCGTTATGAACAGCATTTCAGGCGAATTTGAAAGCGGCTCAATAGTTCCCTTGCTGACGAAACCTGTTTCAAGAACAATGATTTTCTTAGGCAAACTCACAGCAGCCTTCATAACCCTTCTTTCAGCATATGCTGTTCTTTTCATTTACATGACTGTCGGCGGCACAATCGTCTATGGTCCTCAAAACAACCTTCACCTTCTGCCTTTGTCCCTGTTCGGAACAATCATCAGCACCTTCCTATGGATAGCCATTGTACTTGCTATAGGCAGCATATCCAAAAGTTCTTTAATAGCTGCCCTCGGAACATTCGGCATTTACATAGCTTTAACCATAAGCAGCCCAATAATCTCCATATTTTCAGATCAAGCATGGATCCTCAATTATGTTCCGGGAAACGGAAACACAGGATACATTGTAGGAACCGATGGCCAGACACCCTACACTCCTGGCTTAGCCGTTGCAACAGGCACAGACAATATCGCCGCCAACCTAATTAAGTACGTTCTTCACCCATCATCAAACGTAACCTTTTTCAAAACCATGTTTACAAGGCAACCAATACAAATGGTTGAACTATACACTGAACCCCTCTCAACAATCCTGATAAGATCAATACTAGTGGCATCAGCATATATCCTTGCCTTTCTCGCAGCCTCCTGGTACGCCTTCAAAAAGGCGCAAGTACTGGAGTGATAATTTAGGATTCCCATGAAGGTCGGAGTACGCGGAACCCTTTCTGTAAAAACATAAAGGTATAGTTGAAGTTGTCAAGATGGGCTTGTACCCGGCTTTTCCGCTAAAGCGGTAAATGGAAAGTTTCAATGTCTATTTATCTGTTTGCCAGAGCCAGCCTAAGTTGAAAAAGCCATAACTGGAAAAACGGCGTGTTGGAAGAATCAAGAAAGTTAATAACAAATTAATTTACGCACAATAAACCTAAAAACAGCATTCGAAAGTACATTGATGAACCATGTAAGCCTTGATACTTTCAGAAAGATTTAAACCTGAACAGTGCAGAAAGAAGGGTGAGTGTAGAGGCTTTGTCCGTTGGAAAACAACCTAAGGCAAGTATGAGGACTAGACTTCCAAACGGGGATTATCTGACCTTGACTGTTTGGCCTGGGAAATCTGACCCTGCAGCTGAAGTGATCACTGTGCAGGTTCGCCGCTTAGTAGGTGAAGTTTGGGAAACTGTAGGAAGGCTGGCTGCTTACAGAACCGTTGACGGAAGGTACTCGCAACTGCCAGAACGCGGCGCAAAAGGTGACATAAGAAAAACCCAGCGACGGCGAATTTAATAAAACAACATGCACAAGCGCCAGCCAAAAGAAAAGTACAGTAGGCTCAAAAGAACCTGCCTCGTTGATAAATAGATCATAAGCCTTGAAAGCTTTCTGTTGAAGAATAAAGTGTAACGCCGCATGTAAAACGCTGATTTGACGACGATGGCATTGTAAGGTGATTCTTGAATTTATAATTTAAAGATGAAAAGTGTGAACCAAACCTTAAAATGGTTGAAAACATGATGACCTTGTGTCGGGTAATTTCGCTTTACAAAAATCTAGTTTATTTGCGAACCACTTTGAAAACAGGGTTAACTTCAATAATGTTAAATTTTAGGCCTTTCAGTTCCTCAAATTTCTCCCTATCTCGTCTCTCAAGCTTTTTCAGCAAGTGAACAAACTCATATTTCAATTGCTCCTTCGTAACAGACACTGCTCCAAATATTTTTAAAGCTCTTATCTTGGAAGAATTGAATGAATAGCCTCTTCTTTTTGCTTCAAGATAAATTTGGAAAAGGTAAGCATCCAGCAAATCAACTGGTTTTTCATACCTCTTAAACTTTAAAAGTTCAGGATGACTTCTGTAGCCTTTAGTCTCGCCTCGGAGGACTCGCTTAGCCAAAAGGCCCTCCCTCCAAACAGCTACCAACCCGATACGATCAAGATATTTAGGATGAATTGACCACAACCTCACTTAAACACCAACTTCTCGGCAAAAATGCTATTCCGCCAATCCATTAATCACTCTTCTGTTAGGAGACACCAACAAGATATTCGCTCCTCGTTTACCCAAAGTTTATAGTTTGCAATTTTAAATTTAATGGTGAACAGGTGGAAATTTGCAGTCTGTGCGGGAAACCGCTGAAAAAGTGAGAAGGCTGGAGATTCGAGGCGCAAGAAACATTGCAATAGCAGCTATAAACGCAATAGAAACGTTAGCAAGCCAAACCAAAGCCGAAAGCAAGGAAGAGTTTCTTCAAGAACTTCTCGAAGCCAGAAGGATTTTATTTGCTTCAAGAGAGACTGAACCTTTAATGAGGAATGCAATTCGGCTGATTATACGCCGTGTGGAAGAGAGCCGAGAAATGCGGATAAGCGCCCTTAGAAAGATTACGTCATCTGTTGCTAAACAATTTTTGGCAGATCTTGAAAGTTCAAAGGAAAAAATTGCTGAGATAGGTGGAAAAAGAATACCTGACAGGGCGGTAATATTAACTCACTGTCATTCTTCCACAGTAACTTACCTTCTTAAAAAAGCTAAAGACGAAGGGAAATCGTTTGAGGTCATTTGCACAGAGACAAGGCCTTTCTTTCAAGGAAGAATAACTGCAAAGGAGATGCTGGAATTAGGCGTGAAAACAACTCTAATTGTAGATTCTGCAGCCCGGTTTTTTATGAACGACGTTGACCTTGTCCTTGTAGGTGCAGACGCTATAACTTCGGAAGGAAACATCATAAACAAAATTGGAACAAGCACAATAGCCTTAATAGCGAAAGAAGCTAGAACACCCTTCTATGTTGTCACGGAACTCCTAAAGTTTGACCCGGCAACTATGTACGGCGATTACGAAAAAATAGAGGAACGCAGTCCAGACGAAGTTTGGAAAAACGCGCCTCAAAACCTGATTATAAGAAACCCTGTGTTTGACGTTACCAGACGCGACTTTATTCACGGAATAATTTGTGAAGAAGGAATAATTTCGCCACATTCAATCGCAGAAGTAGTCCGTAGAAAGCATCCGTGGATTTTCACCTAATTATAAATGCCAAAACTCGATTTCCCCAAATCTTAATTATCTTTAAGCTCTATGCTTTTCATGTACTCTTTTTAAATAGAATTTTTTACAGGCAACATCCACAGCTTGACGCAATCCTATTCTTCGGCTAAAGTTCCATAACTCTGAATCCCGCCGGAACCTACACCGCAAAATTTTCGAAAATGATCAATGAGCCATTCCATGCAAAGCCAAAAGAATATACGAGCTTCATTCTAATCCAATACTGTTTTTAACGTTTCAATGTTTTACTCCACTTTTTAATATGCGATTTTCCCAGCAAAACGCATGCATGAAGCCGCTCCAACTATAAACTAAGCATTTTCCATTTGCATGCAAAATAGTAAAGCACCACATGTAGCTATCTTTTCTTAAGAATTATGATAAGCAACAGTATGGCTGCCAATGCAACGATCGCCACGATGAACCAGGTTTGTTGCCAAAATGGGAGATTCGTAGATGATTGATCGCCGTCTGTGGAAGGCTGGTCGCCGTTTGTGGAAGGTTGGTCGCTTATTGAGAATGTCGGATCCGAGATGCCCTCTCCGACATTGACGCCGTCGCATGCCAACACCTTAACTCGGTAATCTGCACCTTCAGCTAGGTTTGCAGTGTTCCAGACGTAACTAGTCTGGTCCAGATTAGTGGCTAGCGGTACCCAGGTTTTTCCATTGTTTTGGCTGTACATCACTGTGTACACGAGCTTATCTCCGTCAGAGTCCGAGCCCTGCCACTTTATGATGCATTCTGAGCCTGCTTTAACTGTTTCTCCACCCTTCGGGAATATAAGATGCACCGTAGGCGCGTTGGCGCTCACAGCTTTGCTTGCTAAAACCGCGCCTGTAGCGTTTCTTATCTCTATTCTCGATGTCCCAGCAGTGTATGGCACGCTGAAAATAAACGGCACAGTTTCTGTCGAGGCTTTGATTAGAGATCTGTTCACATCTAGGAAATATGTGAAACTAGCGTTGAAGTAGAAGCTTCCAAGGATCTGGTTCTGCTTGTCAAGCATCACTATCGAGTAGTCTCCAGCTTGGCCAAGAGTTGGATCCACAGTGCCATTTTTCATATAGTACCATGGATAATCAGCCTTAACTGTCTGGTTTCTGCATAGCACGCCGTTGACGATGATGACTTCTGGATCCTCCCCTGTCTTAAACTGGTCCAGCAGGTTCCAACATAGAAATGTCTCAGATGAGAATTGTATTAGAGCCTTAGGGTCGCTGAAGTATCGTCCAGGGTCGATCCAGTTAGGTGGCTCTATATAGCTCATAAACGTATTCATTTCAGTTTCATATATTCTTGAAGCAACGCAGTAACAGACACTTCGGTAGACAGGTGGACCAATATCGTGCGGATGCCACAGGTAAAATGTATGTCCAATCTCATGTGCTACCGTTCGCAGTTCCATCCATCCTTTTGTCGCATTAAATACGCTGTAGTCCACGAAGACAGGGATCTGGTTGTCAGGCTTTCTCAGCATCCCTATTGCCAAGCCTGACCAAGGGTGGCCTGTATTATTTATAACTAAAACCACGCGGTCGTAGCCTGCCAGTTTAGCGCTTATAGATTGTGGCAGCGCTATTTTGTTGTAGAGCCACTC
>JAWBOH010000002.1:0-82271 GCA_038826715.1 Bathyarchaeia archaeon | reverse complement strand
GATTCTAGGAAGTTTATGTAGTCTTCTGTTGCTCTCAAATTCAGCTTTACATTATAGTTTATTGTGAAGTCATCGAATACTGTTTGATAAAATCTGTAATAGCGTAATCCAATTCTTCCCGGAATGTTCTCAAGGTCGATGAATAGGTATAGTTTACCGTTAATTGAGATTTGGTTTAGTGTGCCGTTAACTGTTACTGTTATGTTGTATTCGTTGCCGAAGTCCCATTTTAGGTCTGTTTTTATTCCAGGCCAATTCGGTATGGTACGTTCAACTCCGTTGATTATTGTGCGGAAGTGGACGTAGACGTATCCATCAGTGCTGAACATTATGTCTGCTATTCTATAGTTTTTCGAGTCTAACCATGAATATACTAGGCTTACGTAGTTAAGAACTGTTGCGTTTCCGCTTAATGGCTTTGCCTTGAAGGATGCTGTAAAGTTTTGGGCTGAAACTGGAGATAGGATTATTCCTTCGCCATATTTTCCAATTTCTCCGCCACGTAACTCGCCATTGATTATTTGCCAGTTGCCCTTGACGATGTTATACGAGCTTAATGTTTGGTTAAAAGAGTTTCTATGCGAAGCTGCAAGGATTCCTTCACTGGGCGGGTCGTAAGCCAAGATTATGGTTTTTGCCTTAAATATTGTTCCGTCTAAGTCGTAGGCAACAGTGTAATTATAAAAGCCTTGAGATAGCATAGCGTAAACTATGTAAAGGTTTTCTTCGCTACATAACCCTTTGTCAAGTGGCAATACCAATACGGTTTCGCTGTTTGGTTGCGGCGGAGAATGCTTAGAGGCATTATATATTTTCACCTCTGAGTTTTCAAAAACCATAGGAATCATCGAGAGGTATTTTGCGAAGAAGCGGTCAGCGAATTTGCCGAGTTCCTCTTGGTCTCTGGTGTGCATGTATATGTAGGGGTGGTCGTAGGCTGGATGTCTATAAAGCTGCATGAAAGCCATTTCAGGTCTATTAGCGGTGTACAAAAGCTGTTTTAAACCAAGCATATCCGCTGGGGCAGCAAAAGTTGCAATTGCCGAAGACCTTGAAGTTACGGTGGCTAACCATGTTCGCGGATCATTGTCAAGGATTTGTTTGAAGGCGTTTATCGCCTCCATTTCAGCTGGAGAAGGATGATTTGCCGAGTTGTCCGCAACTTCATTCCAATACTCAAGGTTGAGAAATGTTGTGGAAATGCCATAGAAGACTATTGTTCCTATGAGGATGAGGGATAAAACGGTTTTAGAGTTAATGCTTATCTCTTTATCCCTTATCCTGTCAATGGCGTAAATAACTGGTAAGGGGGCTAACGCGGCGAGGGGTATTTTTATGAACCATATAAACCTTTTCTCCCAGTATCCAGCATCAAAAAAGTACAAGTTTATTATTGATACCATTCGTCCAGCGATGAAGACAAAGATCATAAACGCTATAAAGAAGGCAAATGCCTTGTAAGTCTCTCTCTGTTCTGTTAAATGGTAGAGAGCGATTATGGCTAGTAAGCCGTTTACGCCAAGCATTATAGGGTACATGAACCATGGCACAAGGCCTATGGTGTCAACTTGCCATGTGTGGAATGAGTCTATAAGCGAAGCCCATGAAAGAATACCAACAGCATAGGCAATAAAAATTGTTAAAACCAACATTTTAGTGAAGTTTTTTCTGTTGACTTTAAAGGTTCTGATGGATGGAAGCTCTGGACGGACGTATCGCCTAAATATTAAAGGAAGAACCAAGGCTGCTACTGGAACAATTATTGATATCAACAAGGACATATTCATTATGAAACGTGGAGTTAGTTGCGATAAAGCATAGTAAACTATGATTACTATGATTGAGCCGATTATCGTGGATTTTGTTGCGTCGTCTGTTCTGTAATTTTCTTTTTTGGACAGAAATCCGTAAACAGCCAAGAATAATGCGAACACGACGGCTTCGGTTACATGAGTCAAATATAGTGCGGCAGTCAAGATTGAGAAGAGTCCTAAATATTTGGCTTTTGAAAGTTCCTTATTGCCTAGAAGGAAGATGGCGGTCATTAAGAGGATGAATGATATTGTGGCTGGGACATACCATAAGCCGAATATTCCGTAAATTGTTCCGTTATAGGTTTTGTCGGCCGTGGATGATAATAGTTGGAGTTGAGTCTGTCCTGTGGACGAAAGTTTTAGGTTGGTGAAGTATAGCCAAGCATAGCCTCCGAAGCTGTTTGTAAAGAGAGCCCAGAAAAGCGTGGCAAGCGAAGGTAGCCTTTGGTCAATTTTTTCTAAATGTTGTTTTGCCATGATGTAGAAGGCTAGTGGTAGCATTAAGTTTAGTGTGGCTAGGGCTGTTTGAGCGGAAAGTAATGACGGATTTGCTAAGCTGATGAATGCAGATTCATGCAAGTGAGCAAAGAGATAAGCGGAACCTATGTAGATGTTAGGCGCTCTCAGTAATACTATGCTCCATCTGTAATACTGTGAAATGTCTGTTCCAGACAGAAGCGCAAAATCAGGATAAATAAGGCAGAAAGAGAACGCGTAAAATGCTAATGCTAAAGTTACAGCTAATGCATCTATATTTTTAGTGAAAGATTGTTTTGATGAGTGGGTTTTGGTTTGCGTTTTTGTATGTCTCAGCTTCGAAGTGAATCCAAGTATTATGAAGAATGTTGAGATAAGTTGTGCGCGTATGTTTTCTGGGACTGTAATTAAAACAAGGCTTAGGAGAGCAGTGAGCGTATAGCTTGTTATGTAGGATAGCACTGTCGTTTCCAAGCTGGAGAAGTGTTGCTTAAACCCGAATAAGTTTAGTAGCGCGTATCCGGAAAGCAACGATGTACATAGCAAGGACAGAATTGTTTGGATTATGCCCATTTGGATTTGAAGGATGCTGGTAATTAAAAGAGTTGCTGAAGACAGAATCAGCGCCGAATACAAAATGAGACTGATGGACATATTTCTTGTTAGAATTCGACTTTTAATGGATATTCTTAGGTCGTAATTGTTAATTATAAAAAAGAGCAAAATGATGGTTATTATTTCAAAAAAGAATAACGGATATTTTATCCAGGAATCTATAAGCCATAGAGTGAAGAGGGAAAAAATTATTGCTATAGACAGAGTTGTTACGAAACTAATTATGGATATTTTCATTTTTGGGCAACTATTTGTTTAGTTATGGAAAGGTATTCTTCAGCTATTTTGTTTCTATCGAATTTTTCTTCAATTAGTTTGCGTGCTCTTTTTCCGGCTACTTCTCTAAAGGGCTTATTTTTGTATAGCCAGAGGATAGCCTCTGCGAGTTTTTCTTCGTCTAAGGGCGGAGATGATACGCCTATTTGATGTGTCCTTATGATTTCTGCAAGTAGTGAATCGCTGTGCGTTGTGGCTATGACCGGAATGCCACACGCACAATATTCGTAGAACTTGGCCGGAATAGAATTTTTCCAAAGCGGGTTACCATCGTAGGGTATTATTCCCGCATCGGATACGGCGATAGATTTTGCGAGTTTTGTTTTATCGTTTATTGATCCTATGTATTTTATTTGGTCGGTTATGGCTAACTTCTCAGCTAGGCTTAGCATGCTTTTTATTTCGCCTTCCCCAGCTACTAGGAGGTTTATATTATTGAAGCCCTTATCAACAAGTCTTTTTACGGCCTTAACCACCACGTCTAGGCGATAATATGCCCCAACAAAACCAGAATAGAAAATAGCAAATTTTTCATTGCCTTTTTTGATGATTGAAGGTTTAAATATACGAGTATCAGCTCCATTTGAAATGAGTTTAAGATTGTATAACCCGCGACTTTTCAAAGCATCTAATGTTTTTGGCGTTACAGCAACTACTAGTTTTTTGGCATAAATCCCTGTAGATATTTTCTTTATTATGCAAAAGAAAGATTTGCTAATTTTAGAGTTAGTTAAACCTATCAAATAGTCTTCCCATTCGTCTCTGTAATCGATTACGCATTTGGTTTTTGTAAGAGTGCAAGCTATTAAGACACCTACTCCTGAGTCGCCCGTTGGCACGGAAACCATTGTTATGTCGGGTTTTCTGGCCGATAGAAACAGCGTAGATGTTATGAGGGATACTAGGCAGTTTAGAATGAATATTGCTGGGTGGTTTATGCCCATGTTGAAGATTAGGTTAAAAATGTTGGCATTACCCATTTTTCTGATGCCTCTTTTTGAAAATGATTTGTAAGTGAAGGTTCCCAAGACCTCGATTGAATGCCCATTTTTGGACCAGGCGTCAACAAAGAAGCCTATCCTTGTCCAGCCAGCGCCTGGAAAAGGATTAGGCAAACCTAAGAAGAATAGGATTTTCATTGCCATTTGATTTATGCCTATTCTAGTTGTTGGAGGATTTTTTGCCATGCTTGCAGGGTTTTCTGGTAGCTGAAGTTTTCTCTCACGTATTCGTATGCGTTTTTGCTTACTTTTTCTAATAGTTCAGGTTTGCTTGATAGTTCGATTATCTTGTTAGCTACGTGTTTTGGGTCGTTGGATTCTAGCAGAAAGCCTGTTTCGCCGTCTTTAATTATGTCTGGGATGCCTCCGACACGTGTAGCCAAAACAGGAGTACCGCAAGCCATGGCCTCTACTACTATGTTGGGCAACCCCTCACTAAATGATGGCACCACAAGTAGCTTTATGTTATTGAGAACTCTGGGGACATCAAAAAGTTTTACCGGACCTTGCAAATGAACAACATTTCTCAATCCGTGTACTGATATAAATTTTTTTATAATGCCTTTTAAATTACCGTCACCTACCAAATTTATGGTGACTCGCCTAAGGCTTATTATGTATGGTATTGAACTTACGAATGGGAAAACTCCTTTCTCTTCAGAAAATGCGCCAACATAACCAATATCATAATTTCTTTGAAGTATTGGGGTTGTTGGGAAAAATTCTGTTAGTTCAACAAAAAGATGACCATCAAATGAGGATTTTTTTCTAAACCTATCTAAATTATAGCTATATATTACTGAAGGGGTTTCAAAAATCAATTTCTTAGATAAAGTTAACATTGCAATTTGAGCAGCCCACCTAACAGGTAAAAAAAATTTACTCATAAAATTATTATATGAATATACATCAAACCCACCACAAAAGTGAATCGGATATCCACCTCTTAACCGAGTAATCAATAAAGATAGTGGCTGATAAATTCCTAAGAATAGTACGTAATCAGGATTGTTCGAGTATTTTAATAACATTTTCACTCGGGCAAGATCCCACCGGAGAAGGTGAAAAATTCTTAAAGGTAAAGGAGCGCTTGAATCTAAATCAGGACTTTTAAGGTTTATAGCTTTGGTTTTGGTAGAGTTCTTTAACAAATTTGATTCTGCACTGTAAATTATTATAATTTGACAGAAAAAGTCTTTTATTAATTCCAGAATTTTTTGCAAATGCGCCATTCTGAAAAGGGTTAGCTGCCCAGCGACGAGAATAATTATTCTTTCTTTAACCACCAGCTCATCCCTTGCAATATGTAGTTGATAACAGTTTTCCATTGATTGCAAACAGATTCTAAACTACAATTTCTCAACACATATACTCGACTTTTTCTTGATAATTTTCTGAGTAATTCTTCATTTTTAAGCAGAATTCTTATAGATTCAATGTAAGCATTTATATTGGGTTCGCAAAGTAAACCAATTTTTGTCTTTCCTATTAATTCAGTCATCTCACCAATTTTGCTTGCGACAATAGGTTTTCCACATGAAAGAGCTTCCAATTCGCCTACTCCGAAACTTCTTTGAAAGGTGACAATTACTTTCACGAGATTAAGTTTTTTTGGTATTCTGCTATGTTGTATCCATCCAACATGTTCAACGTTTGCAAGCACTTGAAAGCGTTCTTTAAGTGGGCCATCTCCTAAGATAATAAAGCTTACTTCTGGAAGTTGTTTTAAGGACTTTTTAATTAATTGCAAGAGAAGTGGAGCGCCTTTTTCTTCTGCTAACCTTCCAATATACCCGACAACAAATTTCTCATCACCAACTGTTTCGACGCGTAAAGGTCTAAATTTTTGTGTATCTATTAAGGATCTTATCACGAATATTTTGTTTTCTTGTATCCCTTGCTTCACCATTCCCTTTTTGATTAGACCATCGTTAACAACAATAGCATCAGACATTCTAGCTGTCAACTTACCCAACATAAGAAAAAACAGGTCTAATATTCTCTGGTGAATTGAAATCCGCGGCGAAACAGGTGCAGCCCAAGGAGTCACGTTCCCCTCATAACATAAAATTTTCAACTTGAGGATTTTAGCAACAAGTCCAGGAATAGCGCCGATTGCAGGATCACTTATAAATACAAGTTTCAATCGCTCTTGTTTAATTCGTAGTATTTCAAAAACTACCCCTATCGTGTAGAACGACATAATCGAGAAAAGCTGCATGAGCTTCACGAATTGAGAATTAGGCGGATATTTTTTAAAGGCTGGATAGTAAATGTTTCTAACAGTAATTTTTCCTATTTTAATAGTTTTGTAATATTTTCCAAAAAATGGTGCAACTATTGATATAGTAAAATCTTTGCTTAATTTTAAAGCAAGTTTTGAGAGCATGTACTCACGTCCTCCTCCCCTGTTAGTTAAAAACTCGAGAGATCCTGGGAAAATGATAAGGATATCCTGAAAGGATTTAGACATATTCAATCTTGCCTATTCAAAGCTTCTTTGTAAACTCTCTCTAACTTGCACACTAGTTTTTCTATTGAAAATTCTTTAGCTAAATTTAGGCAATTCCTTGACATATTTTTTTGCACTTCTTCTATAGTAATAATTTTGTATGTTTTTTCTGCAAAATCGTTGATTGACGGTTTGGTGACATAACCCACTTTGCCGTCTATCCATTCCAAATAATCTCCTAAACTTGTTGTCACTATCGGTGTCCCTACCGCACAGGCTTCAAGAAAGGTTATGGGAAAACCATAAAACGAAGGAGTAACAAATACATCTGTATCAACTAAAGCTGCAAGCTTATCGTCACTGCTTATAAAGCCAGTAAACAACACAGAATTTGAAATATCTAAGCAATGCACTAAAGACATTGCCTCATTTAGATATCCGTCGTCTGGTCCTGCTATGACTAGAACCGCGTCTTTAACACCCATTTTGTTTGTTAGATATGCGTAGGCCTTAATTAAGAAGCCTATACCTTTTGATCTGTGTATTCTGCCCAAATATAGTACCATCTTCTTTTCTTCTGGTATGCCAAACTTCCGTTTAAAGGAGCCTTTAGGCGGCAGGTTGGCGTACTCAGTCAAGTCTATGCCGTTTGGAATTATTGCGATCTTCTCGTCTAGAACGCCCATACTCTTATACTGCTTAGCTTCAACACTGCTAAGAGCAATAACCTTAGCGGCATCCCACAATAACCCATAACCAAACAAAACGTCATAAATCCACTTCAACCTCCGCTTCGCAATTATTCTCTGTAAAGAACCATGAGCTTGTAAAATGTAAGGGATCCTATATTTTTTGGCATAATGATGAACTATAATATCTTGGAAATGGCGCCAAGAATGGAGATGGACAACGTCATATTCATCAATGGTCTCTTTCAGCATCTTCACCATAGTTTGTGAAAAATTAAATCCGCTAAACTGGATAATTCTTGGAAAATAGAATACATTATAACCATCTACCTTCACTTCAACCGGCAAATCTTCAAAATCACGTTTCTGATCTAAAGCGCTTGTAGTGTAAACTGTGACCTCGTGTCTTTTAGCAAGTTCTTTAGAAATTGAACGCACAACGGTCACTGGTCCTCCAAAAGTAGCAGTGAAAACAGGTATAACTTGAAGAATTCTCATATTTGCAATCTTAGCCTTTGACGCCTTTAACATGTAGGCAGTCTGGAATAAATGGCACGCCTTTATAGCCCTTGATTACTCGTTTTATGTTCTTTATTCCACAAGACTCTAGCACCTGCTTCAACAGACCATAGGAAAAACCGCATTTATGTTGGTTACCAACGTAATCTTGTCCGCCGTATATGTTTTTCACATTTTGCCATGATGGGTTGAGAAAGAACAAGAGAGCTCTAGCACGGAGGTCAGGGCAACGAATCTCAATAACGCCATGTTTTTTCAGGACACGTACCCATTCAACCAAGACCTGTTTAACTTCTTGATGGCTAAAATGTTCAATTAAATGGCTAGAGTAAACATGATCGAAAGACTCATCCTTAAAAGGTAACATACGGGCATCCGCCACGATATCTACCGAACTTTTTTTTCTCAAATCAACCCCTATGTTTCCTCTCTTTGGACCTTCGCCGCAACCGATGTCGAGTCTAAGCGTGTTAGCTAACGCTTTCAAAAAGGCTTGCCTCTACGAGCCAATACATAGAGTTCTTTTGTCTTCTGAAGCACTAACGGAACATAATAGTAGAAAACTTTGAACTCCAGTTTCAATAGATAATTGGCAATTTCTTCTGATTCTTCAGGATAATGATATGCTGCGATTATGAGATTTGGCTTAACAAGCGCTAATACTTTTTTGCTCCTTTTAAAACTTGGAGTTCGTATCCTTCTACATCAACCTTCATAAAGTCTGGAGATAAACCCAAATTTTTAACCAAATTATCTAAGGTTTCCATTCTTATTCGCACGCTGGTACTATTTCTGGCGACTTTTGTTCTGCCATAGCCATATCCCCTCTCTAAAAAATTATTGCACTCCTCTCACCTAACGCGCAATTGAAAGCCCTTACGTTTGAAAGATTGTTATACTTGATATTCGTCATGAGGTACATAAAATTTTGTGGGTCTGGTTCACACGCGATTACCGTTTTGACCTTTCCTGCCACCCTACACGTAAAAAATCCCATGTGCGCCCCTATATCAAATACTACATCTTCACTATTAGGGACATATGGAAAATACACGTTTCTCAACCACACATCATCAAAAAATGGATCTTCTCTGCTTGGGAAAACAATGCGCATGTCGTTATATTTCGCTATTCTCAAACCATTTCTCATTGGCATCCCATGAAACATGGATCGCATCGAATAAAAACAATCTAAGAATTTTGAATTTCTGTTAATCGCATAACCTAAGATTACTGGCGCTAGTAAAGGATAAGTCATCATCCGTTGAATCAACATTCGCAACATATCGTTGCTTCGCCTTAAGTTAACAATTTATCAAGAAACTTTTTCCAGTTTTCTCCAGCGAATTTTTCAACAAAATATTTCCGACAATTTCTTGACAGTCTTTGCAGGTTTTTCTGCACATAATTTATCCCCTGGATCCATTCTTTCGCATCAGCATCTATATCAAGAAGATAACCAGTCTTCTTGTGGAAAACAAACTCTGGCAAACCACCCGTATTACTTGATACAACAGGGGTTCCATACATATACGAAACCAGAATAACCGAACTCTGCGTCTCACGCCTATAAGGAGTAATCACAGTCACGCTTCTCTTGATTAGTTCGCCGAACTCTTCATCAGATATTCTCTCGTTGCAGAAAACCTCCAAATTCTTTTCTCTGAAAAATCTTTTATCTTCAACCTTAGAGCGGGAAATAAGCATAAACCTTAAACCCAAATCATTCGCATTAGAATACCTAACTATTTCCAAAAACTTCTCCGGATTCTTGGCAGAAACAGGAGGCCCAACGAAAGTGACATATTCCCTCTTGTCTATATCAGGTTCAGAACTGCCTAAATCCTCATACATCAAAGGAATCAAAATTTTCTTCCCAGAATAATGCGGATATCTCAAACCAAAAAGACGGAAAGCCTCGTTCGAAGATACAACAGCGACATCTGTGCTCTCCAAAAGTTTTCCTTGAAAATGCTCAAACAAATATAGCCAATATTGATGGAAGCCGCCATGAGCCTTTTTGTCTTCAACGTAGGGTTCATGAACATGATAAATAAAGGCACATTTATTTCTCCTCGCCAATTTTGCAATAAAATGGTTTAAAAAATGATAGTTATGGAGATAAATATGGGTTGGTTTATCCTGTGAAAATATCTTTTTTATAGCCTCTTTGTTTTTCAAACTGAACGCATCTTTTAACATCGAAGAAATGCTAACTGAATTTCCCACAAAAGTTGTCTTATGCTTTATTTCACTTGGCAACATCCATTCATACTCACGACTAAAAAGATACCCCACATCATACTCATGCTTTTCACATGCTTTACCAAAAGCACAACAATGGGACTTGTAGATTGGGGCGTATTTCAGACTTCCAACATAAACAGTCATACGGTCTTTCCTTTCAATCTGCAATAACTTTTCCCAAGAGCATCATTATTTCTGAGCCGATTTTCGCTATTGACAAGTTGTTTTCAACGTAACGTCTTCCAGAAACTCCCATCTTCCCGGCAACATCTCTGTTTTCTTCCAAGTAAAGAACATCCTCAGCTAACCCTTCATAATCGCCTGGCTTAACAATGATTCCAGAACCTGTTTCTTTAACATACTCGGCTGGCTGCCCATAGGCACAGCAAATTATAGGCTTGCCAACGGCTTGATACTCGTAAAGCTTAGAAGACAAGCCAAGATAGGGTTTGCCGAAATCCCTTAAAGGCAAAATTAACGCATCTGCTTCGCCTAGAAGCTTAGCAACTTCATCTCTACCGATAATCTCGTCGATGATTTTAACATTCTTAAGCCCCAAAGCCTTAACCCTGCCCTTCAAATAACCCGCAAATTCACCGCCGCCTTGCAAAACAAACTCTATATCATCTATATTCTCTAAAAGCTTAGCAGCCAACAAAACCTGATCAAAATCATAAGCTAAAGAAAAAGCACCGCTATACAAAACCCTAAAACACTTATTATCGCTATTCGCATGGCTATTGTCGACCTTGAACTTTTCCAAATCCACTCCAGCCCTAACAACATGAACCTTCCTCCGATCTGCACCATATTTGCCGCAAATAACTCCCACATACCCAGGGCTGATAGGCGTAATAGCCGTAGAAACCCTATAGGCTAGCTTAGCCAAAAACTCCCCTAAAATTCCAAACAAAGAATTTCGAGGCATGCCCAGATCATAGAGGACTTCTGGCCAAAGATCATCTACATTCTGAACCAATGGGCAGTTCTTTACAAAACTGTAAACCAAACCTGGAAAAACAGAGATAACATTCGGGTTAGCCGCCCAAACAACATCAACCCTTCCCACAAAAGGCAAAGCAAACAAACAAGAAAAGGCAAAAGAAACGAAAAGCAAAAGACGCTTTAAAACTCCCTCAGAAGCTAAAGCAGGAACAAAGGTTCGATAAACCTTAAAACCATCCATGTTCTCAACGCTAAGCGGCTTCCAACGATACTCAGCGGGAATATTTCCACTGGGATAATGGGGAAACGCCGCCACCACAGTTACACGGCAACCGTTAGCAACCAAACCCTTAGCAACATTATACGCTCTAGTTGCTCCTCCACCCATGTCAGGCGGAAAATACTGAGCCAAAACAAGAACTCTCATAAACCCAACAACTATTCAGCTTCGACCATTCAGTCTTCGGCTAAGCCTAGAAATAGCATACAACGTTACAGAAGCAAACAGCATGAACAACCCTATTAAAGTGAAGGCTATGGCTGCCAAAGCAATATTGGTAACAATATGATGCTCAGCTGCATAAATCTGCAGCATCCAAGCTCCGAAAAAGGCTCCAGCCAAAAGCAAAACCAACCCTGGCACGCCTAAAAAGGTTAAAGGCTTTTCTTCAACCACAAGCCTGACAAAGGACATGACAAGTTCTGCTCCATGCCGTAGCGGATTATAAGTGGAGCTTTCCACTTCGCCGCCGTAGAGGCATGAAGCTGAAACTTCCTTAACCCTTAAACCACGTTTTTTGGCGTTAACCAAGATTTCTAGGCTGACACCCATGCCGTCTTCAACAAGGCTAAGCTTTTCTAATGCTTCTCGGCTGTAAGCTCTAAACCCGCTTTGCGCGTCTTCAACGCCGTACTTGGCATGATTGTTGGCAAGGGCTGTGACGAGTTTAACTCCAGCCTTTCTATACCAGGGCATAGCCTTAGCTGAACGCTCGTCTAGAAACCTGCTGCCGATGGCGATGTCTGCCTCGCCTTCAATAACAGGCTTTGCAACAGCCGGAATCTCAGCGGGATCATGCTGTCCATCAGCGTCTAAAGTAACCAAAACATCGCCGTTTAACTCTTTAGCCCGTTTGAAAAGGCTTCGCAATGCTGCGCCGTAACCCATATTCTGCTCGTGCCTAACAACTTCTGCGCCTAGGCTTTCAGCAATCTCGCAGGTCATATCTGAGGAGCCATCGTCGCAGACTAAGACTTTGTCAGCAAACTTCTGAGCTTTTAAAACAACTTTGGCAATGGTTTTCTCTTCGTTAAACGCTGGAATACCCACAATGACAAATGGCTCTCCAGCGTGAGCCTTCAGAGCTTCAGCATCAATTTCTAGGTTCGAAGACTCAACCAATAAGGCTCACTGGAACCGCATATTTAGTCCTGTAATGCTATAAGATTTTTGCACAATTTTTTAGGCAACCGCATGCTGATCGTGAAAGGTTTAAACAATAAATCAGCTCACTTTACATTCTCTTCAATGCGCTTTTTGTTTTCAAGAATCCACTCATATGTTCTTTTCAACCCTTCTCTGATGCTGGTTTTAGGCTGGTAGCCCAGAATCCGTTTTGCCTTTTCAATGGAAGCCCTGCGGCGGAAAACCTTATCCCAGTCTCTTCGGGGTTTAAAGGCTATTCCAGCGTCGTTTCCAGCCAACTCGTTAATCCATTTTGCCAAGTCAATCACGCGGGTTTCAGTTTCAGAAGCTAAATTAACCGCTTCGCCGACAGCCGCTTCCACAACGCCCATTCTCAGCGTGCCTTCAACAATGTCCTCGACAAAGGTGAAGTCCCGTGTTTCTTCGCCAGACCCCGTAATGGGCAAGGGCTGACGGTGCAAAGCCCACCAGATAAAATTGGGAATAACATTACGGTATTTTCCAGGAACCTCGCCAGGTCCATAAACATTAAAGTACCGGGCTATGGCAACGGGCAAACCATAATAGTCATGGAAATAGTTGCAGTACAATTCGCCGAGCAGTTTATGAATCTGGTAAGGCGTATCCAAATGCAGAGAAACAAAATCCTCTTTTAAAGGCAGAGGCGCCTGGCTTCCATAAACCGAACAACCTGAAGACGCGTAAACAAACCTTTCAACACCTGTCAAATGCGCGTACTCGAGAACCTTCAAAGTGCCTAAACCGTTAACCATCAAATCCGTTTCAGGATGGTCTACACTGTTTTGGTTGGCGAAATGAGCAGCCAAATGAAAAACGTATTGAGGCTTATGCGAAAAAACCGTCTTCAAATTCTCCTCAGACAACACGCTTCCATTAACCACCATTATTTCCGGATGGTTAGGCAAGTTCCAACGGGGCGAAGAAGAAAAATCATCTAAAACTATTATTCTATTCGCACCTGCCATGGTTAAGGCTTTAACAAGGTTGCTTCCTATACAGCCTGCGCCGCCAGTGATTAAAACCCTTTTACCCGCATAATTGCCTAAAACATCTTCAAAGTTCACGCCGCACACCTCCATAAAGCTTTAATAATTTTCAAGGTTCCCTCGCGCCGTAAGATCTCAAAGTTTTTCTTTCACCATGTTAATATGGAAAGTCTTCAATGTGGTAAATTTCAACGGGCGGCTTCTTGGCTTTAATTTTGTTGATGAATTCCTCTTCATCAAGGGACACAAGCACAGACCTGAAGCTCACTGCAGCCTGCAAATAGAGAGAATCCGCCGAATAAACATTGTATTCTGCTCCAGTTAAGCCTGCTTTTATGCAGAAAGCTTTGTCACAAGGTACAAGAATGCTCACCATCCTCGCCAAAGTATCAATCTCTTCCTCTGCCGCTTTGAGGCTTATGTTTCTCCCAACGGCATTTCCAACCTCCGTTAACACCAAGGCTGGCTCAACAAGGAAGAAGTCCACACCAACACGGTCAATTAAAGCACCGCATTCATTGCTATAGGTTTCGTCTCCCTTTATTTTGGAGATGAAAATGTTTGAATCCAATGTTAGAGGGCGAAAACGCTTCAATCAATAGCCTCGACTATGCTTCCTAATCTTCCGAACTTCCTCAACAGAACTCAATGACCCCTTCCATTTTCCCTTAAGTCTTTCAGACAAAAAGAGAAAACTGCTAACTGCATCCCTTTTAGAGCGTATATGAGCCTCGTCTATAACTATAACTTCCCTTCCCCTAGCCACTTCCTCCTCGATCCTTCGGAGGCGGTTCTCAATAGAATCTAACCTATCCATCAACGGTGAGGAATCCGAACTCATGTTTCCACCTTTTTCAAGATATCCACACCCTTTTATATGCTTTACCGCAATTCAACTATGTCGCACACCTAATGTTTACCCGCCTCTCTAAAATGGCAAATACCCAGCGCATTTTTAAGGCTCCTGCATCCATTTTCGGAAGCGTTTCAACACTTCTTTTGGAACAAGGTTCATGCATTAAAAATTTAGCTTTTGCAAATTTCTGAAAGCCTCTATCTGCGCGCGGACATACAGCAAACACGTTAACATCTAATATTCTCATGTCTTCAATCGCCAAAAGTGGCCTCTCCCGCATCTAGGAAGGTTTCTCTGCCCCAATTTTGCTTTCTAGACTGTACTTGAACGGGTTTAGGCGTTATGGTTTTCAAAACAAGCATTCCTTTCTCTGTCTTCAAATCTAACTCTGTTCCAGGTTTAAGGCGAAGCTTCATCCTAATCTCTGAAGGAATTAGAATTCTACGCTCATCCATTTTAGTTTTTCCCATAATGTTTCACCAACAAAAAGGATAACAATTAACCCCTATAGCATTTAAATCTGCCCACGAAACCAGCGTTTTCTGCACGGGCCTGCAATCTTAAACAGCTCGTTAACGTTTCTTGTATAGCCTCTTAAACCATTCCACAGTTCTCTGCATACCCTCTTCAACAGGCACTGTTTGTTTAAATCTCAAATCCCTTTTAGCCTTTGAAGAATCAGGCTTCTTAACCCTTGTAGTGAAGGGTTCAGCCTCCTTGTAAACTACTTTAGAATCGTCTTTTCCAACAAGCTTCAAAATCAAGTCTGAAACATATTTAACCTCATACTGCGTGTCGCCGCCCAAATTGTAAACTTCTCCAGGCTTAAAATTGTCAATAATGTTGCCTAGCGCCTTGCAAACATCTTCAACATACTCCAAAGATCTTTTGTGGCCGAGGTAAACCGTGTAAGGCTCATCATGTAAAGCCTTGTAAATAAACTTTGGAATCCACCCGCGGTAAGGCGTATAATGCTCGCCCGGCCCATAAACATTGAAAAGCCTAACGCGCACGGTTTCTGTTCCAAACATAGCCGATGAATTCAAAATCTGCAACTCGTTAACCCATTTTGAAATGGCATAATCATTCATCTGTTTAATGGCTACTTTATCCATAACGTCTTCGCTCATAACCCCGTCATAATCGCCGTAAACCTCAGCACTTCCGAAGAAAACCATGCGAAACCGTTTCCGCTCCTGCAACCGCAGAACATTCTTCGTACCTACAACATTCGTCATCCAAAGATTCTCGTAAAAGTCTTCACCGTTCCACCTGCCATACTCCGCAGCCGCGTGATAAACAAAATCAAAGCCATGTTCTTCGAAAAGCCTTTCAACCTGTCTGAAACGGCTAACGTCGCAGCGAACATGCCTCTCACTTTCGCAATGCATCAAATCACAGGTCCAAACTTCATGTCCACGCCTTTCCAGTTCACGCACAAGATTTGAACCTATGAAGCCTTTTCCCCCAGTCACCAAAACTTCAGCCAAACGTATCCCTCAGTATTCCCACAATTTTTTCTCCTGCTTTTCCATCGCCGAAAGGGTTAGGCCAACCGCGTTTCCTGTTAAGCATGAAACCAACTTTTTCAACAATTTCGTTTGGATCTGTTCCGGCTAAAACGTTTGAGCCAACCTCAAGGGTTTCAGGCCTTTCAGTATTATAACGCAAAGTGACACATGGCACGCCTAAAATGCATGTTTCCTCCTGCACGCCTCCAGAATCCGTCAATACAAGCTTAGCCCTGCTTTCAAGCAGCAAAAACCCCAAATAATCAAGGGGTTCAACCATTTCCACGCCTTTAACCTCTATGCCAAACGTTTCCAGCTGTTTCATAGCCCTTGGATGAACAGGGTAAACCACTGGAAACCCAAACTCTTCGCCAACCCGCCTCAAGCCCTCAATGATTCCTCTAAACCGCTTTTCGTTATCCACGTTTTCCTGCCTGTGAACCGTAGCCACGAAATATTCGCCTTCTTCAACTCCAAACCTGTCTAAAACACTCAGTTTCCTTTCAGCAATAATCAAATTCTGCTTAACAGCATCCACAACAGTGTTTCCAGTCACAAAAATCTTAGCTTCATCTATTCCCTCGCCAAGCAAAGTCTGCCTAGACTTTTCAGTAGGCGCGAAAAGCAGGTCTGCACAGTGATCCGCCAAAACACGGTTAATTTCTTCAGGCATCTGCCTGTCATAGCTTCGCAGTCCAGCCTCAACATGTCCAACCCGGACGCCCAGCTTAACAGCAGCCAAGGCTCCAGCCAAAACCGTGTTCGTGTCACCTTCAACCAAAACAACAGAAGGCCATTCGCTGTGTAAAACCTTCTCTATGCCAATAAGCATTTTACCCGTCTGCTCTGCATGCGACCCTGAGCCCACGTCAAGGTTGTATTTGGCCTCAGGCAACTCTAACTGTTCAAAGAAAACGCGGTCCATGTTATACGAGTAATGCTGCCCCGTGTGCAAAATAAAATAGTCTAAGCCCAGTCTTTCACATTCGCGGATTACAGGCGAAAACTTTATGATTTCAGGTCTTGTTCCTAAAACAACTGCAATCTTCATCCGCGGCTTTCGCCTCCGCTAATCTTTCTAATTTTGAAAACCACTGTGCCGCCAAGCGTGTAAGGCTTGCCAGGATCCACACATTGAATGTAGGCGTGTTGGCTGTCTTCAGGCTTGGTTAACCCCAACTCAACAGCGTTCCAAGCCCTGTCCAAAACCAGAACATAATGCAGAAGCGAAGAAAGCGCATGCACACATAACGCGTCAGTCCTTTCCAAAACTATTTCAGGATCTTTGAAGACTATTTTGTCGCCAACCTTGTAAACAGGACAGAAACCGCGGATTTCGCAAACCACAATTTCCAACATTTCGCTTTTAACTCTGCTGAAAAGTTATCTTTTCCTTCCAGGTTTTAAGGCATATAATAATGAAAACAGCTGCGATGGCTATGCCGTACTCTGAAAAAGCGTCTATTTCGCCGCATACCGTTTCAGGCGCGCTGTAAACAATTTTAGGCGTCAAGTCCACAATGGAAACGCTTTGGCCAAACCTCAGTATAAAGGGGAAAGCTAATCCTACGCCTTTCTCAACAAGCGGATAAAGGAACGGGACGCCTCCTCCGAGAAAATCTAGGGCTATATGCGAAAACATGAAGCCTGCAGCCAAAACTGAAAGCTTCAACCGCCTTTTAAACAGGTATCCGAACCCAGCATGGCAGAGGCTAAGGGCAAAAGAAACAAAAGCGAGTGGAAAAGTCCACGATGCACTCCGATCAGAACGTCAAAGTCTGGCAGCAATGCAAACAACGCCATTGGGAAATACCAAATTTTGAAATCTTTCTGCAAAACGTAAACAACTGTTAAGGGTAGAAAAACATGAGTTAAAACATCCAACTTCTTGCATTCCGCCCCAGCATATGGCATAACAACACATGCATTCTTATAAATTTTCAATCCGTTCTAGACATATGTGTAAACTGATATTCTGCCAAAATCCACGTGGCGTCTGAAGCTTTCAGGAACCGTTACCCCATACCAGCCAATCGGCTTGTTCCACCAGACAAAAAAGATCCGGCTGTAACCATGCCTGTAAGCAGTTTCAACAGCCAAATCCACATCTGTTTCAAAATGTACAAGAAAATGTTCTCCGCCAAGGTAAAGCCTTCCCCAGGAAAATAAAGCATGCTGCAGCAAGACACAGCTTTCCCCATCCATGTTCATGTCAAGCCAAACCATGGCTTGCTTAACGTTTTCCACATCTTCATATGGAACTGTAGGCGCGAAAGAAATGTACCTGTTAACAGGATTTAAGGAGAAAACTCCAACATTAACAGTGTTCATTAATAAAGGCGTAGCTAAATACGCGCAGCCGACGAAGGCTGAAGCCAAAACCATGCCTAAGGCTTTTCTGCCTGGCAAACGCAGACCGTCGCCGTGCAGGCATTTTTGAAACCCGTTCACTGCGTAGAAGGTGAAGGGGTAAACAAGCATGAACATCCAGCGGTGCCAATAAAGCAAAGCGCAGAAGGGGCTAACTAAACAGCCGAAAGCTCCAACTGTTAAAAGCAGAGTCCAAAAGTTTAAGGTCGGCTCCTTGAAGAAGCCTTTCCAGACAAGATAAATAATGGGCAAGTACAGGAGGCAGAATAAAGCTGCCACGCTCCACAAAAGTTCAATGTAAGACCCGTAAAGGTCGACAGAGGTTTTAACGCTTAAATAGTCAACCAGGAAAAAGGCTCCTCCAACATTTGCCTCAACAACGTCGCCTGCCGCCGCCACGTTAGTTTCAACCTCATACCTTAACGGGTGAAGCCTCAGGTAAACGCTTAAAGCGAAAACAGCCAAAGCGGGCAGAACAGCCAGCAGCAGCCTTCCAACGTTAACCAAGCCTTTCTTTTCAACCATAGCCATTAAAGCAAAGCCTGCGACGGTGAAAAGAAGACATGCAGCTGTAAACTCGTGGGCGAAAACTGTAAGCAGCGAAAGCACGGTTAAACATGTAAATCCCCTTTTAGTGTTCACGGTTTTGATGAATGGCAAGGCGAAAAGCATAATGGCCATTCCAAGAGTGTTTCTAAACAGGTCCCAGCTTATCCTTAAAGAGGCCAGTTGAAAAGCGAAAAACACGCCTGCCAACAGGCTTAACTGCTTCGTCCAACCCAGCATTTTATCCGCAAACCAGAAAACTCCAGCCGCGTTTAACCCGAAGAGCAGAGGAGCCAAAACCTTCAGCAGCATGAAGGCGTCTCCGCCAAAAACATTGTAAAGCAATGTTGAAAACGCTGGGAAAAGCCATGAGTAAGTGAAGAAACAGCTCCAATGAGGCCAAACCACGCCGCTTTTAACAGTGAAAGCATAATCAACCGTGTCGAAGCCAACAGGGCAGGGGTAAGCCAAAACTTCAGGGATCAACCTTACAAGAAACCCTAAACAAAAACAAGCAAGCAAGCCGTTTATTTTTGCAAAGTTAAACCTATCCAGCAGTTGCAATCACAACAAATCCTTCACTGTTTTCAACGCGGTGCATTCTTCCGCTGAAAAAGCATGCGTAGCCGCAACATCCTTCAACCAGCGTGGGGTTCTTCGAAGAAACGGTTCTGAACGCGTAAGGGCTGTTTCCAAGCTTTATGGCAGACGTATGCTTGTAACTTTTCCAGTTTTGTCTGTTTTAACCCAGCGGGCTGGCCTGTTTAAGGCCAGATTTAAAGCTGCGTAAAAAGCGATGAACGCCTGCAGGCTCCAGTAGAAGTATATGAATGGAAGCCAAAGCAGATTCGTTAAACGCCTAGGCTTAGAATAAACCATCAATGTTAAGCCGCATGCCATAAACGTTAAGGTGCCTGCAACCGTTATCAACTGTGAAATATAGCCTAAACCTGTTTCCACACGCGTTAAGGAGGCAGCTATTCCAGTCAGGTAACAGGCCATTGAAGCCATCAGGAAGGCTGGAGCTGAAAGCGTAACTTCAGCGTCTAACTTCTTCCAGTTGGGTTTAGCCATAAGTCTCCCATATTTTAAGGCTGTCTGCATTGTTCCAGTTAGCCATCTAACCCTCTGCTTGAAAAGTTCACTTAGCCTTGAAGGGGTTTCCTGCCATGCCCGCGTGTCAGACGCGTATCGAATTCTGTAGCCTTCCCCGGCAAGCCTTGCAGATAATTCCATATCTTCCGACAATGCTTTTTCGTCGAATCCGCCTAGCTGCAACAGCACATTGCGCCTTATGAACTGGCAGCTTCCCTTCAAATGTACGAAAAGGTTTAAAGCGTCTTTACCTCTCAGGTAGGCTTCACACCATGCAGCCTCTTCAACAGCTATAAAACGTGTCAGCATGTTTTCCTCAGCGTTTATTGAGAAGGTTCTTCCCTGAACAGCTGCAACCTGCCTGTCTGCGAAGTATTTTGAAACGTTAATTAAGACATCTTCTTCAGGCACGCTGTCAGCGTCGAAGAATGCTAAAATTTCTCCAGCTGCATGTTTCACTCCATAGTTTAAGGCTGAAGGCTTCCCGTTTGAAGTTGGCTTACAATAAACCTTAAAGTTTCCACGGGTTTTTTCAGCGTATTGACGGCATATTTCCAAAGTTTTGTCAGATGAGCCGTCAACCACGACGATTACTTCAAACTTTTCCGGAGGATATTTAACCTTCATCAAAGCTTCAAGAAGCCTTCCAACGACTTTCTCCTCGTTTTTAGCTGGAACAACTATTGAAAATGTGGGCAGTTCGCTGTCCAAAGCTTCATCTGCCCTTATCATACGCTTTCTACGTTGATGTTTCAAATCTGCCAAACCTGCAGCCAGTATTGGAAGGTTGTAAAGCGTATAGCCTAAAACAGTTAGGAAAACACACGCCGTGAAAGCGTAGGCTAAGCCTAGGCCATACAATGCGCCGTCAAACACTAGCCACGAGTTTTAAACAAGGCTTCTGTTTTGAACATGCCGTTCATGTACATCACTGCAAGAAAACGTGCAAAAGACAAGTCTGAACTCCAGCTTTCAGCATAAGGGTTACCCCAATCTTGGGCAATCAGGCTGAACCTTCGGGCCAGGGGCAAGCCGAATTTAAAAACAGCTTCAACAAAACCGTCTCTTAAAACATTTTTAACCTTGCCTACAACGCGTTCTAAAGCTTCAGCAAGCCTTGAACTCCGCACTTTATCTGCAACCCTGATCGTCAAGTCTATTAAGGCTCTGTCAAGACGGCTAAGCGCTTTAAACCATACGCCCCGCCTTAAAGCTTTAAGCTTTAACAGGCGCAACTCAGCCTTAAGAATTAAAACATTGTTAACAGCCATAGCGCCTAGCGCCCCGCACACATAAAAGTGTTATTTACAAGCTCAGTGCAAATAAAAAATTTTCGCTATGCCTCTGTTTCGCAGGCGCAATTGCCTTTAAGATTTTAGGCAGAAACCTTAGACACGCGGAACAGCCGCCAGCCGCCGTTTTCCTTCACCTAACCGCAGCGTTTAAAGCTATAGGAATACTGGTTGAAAAGCTATATTAGGAAGACTACCTATTTCATGTTTAGGCTGGTTCTGCGTGATCAGGGCTAGACTGGTTGTTGAAGGCGATGTTCAGAAAGTTGGTTTCAGGGATTATGTTCAAAAAATGGCAAGAAAACTTGGGGTTAAGGGTTATGTGGAGAACCTTCCGGATGGAACCGTCCAGATAATATGCGAAGCGGAACCGCCTGTTTTGGAGGATTTTGTTAAGGCAATAAATGTAGCGGAAGAATTCATCAAAGTTGAAAACGTGAATGTTGTTGAAAAAAGCGGAGCATCAGGCGAGTTTGAATTCTTCGAAATCAAGTATGGCAAACTTGAGGAGGAGTTGGGAGAACGGCTTGGAACGGCGGTGGAGTATGCTAAGGCTACTCGGGCAGCCATTAGGGAAATGCATGAAGACATTAAGGGAACACGCACTGACATTAAAGAAATGCATGAAGACATTAAGGGAACACGCACTGACATTAAAGAAATGCATGAAAACATTAAGACTGCGATTAAGGAAATGCATGTTGATTTGAAGAGTTCAATCGAGAATATGCGCATGGACCTTAAAGGTTCAACAGAAGAAATCCGTAAAGACCTTAAGGATGGAATTATGGGGATTCAAAGCGAAGTTAAGGGTATGCGCATTGAGATGAATGAAAGGTTTGATGAAATGGCTAGGAGATATGATTTTATATCTGCGGAGCTTGTGAGAACTAGGGAGGAGCTTACAAGAGCTGTTGACGGACTTTTAAAACTGGTCGAGGAGTTTATCCGTGGAAGACGCCGGGAAGAACCCTAATAGTTATGTTTAAAAGTTCAAATGCTTTGTTTCCAAGAAGGGTTACATGTTAGAATCTGTAGTAACACTTGAAGACCCGGCAAAGTTAACTGCACAAGCAGATGAAAAATAACATGGCTAAAATATTGATGGCAAAGATTTTGCAGGCAGTGTTGATTTAAGAGAACAGGATTTTGCACGCCGTTGAATAGGAAGATTGACCTTTTAATTGAGATATCTGATGTTTATTCCGTTGGAGACGCCTGGGTTAGGTATGTTTGAAGAAAGGTTTGTTTTAATTCCTTTTGCGTTGTGTTTCTTTTGTTTGTTTATGCTGCATCTGGTTGGGGTTTTAGGGTTTCGAAGGCTGCTTTTCTGTAAGTTTCAAAATCTTTTTCGCTGTATTGGACAAGCACTACTTTTTCAATTTTTTCTGTTTTTTCAAGAAACTCTTTCACTGTTTTTATGGCTGTTCTGCAGGCTTTTTCTATTGGGTAGCCGTAGGCTCCTGTGCTTATAGATGGGAAAGCTATGGTTTTTAAGCCTTTAGCCTCTGCCAGTTTTAAACAGTTTGTGTATGCTTCAGCCAGCAGTCTTTCTTCTCCGCTTTTTCCTCCATGCCATATGGGGCCAACTGTGTGGATTACATATTTGGCTTTAAGGTTTCCTCCTGTTGTTATGACGGCTTTTCCTGTTGGCAGCCCGTTAGGCCATTCCGTCTGCCTTATACGTTTGCATTCTTCAAGTATTTCCGGTCCGCCTTTCCTATGGATTGCTCCGTCAACTCCGCCTCCTCCCATAAGTGAAGGGTTTGCAGCGTTCACAATGGCTTCTGTATCCATTTCAGTTATGTCGCCTTGAACCAGGCAGAGTTTAGCTTTTCCTATTTTAAACTCAAACATGTTTCCAGTCAAGGCAGACACCTTTATCCTAAATGAAAGTTTGCTTTCAAAAATATATGTTTAAGGTTTTCGCCCTTTTGCAGTTTTGCCTTTCAGAGTTTTATATGAACAGTGTTGAAATGATGAACCACAGGCCGAAAGCTGTTAGTATGGCTGCACATGTTAGAAACACAGTGTTGAATATTTTATTTGTCCAGAAACGTCGGCTTTTGTAAACTGTGGCTGAGACGAGGCTGTACCAGGCTAGGTCGCATAGCCAATGCACTGCGGCGAAGGCTGTTATCCCTGTTAAACCGTAAAGTGCAGCGTTGAAAATTAGGGCGGTGCCTACTGTTGCCCACCAAAGGTAGAAGTATGGGTTTGCAGCTGTGGCTGTAAGTCCCGCGATGAAGGATGTGTGTTTTGAACTTTGAGGCTTCACGTTCACGTTTTTTCTGTTTTTAAACGTTTGGACGCCCATGTAGGTGAGGATTAAGCCTCCTAGGAGGCCTACTGTTTTCTGAACTGGGGTTAGGGTGAATATTTCTGAAAGCCCATAATAGAGAAGGATGATTAAAGGGATTTCTATTGCTCCGTGTCCCAGGGCTATTAGGGTTCCGGCTTTTTTGCTGGTGTATGCTTTGGCTATGGTCACTGCGAATACTGGTCCAGGCATCATAACGCCTGAAAGCGATATGAAGGCCACTGTAGCCAGGAAAGGCGTAATATCCATCACAGGCTCCATTGAGGTTTCCCTGCATTTTTCTTTACATGTAGATTAAGGTTGAATATACTGTTTCTGTATCTGCACGATTTCGCTGCTGTTTTTTGCTTCAGCGTATTTTTCAAGTTTTTCAATGTTGAGTTCTATGAATGTGTGGCCCCATTTGAATATTGAGAGCAGTTTGAAGGCTTCCTGTTTGAAGCCTGCTATGTATAGGGCTGCTGCTAGTGCTTCAACAGTGCTTAGTTTTGTGGGGCATCCATAGTTTACAGGGTTTCCTGCAGTTAGGACAGGTAGGCATCTTGAAGTGCCTCTAACGCTTTTCAACAGTGGCCTTTCACAGTGCATCCAGCTGTAGTCTAACGCTGCCAGTCCATGGTTTATTATACGCTGCTTGTCTGCGGGTGAGAAGGCGATTTTTGAATACGGGTTTAACGTTACGGCTCCTTTAGGCAGGTGTTTGGTTTGATGCACTAGGCGTATCAGCCCGTGGCGTTTAAGCTTTAAAGCTGTGCATTTTTTAGGGTCGCATTGTCCTGCATGGTAGACGACGATTTTAACTGGTTTATTCAACCTTTCTTGTACACCTGAATGTGGCTCATAGGGTCTTCTAAAATTTTGGGGATGTACTCCAGCAGGTCTGAGGCAACCATATGGTAGCCCTTAGCCTTATAAACGAAGTCTCCTGCCGCTCCGTTTGTGAAGGCTGCTGCTGCAGCTGCTTCGAAAGGGTCTACGTTTTGCGCTAGGAAGGCAGCGGCTATTCCTGAAAGCACGTCGCCTGTTCCGCCTACAGTCATTCCAGGGTTTCCTGTGTAGTTCATTTTAAGCCTTTCACCGTCTGAGATTATGTCTACTGCGCCTTTAAGAAGGATTACAGCGTTTAATTCACAGGCTTTTTTCTGCACTTGTAAGGCTTTTTCTTTAAGGTTTTCAGGAAGCCTTTCACCTGTAAGTGTGGCGTATTCTCCGCTGTGAGGTGTCAAAACTAAAGGTGTTTCAAGTTTTGTTTTAAACTCTGCGTAGGCTTTTAAACCGTCAGCGTCCAGCAGTAACGGTTTTCTTGAAGCTTCAACGATTTTGATTAAGGCTTGAACTGCCTGTTTCGTTTCAGGGTGAAGCCCCAGTCCTGGGCCTAGGGCAACAGCATCTGACCTTTCAATAAGGCTTTTCAACGCTGGAACGTTAGCCAAATTTAAATGTTCGCCTTCAAGCTTAACCGTTATAAGGTCCGGCGACATGGCTGATATTGCGTAGGCTGTTTTTTCAGGCGCTGCGATGTAGGCTAAGTCTACGCCTGTTCTGTAGGCTGCAAGCGCAACTAGGGCTGGAGCGCCTGAGAAGGTTTCGCTTCCGCCTATTACGAGAAGCCGTCCATAATCGCCTTTATGAGACTGGGCGGCTCTGGGTTTTACAGCTAGTTTTACGTCTCCGGGTCCTGTGAGGTTTTCAAGCTCTTTGGGCAGCCCTATGTCTTTAACGACTAGTTCGCCCACGTAATCCTTAGCTTTTTCCAGTCCCTTTTTGGCTTTGTGAAAAGTTATGGTTAAATCTGCTTTAACGGCTTTTCCAAGGGTTTCTCCAGTGTCAGCGTCTACGCCTGTAGGCACGTCTACAGCTACTTTGAAAGCTTCAAGCCTGTTGATTACGTCTACGAAGTGGGTTATTGGCGGTTTAAGTTTTCCCTTGGTTCCTGTTCCTAAAAGGGCGTCTACTGCAACTTTTGGTTTCACGTCTGGCATAAGCGAAACGTCGTAAACCTCGTGTAAATCAATGTTTTCTTTCAGAAACTGCAGCGGTTTCCAGTTTTCACAGGCTGCTTTATGACCTATTTCAGATGCTTTGCCTGCAAGGATCACCGTGACCTTATAGCCTAACGCTGACAGGTGGCGTGAAGCGACGAAGCCGTCTCCCCCGTTGCCTCCTAAACCGCAGAAAACAGCGATTTCAGCCTTTCCAGGAAACCTGTAGGCTATCTCGTAGGCTACGCTTCTTCCAGCGTTTTCCATAAGTTGAAGCAGTGAAACTCCGTAATATTCACTGTTAACTTCTAAAGCCCGCATTTCACGGCTTGAAATGTAAACTTCACGGTTATAGGCTGTCATGGTTAAACCTAAACGTTATATTTCAAACTTGGCATAAGAACGTTTTCAATTTTGCAATGTTCTTTTAACAAAAAATATTTTAATGTTTAAGTTTAAAACATATGTTGAGGCGTTGCACATGCCTAAAGCGTTTGTGTTGATAAACACTGAGATAGGTTCAGAAGCTGAAGTGTTGAGAGATTTGAAGAAGATTGAAGGTGTTGAGGAAGCCTATTCTGTTTACGGCGTTTACGACATTATTGCCAAAGTTACTGCAGAAACAATGGATAAGCTTAAGGAAATTGTAACCTGGCGTATAAGAAGGCTTGACAAGGTTAGGTCAACTCTTACAATGATAATTATTGAAGAGTCTGGGAAGTAGCTTATCCTAATTCCCCCATTTTATTTCAAAACTTTAAAGGCTGCGGGATTCTTTAGCTTTCAGAAATGTTCAGCCCCTAAAGGTTTGGTTAATGGCCTTTAAGCAGATGCATGTAGGCTTCGACGACACTGACTCGCCGCGGATGGGATGCACAACCTACGTTGCAGCTTTGTTAGTGGAGAAACTGGAAAGGCTTGGAGTTCAATTCACAGACTATCCTAACCTGGTCAGGTTGAACCCTAACGTTCCATGGAAAACCAGAGGTAACGGAGCCTTATGTTTAAGGTTTAAATTTGAAAGCAGCCTCGAAGACAGGGTTAAAGAAACAGTTATAGAAACAGTTGAGGAAAACTCTGATTTAGCTTTTGAAGGCACAGATCCAGGCATTGTTTTCTTTCAGAAAGCCGTAATCCCCAACATGGTTAAGAAATATGCGGAAAACGCTGTTACAGGAATAGTTAACTTGAAAACAGCGTTGAAGCTTTTGAAAAAGTTTAAAGCTGAAGCTTTAGGGTTTAAAAACGGACGGGGAATTATAGGCGGCTTGGCAGCTGTAGGTGAAACCCTGAAGGGCGACCACACTTTTGAAGTAATTGCTTACCGCAGCAGGGAACGTTACGGTTTAGAAAGACTTTTAGATATAGAATCTGTCATGACAATGGACAGGTTGACGGCTCCCTACACTTTCAACAACGTGGATTATGAGAAACGTAGAATTTTGATAACTCCCCGAGGGCCTGACCCAATCCTTTTCGGGGTAAGAGGCGAAACCGCTGAAATTGTTAAAAAGGCTTTTGAAATCGTTAAGCCTCTTGAACCTGTTGAAAGATGGGTGATTTTCCGCACAAACCACGGTACAGACGCCCATTTGAAACGGGTTAAAAACCTAAGCTTGGTGAAACCCTACTATCCAGCTGTGGCGCGGGGAACAGTGGCTTCAAACCCGAAGATTGTTCCGAGAAGGCATGTGGTTTTCACTGTTGAAGATGAAAGCAGCCGTGTTGACTGTGCGGCTTACGCGGCTACAGGCGCCTTGAGAAAGGCTGCTGTTAAGCTTATTGTAGGAGACATTGTGGAAGTTTACGGTGGAGTTCGTCCTCCTTCAGGGAGAATCCCGTTAACCATAAACCTTGAAAAGCTTAAGGTTTTGAAGCTTGCCTCCAAAATTGTTCATCGTAACCCGGCTTGTCCAAAATGTGGAAAACGTTTAAAGTCCAACGGGAAAGGCAAGGGTTTCAAATGTGTGAGGTGCGGTGATGTTTACCCCGGTTGCGGCAAGGTTGCTGTTAAGGTTAAACGGGATTTGGAAAAGGCGCTTTACATTACTTCACCTAGGTCTCAGAGGCATCTTACGAAGCCTTCCACTCGTTACGGTATGGAGAAACGTTTAGCCAAGCCTTTAAGGCTTATTGACAGGTGGCATTTTCCATAAAGTTGTCCATAACGCCTTTAACAGTCAATAAAGTTTAAAGCCTTGCCGCCTTTTTATTTTTCGGAGAATCTTATGAGTGAGGTTTTGCCTTCCGTAATATTTGAGTTAGGCTTCGGCGGTGTAGGCGGCTTCATTGTGGGATACGCCTTCAAAAAGCTAAGTAAACTCTTAATTGTTTTGTTAGGCTTGTTTATAGCTTTTCTCGTTTTTCTAGGCTTGAAAGGAGTTATAAGCGTCAATTATGAAGCTTTTTTCGCTTTTATGGGCAGTCTTTTAGGAGCAGCGGGCACTGCTTTTTCATGGCTTATCCACACTTTCGCTTTGCTTCCTTTCGCTGCAAGCTTTATCGCAGGCTTCCTGTTAGGGTTTAAACTTGCTTAGTGTGAAAGGGTTTAAATCTTCGAGGAATGTTTAAGCTTTGAAATGAATGTGCCTTTAAGCCTTTAAAGGGAGTGTTTGAAGCTTGGAAACGTTTCCAGCTGAAGAGTATAGGCTTCCGTTTTTTGAAGAGTTAGGTTTTGTTAGGAAGCTTTGTCCAAAATGTAAATCTTACTTTTGGACTCTTAACCCTGAAATGGCTACCTGCGGCGAGGCAAGGGTTGAAGGCTGCGCTGTTTACAGTTTTATAGGCGATCCGCCTACAAGGCGCAGCTACACGCTTGGCGAAATGCGTGAGGCTTTCTTATCCTTTTTTGAAAGGAACGGGCATGCCCGTGTTAAGGCTTACCCTGTTGTTGCAAGATGGAGGGATGACATTTACCTTACGCATGCAAGCATAATAGATTTTCAGCCATATGTAACTGAAGGAGTTGCGCCGCCTCCTGCGAACCCTCTTGTTATTGCGCAGCCATGCATACGGCTTGTGGATATAGCTAACACTGGACCTACTTTCGGAAGGTATTTAACCATTTTTGAAATGGGTGGGCATCATGCTTTCAACTATCCGGACAGGGAGGTTTACTGGAAAGATCAAACTGTAAGGTTTCATCATGCGTTCGCTGTTGAGCAGCTTGGAATTAAGCCTGAAAAAATAGTTTACAAGGAGGACGTGTGGTCAGGAGGTGGAAACGCTGGACCTTGCCTTGAATGCATAGTTGGAGGCTTAGAGGTTGCAACCCTTGTTTTTATGCAGTTTAAAGTTGCCGGCGGCAGATTCGTTAAACTTCCCATAAGAACCGTGGACACAGGTTACGGTTTGGAACGTTACGCTTGGCTTTCTCAGGGAACTGCAACTGCTTTCCACACTGTTTACGGCGAAATTTTGGAAAAAATCTTTGAAATGGCAAACATAAAGCCTGTTGAAAACGATTTGCTGGCGAAGGTTGCAAGGTTTTCAGGTCTTGTAGCTGTCGACAGAACAGCCGGCCTCCCTGAGGCTAGGAGGAAGCTGGCTGAAATGGCTGGTGTAGGGGCAGACTTGCTTAACAAGGTTTTGCCTCCGTTGGAAAACGCTTTTGCAGTTGCAGATCACACTAAATGTTTAACCTTCATACTTTCTGAAGGAGTGGTTCCTTCAAACATTCAGGAAGGATATTTAGCTAGGCTATTGTTCAGAAGGATATATAGGCTTTTAAGGTTGCTAGGCATTTCTGAAAGGCTTTACGACGTTTTCGACATGCAGATCAGGTTTTGGTCTAAGGATTACCCGCATCTTAGAGAAATGCGTGGTGAAATAATGGAGATGCTTCACGTTGAAGAGGAAAAGTTTAAAGAAACCATTAACAGGGGCGGAAGCCTTGTTAAAAGGTTAGCTCAAGAATTGAAAGCCAAAAACGTCAGGCGGGTTCCTGTTGAAACTTTAACTGAGCTTTATGATTCCCACGGGTTGCCGCCTGAAATTGTTAAGGAGACAGCTGAAGCTGAAGGTTTAACTGTGGAGGTTCCTGAAAACTTTTACAGTTTAGTTGCTGAAAGGCATATGCAAACTTCTAAGCCGTCGGAAACTGTTGAAGTTGAAAAGTGGCTTGAACAGGAGGTGGAGGGTCTTCCTGAAACATTGGAGCTTTATTATAAGGATCAGTATATGAAATGTTTTGAAGCTAAAGTCCTCAGGGTTTTTAAGGATAAATATGTGGTTCTTGACAGGACATGTTTCTATCCTGAAGGTGGAGGGCAACCTGCAGATTTAGGTTTTCTAACCTTTAATGGGGGTAAAGCTGAGGTTGTCGACGTTCAGAAGGTTGGCAGAGTCATAGTTCACGTAGTTGGCAACGGTGAAACCCCCAGAGAGGACACCTTTGTTAAGGGTTTCATAAACTGGGATAGGCGTTACGGTTTGATGAAAAGCCACACTGCAACCCACATTGTCAACGCGGCTGCAAGGCATGTTTTGGGACAGCATGTTTGGCAGTTCGGCACTCAGAAAGGCGTTGAAAGTTCAAGGCTTGACATTTCCCATTACCGCCGCTTGACAAGGGAAGAAGTTGAGAAAATAGAGTTTCTAGCCAACGAGGCTGTTTTGAAATGTATTCCTGTTGAAGTTTCATGGATGCCTAGGAACGAGGCTGAAAGGCTTTACGGTTTCAGGCTTTATCAGGGCGGAGCTGTACCTGGGAAAGTAATCCGCGTGGTTAAAATCGGCGATTGGGAAGTTGAAGCATGCGCTGGAACCCATTTGCGGAACACTGGCGAAATAGGCTTCATAAAAATAATCCATTCTGAAAGAATTCAAGACGGTGTTGAAAGGCTTGTATTCTCCGTCGGCATTGAAGCCTTAAAGGCTGTGCAGAGAAATGAAGAGCTGCTTTGGCGGGTTTCAGAAATCTTAAACGCTCCTTTGGAAAAGCTGGATAAGACAGCTGAGAAAATTGTTAAAGACTTGAAGACGGCGAATGCGGAGAGGCGGAGGCTTATTAAAGAGTTAGCCAAGCTTGAAACAGCAGGCTTGAAAGGTGAAGGTGAATCTAAACCGGCGATAATTGTTGAAGGTGTGAAAGTATTCACCCGCGACTTCGGAGATGACATCAACGTTAACCGCATGGTTCAAACTGCAAACGAAACAGTGAAAAGAGACAGGGATGCTGTCGCCGTTTTTTACGGTTCAGACGGTGAAACGGCTAGAATAATGGTTATGGCAGGTGAAGAAGCTGTTAAGAAAGGTGTAAACGCTGACCAAATAGCTAAGGAAGCCTCAAAGATCATAGGCGGCGGAGGAGGCGGAAAACCCTATTTCGCTCAGGGAGGCGGACCCTTAACTGAAAAGCTTGCTGAAGCAGTTGTAAAGGCTGAAAAGGTTTTGAAAGATCAGCTTAAACGTGTGCACACAGCTTAACAGTTAAGATGCAGGCTTATGTTTTAGTCTCTTTAAAGTTTCGAAAATAACTTTCCGGTTAATTCATGGTTTGAAGGAAGAGGTTGTTAAGGCAAAATTTATGAAATGCGAATGTAAACAGTTGCTCATAAAAGGGTAAGGGGATAGAAAATGGACGTCGTAGTTTGCGTTAAACATGTTCCAGACACTGCAGAGGCAGAGTTGAAAATAGATGCAACCGGCAGGGCTGTTGAAAAAACCGGTTTAGTTTTCGACATAAACGAGTGGGACGACTATGCTTTAGAAGAGGCGGTGCGCATCAAGGAAAAGCTTGGAGGAACAGTTACAGCTGTAACTGTTGGTTCTGAAGATGCTGACAACACTTTGCGTAAATGTTTAGCCCGCGGCGCAGATAAGGCTATACGTTTAACAGATCCGAAATTTGCAGGTTCAGACGCTTATGTTACGGCTAAAATCCTTTACAGCGCCATCAGAAACATGCATTTCGACATTGTCTTGACAGGAGCACAGGCAGGGGACGATGGAAGCGCAGTTGTAGGGCCGGTGCTTGCACAGTTGCTAGGCGTTCCCCACGCTACAATGGTTAAAAAGATAGAGGTAGCTGAAGGTAAGGCTGTGGTTAACAGGGAGCTTGAAGGCGGCTTTGAAGAAATGTTGGAGGTTAAGCTGCCAGCTGTTTTCGCAGTGCAGACAGGGATAAATGAACCCCGCTACGTTTCAATCATGGGAATACGTAAGGCTATGCAGAAGGAGATAAAAGTTTTAGGACTGGCTGAAACAGGCTTGGCTGAAAATGAGGTGGGTGAAGCAGGTTCCTGGCTTAAAATTGAGAAGCTTTACGTTCCTCCAGTTGAGAAGCAGGCTGAATTTCTCAAGGGAAGCCCTGAGGAAATAGCCGCTAGAATTGTTGAAATTTTGAAGTCTAAGGGGATGGTTTAAATGGCTGAAATATTTGTTTTAGCTGAGCATAGGCAGGGACAGTTAAGAGACATAACCTTTGAGATCTTGACAAAAGCCAGAGAAGTTGCAGCGAAAACAAAAAGCGTTTTAACAGCTGTTCTGCTTGGAAAAAACGTTGCAGAACACGTTGAAAAACTAGCTGAATACGCTGAAAAGGTTTTAATTGTGGAAGATGAAAAACTTGAAAACTTCAATTCTGAAGCTTACCAAAAAGTGCTTTCAAAACTTATTTCAGAACGTAAACCACTCTTAACAGTTTTCGGACACACTTCTTACGGTGTGGAGCTTGCTCCAAGGCTGGCAGCTGCTCTAAACATTCCCTTAGCCACAGACTGCATAGACATGGCGTTTGAAAGCGACGTTTTCACGGTTACTAGGCAAATGTACGGTGGAAAAGTAAATGTTAAGGCTTCGCTTCGCAAATGCGAAAGCTACATGGTGACACTGCGTCAAGCTGCCTTCCAAGCTGAAAAACCAGAAACGCCGTTGAATGGGCAAATTGAGAAGGTTCCATCGCCTTTAACTGAGGAGATAACGGTTAAAAGGTTCCTGCAATATGTTCCGCCGCCTCCTGGAGGCGTGGACATTACAGCTGCAGACGTGCTTATAGGCGTTGGAAGAGGAATAAAGGATCAGGCTAACATACCTATGGTTGAAGATTTAGCTAAAAGCCTAGGCGGAGTCTTAGCGTGTTCCCGTCCAATAGTTGATAAGGGTTGGCTTCCAACAGACAGGCAGGTTGGCACTTCTGGAAAAACAGTGAAGCCTAAACTTTACATAGCTCTTGGAATAAGCGGAGCCTTCCAACACGTGTTAGGGATGAAAAACTCGGACTTGATAATATCGGTGAACAAGGATCCTAAAGCGCCTATATTCAGCTTTTCAGACTACGGTGTGGTTGAAGACCTTTTCAAAGTTGTTCCTGTTTTGAAAAACAAAATAGCCGAGTTGAAAGCTCAGAAGGCGTAAAAGCCTTCAACCTTCCCCCTATTTCTCTAAATTTTAATTTTAAGTGTTAAACATTCCATTTATTAAATAATCATGCAGTATCGGTTTCGGTTGGAGGGGCAACGTTGGCTGAAAGGCTTGAGAAGGCTGCAGTTATCGGCGGCGGAGTTATGGGACATGGGATAACTCAGGTTTTAGCCATGTACGGTTTTGAAGTTTCAATGGTGGACGTTAACCGTATGCTTCTGGAAAAAGCTTTGGAGAAAATTAAATGGAGCTTAGACAAGTTTGTGGAGAAGAAACGTTTAAGGCGGGAAAATGCAGATGCTGCATTTTCAAGAATAAAGGTTACTACAAGCATTAAGGAGGCGGTTGAAAATGTGGACTTCGCCATAGAAGCAGTTTCTGAAAACATGGATTTGAAGAAGCAGGTTTTCAGCGAAATGGACAGGTTTGCGCCTCCGCATGCAGTTTTAGCTTCAAACACTTCAACCTTAAGCATTACGGAGATTGCCAAGGCTACGGGCCGCTGTGAAAAAGTTGCTGGAATGCATTTTTTCAACCCGCCTCAAATTATAAGTTTGGTTGAGGTTGTCAAGGGTGAAAGTACAAGCGGGCAGACAATTGATTTTCTCGTTGAACTGGCTGGAAAAATTGGGAAAACCCCTGTGACTGTTAGAAAGGACGTTTGCGGCTTCATAGTTAACCGGGTTCTAGGCGCAGTTTTCAACGAAGCCTTTTGGGCTTACTTTAGAGGAGAAGCATCTAAGGAAGCGGTAGATGCTTCGCTTAAATATGGCGCAGGGTTTCCAATGGGAGTTTTTGAACTTGCAGATTTCGTTGGTTTAGATTTGATATTTGAAATTGGGAAGAGGCTTTACATGGCTTATGGGGAACGTTTCAAACCCTGCTTTGAACTGGTTGAACCCTTTTTGGCCGAGGGTAAGCTTGGACAGAAAACAGGCTTCGGCTTTTACGATTGGAGCCGCGGCAAGCCTAGAATCTCATTAAACCTGATGGATGAGTATGATTTTGAAAGGTCTTGGGCTGTGGCTGTAAACGAGGCTGCTTGGCTGTTAAATGATGATGCGGCAAGTCCAGTTGACATTGACGCCGGGTTGAAGCTTGGCGCCGGCTGGCCTTCCGGCCCATGTGAATATGCGGACAGGACAGGTTTAGACGTTGTTGTGCAAAGGTTGAAGATGCTTTACACGCGGTTCGGAATGGAAATTTATAAGCCTTGCCCTCTGCTTGAAGATTATGTGGGTAAAGGCTGGTTGGGCAGAAAAACAGGTAAGGGGTTTTACTGAATGAGGTTTGAATTAACTGAAGAGCAGGCTAGGATAAGGGAGGCTGTGAGAGGTTTCTGTGAAAAGGAATTCGACAGCGAGCTTGCGTTGAAGCTTGACCGTGAGGAAGAGTTTCCCATGGAGCTTTACAGGAAAGCCGCCAGACAAGGGTTTACAAGCATGTATTTCCCGAAGGAGTTTGGAGGGCAGGGTTACGGTTTTCTAGAAACCTGCATTGTAATAGAGGAAATGTGTAGGGCAGATTCTTCTTTCGGCGTGGCAATTTCAAGCGGAAACTTCGGCAGTCAGCTTATCTTAGCTTATGGAAGTGAAGAACAGAGGGAGAAGTATCTGCCGCCTATATGTAGAGGCGACTATGTTTGTGCAGCTGCCTTCACTGAGCCGCATGTTAGCGGAAGCGATTTAACCCGTATTGAAACAACCGCGACAAAATATGGTGATGAGTGGTGGATTAACGGTGAAAAAATTTTCATTTCAAACGCTACGATAGCTGATTTCATAATTGTTTTAGCTCAGACTGATGTGAAGGTTAGGCCAGCCTATAGGGGTGAAACCCTTTTTGTGGTTGACAGAGGCGTTGAAGGCCTTGAAACCTTGAAACTTGAGAATAAAATGGGGATAAGGTGTTCTGTTACTGGCAGAATTATATTCAAAAATGTCAGGGTTTCAGACTGGAACATTGTAGGCGGGCTTAACAAAGGCTTTTACCATTCAATGGAGTTTCTCGACGTTACAAGGGTTGGGGTGGCAGCTCAAGCAGTTGGCATAGCTCAAGGCGCTTGGGAAACAGCTTTCAAACATGCGAAAAAAAGGGAAGCTTTTGGACAGCCGATAATACAGCATGAACTTGTAGGCTGCACTTTGGCTGAGTTAGCTGCTAAAATTGAAGCTGCTAGGCTTTTAACGTATGAAGCTGCTTGGCTTATAGATGCTGGTAAAACAGATCCTATGGCAACTGCTATGGCGAAACAGTATGCAAGCCGTGTGGCTGTTGAAACTACAGATTTCGCTGTTCAAACTTTAGGCGGATATGGCTATTTAGGCGAATACCGCGTTGAAAGATATCATAGAGACGCGAAGATAACTGAAATTTATGAAGGCACAAGTGAAATTCAGAAGCTCACCGTGCTCAAATATCTTTTAAGGAAATATTGAAAAAGTAATTATACTCTAGGCTTTAAAACATATTTGGGTGAACGCTTTGAACGGGGAATATGAAACAGTAAAATTGTCTAGGAAAGATAAAGTTTTATGGGTAACGTTGAACAGGCCGCAGAGGCTTAACGCTTTCAATGATGTTTTGATGGAAGAGTTGGCAGATGCTTTAGACAAGGCTGAGAAGGATCCTTCAGTGAGATGTGTTGTGATAACAGGTGAAGGCGACAGGGCTTTCAGCGTAGGCGCTGATGTTACAATGTTTTTGAAGGCTACACCTGTTAAGGCTGAAGAATTTTCAAGGCTTGGACAGAAGGTTTTTGGAAAAATAGAGGAAATGTCGAAGCCTGTTATAGCTGCAATAAACGGTTATGCTTTAGGTGGAGGTTTAGAACTTGCTTTGGCCTGCGATTTCAGAATAGCTTCAGAACATGCTGAGTTTGGAAGTCCAGAGATAAATTTGGGGCTTATTCCAGGTTGGGGTGCAACTCAGAAGCTTGTCAGAATTGTCGGGTTAGCCAAGGCAAAGGAGATGGTTATGCTTGGGACAAGGCTTAAGGCAGAGGAAGCTTTGAAAACCGGTTTAGTCCACAAGGTTGTTCATTATGAAAAGCTTAAGGACGAGGCTGATGCCTTAGCTGCGAAACTTTGTGAAGGCCCTCCAATAGCTTTGAAATATGCTAAACATGCTTTAAATTTCGGTTCTCAAGTTGGTTTAGATGCTGGTTTACGTTTAGAGGCAGGGTTTATGGCTTTAACGTTCTCCACAGAAGACTTGAAGGAAGGTGTAGAAGCTTTCATGTCTAAGAGGAAAGCCTTGTTTAAGGGAAGCTGAGGCTTTCACCCTTTTTCAGCTTTTAGGCTTTAACTGTTTAACGGATAGAATGGATAGTGAAGCCTTGAGGAAAGTGGCGGTTATAGGTGTTGGAAATTCAAAGTTCGGTGTTAGAAACGATGTGAATGTGGCTGAGTTGGCTTTTGAAGCTTTCAAACAGTCGGTTGAAGATGCAGGCATAACTCAGAAAGACATAGAGTTTGCCGCTGTAGGCTGCGCTGGGGCAGGCGCATGGTTCGAGGAGGTTCTTCCAGCAGTGGTTTCAGCTGAATATTGCGGGTTAACAGGAGCTGGGCTTGTACGGTGCGAAGCTGCTTGTGCCAGTGGAAGCGCAGCGTTTTCCACAGCTTATTGGGCTGTGGCAAGCGGTCAGGTTGAAACAGCTTTGGCTTTAGGTGTTGAAAAAATGAGGCAGGTTGAAACGGCAACAGCTATGGAGTGGATTGGAAGAGCCGGCTATTACCTTTGGGAGTTCCACAATTTCGGCTTAACTTTTCCAGCCTATTACGCTTTGTACGCGTCTGCTTACATGGCTGAGTTCGGAGTTTCCGAAGAGGATTTGGCTTTGGTTGCTGTTAAAAACCATAAGTATGGTTCAATGAATCCCAACGCCCATCTCCAGAACAGGATAACGGTTGACGATGTTTTATCGTCTCCTGTTGTAGCTTCACCTTTAAAGCTTTTAGACTGCTGCCCCATTTCTGACGGTTCAGCCGCTGTACTGCTTGCCTCAGAGGAAAAGGTTAAAGAGTTTAGGATTGACACTCCTGTTTGGATTGCAGGATTAGGCTACGCGTCTGGAACTGCAAACATAAGCAAAAGGCTTAACTATTTAGGGTTAGAGGCAAGCGTTTCAGCCTCGCGGAAAGCTTATGAAATGGCGAAAATAAAGCCAGACCAGCTTGACGTTGCAGTTGTCCACGACTGTTTCACCATAGCTGAAATAATGGCTTACGAAGATATTGGGTTATGCAGAAAAGGCGAAGGAGTCAAACTTTTAAAAGAGGGACAAACAGAGATAGGCGGCGAAATACCTGTTAACGTTGACGGCGGTTTAAAGGCTAAAGGCCACCCTATAGGGGCAACAGGCTGCGCTATGGTTTACGAGTTGACGAAACAGCTGCGGAATGAGGCTGTTGAAAGAGCAAGGCAGGCGCCTATGAAAAACTATGTAGCCTTAGCCCACAACGTTGGCGGTGTTGGACACTACTGTTACGTTACAGTTTTAAGGAGGTAACCTTATGGCTGAAACATCCTTTTTAAAGTCTAGAGAGATAAAAACTGTGTATGACATACCTGTAGACAGAACATTCAAGTTTTGGGAAAACTTGAAAAAGGGTAAAATTTCAGCTACGAAATGTAAAGGCTGCGGCAAACTGTATTTTCCGCCTTTTGCCGACTGTGCTGAATGTTTAGGTTCCAACATGGAATGGGTTGAACTTGACGGTGAAGCAACAATTGAAGCTTTCACCCATGTCGTGGTTCGTCCAGCAACTTTTCAACATGAAAAGCCTTACACCATTGCGATAGGCAGGTTAAAAGAGGGAGTGCGGGTGCTTGCACGGATTAGCGGCTTCAAACTTTCAGAAGTTAAAATAGGTATGAAAACAAGGCTTGCGGTTAAAGTCACTTCTGAAGGAGAATTGACGTATGAGTTCATTAAAGCTTAAAAGGAAATGTTGTGTCAACATTGTTTGCGGCGAAATGTTACTATTCTGCAATGTTGGTTATTGCTTTTGAAAAGGGCTTGCCATGTCTGGGAGAAGCAAGAAGGGTGAAAGGCCATGGTACAGTTCTTGGCCTCCCAATGTTAGAAAACATATAGATTATCCTGAAGTGCCTCTCTACGAACTTTTAAGAAACTCTGCTAGGAAGTATCCTGATAATACTGCGCTAATATATTTTGACAGGAAAATAACTTACAAATCGTTGAACATGCTTTCAGACAGGTTTGCAAACGCATTGACGGATTTGAAGGTGAAAAAGGGTGACAGGGTTGCAGTCTGCCTTCCAAACGTTCCGCAGTTTGTAATCGCGTATTACGGCGTTTTGAAGGCAGGTGCAGTTGTAACATGCATCAGCCCTTTATGTAAGGAGCGGGAGGTTAAGCATCAGCTGAACGATTCAGAGGCTGAAACCATAGTTGTCCTTGACGTTTTGTATCCTGTTGTGGAGAAGGTTTGGAGTGAAACTAAGCTTCGAAACGTTATAGTGGCCGGTTTGAAGGATTATATGCCGAGGTTTAAGGCTTATTTCGGATCTTTGCTGGGTAAGATTCCCTCAGGAAAGGTTAGGCATAAACCTAACGTTTACATGTTTGAAACGCTTGTTGCGAAGTATACTGCGAAGCCGCCTGCTGTCGAAGTTAACCCTGTTGAAGATTTGGCTGCTCTTCAATATACTGGTGGAACCACTGGAACTGTTAAGGCCGCTATGCTTACCCACATGAATTTGGTTTCAAACGCTGTCATGTGTAAAGAGTGGCTTCAACCTGAAGAGGCGAAGGAAACAGTTTTGGCGGCTCTTCCTCTTTTCCACATTTACGGTATGACGACAAGCATGAATGCGCCTATATATTTCGCTGGAAGAATCGTTCTTCTTCCACGCTTCAACCTTGCCGAGGTTTTCCAAACAGTTCAAAAGTATAGGGTAACCGTGTTCTGCGGTGTGCCAACAATGTACGCCGTGTTTTTAACTCATCCAGACTTGAAGAAGTATGATATTTCTTCGATAAAATTCTGCATTTCAGGTGCAGCTCCGCTTCCGCCTGAAGTTCAGAAAAGGTTTATGGAAGTCACGGGAGGCGTTTTGGTTGAGGGTTACGGGCTTACAGAAGCTTCACCTATAACTCACTGTAACCCTCTTGACAGAACTATGAGGACGGTTAAGGTTGGCTCTATAGGTTTTCCATGGCCTGACACAGATGCTAAAATTGTCGATTTGGAAACTGGAACGAGGCAGCTTAGTCCAGGGGAAACAGGCGAGCTTGTTGTTAAGGGTCCTCAGGTGATGAAGGGTTACTGGAAAATGCCTGAGGAAACTGTTGAAGTTCTCAGAGGCGGGTGGCTTTACACAGGCGACATTGGGAAAATGGATGAAGACGGCTACTTTTACATCACAGACCGTAAGAAAGACCTTATCAAGTATAAGGGGTACAGTGTCTATCCAAGGGAGCTTGAAGACGTTTTGTATATGCATCCAGCGGTTAAGCTTTGCAGTGTGGTTGGTAAACCTGACTTTTTAGCCGGCGAAATTCCTAAGGCTTTTGTTGTTTTGAAGGAAGATGCAGCGGTTACAGAGGAGGAATTGATGAATTTTGTCAACGAGAAGGTGGCTGCTTACAAGGCAGTTAGAGAGTTGGAATTTAGAAGTGAACTGCCGGTGAACGTTGTGGGTAAGGTTCTTCGAAGGGTTTTACGCGATGAGGAGTTGGCGAAGGCTGCTTCAAAAGGGGAATGTTGAAGTTTTAAACTGTTTTCTAAACCGGTTCGCTTAGTTTTCTACCTGTTTTTTCAGTCCACAGGCTGACTGGAACTGCGAACTGTTTTTCCACGTTGCTTCTGTGGAAATTGTTGTATGTGCAGAAAGGTCTAACCTTTCCGTCTGGAGCCGCGTAGTGGATGACGCATCTTTGAACTCTGTCAAGGTCGAAGTTCCAAACATCCATGAAATGCATTATCCCAACCATTATGATTCTCCGCATAAGCCTTCCAAGCGCTTCATAGCTTCCCTTTGTTACAACGTCTTTAAGAAGCCCTCTGATCAGCGGCGACTTAACCATGGTTAAAAGTTCAAGCATTTTTATTTTCGCCATTGTTTTTTTGCCTTTCACGCCTGAATAGTGAATGTTCCAGAAGACTTCGGCAAGCTTGTCCACGTCTAAATAGCGGGTTATAGGCTTGTATGAGCCGTCTTCTTCAACAACCAGGAAGGTTGCAGCTCCACACATGGGATTCATTGTGAACTCCGGGTAGGCTCTGTTTTTAACGGTTTCCATTCCCTTGGAGAAGGGTACAGGCCAGTTGACGGGACGCCAGTCCCATCTTGTGACTTTGCCGTTTGTCTGTTCTTCTATCAGTTTAACAGCGTCTGGCACGGTTATGCGCATTTCCCGCATTTCTTCTTTACAGGCTCTTCCAGCCATGGATATGGGTTGAATGTTTACGCATCTTACAACGTCATGGTTTTCAACAGCGTAATGCACTATTTCGCCTAGGTCTTTGTCGTTTACGCCTTTCGCCAAAGTTACAACTAGAACAATTGAGTCTAAACCGGTTTTTCTAGCGTTTTCTAAAACCTTCTTTTTCACCTGTACAAGGTCTGTTCTTGCTCTTGTCTTTCTGTAGATTTCTTCTCTTAAACCGTCGAATTGAAGGTAAAGGGTGCTTAAACCCGCGTCTAGAAGCTTTTTGAAATAGTTTATGTCTTCTGCTAAGCGTAGGCCGTTGGTGTTTACTTCAACATGGGTTACTCCAGCCTTTTTCGCTTCTTCTATAAGCGCTGGTAAATCGTTTCTTATTGTGGGTTCTCCTCCGCTGAACTGAAGTGCATTGCATGGCCAAGGCTTGTTGCTTCTGAGAAGCTTAATCATTTCAACAATCTGGCTGTATGCGGGTTCATAAACGTAGTTTACTGCTCCAGCGTAGGCGAAACATATTGGGCAGGCTAGGTTACATCTGTTTGTTACATCTATTATGCCTAAAACAGTGTGTGACTTGTGCTGTGTGCATAATCCACAGTCGTAGGGGCATCCTTTAACCGTCTGGGTTTGAGGGTTTTCTAAGCCTGTTCCGCCGTATTTTGCGCTGCACCAGCCTTTATGAAACCATTTGAAAAGTTCAGAGTCTCCCCAGTAAAGGTCTTCGAATTTCCCATGTTGCTGGCAGGTTTTTTCAAGGTATATTGCGCCTTTATCCTCAAATATCCTCATCGGGATTCTTTTGAGGCATTCTGGGCAAACGCTTGTGGAGTATGCTTCAAACTTGGCTTCTTCCTGTTTCTCCATCATATGCGCGAATTCTCCGGTGTGTTAGGTTTACTCGGTTAGTTTTTGGCTATGGGTTGAAGGCTATATTAAAATTTCCATAATTTTAATAGGGTGAAAAGTATCATTTAAGTTCATGAGCGCAAAGTTAAGATTGCATCTTAGGAAAACCGGATTAACAGATTACGAGGTGAACGCTTACCTTGTCCTTTTAGAGAAAGGCGCGTTGACAGCTAAGCAGATAAGCTATGATGCGCATATACCTTACTCGAAGGTTTATCAAACTCTTAACAGTTTAGAGGGTAAAGGCTGGATTGAGGTTTCAAGAAGGAGGCCTAGCAGATACTTCCCTAAACCGCCTGAAACAGCTTTGAAGGCGGCGAGGGCAGCTTTCGAAAGCGAATGGCTGCAGTGTGAAAGAATTGTGGTTGACGAGTTGGGGCCTCTTTACGAGAAGATTAAGACTAAGGAGAAGTATGACGTTTGGATTTTAAGAGGTTTGTTAAACATTGCTTCAAAGTTTAAGGAACTGGTTAAGAACAGCCGGGAAGAACTGCTTATAGCTTTTCCGCTTTTCAAAGAGGATTACCTTAAAAGTTTCCACGAGCTGCTTTACCCTTTAATAGATGATAAGGTGAAGGTGCGTTTCCTAGTTTCTAAGGATCTTAACGTGAACGTTTACAAGGCTTTTTCTAAAATGGGCATGGTTAGATGTAAAGCCAAAATGTTCGGAGGCGGAGCCATTTCAGACATGGGTGAAGTTCTGCTTTTCTTCGCCGATGATAAGGGTGAAGTAACTGCCATCTGGTCTGACCATCCTGGATTAGCTGGGCTTGCAAAAGACTATTTCAACTATTTATGGAAAGAGTCTGAAGGGTGAAGTTTAAAACCGCCGGTTTAATCATGTTTAGAGTTTAAGAGATGGCTAAGGGTGCAGGTGAAGGTTAGAGTTAAAGGCATAATTCAAGGTGTAGGCTTCCGCCCTTTCGTTTACCGCACGGCTGTAAGAAACGGTTTAAGAGGCTACGTTAGGAACATGGGCGACGCTGGTGTAGAAATCCTTCTTGAAGGCAGTGAAGAGGCCGTAAACTTTTTTCTAAAAGATTTAATGGAGAAGAAGCCTCCTTTAGCGCAGATCCATGAAGTGGTAACCTTAAGGCTGTCGGGGGAACATCAATTTTTAGACTTTAAGATTGTTGAAAGCTCCGGTTTAGCTGAGTTTTCAGGATCTGTTATTCCTCCTGACGTGGCCATATGCGGCGAATGTCTAAAAGAGCTAGGTCAGGAGGGTAACCCGAGATACAATTATTTTTTCATCACATGCACAGACTGCGGTCCAAGATTCACCATTATTGAACGGCTTCCATATGACCGTGAAAACACTACGATGCAGGATTTCCAAATGTGCAGTTTCTGCCAAACCGAGTATATGGATCCTTTAAACAGGCGTTTCCACGCTCAAACTGTGGCTTGTCCGAAATGTGGGCCTAAAGCGTATTTAACAGACGGTGAAGGCGAACTGGTTCAATGTAAGGATCCGATACAGATGGCTGGAAGGCTTATTGCTGAAGGCTGTATTGTGGCTGTTAAGGGCTACGGAGGTTTTCATGTTGCAGCATCCACTTTGAAGGATGAGCCTTTAAAAAGGCTTAGAATGGTGAAGCATAGGCGGCAGAAGCCTTTCGCCATAATGGCGCGGAGTTTGCAGGCTGTTGAATCCTTCGCTCAGCTAAGCCCTAAAGAGGCTGAAGTTTTAGCTTCGCACACTCGGCCAATAGTGCTTCTGAAGAAAAGCAGGAGTTATTATCTTTCAGATTTGGTGGCTCCAGGTTTACATAACGTCGGCGTTATGTTGCCCTACACTGGGCTGCATTACATGCTTTTCAGCGATGTTGAAGATTCAGCTTTCGTTATGACTAGTGCTAATCCGCCTAACCAGCCTATTGTTAAAGATGATTGTGAAGCTTTGAAACTGTTAGGCGATGTGGCTGACTATTTCTTGTTCCATAACAGGCGTATTGCCCACAGATGCGACGATTCAGTTTTGCGTTTGCACGGTGATAAGCAGGTTTTTGTTAGGCGTTCTAGGGGTTATGCTCCTTCGCCTATAATTTTGAAAAGGAGAAGCGGCAGATGCATTTTAGCCTTAGGCGGCGAGTTAAACAACACTGCATGCATTTTAAACAGCGGTAAGGCTTTCATTTCGCAGCATATAGGCGATGTTGAAAACGTTGAGACAAGAGATTTTCTGAAAAAGGCTTCTGAACATTTGGCTTACTTGACGAACAGCAAAATAGATTTGGTTGCATGTGATTTGCATCCTAAGTTTTCAACTACCAAGCTTGCTCAAGAGTTGGCTTCGGAGAAAGGTTTGCAGCTTGTTCAGGTTCAACATCATTTCGCCCATGTTGCAGCTTTGATGGCTGAACATGATGTTTCTGAAATTGTGGCTGTATGCTGTGACGGTTACGGATACGGTTTCGATGGGGAAGCTTGGGGTGGAGAAGTAATTCTCGGTTCTGCAGATGCTTCTGAATTTAAAAGGGTTGCTCATCTTGAAAAGCAGCCTTTACCTGGAGGAGACGTGGCTACGCGTTTCCCTTTAAGGGCGGCTGCTGGAATCCTCTATAAAAGGGTTGATGTTGAAGGTTGGCTTTTGCAGAACTTGAAACGTTTCCCCCATGGCAGAATGGAGGTTCAACTTGTTCTTCAACAGTTGAAGACTGGGAAAGGCTTGATTCAAACAACTAGCTGTGGAAGAGTTTTAGACGCTGTTGCCGCTGTTTTAGGCATATGTTATGAACGTACATATGAAGGTGAACCTGCTTTAAAGCTGGAGTCTGCTGCTTTGAAGGGGAAAAACGTTTTAAAACTGGATCCAGTTATTGAAGGCGACGTTTTGGATACGGCTGAAATGGTTTTTGAAATATTTGCGAAAAGAGGGAGACATTCTGCAGCTGACTTGGCTTTTTCAGCTCACGCTTACTTGGCTGAAGGTTTAGCTTCACTGGCAATTGAGAAAGCTTTAGAAAACAGTGTTAAGGCAGTGGGTTTTTCAGGTGGAGTTGCATGCAATGAAATATTCGCTGATGTTATGAGGAGGAAGGTTGAAGAAGCTGGTTTGCTTTTCCTAGTGCATGAGGCTGTTCCTCCAGGCGACGGCGGCTTGTCTTTCGGTCAAGCTGTTTACGCAGGTTTTCACAGTTTTTAAGCGTAACCATTTTATTCGCGTGCGCTCTTGCATTTCAATGATAACAATGTGTTTGGCTATTCCGGCAAGGGTGACTGATGTTCAAGACGGAAAAGCTCAAGTGGATTTTGGAGAAGGCGTATTAAGAACGGTTGACGTTTCCCTTGTAAATGTTAAGGTCGGCGATTACGTTTTGGTTCACGCCGGCTACGCTATTCAAGTTTTAACCAGAGAGGAGGCTGAGGAAACGCTTCGGCTTTGGAGCGAGATTTTAGAGGCGGAAAGCTTTTGAACAGACACAGCCGGGACCGTTGTTGACTGAAATGTTTGAAAATTTAAGGTTTAGAGATGCAGATTTGGCGAGGCGTGTGGTTGAGAAAATCAGGTTGAAAGCTTTGGAAACAGGTTCTGTGAAGATTTGCCATGTCTGCGGCACCCACGAGTGGACGATAACGCATTACGGTTTGCGAAGCATGTTGCCTTCAAACGTTGAGGTTATAGCTGGTCCAGGCTGCCCGGTTTGTGTGACACCTGCTTCAGAAATTGATGAAGCAGTTAAGCTTGCCTCAATGAATGTTACCGTGGCATGTTTCGGAGATGTTCTCCGCGTTCCAGGCTCAGAGAAGTCGCTTTTAGATGTTAAGGCTGAGGGAGGCGATGTTCGCGTTGTTTACAGCGTTTCAGACGTTGTTAAAATGGCTTGGAAAGAGCCGAATAAGGAGTTTGTTTTCTTCGCTGTTGGCTTTGAAACAACTGCGCCTTCAACAGCTGTTGAAGTTTTGAGAAAACCTCCTGAAAACTTAAGCTTTCTGGTTTCCCATAGGCTTATTCCGCCGGCGATGGAGCTTCTTCTCGGAATAGGAGACCTACACATTGACGGTTTCATCGCTCCTGGACATGTAAGCACTGTTATAGGGTTGAAGGCTTATGAGGTTTTTCCGAAAGCCTACCGTATGCCAACCGTTGTAGCTGGATTTGAACCTTTAGACGTTTTGTTCGCTGTTTACATGATTTTGAAACAGGTTAAGGATGGTGTGGCAAGGTTGGAAAACGAGTATGTAAGGGCTGTAAGCTGGAGTGGAAACATTAAGGCTCAACAGGTTATGTATGAAGCTTTCAACGTTGTGGATGGGAGATGGCGGGGTTTAGGAAAGCTTCCTTCCTCAGCTTTTGAGTTGAAGAGGGATTATGCAGGTTTTGATGCAAGGATAAAGTTTAATGTACATGTCGATCATGGTAGGGATTTGCCTTCAGGATGTCAATGTCACTTGGTGATGATTGGGAAGATTAGGCCTTCAGAATGTCCCCTTTTCATGAAAACCTGCAGTCCGCAGAAGCCTTTAGGAGCCTGCATGGTTAGCAGTGAGGGTACATGCAGCATATGGGCTAAAACTTTCTGGGCGCATAAAGCTTTTATCCGTGAAGGTTGAAAACCGTCTTTGGCAGGGTTGTTGATATGAGTGTGGAGTCAAGTAAAACTTTAGGCGGCGTAGGCGCGTTGTTGATGGTTGTTGGTTTTGCCGGTTTCTTCTGGACTTTCTATTCAGGCTTTCTGCTTGTTGTGGGTGCAATCTTGGTTTTAATAGCTTTAAAAGGGTTAGCAGATCAGTATGGGGAGTCAGGCATATTTAATAACGCTCTTTACGGGTTTTTAACAGTGATTGCGGGGTGCAGTGATTGCAGTAGCCATATTTGTAATGTTGGCTTTGCAAGCGCTTTCAGCAATAGACTTCACTAATCCAGCAGCTGTTCAACAATACTTTTCAGATTTGAATAATGTTTTTCTCTCCTCGGAGGCCTTGCTGGAGCTTACATTGTTTTCTTCATATTCCTCATTGTTTCAGCTGTGCTTTTCAGGAAATCTTTGAACAGTCTTTCCGCAAAGTCTGGCGAGAAAATGTTTGGTACAGCTGGTTTGCTGTGGCTAATAGGCGCTGTGCTTTCAATAGTTTTGGTAGGCTTCCTGTTGATATGGATTTCATGGATCCTCACTGCTGTAGGATTCTTCTCCATTAAGCCTGCAGCTGCCACGCCGCAGCCTCTGCAGCCTTCTCCATAAAACTGTTAAACATTAAATCTCCATTTTCTTTAACTTTAAAGGTTAGGTTTAAACGTGGGCAAGGTTTACCTATGTTGAGGTGTCCCTTATGAACAGTGAAGGGGAGAGAGTTTACACTGGTAGATGTGTAGACTGCGGTTCGCCTTTGACGTTGTATGAAATGGATTTCGAAAAGAATAGAAGGGTTATGCAGTGCAGCCGCTGCGGCCTTTACCATTTCTACAGGAAGGATTTTTTCGGAAGGTGGAAGCTTGTTAAGGCTGGAAGAGTTTCAGACTTATGGAGAAAAACCAAGTAGTTCAGCAGATTCTTGGAACAGGATCGCCTAAAGGCCTTGGAATTATCCTTTTTCCACCTACAACTGTCTGCATGGCTACTCCGTTGAAGGCGTCTGTTGCTTCACCGATGATTTCAGCGTTTTTCCCCTCTTCAGTTGTTTTCAAAAACTCTAAAAGTTCTTCAGCTTTCTCTTTGACAACGCCTATAACTATTTTGCCTTCATTGCCAACCTCAAACGGGTCTAAGCCTAACATTTCACATGCTGCCTTCACATCTTTCCTAACAGGAATTTTATCTTCATAAATCAGTATGCCGACATGGGATTTTTCGCTGAACTCGTTTAAAGCATCTGCTAAGCCTCCTCTTGTAGGATCCTTCATCGCCGTTACGCCTCCAACCGTGTTTAGTAAACGTTGAATCAGCCTGTTTAAAGGTTTAACGTCTGATTTTATACTGCTTCCAAAGCTTAAGCCTTCTTGAGCTGACAGAACTGCTAAGCCGTGATCGCCTATGGTGCCTGACAACAATATTTTGTCTCCAGGTTTAAGGTTGGAGTCTAGAATCCAACGTGTCTTAAAGCTGCCGCGATATTGCCTGACAACTTTCAAGTTTTTCTCTAAAGCTTCGCTTCTTTTTCCAACTCCTGAAACGTTTACAACGCAGCCTCCGAGGCTGCCCTTCTCAACAACTTTAGTGTCGCCTGTAACTATGCCCACTTGAGCTTCGAGGCATGTTTGCCTCATGCTTTTTAAAATTTTTTCAAAATCATGCATCGCCAATCCTTCTTCCAAAATGAAGCCGCACGTTAAAGCGTATGGTTCAGCTCCTAAAACTGCAATGTCGTTAACTGTGCCTGAAACTGCTAAACGTCCAATGTCTCCTCCTGGAAAGAAAATAGGCTTGACAGCGTGGGAGTCGCTTTTCAAAACAATGTCGCCGACGACTGCTGCATCATCTAAGGCTTCAAGCGGAACTTCAGCGTACACGTCTGTACCGCCTAAATGTTTCACAATGTAACCCTTAACAAGTTCATGCATGGCTGTGCCGCCGGCGCCGTGCAGCATTGTAATGTGGTTTTCGCTTCTGGCCAAATTTTCACCATACCCTTGAAACGAAATATTGCTTTTAAACATTGAGGCGTAATGCGTTTCCAGTTTGCCTCAAAATGGCCCCGGCTCGGCTACACCCCAATTACAGCCTGTGTAAAAGCAGCTGCGCAGACGGGTCAGCAATGGCTAGGTAAACTTAAAACGTTTCAGGTTATGGAAAACCATATAAATCGCCATGTAGCTGTTCAATTGCACAGTTGGAGAGTCTATAAGTGCCAAAATGGGGGTACTCCATACAGGAAGAGTTAGACCCTGAGAAAACTGTTAAAGTAAGCGGTCGGGAGGTTAGGATATCCCATAAATCCGCCCGCGAAGTATGTAGGGCAATTAAGGGGATGACTCTTACACAGGCTAAAAAATATTTACGGGATGTTATAGCCAAAAAGAAGGCTGTTCCTTTCACAAGGTTTAGGAAGAAGGCGGGACACCGCCACGGGCTGGAAAAGGCTTCTGCAGGAAGATACCCTGTTAAGGCTGCGAAACAGATCCTTAAGATTCTTGAAGGTGCAGAGGCAAACGCTGAAAACAAGGGTTTAGACATTGAAAGGCTTAAAATAATCCATGCTTCAGCCTATCCTGGAGTTAAGGTTAAACGGTTTATGCCGAGGGCTTTTGGAAGGGCTTCGCCTAAGTTTCAAACTTTGACGCATGTTGAGTTAGCTCTTGAAGAAATGGTTGAAAAAGCTTTGGAGGAAGCTTGATGGCTGTAGTGAAACATTTCATATCAAAGTCTAGGAAAAGAGCTGAAGTCGACGAGTTTCTGCAGAGAAAGCTTGAAAAGGCAGGTTACGGCGGGGTTAACATTTCGGAAACTCCTCTTGGAACTCACATAGTTATTTACGCTATGCGTCCCGGCATTGTAATAGGGAGAAGCGGTGAAACAATAAGGGAGCTTGCTAAAATTTTAGAGGAGAAATTTAATGTTTCAAACCCGCAGATTTCAGTTTCTGAGATTGAAGTTCCAGAGTTAAACCCGTACATTGTGGCTTCACGCCTGGCTGCAGCTTTACAGAAAGGCGTACATTTTAGACGTGCAGGGTTCTGGGCTTTAAACCAGGTTATGGAAGCAGGAGCTTTAGGAGCTGAAATAATCATCAGTGGGAAATTGAGAACTGAGAGAGCCAGATATGAAAAGTTTCGAAGCGGGTATCTGCCAAAGTGCGGTGACCCTGCTTTAAAAAATATGAGGAAAGCTGAGGTTCACGTGCAGTTGAAGCCAGGCATATTTGGCGTTAAAGTTAGAATAATGCCTCCAGACGCAAAGTTTCCAGACAAGATTGAAATAGTTGAAACCGTTCCAGAGGCTGAGGGAGAAGCCGCTGCAGAAGCCCATTTAGAGAATTCTGGAGAAGGTGTTGAATAAATGCCTTTAATCAGGGTGAAAGAGATTAGGGAAATGTCTTCTGAGGAGCGGGTTAAGAAGCTTAACGAGTTGAGAACTGAGCTTGTTAGGCTTAAAACTATGGTTAAAGCAGGCGGCATGGTGGATAAACCAGCTAGAATTAAAGAGTTGCGAAGGGCTATAGCCAGAATATTAACTGTGGAAAGGGAGCAGAAGCTTGGAGTTGAAACAGGTAAAAAGGGTGGGAGATGAAATGAAGGTGACGCCTGACATAGTGCGATGTGAGTTTATTGGGGCAGAGGCTAAAGTTGCTGAAAGCCTAAACTGCAGCTGCGCGGGTTTAAGGGGCAGAGTGATTGATGAAACAAGAAACACCTTCACCATTCTCCATAACGGGGAGAGAAAAACAGTTGTGAAAGACACGTCGATTTTCCATTTCAGGTTTTCAGACGGGACTGTTGTGGAAATTGACGGGAAGCTTCTCGTGGGGAAGCCTGAAGATCGCCTTAAAAAACATGTTAAGAGGTTATGGTGATGGCTTTAACTTTTAAGAAGCCTAAAGCAACGTGTAATGATCGTAACTGTCCCTTCCATGGAAGTCTTCCAGTGAGGGGACGTGTTTTCGAAGGCATTGTTGTAAGCGCTAAGATGGATAGAACTGTTATAGTGCAGCATGATTATTTGAAGTATGTTCCTAAGTTCACCAGGTATGAGAGGAGACACAGCCGGATACCTTCCCACAACCCGCCGTGCATAGATGCTGAGGAAGGGGACCGCGTCGTGATAGCTGAATGTCGACCGATAAGTAAAACCGTTTCATTTGTTGTGGTCGAGAAAAGGGAGGAGGCGAAGTGAAGTGGCTGCAAAGGCTAAGGCAAGGGGACTTATTGCGAAAGGAGTGATAGGTCAAAGGCCTAGGGTTTCAAGAGGGTTACCTGCAGGTTCAACACTGAAATGCGCTGACAATTCAGGGGCTAGAGAACTTCGCCTAGTGCAGGTTATGGGTTATAAGGGAAGGTTGAGGCGTTTGCCATCCGCGGCTGTAGGCGACCGTGTAACTGTCTCTGTGAGGCAGGGGACGCCTGATATGCGTAGAAAAATTTTCCAAGCAGTTGTTGTAAGGCAAAGGATGCCTTTCCGCAGAGCTGACGGTGTCTGGGTTCAATTCGAAGATAACGCAGCGGTGATAATAACTCCGGATGGGGAGATGAAGGGTTCAGAGATACGTGGGCCGGTGGCGAAAGAGGCTGCTGAAAGATGGCCTAGAATTGCAAGTGCAGCCAGCATCATAGTGTAGGGAGGAAAATGCAGGTGGCTCAAACCATAAAACCTTCTAAGCAGAGGAAAACGCTGTTTCAAGCGCCGGATCATATACGCTATAAACAGTTTGCAGCGCTTCTTTCGCCTGACCTGAGAAAAACCTACATGGTGAGGAATGTTCCTGTTCGAAGAGGAGACACCGTCCGCGTTATGCGCGGCGACCGTAAAGGGTTTGAAGGGAAAGTTTCAAGAGTTGACAGGAAAAACTACAGGATTTACATCGAAGGTTTGACAAGGGAAAAAGTTGACGGGACAACTGTTTTCGTTCCTGTTCACCCGTCAAAAGTGTTGATAACGAAGCTTAATCTGGATGATAAGTGGCGGAGGAAGATTTTGGAAAGGCGAAAGAAGACTAAAGTGAAACCAGCTGAGCCTGTTGAAAAGGTGAAGAAAACTGAAGAAAAAGTTGAAGTTGGGGAAAAACCTTTGAAGGAAGAAGCGCCTGTTGAAAAGCTTCCTGCAACTGTTGAAGAGGAGAAGCCGAAACGGAAGAGAACAGCGAAAAAGAAGGCTGTTGAAAAACCGGAAGCTGAGAAGCTGAAGGCAAGAGCTGGAAAACAAAGGTTGAAGGAGGAGTAAGCTTGGGTAAGAAAGGAGGATCAACAGCTTTGAAACGTAAGCCAGCGCCAAGGTTCTGGCCTATTCACAGGAAAGAATTTGTTTGGACTGTGAAGCCGACTTGTGGACCTCACTCTGTTGAAAGTTGTTTACCTTTAACAATAATATTGCGTGAAATTCTTCAAGTTGCAAAATCCGGGAAAGAGGCAAAAATAATAGCTTCTCATGGAAAAGTCTATGTGGATGGAAGGGTGAGGCGTGACGAGAAGTTTCCAGTTGGGCTGATGGATGTTGTTTCTCTACGTGAAGCAGGTAGACATTTCCGCATTTTGCCATTCCATAAGGGTTTAACCCTGCATGAAATAAAAGGTGAAGAGGCGGAGTTCAAGCTTTGCAGGGTAGAAGACAAGACAACGGTGAAGAACGGATGGGTTCAGCTGCACCTGCATGACGGCTCAAATGTTCTTGTGAAAGTTGCAGATTCGAAAAACCCTGTGGAAGACATTTACAGCACGTTTGACACTGTTAAACTAAGCCTTCCAGACAGACAGATCGTTGGACATGTCAAGTTGAAACAGAACTGTTATGCTTTGATAACTGGCGGTAAAAACATTGGAAAGCATGGTAAAATTTTAGAAATTGAGGAGGCGAAAGGTAAGAAACGTAAAGACGCAATAGTGACTATAGAGGATGGGAAAGGAAACCGTTACCAAACCGTCTTAAACTTTGTTTTTGCAATAGGCGAAGAGCATCCTTTAATATCTTTGCCGGAGGCAGTTCAGAATGTCTGAAGATGAAGTTGGAAAAAAATGGATGGAGAACCCTATGCTTAAACCTAGAATAGAAAAGGTTGTTGTCAACATAAGTGTTGGAAAATCAGGTGAACCTCTTGAAAAGGCTTCGAAAATTTTGCAGGAATTAACAGGGCAGACTCCATGCAAAAGGAAGGCTAAGAAAACAATAAGAGACTTTGGAATTAGAAGAGGCGAACCGATGGCATGTATGGTTACGCTTAGAAAGCAGAAAGCAACTGATTTCCTTAAAAAAGTTTTAAAGGTTGTAGATTACAAGCTTTCAAAAAGCTGTTTCGACATGCGGGGCAACTTTGCCTTCGGCGTTAAAGAACATATAGAAATTCCCGGGGTCAAGTATGACCCTGAAATTGGAATATTCGGCATGGACGTTTGTGTTTCCTTAAGCCGTCCAGGATGGCGTGTTAAGGATAGGCAGAGGGCAAGGTCAAAGATGGGTTCAAGTCATTTTCTGACCCGGGAGGAAGCTTTTGTTTTTGTTAAAGAATTTTTAGGGGTTGAAATAGTCTAACTAAAATTGGAAGGGAACAGTTATGGCTAAGCAGAAAATTAAAAAGGAAAGAAAATTTGGGAAAGGAGCAAGGCCATGTGTCAGATGCGGATCGTATGGGCCTGTTATAAGGCGTTATAATTTATATTTATGTAGGCACTGTTTTAGGGAAGTAGCTAAGAAATTAGGCTTCCAAAAACATGAATGATGAGGATAAAACGATGGATGTGTTGGCAAACGGTTTGACGGCGATATTGAACAACGAGCTGCGTAACAAGCGTGAATGCGTGATTAGCCCTGCCTCTAAACTCTTAGGCAAAGTTTTAAGGGTTATGCAGTTGAACGGTTATCTTGGAGAGTTCGAGTTTATAGACGACGGGTTTTCTGGAAAGTTTAAAGTTCAGCTTTTAGGCAGAATAAACAAGTGTGGAGCCATAAAGCCCCGTTTACCGGTTAAGGTTGAAGAAATTGAAGATTTGGAGAAGAAGTTTCTGCCATCTAGAGAGGTTGGGCTGCTAATCGTTTCAACATCTAAAGGAGTTTTTTCCCATAGAGAGGCAAAGGAGAAAAGAGTCGGAGGCAGACTTTTAGCCTTCGTTTATTGAAGAGGGAAAGCCATGCAGGCTGTAGAAGTTTCGAAAACTGTTCAAATTCCAGAAGATGTAGAAGTTAACTTAGAAGGCAAGAAAGTAACGGTTAAAGGGGCTTTGGGAACCCTTACACGAAACTTTTCATACGCTTCCATATTGATGGAGCTTAACGGTAGAAGCCTTAAAATATGGTCTAATTGGCCTGGCAAAAGGGAAAGCGCTCTTGTAGGAACAGTCGCCGCCCACGTTAAGAACATGATTACAGGAGTTAGGAAAGGCTTTACGTACAAGTTGAAAATAGTTTTTTCCCATTTCCCAATATCGGTTAAAGTTGAGGACAGAAACGTTTTAATCGAGAATTTTACCGGTGAAAGAAACCCTAGAAAGGCGAAAATTCTCGGAGATGTGAAAGTCAAAGTTTTAAGCGAAGACGTCATAGTTCAAGGAATCAGCTTGGAAGATGTAAGCCAAACAGCAGCTAACATAGAGCAGGCTACAAAAGTCAAAAGGAAGGATCCACGCGTGTTCTTAGACGGCATATACCTATACGAACACGGTGAGGGAATGGAGTAAAATGAAAGAGGATGGTACCGTGGCTTTAGAAAAGGCGTTAAGGGTGAGGGCGAGAATCAAAAAGAAGAAGCCGGATTTTGTAAGGCAGGAAAGCTGGCGGTATGACCGTTTAAAAGAAAGCTGGCGCAGACCTAAAGGCATAGACAACAAAATGCGGAGAAAAATTAAGGGATGGCCGGCTACAGTGAACGTTGGATATAGGGGACCCAAAGCTGCAAGGGGTTTACATCCTTCAGGCTATGAGGAAGTATTGGTTTACAATGTTGAACAACTTAAAAAAGTAGACTCAAAAACTCAAGCTGTGCGAATAAGCCGTACTGTTGGCAAAAGGAAGAGAACGCAGATTCTTCTAGAGGCAAGGAAAAGGAAAATAACGGTTTTAAACCTTGGAATACCTGAAAAAGAAGAGAAAAAACCAGAGGAGCAAGCTGACATAAAGAAGAGGGAAGAGAAATCCAGCGGGGAAAAATCCAAGGTTAAACATGAAGAAACTGAAGAACGTGAAAGTGTTGGGAGGTTGGAAGAACTTTGACAAGCCTGAAAAGTCAGAGGCGTTTAGCAGCTGAATTACTTAAAGTAGGCCGGGGAAGGGTTTGGATAGATCCTAAAAGAATAGAGGATGTTGAAACAGCTATCACGCGTGAAGAGGTTAGAAGACTTATTGACGAAGGAATAATTAAGCCGTTAAAAGATAAAGGAGTCAGCCGTGCAAGGGCAAGATTGATCCATGAAAAAAAGAGGAAAGGTTTAAGAAGCGGGGCTGGAAGCAGAAGCGGGGCTGCTCAAGCCGGAATCTCTAAAAAGGACGCTTGGATGAGTAAAGTTAGAGCATTGAGAAGAAGGCTTCGAGAACTTAAAGCCAAAAAAATAATCACTGAAACAACCTATCGTAAAATGTACATCATGGTGAAAAGCGGAATATTCGACTCTGTCAGCGAAATGGAACGTTACATAAAAACACATGAACTTTGGAGGAAACGTTGATGGCTAAAGACGCGCGTTACTGTGTTCCTCAAAGGAGAAGAAGAATAGGGAAAACAAACTATAGAAAGAGGAAAGCGCTTGTAAGTTCTGGAAAGCCGAGGCTTGTAATCCGCAGTTCATTGAAAAACATTACAGTTCAGATGGTTGCAGCTAAACCTGGCGGCGACGTTGTTTTGGCTTCAGCTCACAGTAGAGAACTTTTACGAAATTACGGATGGAAGGTTTCTAGAGGTAACCTTCCCGCAGCCTATTTGACAGGGCTTCTATGCGGTTTGAAAGCCAAGGCAAAAGGCGTAAGTGAAGCTGTTTTAGACATTGGACTTCATTCTCCCACAAAGGGTGCAAAGGTTTTCGCTGCACTTAAAGGCGTTTTAGATGCAGAGATCAAGGTACCCCACGGTGAGATGAAGCTTCCAGATGAAAAAAGAATACAGGGTTTTCACATAGCCAGCTACGGTGAAACCCTTTCAGCAAACAGTGAAAAGTATACGGCGGTTTTTTCAAAATATTTGGAGAGCAGAATCTCTCCGGAAAGTCTGCCTGAACATTTTGCAGAAGTTAAGAAAACAGTTATTTCCGCGTTCAAGAAGGGAGGTAAAAGCCGTGGCGGTTAGCAAGATCACCAGTCTGGAACAGTGGATTCCTAAAACACGTCTTGGAAAGCTTATTCAAGAAGGCAAAGTGACTTCAATTGAAGAGGTTTTTATGGAAGGCTTGCCGATTCGTGAACCCCAGGTTGTGGACGCTTTGATTCCTGACCTTCAGGAAGAAGTTATAAACATAAACCTTGTGCAGAAGCAAACAGACGCTGGGGAAAAGTCAAGGTTTAAGGCTATAGTGGCAGTGGGGAACAGAGACGGCTATTTCGGCCTTGGCTCTGGAAAGGCAAGTCAAGTTCGGACAGCTATTGAAAAGGCAGCTGCTGCTGCTAGGCTTAACCTGGTTCCAGTTAGGCGGGGATGCGGAAGCTGGGAATGCGGATGCGGAAAGCCTCATTCTGTGCCCTTCCAGGTTGAGGGTAAATGCGGCGGCGTAAAAGTGGTTGTAATTCCTGGACCTAGAGGGTTAGGCTTGGTTGCCAGCGAAGCTGCCAAAGTTATTCTTGCACTTGCAGGGGTTAAAGACTGTTGGACTAGAAGCTACGGCTCAACAAGAACCGTTCCTTCGTTTGCATACGCGGTTTTCGACGCTTTGAAGAAGACTTACAGTTTGATAACTCCTACAGACTGGGTGAGATAGTTTGCCAGATGAAAAGATAGAACGCAGATGCCTCGCAGTTGTCAGGGTTCGGGGAACAATAAGCGCTCCCATGCAGGTTAGAGAAACCCTTAAAATGTTAAACTTGAAAAGGAACAACTACGCTGTCCTCATAGATAACCGTCCATCATTTCTCGGAATGCTTAAAACTGTACAGAACTTTGTCACATGGGGAGAAGCCTCCAAAGAAACCGTAACCTCCCTTTTAAGAAAAAGAGGCAGAATGGCTGGAAACAAGAAGTTAACAGACGAATATGCTCAAAAAATTGGTTACAAAACGTTAGATGAACTGGCAGACGCCATATGCAACTGCAAAGTTGAATTTTGGAAACTTCCAAATGTCCAGCCCTATTTTAGGCTTCATCCGCCATCTAAAGGTTTCAAGGGTAAAATTAAAAAAAGTTACAGCGCAGGCGGCGAGTTAGGGTATAGAAAAGAGGAAATTAACCTTTTGCTTGAAAGGATGATTTAAAACTTTCCGCTTGTACTTGTTAGCCGATACCTTTTAAAGACAGTTTAAAGATGCCATTATGCTATAAGGGAGAAGGTTAAGCATGAAGTGGCGGCGAAGTGAAAAACCTCCTAAATGGTTTAAGGCTGTAAGGAGAATTGAAGAAGCTGAAAACAAAAGGAAGAAATCCTTGAGATTTGTCAGAATTGAAGATTATAAGGCTAAGGGAAGCCCCTACAGACGTGTAGCCAAAAAGTTAGAGTTTAAAGGGAAAGCCTACAGAGAACCTGAACCTTTACTGGATGTTTTTAACGAGAAGAACAGTATAGCGGTTGTTGCGGAGCTTAAAGGCTTTAACAGGGAAAACATAAAACTTAACATTGTTGGGCAACGGTTAACGCTTTCAGCAAGGGCTCAGAACCGCAGATTCTATAAACGTTTAAATCTTCCAGAAGAGGTTATTCCAGAAACAGCTTTCACAACCTATAAAAACGGAGTGCTGGAAATAAAACTTGAAAAAGCAGTTAAAGAAAACGTAATAAGCAAATGGCTGGTTAGAAAGGATGCCTCATAAACTTAGAAAGATACGGAAAAAACGCGGCTCACGCACATGTGGTTATGGAAGAGTGGGTCAACATAGAAAATCAGGGGCTAAAGGCATGCGTAAGGCGGGACGTCACAAGCATGGATGGACATATGTGGTAAAATATGAACCTGAATATTTTGGGAAGAAAGGTTTCACTTCGCCTAAAAGCCTGAAAAGGCATGTTAAAGCCATAAACGTTGGAGAACTTGACGTCTTGGCGGAGAAATTCAGGGTGAAAGAGGAAGATGGAAAAATACATGTAGACCTGGAAAAGTTTGGTGTAGCAAAGCTTCTTGGATCTGGAAAGGTTACAAAGTCTATGGTAGTGAAGGTAGCTTCATGCTCTGAGATTGCAGCTGAAAAAATTAAAAGCGTTGGAGGACAAGTTTTAGTTAGACCTCAAAAATCTGGAGAGTAGCTGACTAACCCATGGCTGGAAGATTCTTAAATCTTTTTAAACCTGTTTCAAGATTTATACCGGAGGTTAAGGCTCCTGAACGTAAAGTAGGGTTTAACGAGAAGCTTTTCTGGACTGCCATATCCCTTGTAATATACCTTGTGATGGCTAGTGTTCCGTTATACGGAATCCCCCGGGAGCTTCAGGAAAGTTTTGCTCCTTTAAGGATAATTTTCGCTTCAAACAGAGGTACCTTAATGGAGCTGGGTATAGGTCCAATAGTAACTGCAGGGTTAATTCTGCAGCTTCTAGTAGGCTCTGCAATGATAGAATGTGACATGTCGAAACCTGAAGACAGAGCTTTATTTACAGCGGCAAGCAAAGTTTTCTCCATAATCCTCACAGGGGTTCAGGCTTCAGCCTACATGATAAGCGGAATGTACGGGCCAAGTTTGCCAGGTGCAACAGCCATAATTGTTTTCATGCAGTTGTTAGCTGCAGGCATAATTGTTCTCCTTTTAGACGAGCTTATCCAGAAGGGCTGGGGCTTCGGAAGCGGGATAAGCCTGTTCATAATGGCCGGTGTTGCGCAGCACATTTTCATACAATGTTTCGACGTCAGCGGTCCTGTTGATGAATATTACAGTAACGGGATTTTCGCCGCTTTGGTTAATGCAATAGTCAACGGCAAACCAGTTTCAGGCTTGCTTTTAAGGGGAAACCTTCCATCTTTAACAGGGTTCATAGCAACCATAGCCGCGTTTCTCGTTATAATTTACATGGAAGGTGTAAGAGTGGAGCTTCCCCTCTCCTACGCTGGCTACCGCGGTTTCAGAAGCCGTTATCCAATTAAGCTTTTGTACGTTTCAAACCTTCCAGTTATTTTCGCTTCAGCCCTTTTCGCCAACATATACTTCTTCTCGTATATACTTTGGAGCCAACCATGGGGGAAAGGCAACTTCTGGGTTGAACTTTTAGGATCGTACAAGCTGGACTATGAAGCTAACCAGTATGTACCTGCAGGAGGCCTTGTGTATTACGTGACGTCTCCAGGTCATCTTTCAAACGTCATGGCTGAACCTTTGAGAGCTCTCGGCTATCTAGCTATTCTAATAGTCTTCTGCGTTATTTTCTCGCTTACATGGCTTGAAGTCGGCGGCTTAGGTCCCTCAACAGTTGCAAGACAGCTGGTAGGCGCAGGCATGCAGATTCCAGGTTACAGACGTTCCGAAAAGGCTGTTGAACAGATTCTTAAACGTTACATTCCAGCAGTCACTGTTCTAGGCGGAATAATTGTAGGCCTCATCGCCGGCCTGTCAGACTTTTTCGGAGTTTACGGTTCAGGAATAGGCATTCTTCTCTCCATAGGCATAATCTACCAGTACTATGAAATTTTGGTAAGGGAAAGGGTGGCTGAAATGTATCCTGCGTTTAGAAGAATTTTCGGAGAGTGAAAAGGAGAAAGGTGAAATGCTTCCAGAAGGACCTCCCGGATCAACGCTTTTCATATTCTTCCTCGCGGTTACAGTAACTTTCTTCATGACTCTTGCGAACCGTCTTTTAACAGATCCTGAAAAACTTAAGGCTTGGAGAAAAGAAATCGCCGAATATTATGAACAGTTCCGTGAAGCACAGAAAAAGGGGAACAAGAAACAGATAGATAAGCTTATGAAAAAACAGCAATACATATTACAGCTTAACGCCAAAATTTCATTGCAGTCAACTAAAGTAACAATGCTGTTCATAATTCCACTAATGATTGTATGGTCTTTTCTTGGAGGAATATATGGAAAAGCAGAGATTGCATACTTTCCAGGCGTAGGGTGGAACCTTCCCATACCAGTATTCGGGTCATCCCTATTCTGGTGGTACATGCTGTGCTCTATGCTTTTTGGAACTTTATTTTCACATCTATTCGGAATTATAAGCGCAGAGTGATGTATAATGCCTAGACCATTTAAGCGGACACGAAGCTTGAAACGTGTTTGCAAGGCTCTGCCTGGAGGACGCGTAACCACACATTATAAACGCTGTTCAAAAGATAAAAGCAGCTGCAGCGTTTGCGGCAGACTGCAGGCCGGAGTCCCCCAAACGTCTACATCGGAAAAAGGAAGGCTTAACCGTGTAAAGAAAAGAATTTCAAGATTATACGGCGGGCAACTTTGCCACAGCTGCCTAAAATCTGCATTAAAACAAGCAGCAAAAGCCCTTAGCGCCAATATTTGAGAGACCTGAGATGGTTAAGAACCCTGTGGTTGTCTGCATCTGCGGCATGGCTGGAACAGGAAAAAGCACTGTGGCAAAAAAACTAGCTGAAAAATACGGGTTAAGATACTGTTCTGGAGGAGACGCCCTTAAAGCCTTGGCTTTAGAAAAGGGCTACAGAACTTCAGAAAAGGGATGGTGGGAAAGCTGTGAAGGCTTATCATTCCTTGAAAACAGAGTTAAAAATCTGGAGTTTGACAGAGAAGTAGACATGAAACTTATGGAAGCAGCAGAGCAGGGCAACGTTATACTTGACAGCTGGACTATGCCGTGGCTTCTAAAAAGAGGCTTCAAAATTTGGCTGGAAGCATCTCCTATGAAAAGAGCGGAAAGGGTTGCTAAAAGAGACGGGATAAGCGTAAAAAAGGCTTTAGAAGCTTTAAGAGATAAAGAAGAAAGAACAAAAGCCATTTACAAAAGGCTTTACGGCTTCAGTTTAGGGGAAGACTTCACTCCGTTTAACCTGATATTGGACACTGATAATTTGACAGCGGAGGAAGTTTTCCAAGTTCTAACTCTTGTTCTGGATAAAATTGTCTTAACGTAAGAAAAGGCTGGATATTTTTGTAAAACTCAATAAGCGTAAAAAGCAGTTAAACTAAAACTTTGACCAGAACTGTCAAATCTTATAGGTGTAATTACGGTAAAATGTTAACATCTAGGAAAGGGCCGATTTGACCGTTAAAAAAATAGATGTCGTAGTGCTTACAAAAAATAGTGAAAGAATTCTTGAGGAATGTTTAAATTCTATTTACAGGAACATCCCGGTTAACCGTTTAATAATAGTTGACGGATACTCAACTGATTCTACATTGAAAATAGTTGAAAAATTTCGTGAAAAATATGGAAACGTTGTTTTATTAATGGATAGGGGCACGCGGGGCAGCGCAAGGATGAAGGGCATAAATGAAGTTAAAACAGAATGGTTTGCATTTGTAGACAGCGATGTGGTTTTATGTGAAAAATGGTTTGAAAAAGCTAAAAAATTCTTAAGAGAAGATGTTGGCGGAGTTTGGGGTGTGGAAATCTGGGATGGACTTCAAAATTCCGCAACCCTGAAGCCTTTTTTAAAAATAATTAAGAAAATTTTCGATTTAAGAGGCGGAACACATGACTTGCTTCTACGTTTCGAAACTGTTAAAGGCATAAGCATCCCTGATGCGCTACACGTCTATGAAGATGCTTTCATTAAAGACTGGATAGAAAAGAAGGGCTTTAAACTGGTTGTAACATATGATCCGTACTGCGTTCACTACAGAAATCCTGAAGTTTGGACTATTAAGGGAAACATCTGCTTGTTTATTGAAAATCTGCGTTACTGGCCCGTTTGGAAACTGACTAGACTGTTTGCCGCCTACACTGTCTGCACAGCCTACGCCTTATATAGAAACATGTCTGAAAGATTAAAGAAACCTAAATTAGATTTGTAGCCGCGTAGACACTCTTAACTATCCTTTAAGCTTTTCACAAGTTGCCGAATAAAAGAGCAGCATTTATTTTAGGAATAATCTTTGTTCATTTAGGGGACTGGCATAATGGCGTTTCTAGAATGCAGAGTTTGCGGTTCAAAATTTGAGATGTTTTTTCAAAAAAATGCTTGCGAAAAATGCGGAGGCATGTTAGAATATAGATACGATTTGGAGAGGCTTAAAACAGGCAAGTTTGTTGGACGTTTTTCATTTTGGCGTTATAGACATTTTATGCCGGAGGTCAAAAGCTTCATATCTATGGGGGAAGGCGGAACCCCAATTAATAAAGCGAGAAGGCTGGCTAAAAACGTTGGGCTGCATAACTTATATTTTAAAGATGAAACCAGAAACCCTACGAATTCTTTCAGAGACCGATGCGCTGCACTGCTTGTTTCAAAAGCTGTTGATTTAGGATATAACGCGGTTATCTGTGCAAGCAACGGGAATCTCGGCGCTTCGATGGCTGCTTACTGCGCCAAGTCTGGTTTAACATGCCACATTGTTGTTCCAAAAAACGTGGACGTAGGAAAACTTGCACAGATGCTGATTTATGACGCTGTCATCGTGGAGTATGGAGAACTAGTTGACGATTCTCTTGAAAAAGCTGAGGAGATAGCTGAAGAAACAGGCTGGTATCAGGGTTCAGCAGAGTTAAACCCTCTAGCTATAGAGGCTTTGAAAACCTTGGCTTATGAAGTTTATGAACAGATAGGTGTTCCAGAATGGTTTGTAGTTCCTGTTGGAAGCGGTGGAACACTGTATGCCGTTTGGAAAGGCTTTAAGGAAATTGAAAAAACTGGAAGGATTAATGCCCTCCCAAGGATGGTTGGCGTCCAAGCTGAAGGTTGCTCTCCAATAGTGGATGCCTACATGCGAAATGCTTCGAAGCCGAAAAACGGGAAAAAGCCTTTCACACATGCTCTCGCCATACTGGTTAAAAATCCTTATTATGGCAAGTTTGCTCTCGAAGCAGTTGAAGAGTCGAAGGGTTTAGCAGTTTCCGTTTCAGATAAGGAGATTTTTCACGCTGAACAGCTAGTTGCCAAACTCGAAGGGATTTTTGCGGAACCTGCAAGCGCAGCAGCATACGCCGCTGTGAAAAAGTTGACGGACCAGCGCATAATTGACAAGGACGAAAAAATAGTTTGTTTGATAACTGGAAGCGGGCTTAAAGCAACAGACATTCTGCAGGCTTTAACAAAAAAGAAGAAAACAGCCTCTATGGGTTTAGAACTGAGTACCAAAGAGAAAATACTTAGGATATTAAGCGAAAATGATACTTATGGATATGACCTTTGGAGGAAAATTGGAATGACGATGACCAGAGCCGCCATATACCAGCATTTAAACCAGCTTTCCGGGAAAGGTCTTGTAACACATTATAGGAAGGATGGAAAAAGATTTTTCAAAATAACTGAAAGAGGTAAAAAAGCTTTGAAAGCTATAGATGACCTCAAGTTGTTAACCTAGCCTAAGCGCAATGTTGATATAGTATAGTTATAACTATACTATACTCGTTATGAACCTTAAAACTTCACCCTTTCAGCTGGCAGCAACAGCAGTGTTTACGGCTCTAGTTTGCGCGGCAACCATGATATTTTCAGTAAGTGTTCCCGCAACTCAAGGCTTTTTCAACATAGGCGAATCAATGATTTTCACATCTGCTCTTCTTTTCGGGCCTAGCGTAGGAGCCTTCGCTGGAGGAGTGGGCTCAATGCTGGCTGACATCCTGTTAGGTTTTCCTCATTATGCTCCTGCAACCCTTGTCGTTAAAGCCTGTGAAGGGGCAGCTGTTGGAGTGCTTAAGAAAAGAAACCCTAAGCTTAGCTCAAAACTTCACTGGAAGCTTTTAACCTTCGCTCTAGGCCTTGCTGCAGGAGCATTATTAGGATACGTCGGCGGCACATATTACAGTGGCGATGTGGAGCTTGCAATTGGCTTAAAAATGTTCACTTTTTACATTCCAACAGAGTTCTGGATATTCCTAGGCGCTGCAACAGCTTTTTGCATTGCCGCGGCAGGTTTCATGTTTGACCCTGAACTTGGATGGATCCTTTTTTCAGTTATAGCAGGCGGCTTCTGCATGGTTTCAGGATATTTCCTTTATGAATGGCTTTTGATTTACCCCCTTTTCAAGATTGAGGCCGTAGCATTAGCAGAAGTCCCCATAAACATTGGGCAAATGATAATAGGAAGCATAACCGCGTTACCAATCGTTAAAGTGGCGTGGCATTCATTTCCTTATTTGAAAAAGAAGTGAAGCATGGAGGAGGAACTTTGCGCCTTCCCTTCGGAAAGGTTCCGCTTGAAATTCTAAATGATGTTGTTTTCAAGAATTTAGGTTTTAAACGTGGCGAAGTTGTTGTAGGGCCTTCAGCTGGTTTCGACGGCGCAGTTGTAGATCTGGATGATAAGTGTATAATAACGTCTATGGATCCCATCACCGGAGCTGTTGAACGCATCGGCTGGCTTGCAGTTAACATCAACGCCAACGACGTTGCAACCTTCGGGGTTAAACCTGCATATTTTTCCTCGTGTATCCTTCTCCCAGAGGAAGCTGACAGAGAAACATTGCGGGTTATATGTTCCCAAATGGATAAGGCTTCTAAAAAATTGGAAATTGCCATAATAGGCGGACACTGTGAGGTCAGCTTGGAACTTGCCAGACCAATAGTTGTTGGCTGCGCCATAGGAGTTGCAGCCAAAGGGAAATACGTCACAGCTGGAGGAGCTAAACCCGGAGACAAGATCATATTAACAAAAAGCGCTGGAGTTGAAGGCACAGCCATTCTTGCAACAGAACACTACAGGGTACTCTGCAGAAGCGGAGTCGACAGAAAACTGTTAAAGTCAGCGGAAAGATTCTTTGAAAAAATAAGCATAGTCAAGGAAGCGATTCTAGCCTTTGAAAACGGCGGTGTAAACGCCATGCATGACCCAACTGAGGGAGGCGTTCTAGGCGGTGTTCATGAAATGGCTGATGCCTCAGGCTTAGGTTTAAAGGTTTTTGAAGAAAAAATCCCTGTGGCAAAGGAAACACGCGAAATCTGCAGCTTTTTTAAAATAGACCCGCTTCAATTAATCAGCTCTGGAGCATTACTAATAGCTTCAGAAAAGGATAAAGCAGGAAAAATCGTGAAAAAACTGAAAGCACACAGAATCGAAGCTTCTATAATCGGCGAATTCCTCGCTTCCAAGTCTGAACGTATGTTAATCCGCAGAGGCGGAGTTAAAGAACCATTGCCAAGGCCGGAGTGTGACCATTTATGGAGTGCATTAGCAAAAAACAGATAAACCAAACAAAACAACCAAACTTAAAGACCGATAACTTTGAAAGGGAAAATGATGCCTTCAGCCATCCATCTTGGAAGGGTTTTAGTAACTGGTGGCGCGGGTTTCATAGGAAGCCACCTTGTTGACAGGTTATGTGAAGAGCAGCTTCCTGTAACGGTGATTGACAACCTAACTGCTGGAAATATAAAGAACATTGCTAAATGGTTAAACACTTCAAACTTCAAGTTTGTTTTCGGCGACCTTTTAATCGCCGACAAGATTTCAAAGATTCTAAAGGAGTGTGAAACAGTTTTCCACATGGCAGCCAATCCGGAAGTCAGAGTAAGCTCCACAAACCCGAAAGTACACTATGAACAGAACATTTATGCAACATTTAACCTGCTGGAAGCAATCCGCAAAGCAGACAATGTTAAAACGTTAGTTTTCGCCTCCTCTTCAGTTGTTTACGGCGATGCGAAAGAGATTCCTACGCCTGAAAACTATTCCCCTCTTGAACCCATCTCTGTTTATGGAGCTTCAAAACTTGCTGCAGAAGCCTTAATAACAAGCTACGCTTACACTTACGGTTTTAAAACAGTGATCTATAGACTTGCAAACATTGTAGGTTTAAGAGCGCAGCATGGAGTAATCTGCGACTTTGTAAAGAAACTTCGGGAAAATCCTGAAAAACTTGAAATTTTAGGAGATGGAACACAGAAGAAATCATACTTACACGTTGAAGACTGTGTAAACGCATTTTTAACAGGTGTTAACCAAGCTTTGGGAAAGGTTGAAATTTTCAATGTAGGCTCAGAAGACCAAATAACCGTTAAAGAAATAGCAGATATCGTATGCCGAAAAATGGGTTTAAAAAATGTTGAATACATGTTTACAGGCGGCGTCGAGGGGGGAAGAGGATGGAAAGGAGACGTAAAATTTATGCTTTTAAACGTTAATAAACTTAAAAAGTGCGGGTGGAAACCCAAATACAACAGCCGCCAAGCGGTTGAAAGGGCCGCAGATGAACTCCTTAAAGGCGGATAAAAACTGAAGGATTAAAATTGAAAGGAGAAGATGAAGCTTACCCAAAAGTTTCGATAATAGTTCCTGTTAAAAACGGAGCTTCAAAAATAAAGGATCTTTTAGACTCTTTAATGCAGGTGGATTACGACAGGAACAAACTTGAAATAATAGTGGTGGATGGATGCTCCACAGACGGTACAAGGGAAATAGTTGCACAGTACCCTGTTAAACTTTTAACAGAGGAAAAAACAGGAGTTAACACTGCGAGAAACACAGGTATAAAGAATAGCACAGGAGAAATCATTGCCTTCACTGACCATGACTGCGTTGTCCCAAAGAATTGGGTGAAAAAGATTGTTGAAAACCTTGAAGACTCAAAGATAGCATGCGTCGGCGGCCAAATTTTACGTTACTACGACGATTTTTTGGCAAGGTATGCAGATGAAAGCATAATTCCAGTGATGAGGATATTCAAGAAGAAAGTAATAATGGATAAGATAAGCTCCCCTGTCAATTATCCGGTGGGATGCAACTTCGCAGTGAAAAGGGAAGCTGTGGAGAAAACTGGTTTTTTTGATGAAAGATTCCAATATGGCTTCGACGAGTTGGAGTTCGCAGAAAGAGTCTGCGAGAACGGATACAAGATACTTCTCACTCCAGAAATACTGGTAAGGCATAAACATCGTTCAACGCTGACGGGACTATTGAAACAGGCCTTCCGTTACGGGCAGGGAGGCGGCTTGGTGTCGAAAATTAGAGGGGTTAACAGCACCCTGTCAAAATGGGTTCTTCTAAGCATAGCCAGTTTCACCTTATGGTTCCTGGCGATTTTAGCATTGATAATCTTCATGGTTTTTACAAGATCCGCATGGTTCTTAAATTTGGAACTTGCCATCTTGTTTTTCCCCCTAGCAGGGCTTATGGCGTTATACGCGTACAGAACATACAAGATAAGAGATGGAAAATATCATCGGATATTAGCCTATCCTTTCATAGATGTTGCAAGAAGCCTTGCGTTCGTGGCTGGCGGAATACAGAATCTGCTAAAACCGGTTGAACTTAAAAACCGCATTTAAACCTCATTATTCAAAAGTTAAGAATCAAAAGGCAAAACATAAATTGCAATGTTAAATTACTGTAAGCAGCATGCAGGTCGGTGACAATAGTGGATAAAGAAGATCCTGTTAAACTGCATAAAGACGGAAACACCCTTTACGAAGTTGGCAAGTATGAGGAAGCAAAAGAAAAGTTTTTACAAGCTTATGAACTTTATATAAAAGGAAACAATTTTTTCGACGCAGCCTACTGCCTGTTTAAAGCTGGCGAATGCGCCTTCATGTTTAAAAACTATAATGAGGCTGCTGAACATTTCCTTAAATCCGCAGATTTGTCTTTCAACAAGGGCTATGACAGATTTGGAGTAAGTGCGCTTGAATATGCAAGGGACTGCTACAAAGCCTTAGCTCAAAATGAGAAAACTGCGGAACTGGAAAAGAAGATAAAGGAGACCAAAGCTAAACTGGAAGAATCATTCTAGAAAAATAAACTTTCATGCAACCCATATATCAAGCCTCGCCTCCATTTATTACGGTTACAGAAACGTAAAAGGGCAGGTTATGCCAACCTCTTTCAAGGATCTTGCAGATTTATGCGAAACACTTGAAGGTTTGAGAAAAAGAGTTTCAATGGTGAAAATTGTCGCCAACTTTCTAAAACGCTTGGAACCTGACGAAGTTGAGCCAGCCGTCTCCATGATTTTGGGAAGAGCCTTTCCAAAGCATAGCTGCCAAACCCTTGAAACAAACTGGGCTACGTTAAGCGAAATAGTGAAGCGCGTAACTGGAGCTGACTGGACAACTTTCATAACTGCTTTTAGCAAAACAGGAGATATAGGTTCAGCTGTAAAAGAAGTTTTTGAAAACAGAAGAATAGTGAGGCAAACATCGCTATTGCCTGAAAAAGCATTAACAATAACAGAGGTCAGACAGTGTTTCGAAACAATAGCCAACATCGCTGGATACGGCTCCAAAGAAAAAAGGGAGCGTTTAATAGAAAACCTGCTTATTTCAGCTACTCCAGCTGAGGCCAAACAACTGGTTAAAATAATTATTGGAGAAATGCGGACAGGATTCAATGAAGGCTTAATGGAAAAAACAGTCTCAGAAGCATTCCAGATTCCGCTTGAAAACATTAAAAATGCCAGCATGATGCTAGGCGACATAGGCGCCGCAGCGGCAATAGCCAAAAAAGAAGGTTTAGAAGCACTTTCAAAATTGGGGTTTAAAGTTTTTAGACCTGTTAAGCTTATGTTGGCGCAGATGAGCAGCAGCGTGGCTGAAGCCCTTGAAGAACATGGTGGAAAAACAGCCTTTGAATATAAACTTGACGGCGTCAGGGTTCAAATTCACAAAAAAGATGAAAACGTGAAAATTTACAGTCGCAGATTAACCGATGCAACTGAAAGCTTACCTGAAATAGCTGAAGCTGTGAAGAAGAACTTTAAGGCGGCTGAAGCAATTCTAGAAGGCGAAGTTATTGCTGTAGACAGGGGAAACAACCCTGTTCCTTTCCAACATTTGATGAGGAGATTTAGAAGAGTTCACTTAATTGAAGACATGGCTAAAACAATTCCAGTGAAGCTTTACCTGTTCGATGTTTTATACCTAAACGGAGAAAGCCTCACAACGCTTCCATATCTGAAGCGGAGGCAAATTCTAGCTGAAAACGCTGAGAACATCCCGCTGACAAAACAGATCATAACGGACAACGTTGAAGAAGCAGAGAAATTCCTTAAAGAAGCCACAAACTATGGACATGAAGGACTTATTGCCAAAAAAATCGACAGCGAATATACGCCTGGAATTCGAGGCAAACGTTGGCTTAAAATAAAACCAACCCTTGAACCTCTCGACTTAGTGATCATCGCAGCTGAGTACGGCTACGGACGCAGACACAAATGGCTTTCAGACTATTACTTAGCAGCGCGCGATGCAGAAACAGGCAATTTCCTAACAGTGGGTAAAACCTTCAAGGGTTTAACCGACATGGAAATCGTTGAAATGACGAAACGCCTCAAAGAATTAGCCGTAAAAGAAGAACACAGAACAGTCCATGTGATCCCAAGAATAGTTGTTGAAGTAGCCTACAATGAAATCCAGAAAAGCCCAAAATACAAGTGCGGCATGGCTCTACGGTTCGCAAGGATAACCCGCATAAGAGAAGACAAAACTCCATACGAAGCAGATACAATACAACGGATTAAACAAATATATGAAAACCAGTTTTTAAAAAAGGGTAATATAAGGCTGCAAAACATGTAATTGGAGGTTGGCCAAATGGCGAGAAAAAGAAAAACATCCCTAATGTACGAAGAATTCTACAGCCGCCAACTCGTATTAAAAGAGTTAGGCCGCAACGGACAGGAAAAACTTGCAAAATCAAAAGTAGCTGTTGTCGGACTAGGCGGACTTGGCACGGTTTCCTCGCTGTACCTTGCGCTTGCAGGCGTCGGACACATACGCCTAATAGATCAAGACACAGTTGAACTCCGCAACCTTCACAGACAAATCCTATATACAACAAAAGACTTAGGATGCTCCAAAGCTGAAATTTCGGCGAAAAAACTCAAGAAGGCAAACCCCTTCATCGAAACTGAAGCAGTTCACGAAAAAGTGAACTCTGAAAATGTTGAAAAACTTCTAAAAGGCCTAGACTGCGTCGTCGACGGTCTAGACAACATGCAAACCCGCTATCTAATCAACCGTACATGTGCAAGGCTTAAAATCCCATATGTCTTTGGAGCAGCAATAGGAGTTGAAGGCAACCTTTCAGTTTTCACTCCTCCGGAAACCCCATGCCTAGAATGCATACTGCCAAACATCGACGACAGCACTCTTGTAAAATGCGACGTAAGGGGAGTGCTCGGCGCAACACCTGGAATAATAGGATCCATGGAAGCCTTAGAAACCATAAAACTCCTAACCGGGATAGGTACACCTTTGAAAGGTAAACTCATGATATGCGACTTCAACGACATGCACTTCACCACAATAGAAATACAAAAAAGAGAAAAATGCCCAGCATGCCAAAGCGAAAAACAGTAATAAAAAATAACAAAGAAATATAGTTCAAAAACAAAGCAAAACCAATAAAACCTTTATTAAACGCGAGCGAAAACTATTTGAAGCGCCGGGGTGGCCGAACGGTTCAGGCGGCTGCCTGCAGAGCAGCTATATGTGGGTTCAACTCCCACCCCCGGCTTTTTAGACGAACCCCCGGCCTGTCTGAGCCTACTTGCGCTTCCTAAACAGTTTAGCTCCCTCAAAGTCGCATACAAACTCGAATCCTGTTTCAATGAGCTTGGCAGCTTCCTCAACGCTAGTCGCCACTTTACATATAAATTCGTCCTTTTCAAAGTTGATAAGTTGAGTGTAAATCAGCGTATTCTTGATGTTCTTGTGGCCAAGCAGCCTCATTACATACAATATATCCTTTGTCCTCGCATATTCCATTGTAGCCTTCCAATGGCGAAAAGTGTGGAAGGTTATCTGCAAAAGCCTAGGATTTCCATGTCGTTGAGCTAAAACCTTCTTTTTCCTTTGGAAGCTTCTTGCAAATCCCCGTATTTGATATCCACCAAAAACCTTCTCCGATTTCCTCGGCAAACTATTAAGCATACTTATCAGCTTATTAGATACTCTGAAAATTCTTGGGCTACTGCCTTTCTCAGGTGTTACCCTAACGGCGTTGTTTACGAAGTCTATGTCTGCCCACTTTAGGTTCCATGCTTCACCAGCCCTCATGCCAGTCTCCTTTAACAACTGCAAGAAAGTTGAGGTTTTGGGTCCGCATCCATTTATGAGGGTATCAAGCTCCTCCTCTGTTGGGATAAATGGCAGCTTCTCCACACGTTTATATTTTGGCTGGTTCCATTTCCCGCCGATCATTAACAAGTAGCTGCTGTAGGCTTCAACAGCTAGCTCCTTTCTCCCATCGCTCCAGCTTTCCTGTTTTGCAATGGTTTCTTTTACGCTTTCTGGATCGTATAGGTTAGCTCCGCGTTTAACAAGTGCTTTTAGAAGTTTAACTCTGCCAATTATTGTTGACTCAGAATAGCCCTGCTTTTTAAGCCACCATGCGTATTCAAGTATGCTTGCGTTAGGGGGTGGTTTGACTGTTTCTGTGGCTCCCGCTTCCTGCTTTTCCGTTTGCCCTTGGGCTTCCACCAAAAGCTTAGCCGCCTTTTGGTGTGCATCACATTCACCTTTTGTGTATGTGTTGATATATGGTTTTCTGGTTTCGCTAAACCGGTAACTGCAACTTCTGCATAGATACCGTTGAACGCTCGAGCCGTCTGCTAAATAGCGATAGCCGTCTTTATAGAGGAGCGTTGAGCCACACTGCGGGCAGCAAAGCATTAGCCCTTATGCCTCTCGCTTCTTCCTTCCAACAGTTGAGCCGTTCTTAAAGGTCCAGTAAAACCAGCCATCTCTAGTAAGCTTGCCATTATGTTGAGCTAAATCCTTCAACAACGCCTTAAACTCTGGATTATTAACGTCTTCGCTCCTCTCAAACTCGCCTCTAAAGCCCTGGGCCTTCTCCCACTTTATTTTATCCGGGTTCCATGAAAACTTTGGCTTAGCCTTGTCTTCAGCAACGCCCACAAGTTTGGCAATCTGTTGTTTCATTTTAGCAACTGAAGCCTCTAGCGAGTCTAGGAAATCGCAGAAATCCTCGAGGAAAATTTCAAAATCCTCCTGTTTCATCTGGTCCACTCCCATAAACCGTAGGGATTGCGGAAAACTTTGCCTTCGTTTTTAAATATTTCAAAGAGGTTTTCAGCTTCTTCCACTGAGCATTGCCTAATTTGGGTTATCAATTTAACCGCTTCGTGTATGTGAAAGGGTTGAGTAAGCGTTACTCTTAATTCCTTGTAGACTTCCAGAATGAAGATATTTTCCCCTTCACTTGCGGGTAAAAATTTCTCTGCAAGATAATAACGTTTCTTGCGTTTATCCTGCGGATCTAAATCCTCAACCAATAATCCACAAGACGTAAGAATGTTTAGAATTTCAAGGCTTCTTTTTGATCCTAAGGGTTTGTAAAATTCTCTGAAGTATGCGCTTTGAAACTCGTTTCGCGTAATGCCCTCATTGGATATGTGTGGTTTAATTTTTTGGTATATAGCGTAAATTTCCGGTGATAAGCCAATTTCATTAGCCTCTGATATTGTGTAGTATAGGCGAAACCCGGCTTCAACGTCTTCCCTTTCCACGATTATGCTGTTATTCACTCTCTTTTTATGTATGAAGTTCAATAATGTGTGTGCTTTGATTAATGCTAAAAGACGTGAGATATCCCTTTGGTGTCTGGGCATTAAATATTTATGATCTTCAAGAAATTGTTGGTAAATGAAGCTTCTAAACTCTTCTGGAATAATAATGTTACCTATTCCCGCCTCTTTTATCCGTCTAATCCTTTCAATAAGCATTTTCCTTTTAGGATCTTCCATTAAACGTTTAATGAAATCTTCTCTGTTGGATTCCTTCTCAATTTTTAAAGCTATAGACTCTCTTAGTTTTTCTTGACTTATCTCTGGGCTGAGTAACAGTAATCGTGTTTTCTCTTGGTCCGCTAAGGTGAATTTTGCAGAGCAGAAAATGACCGTTGGAAATCCTCTAACAACAACCGTTTTTGTCTTTAACCCGGCTTTTTCTCTTCTATCAGTTATTTTTAACGCAATCGCCTTGTCGTCGTGAGAAAGCAGTGATCTCAGTCTTTGGAGAAGCTGATCGTGTGGCATGTCAAGGAAAATTAGAATCTTCTGATAAAGATCTACAAGGTAATAGCTTCCTTTAAGAAGCTCTTTCCAGTTATGCATTTGCCTTTTATACTCGATTTCTATGTCTTCTCTGGAAGGATTATCCTTGCCAAACTCTAAATCCTCTTTAACCTTGGCTTTTGTAGGTTTCATTTCAAAATTAACTGGAATGCCTTCTTTCAACATGAGAACGCCGTAATCGTGGAAGAAGGCTGTGGGACTAGCATAGCCCAGTTTAATAACGTCTTCTTGTGGGAAATAGGCGGAAAGCTCTAAGGGGATATAGGATTTCCCGCTGCTTGACTCTGCTAAAAATCCAATGTTTATTTGATCCTCATTTGTGTATGTTAAGAGCATTGCTAGAAAGGTTATGGCCTTATTCTGGTCATCATGTTTAACGGTGCTCCCTAAAATATCGACAATGTCTTCAACTGTTAACTTTTTATCCGCTTCGTTCAATAATCATCGTCTCCCCTTTTAAAATGGACAAATTGAATTTTTACCTGCAAGTCGAGGGGAAAATATCTCTCTCTCACTTTTCACCCTCTAAGGATTCTCTGGTTAGCGTTTCCATGAGGCCCATTTTGGCTAGTTTTTCTCGTACGGCTTCACGGATGAAGTCGCTTCTTGACACGTGGACGTTCAGCTCTAACGCCTTTTCCAGCATGTTGTCAAGGTTTAAGGTGACTGGGATTCTCCAGACCTTTAATTTGCGATCTCTTCGCAATCATTTCACCATTCTTTGCTCACGGGATGGCAAAAATTTATAAAGCAATTGAAAAAGTTCGCATTTTGCGAACTGAGGCGCACTATATGAAGGATCTGAGAAAAGCGTTAGAGCTGGTTTGCTTCATTTACAGAAACGGCTTAGAAGGCAGATGGAGCCATGAGATAGCTGAACATTCTGGCTGTGCTAAATCAACCATTAGCGAGTGGGTTGAAACTGCTGAAAAGCTGGGCCTAATTGAAAGAAGAGGACATCGTGTTTATGTTACGCAGAAAGGTAAACGCCTCGCATACCTTTTGACTTGTTTAGAACTGGCTGGTGTTGACCCCTCGCCCTTAACAGAAATTTTCCTTCAAATCCGCACTTTTGCAAGCGACATTAGCGAGTTTTTGCTGGATTGGCTTCCCTCATTTCCTCCAACGCTTCTTCCACCGCCCCTTCCGCCAATAGCACCCAACTGGATAGCCGAAAAACTCGCAATAGAAGAAGCCAAATCAAACGTATAAATTAAAAGGAAAAATTGCGTTTTACAAATTTTCGGGCTTGTAAAGCGCTCCGTAACGTGTGACCAGCGAGCTAAGGCTGTCTTTGCTCGCAGAACCTCAAATGCGCCCGTAACGCTTGCTTGTTCTTGAACCATCGGCCGCAGAAAAAGCATTTTAGCATGGTTTTTATCATTCCTGCCTATTGGGCATTCCTTAACGCATATGCCTAAAAGTTATGCCTATTCCTGAATGCTTACTCCAGCCTATAGGGATGGGGGTCCCATTTCAAATATTGAAATTTAGGCTTGCCGCTGATGTTATCCCATGTTGGCTTCTATGGGCTTTTCTTCGGTTTGTCCAACGAGATCCTTCAGTTTTTCCTTAACGACTCTCTTATCAGCCTCTGAAAGTTCATTCAAAAGCTCGAAACCTTTACCCTCGATTATGATCTTGCGCAAGACAGCTTCACACTTCGCTTTACAATCGCCCCTAACGTCTCACACGCGTCCCCAGCCATCTCTTCAGCCATTAAGCCGGCAATATCCTCTTCACTCAAACATGAATCACCTCAATACGAATTATTTCAGCCAAAAACTTAAATTTTGCGCCGATTTTTCAAAAACAAGCAAATTTTCGGTTAAAAACTGATAAACGAAACGAAAGAATACTATTCTTTCCCTAAACTCAAAGTGTTTTTGCGCGCGCAAGCGCCGACAGCATGACACAACAATACTATTGTTGCGCATCACTTAATAGGCGTTAAACGAAAAACAGCCAAAAACAAAACAAAAACACAAAAAATAGACCTGTTTTCGGTTAAACGTTACTAACAGAATATGCATGAAGGGTTGTTAAGTGTTAGAAAATTTTTAAAGGTATTGAGTTAACATGATTTTGGTGGGGCTATGATATTTATCATTTTAAGTTTATTTGGAGTTTATTGGTTATGGGTTTTTATAGGGTTTGTTTTAAGCTTTTTTAAGGCGATAAGTCCTGACAAGTTTCTGTTTATTAAAAGGAAGTTCTCGCCTAAAAAATTGGAGAAGTTGCATCGAAAACTAAACGTGGATATCGGCGGGAGATTAAACGCTGGTGACATAAAGTCGGCTATTGCGCTGATGCTTTCCAATAATCTAATTAATGCTTTACTTTTTTGGATGATGCCCGGGCTTTTGTTCTTTGTCTACATACTTGCGGCATACACAGGCTTTTCTCAAGGAACTTTCATACGTTTTTCGCCAATGAGAAATAGAAGCCTTACATTAATGATTTTAGAGTTTGGGGGCTATCTTACTTGTGCATCGATTGGAACAAGGATAGGTTCGGCCCTATTCTTCAACTATAACTTAGACCTCCTACTAATAGATCTCACCTACAGTTCGCCCATTGCCCTCGCGTTACTAACGATGGCGTCGATCTACGAAATCAACACATTCACCTACCTACTCAAAAACATCCCGTCTAGAGTCTGACCTATACTTAAAATATCAAAACCCTTCCTTTAATGTCTCCTAACAGAATGTTTGAATTACTAGTGGCTAAAAAGTTTTATATGCCCATTTAGGTTTACGAAATATCAGATAAGATATCAGATAAGATTAGAGGCATTCGTTTTGCTCTTTATTAGGATCTTTGAGGGAATAGGTAACCTTTTGGAAAAAACAATAAGAGATTTAATCGGAATTCTTGAAGAAGCAAATAGTCTGCCCATATATATTCAAAACGTTGGCTTGGCGCTTTTAGGAATCCTTATACCTTTGGCAATAGCCATTTTAACCGAGGTTTATAGAAAAAGGGGCAGTCCAGAAGAAGAGCTCTCAGAGTTGGACTTGCAAGTAATCTTAGATGGTGTTTTCCGGGTTAAGCGATTGGTTTTTTATACATTACTAATATTTTTACCCTGCTTTTTTTGGGATATATTATCAAGTGGGTTTTATCGCTTGCTTGAATTATTTCTGTCACTTATTGGGATCTTAATGGTGCTCAAAACAATCTTTGATGTATATTATTGGACTAAGGGTAATGCTTTTAAATATAGGTTTAGCCATCTGAAAAAGTTGGATAATCCAGCTGATTTGGAAGTTGCTTGGAGATCTGTTTGGAAAAGTAAAAGCGTTAATATCCAAAATGAACTTGAATTCTTTAAAATATTTTCTTCCGTTATTGATGAGAAGTTAACAGAGAAAAAGAACCTTATGGCCGTAATTAAATTGCTGGATGATTTCCGTATTTTTATAGGCAATCGTTCTTCTTATTTCTTAGTTGCTTCTGATAAAGTATTTCCCAAAATGCTGAACTGGAATTATGTAACTTGGAAAATGGAACAGGACTACATTAATAAACGGAAAGAAGGTGAAGACTTACACGTCTGGATGCATTTGTTTGAAATTCTGAGAATTTTAAAATACGTTATTGAGTGCGTAGAAAAACGCGCCCTCGAAGAAGGAAATACATCTTACTTATTTATGAAACATCTCAGAGAACACATTAATATTCACAAAAACGAATATAACTATGTCGAATACTTGCTAAAAATTTTTTACAACGTGTATTTTGAGAAAGTGCCAACTGCCTCTGAACGATTTGCCATCTGGGAGTGCTTCCCTGAAGAGTGGAAAATAACAAAAAGAAATATCGAATGCAAGGACAATCTGGAAGCGCGGATCACGAAAAAATTTTGTTTGGACTGGGTCATCAAAAGGATACGAGAGGCTAAGGAAGATTATGATCGAGAGCTAGAAGATGTGTCATATAACATGTTCCCTGAAGTGGATCCAAAGTTATGGGCGGTTATCCTAATATTTGCTTTCTCTCCCTATGCTGTAGGTAATAGAGTTAAATCAGTCGTAGAGCGCAAGTGGACTTTTGGCCTTTTACCAAGGGCTAAAGCAGTTTATGGTGATTTAAAAGAGAATTTTGAAGAAGTCATCAGATTGCAGGAATTAGCTGAGGTTAAAAACACCTATGAGTTGGCAATTTTATTGTTCCCAGAAGTTTACTCGAAGGAGCTTTTGGAAAAACACATGGAAGAAGCGGAAAAATTGAAGTATCCAGATGGTTCGGAGGAAGAGCGAAAAAGGTTAATGCTAAGCGAAATCTTTCAGGGGATGTTGGATGTTTTAAGTCAAAAAGCTTTAAAATAAGCGAATTTTGGTGTAAAAAGAAGTCAAAGCATATTGAAAGTTATTCTCGTATCATGGTTGTTGTTGATGAAACATTAAAATAAAGCATATTATGGAATAATTTGTAAGTATTCTATTATGAAGTGGGAAGTAACACTGGCAGAAATTATGATTATGGCTTATTTTGCCTTAGTTTCAATATTATGCGTCATAATTTTTATTTTGCCAGTTAACGTTCATGAGTCGCTGAAGGTTCGAAGTGACCGTTGGAATTTTCTGGTCTTTTTTACATCAATTTTTGTTCATTCAGATTTAGAACACTTATTAGGTAATATTTTGGCATTTCTCTTACTCGGCTCTATTGTCTATAAGATAAATCAGAAATCGAACCGTGAGAAAAGGCTGTTTGTATCGTTCCTTCTGGCTATTTCCCTTTTACCCTTAATCTATAACGCTTTATTTGTGCTGCTGACAATTTTTGTCATTCGACAACCTTTAGTTTCTTGTGGGTTATCTATAGTCGTCGCAGGCATACTCGGGCTTGTTGTTCCTTCACTAGGCATCTTTCTTAAAGAAATACTCCAAAATGAACGAGACACTGGATACTTTTTAATTTCTTTAATGTTCTTAACAGCGTCTGCAATCACTGCTTACACAAGTAATGGAGCTTTCCAGCTTGCGTTTTTTGCTGCAACCTTTACCGTTGGATCGACCTTGCTCTTATACGTTGGGAGGAAAATGGTGAATTCTGTAAACCAAAGCCTAAATGCGAAGAGAAAAATATCTTTTGCCTCAATAACTATTGCCATATATTTTGTCTTCCTTTCATTCTTATTTCCAAGCAATCTAATCACGCCAGAAGGAAACATTGTGAACATTTTTGCCCACTTCGTAGGGGTTTTCTATGGAATTATTTCCGGAATTTACACGTTAAACTTGTTTCCAAAAGCAAAATAAGCATTTTATATTCTCTCCTGAAGATTAATATCAATGGATCCAAAATTAGAAGCCCTGTTATTACTATCTTCCAGCTTTCTGTCCCTCTATCTTCTATCATTAATTATTTCTTTAAATATATACGTGGCCGTATACGTGACCGTTGTTATTTTATTCTATGCTATTCTGGGGCCTTTGTTACAGTTTATTCGTCACATCAAAACCTACTTAATCTTGCTACCTATCCCATATCTGGGTTTTTGGCTTATTTCCGTGATATCCTTTACGTCCCTAAATATTCCATATGTGCCTTACATTTGTTTAGTTTCAGTCATACCAGCTTTGTTGGTAACCTCCATACATATTTGTTCAAGAATGCAAAACATGCTGTTCAACCGAATTCCAATGAACTCTTTGGCTAGAACATTTTTTGCCGAAACTTCTCTTATTTTTCTAATTATGGGATTATCGCTGTTAGGATTGGAACCCGTGAAATTAGAACCCGTTAATAAACTCGCATTTTACGTTGTCTTGTCAGTCATGTTTTGCCTATCTAGTTTAACATGTATAAACTCGGCTTATAGATACAGGCTTATCTGTAAAATTTTAAACACGAGTAACATTGAGGACAAATTCGCCACTTTATGGGAAAAAATTGAGAGAAAATTTTACCAGAAAAGAGAAGATGTAGAATTGCTAAGATATTATTTTTTAGAAGCGACACGTCTGTTTGAAGAAGGCTCTTTCGAAATGGCGTATTTATCAGCTTACAAAATTATAAGGGAAAAAACAGTTGTAGATCCGAAGGAATTCCCCTTCTTAGATAAAAGAGAAGGCGAACCATCTTCTTTTTCTGAAATAAGGGCAATACTTATGCATTCTCGCCGAAAAGATATTCGAGTCAGCCCTAAGCGAATTACGGAAATCAAAGCAAAACTTCCAAAATACGCTTTAGAGATCATACTAAAATCATCAATTTTCATTGAAAAAATTGCCATAGAAAAAGAATAATATTCGAGTCATTCATCACAAGTTTCTAACCATGCAATTTCTGTTAGTGTCTCCTAAAAGAATGTAGGGCAATTGAAACATTGCAAAGTCGATGGTTATAGTATGACCGAGTAGAATTTAATTTCGTCTAAACGTTATTTTTAATCTTTTGTTACGCAAGATTAAGAAACGCCCATACAACTCTCTATCAATTGGAAATAAACCGATTATTTGTTCAAATTTGTTCAAGAATATAGTAGTAGTTATGTACTTAAAGATTCTCTATTGTTTTTACTACGTTATTGTTAATATTTAAATGAACATCGATCTTAACAAAATCTTTAAGTCTTGATAGTTCTCTTCGGCGCTTGATTTCTTGAAATACAAATACTCCCGCATAATCTCTTAATGTAATCTTAATTTTGACCCCTTGTGACATTGGTTCCAATGTTATACTGTCAACACCAAGGCAAGCATAATAATTTATCGGCTCCTTATCTTTCCTTAAGACTTCTTCATCTTCCGTAGGGTAGACGCGGGTCTTATCATTATCCGTGACGTCGGCGAGCATGACAATACCTGCTTCATAGTGAGGTGCCTCCTCCTTTCCCTCATGATATGCTACACATTCTTCTATGGCATGCTTAGCGGCAAGTTCTTTTTCGGGACTGGTCATGTGAACGTGAACGCCTTTTTCCACTTCTTCTCTAATTCTGTCGTACCCCATCTCTGGCCTTTGTCTGAAATATGATCTGCCAGCGTCATGGCAAATGGCCCCACTCAAAATTACAAACGATGATTCCCATTCGTCATCCATTGCTCTCGGTATATTTGGATTATTTTTAATAAGGGGATATAGAAAGGAATGATAAAGGATGGCGTATTTACATACGTACAAAGCGTGAGTAAAATCATGGACGTTTATAAACGAACGTTTGGAAATATCAGCGGCAAGTTTATACATGTCAATTATTGGTTGTAAATTTACCAAGTATTCAAACTGGTTCATCACTTTAAAAAAATTTATATCATTTTTCAATTTGTCTTTAAGAAGTTGCGAGATTTCTTTACTTATTTCATTAACGTATTGCCGAGACATCGTTTCACATCCGGATATTGACTTTAAAAGCTTCTTCAATATGCTTTCGTAATTCATTATCAGTTGCAATCCTTCTGAAATATAGGTACTGAGAATAAGCGTATAGTATTATTGCGAATCTTAAAATCGAATCTACGAGTTGTTCGGCGGAAAATTCATCTTCTTTTAACGTCAGGTAGCTCCAGTGGCTAAAAATTTTCCTAACCGAATCTATATTAGGAAGATCAGCTGGCTTCTTTAAATCCTTAAATGATACTAAAGACTTACGTCCTGGTTGCAGTAATCGGTCAAAGTCGTACAGCTCATACATGATAGCTTCGTAAAAATCAAAAGCAACAAGGACATCTTTCACCTCAACTATTTTTCGCCCTTCAACTGCTGAAGCGGATCTACAAAGTTTGCTTAAAATTTCTGTTTCTTTTCTAAACCATCTGCCACCCAGTTTCATTCTTAAACATTCAATTCTTTCATTAAAATTTGAGAATGCACCCAAATCGAAAGAAACCTTGCCAAGTCTCCTTGACCAGTCCGAAGATTCTATAATGCTAATGATAGCGATTGCCAGTGGATTATCACCCTCTAATAATCTCTCCAGCGAACTGATGCGTTCAACAAATGGTTTAAGAATTGTAAGAATTGTTTTGTAGCTTCCGAAAAGTTTACTATCGACCATTATAATTTGTTGTATAACTTGTCTCATTTTTTCTTGAACATTATACCGCTCATATGATTCAAGTTCTTGAATTTCATTTTCGGAAGGAGCGAAATTTGTAACTTGCCCATTTCGAATTCGCCATATTCCACAATTGTGGTTTACATTATGTAAATTAACTGTTACATATGCGTCAATGAAAACGCCTTGAGCATCTTCGCCTATTGTATATCTATAATCAATATCGCTACGACTAATCTTTATGCCAAATTTTTCTAAAGTCCCTAAAATTATCTCCCGGATGATCTTGTCCATATCATCACTCAAATAGTATTCCCCTATTTAAATTAATTAAAGTGTTCATCAACTGTTTAATAATTTTATCTTTGTCGATAAGAGAACATTCTCCAATTTTGGAGAAACCTTTATATACTTTCACTCCAATATTGGAGTGAAAGTCCATTTGGATGGAGGTGGGTGATACATGCAAAACGACGAAAAAAGTCGAGAAATTAAGAATGTATCATCAATACTGCAGCTCTTTGATGACAAGAATTTTGCTTTCCTAGGCGGGGTTTTTAATAGCAAAGCAGCCAAGATTCTTTATTGCCTCTATTGCCTTCTTCCATACAATAGGATTGTAAGATACAAGGATATTGCAGAGTTTACAAAAATGGATCCAGGGAACCAGCTTTACTATCCTTTACAAAACCTTCAGCGGTTAGGCTTGCTAAAGAGAATAGAGTTTGACAAGAACACCATTGGGTACTCTTTGACTGACGCGGGATATTTAACGGCAGAACTTTTACATTCAATGATAAAGGACCTTATTAAAAATGCCGATCTATTACCTCCAGAGGCAAGAGAAACTGTGACTTCAATCGATAGTGCAATGAAGGAAGTTGAATCTTCTCTGAGAGAAATGCCCGTACTTGTTGATAGAAAAGACAAGATAATTTATTTGCGAAAAAGATACTAGCCACATAAGGGAGTTGATATAATTTGAAAGTCTATCTTGCTCTTGAAACCGCTCCAGGCTCGATTGAAGACGTTCGAGAGATAATAAGGAGTATGTTTGTTGGATTGCAACCGCATCAAGTATTTGGTATATACGATTTGATTGTTTCCATTGATGATCAAGCTATTAACCTTCCATCAGAATTCTACGAAAAATACATCTCTGAATTATCTATAAGATGCAAGGAAAAACTGCGCGGTATTACCAGTTTTTTTGTATTAAAAAATTATGAAAAGGGAATGCCTATTAGCATAGCTGAAAACGCACAACTATATGCATATATCATGCTATCGCTCATACCCTATATGAGCGATAGTGTCTTTGAAAAGATTAAAGAATTGGACAATATTCGCAGCGTGAATTTGTGTTCAGGCGTGTTTGATGGTATCGTGGAAGTAAGTACGAAATCCCAAGACGCGCTATCTGACTTAGTAGATGAAATACAAACATTTCCAGGCGTAATGAAAACTGTCACACTAATTGTGAAAAAACCATAATGAAACTCGGTTCTACATAACAACACAATGAACATGAGTCATACCAGAATTCCTATCAATCGCCCCCTTATCTATCTTAGTTTTCGGCAACTTACTGCGACAACTCTGCTTAAAAGAAAGGGACGCAACCATAACATCCAAATTTTTTCTCTTAGTCGCTGTTAAGAGAAAAGGGGGGAAGTAAGTGTTATTAGGATGTGTTTGTATTCGTTTATTTGGGTGGTTTTTTGGGTGAAACGGTTTTGGAGAAGGTTGAGGAAATAGGTAGGAAGCTTGATGAGTTAAGGGATTTTCTTGAAGATGTTTTTCTAACCACTGAAGAGTGCGTGTTGCTGAAAGAGGTTGATGAGATAATCAAGAAGAAGCGTTTTAACGAGTTGAAATCTCTCGATGAAGTTTAGAGTTCTCCTCCATAAAAAGGCAGATGAGTTTTTAAAGAGAATTACCCTCGAAGACAAGCAACACATAGTTGACAAGCTCAGACAGCTGGAGGATTTCCCAGCCGTCAAACTTGACATAGTTAAAATTGCAGGCGAGGCAAACACCTTCAGGCTACGCGTAGGAAAATACCGAGCACTATTCAAAGTCTACGAGCAAGAAAAAATAATAGTCATCGCCAAAATAGACACCAGAAAAAAGATTTATCAATAGCAACCTAATTCAAAGATTCCATCATGAACGTTGGGACATAATACATCAAATTGTAAACTAACATTTTCGATTAGTTGCAGATAAACGAAAACAAGGCAATATCATTGTCAAAAATAGAAAAAAAGAGATTTTGCGGGAGAATTCGCCACGTCACAGCGGGTTCAACTCCCACCCCCGGCTTTTTGGAA
>JAWBOH010000001.1:0-98823 GCA_038826715.1 Bathyarchaeia archaeon | reverse complement strand
GTTTTACTAGTAGTTCTCCTAATCCCATAATTTTTCGATTCTCAAAAGTTAAGTTTTACTCAACAATTCCTATCGGTCGCTGTTAACAGAAAAAGAGGGGATTTTGCGGGAGATATCTCCATCCGTTGCTGTTACGGGTTCAAATCCCGGCGGCCGCACCATCGTTTGGACAAAACATCAGCACTTTTCACTTACGCTTCCTGAACAGTTTAACGCCTTCAATTTCGCACATATTAAAAACCAGCTTTGATAATCCTGAAGTCTGCTTCAAAATATGTTTTAAACGAACTGCAAAGTTTAAAAGAGTCAAAATTCAAACGGTTAAAGAAGCACCTAGCATTCATCGACAAAGCAAACACTAATAATAAGCGGGAAATGCTTTAGTCTAAAACTTCCACGAAACAACTCCGCTGAGCATTCCCTATTCTTTTATGGAGTGAATTTACCTGCGGAAAAACTGTGAATGAGTAAACGACTGATATAGACGGCTAAGCTGCAAAGAACCAAGGCATATTCATTGATACTCAAAACCGTTGCAGTATGATTTTGCCATAGTGTTTAAGGTGTTTTAAAGGTTTGAGACGGCATGTGTAGATCTTCGGGTTTAGGGTTCACTTAATTTTTATTGTGTGGCTGCCGGTTCGTTGTCCTAGTAGACGAGTTTTTGAATCTTCAAAGTGGCTTCTAACTCTTATTTATGTTAGTTTAGGCTTGCATGGGTTACCTGGTTTATAGTTTTGGTTTTGTTAAAAACTTTTCGTGCAGTTTCCAATGCTTTTTCAATTTCTACGTTGAATCCTGCTTCTTTTAAAGCCTTTCCTAGCGCGTTTAAAGTCGTTAAGGTTTCTGTCTGTGATACTGTTCCCATGCATCCTATTCTGAAAATTTTGCCTTTAAGCTCGTCCATTCCATCAGCTATTAGAACTTGATATTTGTTTCGCATGATTTCACGCACTTTGCCTCCGTTAAGAGTTTCTGGAACGTTGACAGCTATTACAGTGTTTGAACGGTTTTCCACTTCTCGGGGAAAAACCGTCATTTGAAAGCTTTCCAGCGCTGTGTAGAAGGCTTCAGCGCATAGTTTATGCCTTTTAAACCTTTCAGTTAGGCCTTCCTCCCGAACCATTTTTAACGCTTCGTTCAAGGCGTAGAAAAGCGGTATGGCTGGTGTGAATGGAGTTTCGTTTTTAGCTGCAGACTCTTTCATTCGCAAGAGGTCAAAATACATTGGCCTATTTTTTGTTCTCTCTATTTTTTCCCAGGCTTTTTCACTTACAGAAATTAAAGCTAAACCTGGAGGACATGCAAGGCATTTTTGGCTTCCAGTCACGCAGACGTCAATGTTCCAATCGTCTACTGGAAGTTCATCTCCGCCGAGGATTGAAACCGCGTCAACTGCAAGTAGCATACCGTTTTCTTTGGTTATTCTTCCAATTTCAGACAGTTCGCGGACAGTTACGCCTGTTGATGTCTCGTTGCAAACAATAAACGCTGTTGTGGCATCCTGTTCGTTCTCCAAGATTTCTTTAATATATTTGGCTTTGGGCACCGTTCCCAACGGAATGGAAAGTTCTATTGGGGTTCCCCCTCTTCGCCTGATTTTTTCAGCTAATCGTCGGCTGAAAGTCCCGAAAACTGGAACTATAGCCTTTTCACCTGGATTAATAAGATTGCTTACGGCGCATTCAACTCCGCCAGTGCCTGAGGCAGTTAAAACGAAAACATCGTTTCCAGTTTTGAAAACATACTTTAAGTTTTCTTCAATTTCAGCGTATAACGCGTGAAATTCGGCGCTTCTGTGGTTTATTATCGGCTTTGTCATGGCGTTAACTACGCGTTCTGGAACGTTGGTTGGGCCGGGAAGCATTATCAGTTTTTTCTCCATGTTTATCCCTTCTGCATACGTACCGAAACCTTTTTATTTTCTTGCTGCAGTGAATTTAAGCTGTGACTGGTGAAGTGATGCCTCACCAATCCTATTAAGGATTTCCGGGTTCTTGGTTTCGCCAGTCTATTCCATAAACCTTTTCTCGAGGTGGGTAACGTGTTTCTCGTAGTTTTGGATTTCGAAAGCGTGCTGGTGAAAGGCGAATATCTTCCTTTGCTTGCCCAAATTGCTGGAAAAAGCTGCGGTGTTGAGACGATAACAAAGAAGGGGCTGGAGGGGCAGATGGATTGGAAAGAAGGGTTTATGCAGAGGATTGAACTTCTCAAAGGCGTTGAATACGAGAAATGTGTTGAAGCATCTAAAACACTGGAACTGCAGCAGGGTGCGAGAGAATTCGTGGATTCCTTGAAGCGTCTCGGAAACGTTAAAGTAGGTGTTATAAGCGGATGCTTCGACCTTGTGGTTGAGCCTGTAAAGGAGATGTTAAGCCTCGACTTTGCAGTTACTAACAAGCTTCTATTCAAGGACGGCAGGTTAGTTGGAGCAGAAATCAACGTTGATGCGAACAAAGATTTCCACATGATGCGAATAGCTGAACATTACGGAGTGGGAATTGAGAACGTAATAGCTATAGGCGACGGTGCTAACGACGTAAGCATGGTTAGCATGGCAGGCCTCGGAATAGGCTTTAACCCCACGCCGACGCTTCAGAAACATGCAAAAATAAACTTGCACGCGCAAAGGTTAGATGAAACATTACCGTTCATAGAAGCATTCATCAAAGAAAGGCAAAGGCGCGAAAAAAGGTTTGGCTTACTTACCAAGAAGAAAATGAAAGTGCTTGTATGCGACTCAGTAGACCGAAACGGCTTAGAGCTTCTAAAGAATTTCGGGTTTGAGGTTGTTGAAAGGCCAGACATTTCTAACGGTCATCTTAAAAACGAGATAGCAGACTTTGATGTTTTAATTGTTAGAAGTAGGACAAAAGTCACAGAGGAGATAATTGAAGCTGGGAAAAACCTAAAAATAATCGCAAGGGCTGGAGCAGGAGTGGACAACATTGATGTTGAATACGCTGAGAAAAAAGGAGTGAAAGTTGTTTGTGCATCCGAAGCTGTGGCTGACGCTGTGGCTGAACTAACAATTGGACTTATGATTGCCTTGGCAAGGCAGATACCGAAAGCTGACCATACAATGAAAGATGGAAAATGGGTAAAAAGAGAAATTGAAGGATGGGAGCTTAACGGTAAAACTATCGGAATCGTTGGTTTCGGGAGGATAGGTCAAAAAGTTGCATCAATTGCAAAAGCCATTGGAATGAATATAATTGTTGCAGAGTTGAATACGCCTCCTCAAAACCTTTTAAGAGAGTTAAATGCTGAGCTTGCGCCTTTACAAGAGTTGCTTAGAAAAAGCGATATCGTAACTTTGCATGTTCCCTTAACAGCAGACACACGTCACATGATAGGTAAAAACGAGATCCAGCTGATGAAAAACGGCGCCTATGTCATTAACACTTCAAGAGGAGCCATAATAGACGAGAAAGCCTTGTTCGAAGCATTAAAAACTGGGAAAATAGCTGGAGCAGCTTTAGATGTATATGAAAAGGAACCTCCAGAAGATTATTCACTAATAAAGTTGCCGAACGTTATATGCACACCGCACATAGGGGCGCAAACAATAGAAGCTCAGAAAAACACTTCCATATGCATTGCGAAGAAAATAATAGAGATTCTTGAACGCTCCATGGAAACTGTATGTGAATATAAATGCCAAGAATGCATCAAATACTAGAAGGTTATCGGCATAATCTATGAAGGTTCAAATCTAAAACGGTGCAAAATGCCCGAAGCGAATAAAGCAGTTTTCCATTTAACATTTTACTTCTTGACTGTTTTTTCCAAATATTCTAAGGCTTCTTTCACGCTTTTGAAGCCATATTCAACCTTGTTAAACTGCTTTTTGAGGGCTATCACTTCTTGGCGAGCTTCTTTTGGCTTCAGCTTACCCTTAATTACGCTTAGCATCAGTTCACATAGCTGTTCAATATCACTTTCTTTAAAGCCTCTTCGTGTTACGTCTTGGAAGCCTATTCTGATGCCTGACGGGTTTTCGCGATTATTCTGGTTGTCGTAGGGCAGAAGGTTTTTGTTTAGGATTATGTTAGCTTCTTCCAGGCTTTCAGCGACTTTTTTGCCTCCTCCAAAATCGCGTACGTCTACTGCAAGCTGGTGGGACTTTGTGAAGCCTTTCTTTTCGCCAAGAACTTTAATCCCATGCTCGTGAAGGCATTGTCCCGCTTTCTGGGCATTTCTGACAGTTTGCCTTGCTAGCTCTGCGCCGAAAAGCTTTAACTCTAATGCTGCTACTCCTACGGCTGGCAATCTGGCCAAGTGTACGTTAGAGGTGCTTAAAGGAAAAACTGCGTGTTGAACCTTTTTTATAGCCTTTTGCATGCGGTTATCTGTGGCGTTTGCGAGTACAAGTCCGCCTTGAGGGCCTGGAAAGGTTTTATGAGTTGAAGCAGTTACAAAGTCAGCGCCTTCCCTTAAAGGGTCTTGGAATACGCCTCCAGCAACGAGTCCCAATACGTGTGCAGCGTCATAAACCATATAGGCGCCTACCTCTTCCACGACGCTTCTCAACTCTTTTAAGGGATGAGGGAACAGAAACAAGCTTGCGCCAAAAGTCACTATGCCAGGTCTTGCTGCTCTTATTATTTCTACAGACTTGCCCACATCGATGTTTAATTCTTCAACGTCGTATGCAAGATTTATAATTTCTAAGCCTAAAACCTGCCCAGCCAATCCGGTATAGTCGTGGGATATGTGGGCGCCACAGCTTATCGGCGCAACAACCATCTTTCTATTCTCAGTTGCCATTGAAAGCCCTTTGAAAGTCGCCAAGTTTGCATGTGTGCCTGAGACGAGACGGATATCTGCCCAATTGCAATTAAACAAGTTCTTAACGAGGTCAGCGGCGCAGTTCTCAATCATTGTTATGTATTTCTGTCCTTGATAATGTCTCTCCTTAACGTGTCCCTGAAGGTCGTTTTCACCTTCAGAATAACGAGATTCAAGATCCATGCAAAGCCTAAGTATTTCCTTTACAGCTGGAGATTTTATTCCTTCACTTGCTATGAGGTTTATGCATTCCACGTCCCGGTATTTTTCATGATTTTCACTAGCTTCAATAAGCTGCTTAAACAGCCTTGCAATATCTTCCATTTTACCATCTCGATGTGTTAAAGCTGAGACTAAACAGAAAATGCCGTTTCTCCTTATATTCATTTCGCGTTATGCGTTACGTAATGTTGAATAAGTTTTCTAAGGACAAATCCTTGTTTGTATAAATAAATTTTAGGCATGTTTTTATCGCTTTATTCTTCTATAAAATTGTCTGGTGGAATGTAATTACCGTAACGCTGTTTCGCCTCTGTCAATCGTTCTTTTTGCTCCTCAAGTATTTGGAAGAGCTCTTCAGGCGTGTCTGAGACTTTCTCTTTATAGAAGTTTTTAACCCTATCGATCTTCGCGATGTTTTCTGGTACTCGAATAGTGAACTGCTTAATGTAATTTTCCTGTTCATACTCCCTGCCTAAAACTTTGTTGAAAAGCAGAGCCAAGTCCTCATATTTCGGAATCAAACCGGTTGGAGTTTTTAACGCGCCTACGTCTCCGTGTACGCGGAGCTCCATCCATTTCACCCAAACATGCTTGTCCCTTGGAGAGTTTAAGTACATGCCTGTTTCTAAATCCTTCAGAAAGTAGTTTACACCGAATATAACCGGCTGCTTTTTAAGTTTTCTACCAAATTGAAGGTTATTACGTATGTTCTGGCCTAAAGGTATAGAAATAAAGTCTTGTATACTCATGGCGTTTATTTCAACTTGACCTTCTTTCCCGACTATGGCGAAGGTTGTTTCTGTTTCTAGAGACGCGCCGTAACATATTATACCATGCTCCCAGCTGAAACTCTGCTGAACAGGCACGTAGGCTTTTGCGTCGCGGCCGCCGTACATAATTCCGCTTAACTCAACACCCAGAGGATTGTCCAATTCTGGATCGCAGTTTTGCAATGCTTTCAGGGAAATTGTAAACCTAGCGTTTTTGTGGGCAGGTTGAATTGGATTGCCTTCCTCATCGGTTTTGCCTTCCCACCAGCAGCCAGCATAGTTCACCCCGTCTTTCGGGAGTTCACACCCCATTCCGAGCCAGTATGGTTTTCCATCCTTAACCAAGACATTTGAAAAGATCACTTCGCCAGGTTCGGTTAGAGCCTTGTATAGCACAGGGTCACTTGCAGGGTTTATGTCTTGCAGTATCCCAAATATTCCATATTCAGCGTTAACCGCGCGGGCAGTTGAGTTAATGTCTTTGATATAGGCAATGTCGTCCCCGAGAATGGTCTCTCCCGGAAGCATGGCTGTTGAGGTTTTGCCGCAAGCACTCGGAAAAGCGCCTGCAAAGTACGTTTTGCGCTTAGACGGGCCACTCACTCCCATAATCATCATGTGTTCAGCTAGCCATCCCTCTCTGTTTGCCATTCTGATGGCAAGTCTGAAGGCAAGCTTCTTGAAACCCACGGAGTTGCCAGCATATTGAGTGTTTACGCTGTAAATGGTGTCTTGAGTATAATCTATGTATACGCGCTTCTTATCGTTGTCGATGCTAACCATGTTCTCATTAACTCTTCCCATGGAATGTAAAACTTTTAGGACGTTTCTAGTTGAGTTAGAATTGCAGAACTCGTTATACCCGCATCTGAAAAGTATCGATTCAGAGTGCGCTACATACCAAGAGTCAGTGCATTGCAATCCTAAAATGGTGAATTCAGAGTTGGGTGGCCCAAGGCAGATGAAGCGGACGATCATGGTGCGATCTTTCATGGAATTCTTTAGCAGAGCTTTTACTTCATTTAACCCCTCATCTCTATCAATTTGGTTGAGTGCTTTGCTTAGGTAGTCTCCTTTGGGTACAAGATATTTGGTGGCTTCACGGTCTCGCCCCTGGTCGCGTAGGCCGTCGAAGTGAACAGTGTGTCCAAAAATTGCCAGAGGTTTTTCTTCTCCTTTTTGTAAAGCCTGCTGCCTGATATAGGCGATGTCCTTTGCAGAGTCATTGCAAACAAAAATTCGTTCAGGCATACATAACTCTGCTGATTCGGCAATGAATTTATGAACATACGGGTTTGGTATGATGCACAGCTTCTTGTAATCCTCTTGACTTAACATGGGTTGAAGCGTTTCTAAATATTGGTTCACGCTTGGCACCATCAAAACTTTTCAGCTGAGAATTTTGTTTTGCCGCTCATACAATCGCTTAATGGCTGTGAAATTTTCAAAATGCTTACACGTAGATGAGTATATGCAGATTTTTGATCGATGTCTTTTCCCAGCATATCCCTCTACAAACCGTTCACTTTTATAAATTTTTCACATAATTTCTTGAATTTTTTTCATATATTCACATTTATTAAGGCAATATATCGTATTTTTTGTACATCTCTACATGTACATTATATGCGCTAGAACCCGACAGAATTTTACGTTTCAAAAGAAGGTATAGCCTATACGTTTTGAAGAACTATCATGGTGTTTGTGCTTAACACTCCTTCAATTTTGCGTATATTTTCCACACATTCATTTACTTCTGAAATGTTTGCAGCAGATACCACAACAACTATGTCGTATACGCCTGTCACCTCATAGACTTTTTTCACATTAGGAGTTGCCATAAGCGCAGCGGATATTCTTGACGTTGGAAAGGAGGGGCTTGCGGAGATAAGGCATAATGCCTCAACCTCATCTGTCAACTCTGTCTCTACTGTAAACCTTTTTATAATTCCAGACTCTATGAGCCTTCTGATTCTAAGCCTCACAGCCCCTTCTGAAAGCCCAACCTTTCTGCCGATATCGATGTATGAAACTCGCCCGTTTTGTTTTAGGATTTTAATAATTTCTTTATCAACCTCATCCAACTGGTTTACCCTCTTAAAGCTGCTACGTTTTTAGCAATTCTATTACTAAAACAGTAAAATAAGCTTTACTGAATCCGAAAACTTTATAAAAAATGTTGATATATCAATGCCAAGCATAACTGTAATGTGGTTAAAGATGTTTAATGGATGTTATACTGCGCTGATAACACCTATGTCAAATGATTTGGAAATAGATTTCAACGGCTTAGAGGCTCTTGCAGAGTTCCAGTTTTCTCAAGGTGTAAGCGGAGTCCTTGCTGTGGGAACAACTGGAGAAAGCGCAACTCTAGACTTTGAAGAACAAGCATCCATTATTAGGAAGGTTTACGAGCTTAGACCTGAACATGTTACGGTAATAGCTGGAACAGGATGCAACTGCACTTCTAAAGCTGTTGAAAAAACTAGAAAAGCATACGAAACGGGTGTAAGAGCCGTTCTTCTAGTAGATCCTTACTATAACGGGCCAAGTTCTCTCGAGATAAGACGCGAATACATAGCGCCTATTGCTGAAAGATTCCCAGAGGTTCAGATAATTCCATACGTGATTCCGTCTAGAACAGGAACTCAACTTCTGCCGCAAGACATCGCTGTTCTTCACCGCCAGTACGGTAACGTTAGTGCAGTGAAGGAGGCAACAGGCGACTTTGAAAACATGAGGTTGACAAGGAAGCTTTGCGGAGACGACTTTGAAATTCTTTCAGGAGACGATGACAAAACATTCGGAATGATGACTGAAGCAACTATAAGAGCGTCGGGGGTAATTTCAGTTATTTCGAATATTGCTCCGGCAGCCGTGCAGAAGATGACAACTTTAATTTTAAACGGAATAGTTGATGAAGCAGAAAAAATGTGTAGAAAACTAAGCCCTCTGTTTCAATTGGTAACTGTGAAGACGATTGAGGAAACACCCTTCGGGAAAATAAACGTTAAAGCTAGAAACCCCTTACCCTGTAAAACTTTGATGAACATATTAGGCATGCCAGCTGGGCCTTTAAGGCCTCCGCTTGGAAAGATGACGCGTAAGGGTTTAGAATTCGTCCTTAACGCTGTTAGAACGGTTTATGAGCGAAGTCCGGAACTACTTGAACCAGTTGAGGATTTTTTCGATGTGGATCTTTCTGAAAGGCTTTACAACGAGAGATTTTGGAAGGGTTTAAGCTATGATTAGGCTATGTGTTGCTGGCGCCACAGGCAGAATGGGAAGCACTATTATAAGGGAAGCCTTAAGCAGCGGCTTCAATATTGTTGGCGCCATTGCAGCTTCAGGTGAACCAGGCATAGGTAAAACCCTTCGTGAACTGGACATATGCAGCTTAGACTTGGCTATAGTGGATCCTTCAAGAATTGAAGAAGCTGTTAGAATGGCTGATGTTTACGTCACTTTTACCTCTCCGAAAGCTGAGTTGGAAAATCTGCCTAAAGTTGCAGATATGGGGAAACGCATCGTAATGGGTACAACTGGTTTCAAGGATGAAGATTTAATAAAGGTTAAAGAATATGTGGCGAAGCGTGTTCCCGCTGTTTTTTCTCCAAATTTCTCAATAGGGGTGAATTTTTTGCTCAAAATGTTGAAGGTTTTAAAGTCTCTTCCGGACGGTTATGACGTGAGCATCGTAGAGGCACATCATGCTGGAAAAAAGGATGCCCCAAGTGGGACAGCCCGTTTGATAGCAAAGCAGATTTCAGATCTAAGAGGTTACAAGCGGCAGGTTTATGGAAGAGAGGGAATTAATCCAAGGAAACGTGAAGAAATGGAAGTTGTTTCCATTAGAGGCGGAGGAATCCCTGGGATTCATAAAATTGTAATTGCAGGTCCCCATGATATGATCACCGTTGAGCATGTGGCTTTTTCAAGAAGCGTCTTTGCTCAGGGAGCACTTTACGCTACTGAGTGGCTGATGCGGCAGACTAGAAAAGGAGTTTACTCTATGGAAGATGTGCTGGGGTGAAAACACATGGCTGTTAAAGTTCCGAGAAGGGTTGTTGTAAAGTTTGGAGGAGGAGAACTCTCCTCTGGAAAGGCCTATAAAGAAGCTGCTAAAATGGTTAAAGATTCAGGCTATAGAGAAATTGTTATTGTTGTTTCTGCAATGAAAGGAGTTACTGACAATCTGGTTAAAACCATAACAGAGGTTGACATAGTTGACGACGCCGATTACTCCGATATTGTGGCTATGGGGGAGAGAACAAGCGCGAGAATATTCTGTTCAGCGCTGAAATCTCTCGGATTACGCTCCACATACTTTGATCCTCAACAGGACAATTGGCCAATAATAACTGACTCCAATTTTAAAGAGGCAACTCCTGATATTGCTGAAACGAAGAGTAGAGTGAAGAAGTACTTGGAGCCGCTTCTGGGGAACTATGTGCCAGTGGTATGCGGCTTTTTAGGCAAAGACAAGAACGGGCGCATTACAACCCTTGGAAGGGGCGGAAGCGATATCACCGCCACCTTGCTGAGTAACTGTTTAAAAGCAGATGAAGTCATCCTAGTCAAGAACACAAAAGGAGTTATGTCAGCTGATCCTAAAATAGTGCCTGATTCTAAGCCTTTAAACACGATAACTATAGAGGAGATGTTCTCTTTAGCCCAAGGGGGAGCAAAAATAATCCATCCGGAAGCGTTGAAATATAAACTTCCAAGTCAGAGGCTACGGGTTGTTGGTTTTCCTGGAAGCTTATCGTCAGGCGGGACTGAAATCGTTGGTGTTTTCAAATCTAACCCTACAGATATAAAAAGCTTTCATGGATTAGCAGCAATAACCCTGATAGGTGAAATAAGCCCGTTAAACCTGAGTAAGGTGCTTCCAGTTTTTGATGGCAAGAAAATTTTTGGAATGGGCACAAGTAGGAACTCTATAACAGTTTTTGTGGATTTGAGAAATCCTCAAAGGGTTGTTAACAGCATATGTCGGTTAAACTGTTTCAGGGCGGTTAGCCTCCGAGAGAATGTTGGAGCCATTGAGTTTGTAAACCCAAGTTTTGTAGATTCGCCAGGTTGGGTTGCAAAGATTTCAGGCACTCTTGCAGAAAAAGGAATAAACATCATTGAAATCATTACGAACAAAGCTTCAATCACAGTTTTTGTAGATGAGGGCAAAATAGGGGAAGCTTTAGAAGCTGTAAAGGCAAAGTTAAGCGAAACGGAGGCCAAGTGAAAAACCATGATTAAAAGCCCTTTTAAAAATGTTGAAGGCAAGCTTTACGTAGAGGATGTTTCAACTTTAAAGCTTGTGGAAAAGTATGGCACACCCCTATATGTGATAAGCGAAGGAAAGGTTCGGGAAAACTATAGGCGTTTGGCATCGGCTTTTTCTCAAGACTACAGCAAGGTTAAAGTTTTATATTCTGCCAAGGCAAACACAAACATTTCAGTTCTTAAAATCTTGGCGAAAGAAGGTGCAGGAATAGACACTGTAAGCCCGGGGGAAATTTACATTGCCCTTGAAGCAGGATTTTCTCCAAGTCAAATCTTATATACGGGAACCAGTGTAGGCGACGAGGAATTAGCGTTTGCTTTGGAAAAAGGAGTAACTATAAACATTGATTCTCTTTCACAGTTTAAAAGGCTTCTGCAGATAGCGGTTCCGCAGAAACTTTCAGTGAGGATAAATACAGAGTTCGGCGCTGGACACCATGAATACACTGTAACTGCAGGTAAAATTTCAAAGTTTGGAGTCGACGCAGAAACCGCGGTAGAAATCTACAGAAAAGCCAAAGATTTAGGCGTCAAAAGTTTCGGCATACATATGCACATAGGATCTGGAATATTACAGATTGATCCTTTTATGAAGTCTGCTGAAAAACTGTTTGAAGTTGCTAAAAACGTCCGTAAAAAGACAGGGTTAACCTTTGAATTTATAGACATAGGAGGAGGATTTGGTGTCCCATATAGACCTAGCGAGGAGGAATTAGATTTGACATCTTTAGCAAGGAGAATATCTGATCTTTTTAAGAAGAAGGTTGCTGAGTACATGTTAGGTGATCCTGAACTGTGGCTTGAACCTGGCAGGTATATTGTCGCTGAGGCATGTGTATTGCTTACTCGTGTTAATACTATTAAGGAAACACCATACAAGAAGTTTGTAGGGGTGGACGCTGGTTTAAACACGTTAATAAGACCTGCCATGTATGGTTCATACCACCATATAATTGTAGCTAACAGACTTGACGAGCCATTAACAGAACGCTATGATGTAGTTGGCCCCATATGTGAGTCGGGAGACTTTTTTGCCAAAGATAGGGAGTTGCCCAAAATTTTCGAAGGCGACCTTCTGGCTATACTCAACGCTGGAGCTTATGGTTATTCCATGAGCTCCCAGTACAATTCAAGGCCGAGAGCAGCTGAAGTTTTGGTTAAGGGCAAAAGCTTCGAACTTGTCAGGGAAAGAGAGGCTTTCCAAGATCTTGTCAAGGGTCAAAGGGTGGCGTCATGGTTAAAGGATTGAAGTTTTGGAAGATGCATGGACTTGGAAACGACTATGTAGTTGTCAACGATATGGACAAGTCGTTAGACAACTTAAACGTGAGCGAATTTGCCAAAACTGTTTGTCAACGTAAGTTTTCAGTTGGAGCCGACGGGTTGATATTAGCTTGCCCGTCTAAGGTTGCAGATGTTAAGATGCGCATATTTAATGCTGACGGATCTGAAGCTGAAATGTGTGGAAATGGGATACGATGCTTGGCCAAGTTCTGCTATGAAAACCACATTGTTTCGAAAAAAGCATTTAACATTGAAACTCTGGCGGGAATAAAACATGTTTGGCTTTCATGGAACGGAGAGGTTAAAACTGTAAAAGTTGACATGGGCGAACCGTCATTTGACAGAAAAGGCATACCTTTGATTGGAGAGGGAAAATGTATAAACGAAGATCTTAAAATCGACGGGGAAGCTTATAAAATCACATGCATATCTGTCGGCAACCCTCACTGCGTCATATTAGTTGACAATGTGGCATCATTTCCGGTAGAGCGGATAGGCCCGAAAATAGAGAATCACAAGATGTTTCCCAAAAGAGTCAACGTTGAGTTCGTTCAGATTTTAAACGCTGAAGAGATCACAGTCCGCGTTTGGGAAAGAGGCGTGGGAGAAACGCTTGCATGCGGGACTGGTGCATGCGCCAGCGTTGTTGCATGCCATGTTTTAGGTAAAACCGGCAAAAACGTCAAAGTACATCTTCCTGGAGGAACGATGAGGATTTTATACGACGGCAAAATTTTCATGGAGGGCCCTGCAACAAAAGTATTCGCTGGAGAACTGTTTTAGAGGTGTGTGTTTGGTAATCGAATTTTCAAATAAGGTTAAGAAACTGCCGCCGTACATCTTCTTTGAAATAGAGAAAATTTTGGAAGAGAAGAGACGTTCAGGCGTTGACGTTATATCGCTTAGCATAGGAGACCCCGATCTTCCAACACCGAAGTTTATACTTGATGCCTTAATGCGTGAATGTGTTAAACCTGAAAATCATGCTTATTCGAATAGTAGGGGAGAGCCTGAATTCAGAGAAGCTGTGGCCTTATGGATGAGAGAACGTTTCGGCGTTGATGTTAACCCTGAAACCGAGGTAACCGCGCTTATTGGTTCTAAAGAAGGAGTTGCTAATTTTTCCAGGGCTTTTCTAGATCCCGGGGACAAGGTGCTCCTTCCAGACCCTGGCTATCCAGCATATCTTAACAGCGGAGTAATACTTAACGAGGCGACGCCTGTTCTTATGCCCTTAAAGGCAGAAAATTCTTTTCTTCCAAACCTGGATTTTGTTTCTTCTTCAGAGGCCAAAATGATGTTTCTTAACTATCCTAACAATCCTACAGGAGCCGTCATAGACAAGCATTTCTTAAAGGGCATCGTTGAAGTTTGCCTTGACAACGAAATTATGGTTTGTTATGATAACGCATATTCAGAGATTACCTTTAACGGTTATAAAGCGCCGAGCATTTTAGAAATAAACGGCGGAATGGAAATAGCTGTTGAATTGCATTCCTTTTCCAAAACATTCAGCATGGCAGGTGACAGAATTGGATTCGCTGTTGGCAACAGAAAGTTGATAGAGGGAATTGTGAAGGTTAAATCTCAAATCGATTCAGGTTTGCCAAAATACATACAATACGCAGCTATACAAGCTTTAAAGAGCTACGTGAAAGGAGAACCTCCAGCAGAGGTGAAGGCAAACATTGACACTTACTGGGCGAGGGTTAATTTCCTCGCTGAAAAACTTAGAGAAATAGGATTTAAATGCGAAACTCCGAAGGGAACATATTATGTATGGGCCTTTTATGGTGGAAACTCCATGGAAAATGCAAAGAAAATGTTGGATATGGGAGTAGCTGTAACTCCCGGTGTAGGATTTGGACGCTATGGAGAAGGCTTTCTAAGGTTTTCAGCTACAAGACCTATAGACGATATAGAGGAGGCTTGTATACGACTCGCAAAATTGAAGGCTTAACCTTCAAGGAATATGCGGAAAGAACTTTGCCCAGAAATCCTTTTATAACGCTAGACTGTCCATATTATGCTGCGTGGCAAAGCATGGAATGGCACTGTGTTAATCCAAAAATTGCGGGAAAACTTCAAACTGAATTCTGCTTCTTTAAATATTACTATTAGACGTGGCTAGAACGATTATAACCGTTTTAACTGATCAGCTTTTAGGTGGTGGCTTATGACTTGTTTTGTCACCAAAAATAAAAGATTCGCGACCAGATTCGGAGAATCTAAACTGGCGGAAAGTAACAGTACACGTATAGCTGTTACTGTTAGAGTGGTTACTGAAGTTGTGAAATCCTACATGATCAGTGAAATTGGCGTTGTTACCATTGGATCGGCAGATTCGACTACTTCAAGAATTCTCATTTTTGCTAAGGGTAAAGAGAAAACCCTAAACTTAATTAAAAAGTCGATTGGACTAAAAGAAGGTGACTGAAATGTTGAAGGCAGCTGTTTTAGGCGCTACAGGAATGGTTGGCCAAATTTTCGTAAACCTTTTGAATGAACATCCATGGTTCGACGTAACGGCTGTAGCTGCATCTGAAAGGAGCAGCGGCCTCAAATATTCCGATGCTGCACATTGGAAGCTGCCCGCATCTATGCCTGCTAAAGTTGCAAACCTGAAGGTTGTAGACGCAGATCCTGCGGCTGTTAAAGATGTTGACCTTGTTTTTTCAGCTTTACCTGCAGATGTGGCAGGCAAAGTTGAGGAGGAGTTCGCCAGAGCTGGATACATTGTTCTAAGCAATGCATCGTCTCATAGGATGGACCCAGACGTACCCCTCCTAAACCCGGAGGTTAACGGCGACCATGTAGGATTAATTGAGGAGCAGAGGCGAAGGAGAAAGTGGGACGGCGCAATTGTTACAAATCCAAACTGTAGCACTGCAATCTTGACATTGGCGCTTAAGCCCATATATGACAGTTTCGGAATAAACAGAGTTATCGTTTCAACAATGCAAGCCCTTTCAGGAGCTGGTTATCCAGGCGTTGCTTCTCTCGACATTGTGGACAACGTGATTCCATTTATACGCAATGAAGAGGAAAAGATGCAAAGCGAATCCCTAAAAATCTTGGGGTTTCCATTAAAACCTGCAGACTTTAAAATTTCAGCCAGCTGCCACAGAGTTGCAACGTTAGACGGCCACGTCGAAGCCGTTTTCACAGAACTGAAAAGCGAGGCAAACCCGGAGGATGTTGTAAAAGCCATGGCTAGATTTGTCGGAGAACCGCAAAAATTGAAACTTCCCAGTGCACCTACAAAACCTATAGTGGTCAGAAATGAAGAAGACCGACCTCAAGTGAGGTTGGACAGGATGGAAGGTAAAGGAATGAGCGTTGTAGTGGGCCGTGTCAGGAGGGATCCGGCTTTCGGCGGGGTAAAGTTCATTGTTTTAGGCCATAACACGATAAGGGGAGCAGCGGGATGCAGCATATTGAACGCTGAATATTTAAGGGCTAAAAAGTATCTTTAAGGAGGGAGACCAACGAGAGAACTTTGGATTGAAATCGAAAAAACCTTTTCTGAAAAGGTAAGGGGCAGCTTACTTGAAATTGCCGCCAAAGTTTGTGATGTAGCGCTGGTTGACGAGCAACTCCTGCAGGAGACAAAAAAGGCAGGGGTTAAAACAGCGTCGTTTTCAGAGAAATCAGACATTCAGGTGCTTAAGGATGTTGACGCTCAAAAGATTGTGGAGTTGAAGAGTTCCGGTGGAAAAGTTGCTGTAAAAATAACGATTAAAGGAAAAGAAGACGAGGAAACAGCTATTAAAGTTGCAAGCTTAGCGCCGGATTACTTGTTAATCAACTGTCCTGACTGGAAAATTATACCGTTAGAAAACCTTATAGCAAGAACTCGTGGAAAAACCAGAATCATCGCAGAAGTTTCCACAGTTGAGGAAGCAAAAATAGCCGTAGAAACCTTAGAACTTGGAGTTGACGGTGTCCTTCTAAAAACTTTAAATCCTGAAGAAGTAGTGATAGCTTCCGCTGTCGTGAAAAAACAAATTCCAAGCGTTAAGCTAACCGCTGTTAAAGTCAAAGAAGTCAGACCCATTGGAACAGGTGCAAGAGCATGCGTAGACACATGCGACATCATGAGACAGGGTGAAGGCCTCCTAGTAGGATGCCAGTCTTCATGCCTATTCCTTGTTGAAGCAGAAGTTCATGAAAACCCTTTCGTGCAACCCCGCCCTTTTAGGGTAAACGCTGGACCAGTATCCCTCTACGTTTTAGGACCGTTAAACAGAACCAGGTACCTTTCAGAACTTAAGGCTGGCGAGGAAATTCTTATAGTTGATAGACATGGAAACGCCAGAGTGTCGCAAATTGGAAGAGTAAAAATTGAGTGGAGGCCATTAATCATTGTTGAAGCAGAACATAAAGGAAAAACCTTCAAGACTATAGCTCAAAACGCTGAGACCATTCGACTTGTAACTGAAAACGGGTCAATACCGGTTACAAATTTAAAAGCTGGAGACACCGTTCTAACATATATATCGGAAGGGGGGAGACACTTCGGCACACTTGTTAAGGAGGAAATGGTGGTGGAATTTTGACTGTGCAGATATGTGTTTCCCTACTCCCCCGAACAGTAGGCGAGGCGATTGAATTAATTGAGAAGGCAGAAAAACATAAGCCAAACTTCATCGAGATCCGTCTAGACTGCATTAGGGACTATGGCAAATTGAATGATATTGCAGAGTCTACAACGCTTCCGCTTATAGCAACAAACAGAGCGAAAGACTGCGGCGGAAAATTCTTTGGAAATGAAAGAGAGCGTCAAAAAACATTAATTAACGCTGCAGAATGCGGATTTGAGTATATAGATGTTGAAAACTATGTTCTAGAATTGGAAGACATCGTGGGCGATTTGCGCCGAAAAGGTGTTAAGGTAATTATTTCCTTTCATGATTTCAATAAAACCCCTTCAAAGTTAAAGTTGCACAAGATTTTCAGGAGTCAAGTTGAAAGTGGAGCGGATGTCTGTAAAATAATAACGACAGCAAAAAAAGTCGACGACAACCTAACCTTGTTAAATTTTCTAAAATCCACCAGCGAAATTTCAAAAATCGTGTGTTTCGCGATGGGTTCCGCAGGAAAGCTTTCAAGAGTTTTATCTCCACTCTTTGGAGGGTTCTTTACCATGGCCTCATTAGAGCATGGCAGAGAAACTGCTGCTGGACAAATGACAATTGAGGAGTTGAGAGTCATCTACCAAATCTTGGGAGTTAATTAAATGGAAATCTCAGGTAAAACCAAGGTTTGCGCACTTATTGGCGACCCTGTAGAACATTCACTTAGCCCTATAATCCACAATACAGCTTTCTCTCATTTAGAATTAGATTTTGTTTACGTAGCTTTTAAAGTTAAAAAAGAAGATCTCAAAAAAGCTGTAAATGGGGTTCGCAGTTTAGGCATTCATGGATTAAACGTGACGACACCCCATAAGGAAACAATTATAAAATATCTAGATGAATTGGATCCAGTGGCGAAAAATGTCAGGTCGGTAAACACCGTTCTTAACATCAATGGAGAACTCAAAGGTTTTAACACGGACGGCGTTGGAGCCTTAAACGCTTTAAAAAGTAACAGCATCGAATTAAAAGGCAAAAAACTTTTGCTGTTGGGAGCAGGCGGAGCTGCAAAAGCCATAGCTTTTAGCCTTATTTCCGAAGTGGAAGAGTTAAGAATTCTAAACCGAACAGGGAGAAAAGCAAGACAGCTGGCAAAATTCCTTTGCGATTTATCTGGCAGAAAAGTTGTTGGGGAAGCATTTTCACCTAACATGCTGAGAAAATGGCTGATTAGTACAGACATATTGATAAATGCCACTGTGGTAGGTATGCACCCAAACGTTGGGCAGACGCTTGTTAAACGTGAATGGCTAAGGTCTGAACTGGCTGTTATGGACATTGTTTACAATCCTTTAGAAACTCAGCTTATAAAAGACGCTAAAGCTGTAGGGGCAAGCGTAGTGTGCGGCACAGAGATGCTTATTTTTCAAGGAGCAGCCTCATTTGAAATTTGGTGTAGGCGCACTGCACCGGTTGAAATCATGAAATCCGCAGTTGTTAAAAAACTGAAAAACATGGCTGACTGATAATGAGCAAGGCATCTGCGCTGAGTTATGGTGCAGCAACAATAATAAATGCTATAGCCACAGGTAAGGGTGCAGCTTTAGGAGTTGACCTCTGGACGAAGGCTGAGGTTGAAATAACTGACGAAGCTGGAATCATTGAAGGCGAAGTAGTTTCAGATCCTACTGAAAAACCTACTTTAATCAGGGAAACAGCGAAAAAAGTTCTGGAATATTTCAAAGTTGACGATAAATTTGGCGTTAAAGCTAAAACATGGTCTAACATTCCGATCGCAAGAGGTTTGAAAAGCAGCAGTTCCGCAGCAAATGCCATTGCTCTAGCTACTGTAGCTGCTTTGGAAAGGAATTTAGATGATTTAGCAGTGGTAAATCTCGGAGTAGACGGAGCGTTAAACGCTAAAGTCACAATAACAGGCGCTTTCGACGATGCATGCGCCTCATATTTTGGGGGTATAATAATTACAGACAATGTTAAAAGAAGAATCATTAAACGTTTCACCGTTTCTGAAGAACTAGCTGTCTTGTTTCACGTGCCAAACATGAAAGCGTACACCATAAACACTAACGTTTCAAGGATGAAAACCGTGGCGCCTCTTGTTGAAATAGCCTATCGGCATGCGCTAAGGGGAAAATTTTGGCAAGCGTTAACTCTCAACGGGCTAATTTACTCTGCAGCTCTTGGGTACGATTCCAAAATAGTTATAGATGCTCTGATGGCTGGAGCTGAAGCAGCAGGCTTGTGCGGTAAGGGACCTGCCGTTGCCTTCATAGTTTCAAATGATAAGGTTGACGCAATTAAAGATGTTCTAATGGGTTACGACGGCGAGGTGCTTCAGGCGCGGATAAACAATGAAAAAGCAAAGGTTTTAGGCTGATCTTATGGTTGAAGTAATTATTAAGAAAACTGAAGCTTTAAGCGGTGAGGTTGCAGCTCCGCCTTCAAAGGCTTATACGCAGAGAATGTTCATCGCTGCTTCAATGTCAAGCGGGGTTTCAAATGTGGAAAACTATCTTGTTTCAGATGACACAACCACAACACTTAACGCGATTAAAGCATTTGGCGCCATAACACAAGCCAAAAATAACATTTTAGAAGTTAAGGGTGTAGAACAGCCTTACGCACCGAAAAAACCAGTAAACTGTGGAGAGTCAGGAGCAACCTTACGTTTCCTCGTCCCAGTTGCAGCTTTAGCTAACGGAAACACAACTTTCACAATGGGGCCTTCTTTAAGCAGAAGGCCGCTAGCACCACTTCTTGACAGCCTAAAACAGCTAGGTGTGGAAACATACTACCGAGCTGGTGAACCATTTGTTAAGGTTTATGGAGGAGGCATCCAAGGAGGCAGAACGATTCTTAGAGGAGACATAAGCTCTCAATACGTGTCTGGTTTAATGTTTGCGTGCCCCATGGCCAGAAGGGACACTGAAATAGTCCTCACAACACCTCTAGAATCTAAAAGCTACGTTGAAATGACTGGAGAAGTCTTAACTAGGCATGAGGTCAATTTTCAAATATCAGAAGATTTTAGGCTTTTAAAAATACCCCACGGTCAAAAATACAAGCCATGCAATCACGTGGTTCCGGGAGATTTCTCCTCTGCAGCCTATATTTTAGCTGCCGCTGGTATAACATCTTCAAGAATAAGGGTGAAAAACCTCAACTGCGACACGAGACAAGGCGATAAAGTTATCCTCGAAATTCTTAAACAAGCAGGTCTTGAGGTAAACGTTGACGGCGAGTTTGTTGAAGTTGGAGGCGTTCTTCAAAACGCTATAAGCATGGATGCACGAGACGCACCGGACCTTGTCCCTATATGTGCAGTCCTTGCGTGCTATACAAAAGGCATTTCAAGAATTTATAATGCTGGAAGGCTCAGGTATAAAGAGTCTGACAGGCTTGTATCCACATACACTGAGTTGAAAAAGATGGGTGCAGAAATAATTATTGGCAAGGATAGCTTAATTATTAAAGGGCCCTGCGAAATGCGTGGAGCCATTATAGATCCTTACAATGATCACAGAATCGCTATGGCTTGCGCTGTTGCAGCCTTAAGCGCAAGAGGTGAAACAAAAATATTGAATGCTGAATGTGTTAGAAAGTCCTATCCATCGTTTTTTAAAGACTTGAAATCTTTAGGGGCGAGTGTTATTGGTTAATTTGATTGGTAAAAGTTTTGTAGTTATGTGTTTTGGGGAAAGCCACGGTAAATGTGTAGGGGCTGTTGTTGACGGGTGCCCTGCCGGGCTTCCTCTTTCAGAGAGGGATATACAAGCTGAGTTAGATAAAAGGGTGCCTCCCAAACTCGAGATTGTTTCCGGAAGAATTGAAAAAGACGTTGTTGAAATTTTGTCAGGAGTTTTTGAGGCGTTCACAACAGGTGCTCCGATATGTGCGCTTGTATGGAACAGGGAGGCCACGCCCTCAGATTACGAGGCAATTAAAAACCTGCCAAGGCCCGGTCACGCAGACTACGTTGCCAAGGTTAAATATGGAGGCTTCAACGACTATAGAGGCGGCGGAATGTTTTCTGGAAGAATCACAGTTGCATATATAATAGCTGGCGCAATAGCAAAAAAACTCTTAAGCCTCTTCGATGTTGAAGTCCTCGCATACACAACTGCTATAGCAAATGTTAAAGTTGATAGAACATTTACCATTGACGAAATCCGAAGGAACACATATATTAGCACTGTACGATGCCCAGACTTAGAATGTTCAAAGCTGATGGAAGAAACCGTGTTAACCGCAAAAAATGAAGGTGACAGTGTGGGAGGAATAATTGAATGCATAGCCACAAATGTTCCAGTAGGAGTAGGCGAACCCGTCTTCGATTCTTTGGATGCAGATATTGCAAAGGCATTGATGGCTATTCCTGCAGTTAAAGGCGTGGAGTTCGGAGTTGGTTTCAGAGCTGCCCAGCTTAAGGGATCTGAAAACAACGATGCTTACGTTTTACGGGACGGGAAGATAATCACTCTTACAAATAACGCTGGAGGAGTGCTAGGCGGTTTAGCAACAGGCATGCCTATTCTAGTCAGAGTTGCAATAAAACCCACACCATCCATTTCCAAGGAGCAGAAGACAATTAATATGTCAAAAATGACTGAAAACAGCATAAAAGTTAAGGGGAGGCATGACCCATGTATTGTGCCGAAGGCGGTTCCCGCTTTAGAGGCAACCGTTGCCATGGTTTTAGCAGATCACATGATCCGAGCTGGGATCATACCTAAAGTTTTAAGGCGATGAAAAATGGATAGAATTACAATCCTTCGTGGAAAAATCGACGAAATAGATGGGGAAATTCTTAACCTTCTCAAAGAAAGAGTTGAAACTTCTAGGCTTATAGGAAAGATTAAAAAGGAAATCGCCATGCCTATAAGGGATCCTGAAAGAGAAAGAGAAAAATATCAGTGCATTTTAAGACAGGCATCTGAACTTGGATTAAATGTAGAGGTAATCAGGGAAATATATAAGAACATAATCAGCATGAGCGTAAAAGCTCAAGAACAGTGACATAAGGAGTCAAACGTAAATTTTTAAATATCCTTTGGATTAAGGTGATTAACATGTTATATGAAATAAACGAAAAGGTTGTAAGGCTTGAAAATGAAGGAAAAAAGATCGTAAGGTTTAACCTTGGAGATCCAGACCAGCAAACTCCACATGAGGTTGTGAAAGCGGCATGTGAAGCGATGAAAAAGGGGAAAACCAAGTATTCATCCTCTTTCGGAGAGAAATCTCTCCGTGAAGCCCTTGCTAGCGTCCATGAAATCTCACCTGAAAATATAGTTATAACCGCAGGTTCAAAGTGGGCGATCTTCGCTGTGATGTATCTGTTGTTAAAGGGCGGAGGAAACATTATAATCCCCTCTCCACATTGGACTGCATACAACTTAACTGCAGAAACCTTAGGGTCAAAAGCACGATTTCTGAGGACAGAGTTAGAGACAGGCTGGAAAATAGATGTAAAAAAACTCGAGGCACTCATCGATGACAAAACCAGGCTGATAGTGTTAAACAACCCTCACAACCCCACAAGCAAGGTTATAGATGAAAAAACAATTCGAGAAATTGTGCAATTAGCTGAAGATCATAAAGTGACAATTTTATCAGATGAAGTTTACGCCGACATAAGCTTCGTCGAAACAAAAAGCATGTTAGATTTTAGTTTGAACCACATTGTTATAAAAAGTTTTTCGAAAACTTACGCGATGACCGGATGGAGAATAGGCTACGTTATCGCAGACAAGGAGCTTGTTGGAAATATCGCGAAATTGAACCAAATAACCCTTACAAACGTACCGGTTTTCATTCAGGAAGCTGCCTTAAAGGCGCTGGAGCTTAGACGTGAAATTATACAGATAATTCGCGAGGAATACCGCAGAAGGGCTAACTTATCTTGCCAGGTTCTCGCTGAAACCGATTTAAAGTTTTCAAAGCCAGATGCACCCTTTTATCTTTTCCCGAAACGTGAGGGGTTAGACTCTGAAAAGCTCGCTCTCAACCTTCTAGACAAAGGTGTGGCTATAACCCCAGGCACGTCTTTCGGAGACTATAGAGAACACTTTAGAATCGCCCTCACAGCTCCAGATGCAGACATCGAACTTGGTTTAAGAATTATAGCTGAGGCTTTCAAATGAAAATTGCAATAATCGGTTTGGGAAAGATGGGCGAGTGGTTTACAAGATTCTTCCTAAACGAAGGAATCGAGGTTGTGGTTTCAGACAAAGATGAGGAAAAACTTCAAAAGGTAAAGAAAGAACTGGATGTAGAAACTTTAGACAATGTTAAGTCTGTTCAAAATGTCAACAGAGTTTTCATCTGTGTGCCTATTGAAAACTTTGAAGAGGTCGTGGCTGAAATACATCCATACATTCGCCGGGGACAAGAAGTCATGGAAATATGTAGCGTTAAAGAACAACCTGTTGATATAATGCACAAGTACATAAAAAATAGTGTAGTGTTAGGAGTGCATCCTATGTTCGGTCCAGGTGTAAAAAACATACAAAACCAAAAATTCATTTTAACACCAACGAGTTTAGAGGAGAAAAAATTGGCTGAAACCTTCGGAGGCTGGTTGCGGGAGCGAGGAGCAAAAGTTTTTTTTATGTCTCCAAAAGAACATGACGAGTTAATGTCCATAGTGTTGGGGCTTCCATATTTTCTAAGTCTAGCTTTCTGTGACGCTTTAATCAGCCATAAACGTTTCTCAGATGCTAAAAAAGTTTCAGGAGTCAGCTTCAAAATATTGTTAACCCTAGCTGAGGCGATAGCTTCAGAAAGAGCTGAGTTCTCAGCAAGTCTTCAAACGAGTTTGCCTCAGGTTGATAAAATTGAGGAGCTTTTTTTAAATAAGGCTGCGGACTGGCTGAAGCTTGTTAGAACTAAGGACAGATCAGCGTTCATTGACAAAGTGAACCTTTTGAAACTTTCATTGGAAAAAATAGACCCGTTTTACTCAAAATCATACATAATTATGCATAAAATGCTCGAGGCTGTTAAAAATTGTGGGAACTAAAATTTTCAATGGAAGCTGCTCTGTATGAGCCTAAAATCTTCACAAAGTTTGTTTTGCTTTTTATGGATTCCAACGTTTCTTGACAGTGTCTTTCTGTTCGGTGGCCTTCAAAGTCTAGATAGAAATTATACTCCCAAGGTGTCTTTTTAGTGGGTCTAGATTCAATCTTTGTAAGATTTATGTTTCTTAAGGCAAATTCTTCTAAAACCTTGTATAAGGCTCCTGGATACGATTTAATTGAGAAAATAATTGAAGTCTTATCCTTGCCCGTGTAAGCTGCATCCGACTTGGATAACACAAAGAACCTTGTGTAATTGTTTGGCGAGTCTCCTATATCCTTAACCAGAACATTCATGCCGTAAAATTTCGCCGCTCTTTCACTTGCTATGGCTGCTGCATCCTTAAGCCCTTCCTCCTTTATCATTTTGACACTGCCAGCGGTGTCGAATGCTTGAATGACCCTGCAGTTGAGTTTTTCAAGGAAATTTCTACATTGGGCTAAAGCTTGGGGATGAGAATAGACAGTTTTTACATCGTTCAATTTTGTTCCGGGGTGTGTTATGAGACAGTGGGCTATTCGAATTATCGCCTCTCCGCAAACCTTCAAGTCATGCGTTAAAAAGAGGTCGTAAGTTTGGGTGACGCTGCCCTCTAAGGAATTTTCAACAGGGACAACGCCAAAGTCAGCTTCTCCTTTTTCAACACACTTGAAAACATCTGAGAGATACATACATGGCTTCAGCTTCACTGTTACGCCGAAATATGCGTATACTGCGCTTTCGCTATAAGCGCCAATTTCTCCTTGAAAAGCTACAAGCATAATTCTACTTCCTTGGCGCTCGTCTTTTTATTAAACATCTGTTTATTCCTTCAATCATAGCCTCTACGCTTGCCCTCACAATGTCTTCATTCACAGCTCTCGCTGACACAACATTTCCATCTTTATCTTCAACCTTTACAATCACCTCAGCCATGGCGTCGGAGCCCCCTGTTAAGGCTTCAAGGCGGTATTGGTTCAGTTTAACATCTGCGAGGGTGCTGGTAAGTTTCTGTATTGCTTTTATTGCGGCGTCAACTGGACCCACACCAATCTCTGTTGATACATACTCCTTGCCATCTATACTTAGCGTTACAGTGGCTGTTGGTATAGTGTTGATTCCCGTTACAACAGTTAAGCCTCGTAGATCAACAACCCTTTCTCCAACAGCAACTTTACCTATAACCGCTCTGGCTATTGCGGATAGATCAGCATCTGTCACAACTTTCCCCTTATCGCCAAGCTCTTTAACTTTATTAACAATAACTTTCAGCTGGTCTTCCGAGGGGTAAAACCCTAACTCTTCCAGTTGAGCTTTGATTCCGTGTTTACCCGCCAATTTACCTGCTTCAAGACGCCTTCTTCTCCCGACCATTTCTGGAGTTATCGGCTCGAAAGTTAACGGCTCTACGATAACACCTCTTGTATGTATGCCTGACTTGTGGGAAAAAGCGTTTTCGCCAACTATAGCCTTGTTAGGCTGTATAGGGATTCCGGTAAGCCTTGAAACCAGTTTAGAAGTGTTGTAAAGCAGTTTGCTGTTTATTCCAGTTTCGTATTTATAGATGGCTTGGAGAGCCATCGTAACCTCCTCAAGGGCTGCGTTTCCAGCCCTCTCACCTATACCGTTAACTGTAACATGCACCTGCGTTGCTCCCGCTTCAACCCCTGCAAGCGAATTGGCTACAGCCATACCGAAATCGTCGTGGCAATGGACACTAACGGGAACCTTAACCGCATTTTTCACTTCTCTAATAAGTTTGTACATGCCTATCGGAGTCATCACACCCACAGTGTCAGGAATATTTATCCTATCAGCTCCAGCCTCCTGAGTCGATGTGCATAGCCTTTTTAAAAATTCTAAATCAGCCCTACTAGCATCCATAGGTGAAAATTCACATGTTAAACCATGACTCTTGATATAGTCAACCGCGTCTACGGCTAGTTCATCGACTTTTTCTCGGGTCAAGTTTAAAGCATGCTTTATTTGAATATCCGAAGCTGATATAAAAGTGTGAACTGCGTCAACATCACATTCTAATGCGGCATCTATATCTTCACGCGTCGTCCTAGCAAGGGCACATATTTCAGCTTCTAAACCGGCTTTAACGATTTCTTTTACCGCTTTCCTCTCCCCATCAGAAGACATTGGAGAGCCAGCTTCAATAACATCTACTCCCAGCAAGTCCAACTGCTGTGCAATTTCAATTTTCTCTTCTACACTTAAAGATACACCGGGAGTTTGCTCACCATCTCTAAGGGTTGTGTCAAAAATACGTATGTAAGTTGGCTTCGACATTGCGCTATCCCTTAAATATTTAGTTTAATTCAATCTTTTAGGAGGCGCAACTAACTTCATGGGCAATTGCTTCAGCCATTTCCATTGTTGTGGCATTTCCACCCATATCTGGAACTGCAACACCTCTATTCAACACCTTTAAAACTGCGTTTTCCACAGCCTTTGCTGCTGTAAAACATTTAGCGTCGCTGTTCCTTTCGCCGAGCCAATCAAGCATCATTTTGGCTGCCAGAATCATAGAACATGGATTCGCCGTATGCTTTCCAATTCTTGTAGGCGCAGATCCGTGAATAGGCTCAAATATTGCGAAATGGTTTCCTATGTTTGCGCCAGGAGCCATTCCTAAACCGCCAACAAGCTGCGCAGCCTCGTCTGAGAGAATATCGCCAAACATGTTTGTAGTTACGATTACATCATATTCTTGAGGAGACTTTATTAGGCGCATTGCCGCAGCATCCACGTATTGCTCCTCAAAGCTCACGTCGGGGTATTGTTTGGCTACTTCTCTGCATACTTTGGCGAAGAGCCCGCATGTTAAACGCATAACATTTGCCTTGTGGATGGCTGTAACCTTTTTCTTTAGGTTTCGCCTTCGGGCCATTTCAAAAGCCTTTTGGGCTATTCGCTCTGAACCGCTTTTCGATATAACCCTTAAACATAACGCAGTGTCACCGATCATAAATTCTAATCCTTTATAAACGTCTTCTGTGTTTTCCCTGACAAAAACTAAATCTATGTCTGGTCTTAACGCTGAAGCTGGATGATAAGCCTTTATGGGACGTATATTTGCGTATAGGTCAAACATTAACCTAAGCTTAACTATAACGTCGGCTGCAGTTTCGCCGACTGGACCCTTTAGACAAGCATGAGAATTTTTTATTTCATTAATTGTTTCGTCAGGCAGAGCAGTGCCTTTTTTGTTGAAGCATCCGTCTCCAGCCTCAGCTTGCACAATTTTAAGCTGCACATCAAATTTTTCCTGTACCGCGTCTAAAACTTTCAGCGTTGCCTCTGTCAGTTCTGGTCCTATGCCGTCTCCAGGAATCACTGCTATTCGATAGGAACTCATTTATCCGCCAACCTCTCTCTTAAGGTTTCAATTAAACCTCCTTTTAAAAGCACTTCTAAAATAAACGGCGGAAGCTTGGATGCCTGAAATACGAAGCTTTTTGAACAATTTTCAATCAATCCGCTTTTTAGGTCTACGATTAACTCGTCGCCTTCCTCCGTGTTGTTGGAGATGTTAGCACATTCGACAACAGGTAGACCTATGTTAATAGCGTTACGGTAAAAAATCCTAGCGAAAGACTCAGCAACCACACATTTGACGCCGGCAAATTTCAATGCTATAGGCGCCTGTTCTCGACTGGAGCCGCATCCGAAGTTTTTTCCTGTAACTAATATGACTCCTGCCTTTGCTTTTTCAACAAAATTGGGGTCTAACCCCTCCATGGCGTGGCGTGCTAACTCGTTTGGATCCATATTAACCATGTGTTTAGCTGGAAGTATAACATCAGTGTCTATGTTATCGCCGAATTTAACAGCTCTTCCATAAACCTTCATACTTCTCAACCTTCAAAAAATCTCGGATCGGTTATTTTTCCAGTTGCAGCAGAAGCAGCAACTGTTGCAGGGGAAGCCAAGTAGACATAAGCTTTTGCGCTTCCCATCCTTCCTATGAAATTCCGATTGGATGAACTTATACAAACCTCGCCTTGGGCAAGTATGCCTAAATGACCTCCAATACATGGTCCACACGTAGGATTACAAACCACTGCACCAGCATTTATGAAGATCTCAAGAAGTCCCTCCTTCAACGCCTGTAAATAAACGTCTCTAGAAGATGGGATTACAAGCAACCTTGTGTTCCTGTTCACTTTTCTACCTTTTAATATTTGAGCCGCTAAGCGTAAATCTTCAATTCGACCGTTAGTGCATGAACCGATAAAGGCCTGATCCACTTCAATTCCCGCTACTTCCTGAACGTTCTTAACGTTATCAACTGAATGAGGACATGCCACTTGAGGATCCAGACTGGAGGCATCCACTTCCATGGTTCCCTCGTAGAACGCGTTAGGATCGCTTTTCAGCAACTCGCCAGAGTAAACGCCGAGGCTGTTCAGATAGTTTAGCGTGTTTTCGTCAGGTTCTATGATGCCGTTTTTTGCTCCCATTTCAACAACCATGTTACATATGGTCATTCGCCCGTTTATGCTCATGTTACTTATTGTTGATCCTGAAAACTCTATACTCTTATAAATGGCGCCGTCAGCGCCCACTTCGCCGATCACATGTAAGATTAAATCTTTAGCAGTTACAAACTTTTTGAACGAGCCTTCCACATTTATTTTGATTGCTTCCGGAACGCGGAGCCATATGCTTCCAACGGCGAAAACAGATGCTGCTTCTGTTGATCCTATGCCTGTAGCGAAAGCGCCTAGAGCCCCATAGGTGCACGTGTGTGAGTCGGCGCCCAAGATTAATTCGCCTGGCTTAACGTAACCCTTCTCCACCATAATCTGGTGGCATACCCCTTCGCCGACATCGTGAAGGGCCTCTATACCCTGTTCTGCAGCGAATTTCCGCATGATCCTGTGAAGTTCAGCTGCTTTCTCCGAGTTTGCCGGCGCTAAATGGTCCAAGATTATAACTATTTTCTTGTTGTTCCAAACTTTTGCCACGCCAATTTTCTTGAAAGCTTCAACAGCCAAGGGTCCAGTTAAATCGTTAACCATTACGGCGTCAACTTTAGCCTCTACAAATTCTTTAGGACTAACCTCTCTTTTACCTGAAGCCCTTGCCAAAATTTTTTCAGTTATATTCATAACAAGCCTTTCCAGCTGAACACTGCTATTTTTCAATCCCAGCCATTTTCCTTATGAACCTGCCGACGATTTCTATCTCATGTTTTTCAACATCCATCATTAATGCTTCTAAAACTTCTTTTGCTCTGCTGCTTTTGTTAACCCATTCCTCTGCAAACCTACCGCTTTGAACCGTTTCCACAGTTTTTCTCATATTTTCTTTAACGTGTTCGTCGATAATTTTTGGACCTACTGTCAACCCGCCGTACTTTGCGGTATCTGAAACTGCCTTAAGCATCCCTATGAAACCCTTCTGATAAATTAAGTCCATTATCAGTTTTGCTTCGTTGCAAACTTCAAAGTAAGCCAATTCCGGCTGGTATCCTGCTTCAACAAGCACTTCAAAGCCTTTCTTGATAAGCTCAATTAAACCGCCTACTAAAACCGTCTGTTCCCCAACGAGGTCTGTTTCAGTTTCCTCTTTAAAAGTGGTTTCTAAAACGCCTGCTCTTGTGCAGCCTAATCCTTTAGCAATTGCCAACGCTGTCTCCATCGCCTTCTGCGAAGGATTTTGATGCACTGCAACAAGCGCGGGCACACCGAAACCTTCAAGATAAGTTTCGCGAAGCCTAGGTCCGGGCGATTTAGGAGCCACCATTATGACGTCGACGAATTGGGGCGGAACTATCTGTTTGAAGTGAATGTTAAAACCGTGGGAAAAGCACAGTGTTTTTCCTCTCACCATGTAAGGTGCAACTCGCTTTTTGTACACCGCAGGCTGCTCCAAGTCCGGGATTAACATGTGCACTATGTCAGCCCTTTGAACAGCTTCCGATATGGAGTAAACTTCAAATCCATCGTTAGAAGCAATATTCCAAGAAAGGCCGCTGGGCCTAAGCCCTAAAATCACGTTTACGCCTGAATCTTTCATGTTTTTGGCTTGAGCTTGACCTTGACTGCCATATCCTATAACGGCTAAGGTTTTTCCTTTCAAAGGATCTAAACTTACATCCCCATCATAGTAAACCTTAACCATCTTTATAGCCCTCCGCCGCTTTCATCCGAGTTAACTTCAATTGATTTACCTCCCCTTGACAAAGCTGCCACACCTGTCCTCACAAGTTCTTTTATACCAAAAGTTCTCATTAAGTTTATAAATGCATCTATTTTGTCCGGGCTGCCTGTAATTTCTATTGTTAAAGTTTCAGGAGAAGCATCAACCACATGACCTCTGAAAATGTCTGTGTAGTGTAGAATGTCTGCTCTTACCCTTTCTTCAGGAGCGTGAATTTTTATAAGAGCTAATTCACGGGTCACGCTTTTGTCAGCATCCAACATGCTGATTTTAACCACGTCTATGAGTTTTCTTAACTGTTTAACCAGTTGTTCGACGGTTTTTTCATCTCCCTTAATTGTTATAGTCATTCTTGCAAGATCATCGTTTACTGATCCAACGGTGATGCTTTCAATATTGAAGTTTCTTCGTCTAAACATGTTCGCAACGCTATATAACACTCCAGGCCTGTTTTCCACAAGAGCTGCAATTATGTGAATTTTCTCGAATCCCATCTTAAATCTACCCTAAAATCATTTCATCCAATCCCCGTTCAGGCGGGATTATTGGAAGAACGTTTTCTTCAGAATGGATTGGGACATCTATAACGGTTGTCACATCGCTTCGAATAGCTTTCTCAACGGCTTTTGTAAAATCGTCTAAAGAACCTACACGAACACCTTGAGCACCGTAGGCCTCTGCTAGTTTTACAAAGTCTGGGACACGCCCGAGATTAACGGCGATGTAACGTCTATTGTAGAAAAGCCTTTGCCACTGTGCAACCATGCCGAGTACGGAATTATTCAAAATTATAACTGTTACCGGTATATTTTCTTCCACAGAGCAAGCAAGCTCTTGCTCAGTCATTATGAAACTTCCATCTCCAGCTATGTCCATCACAATTCTTTTGGGACATGCCACTTTAGCTCCAAGCGCTGCTGGAAAGCCGAAGCCCATCGTTCCTAAACCGCCTGATGTTATGTATGTCCTCGGTTTAATAGCCTTAAAGTGAAGAGCTGCCCACATCTGGTTTTGTCCCACTTCAGTTGTAACTATAGCATCTTCTGGAAGAAGCTGTCTAAGAACCTTTAACAATGTCCCCGGTTTCATTTCGTCCCCAGCATTTGCGTTGCTATTTTGTTGCTCTTTCACTTCTTTCACCCTTCTTAGCCACTGAGAGTCTTCCTTTTTCTGAATTTTCTCAGCTATTGCAATGTGAATGGCTTTAAGAGCTTTTTTAGCGTCTGCAACTATTGGTAAGTCTATGTCCACGTTTTTCCCTATCTCAGCTGGATCTATATCTACATGAATTATTTTTGCATCTTTGCAGAAAGTGTCAAGCCTGCCTGTCGATCTGTCTGAAAATCTTGTACCAACAGCTAACAAAACATCCGCCTCTAATATCAGCTTGTTCGCTTCCGGTTTCCCATGCATTCCAATGTGTCCCAACGATAATGGATGATTCTCTGGAAAACAGCCCTTTCCCATTAAAGTAGTTGCCACAGGTGCTAATAACAGCTCAGCCAAACCTAGAAGTTCTTGAAAAGCGTTAGAAATTGTAACGCCGCCCCCGGCTAAGATCAACGGTTTTTCCGCGTTTATCAGAAGGCTAGCTGCCTTTTTGACTTGCAAGGGGTGAGGGTTTGTTGTTGGCTTATAACCGCGCACTTTAACTTCGTGTAAGAAATCCATATCCGCAGTTTCCACTTGTACATTTTTGGGCAAATCAATTAACACTGGACCAGGTCTTCCTGTTGTCGCTATATAAAAAGCCATGTCAACAGCTTTAGGCACATCAGCAACATTCCTGACTTGGTGGTTAAACTTGGTTATCGGCGTGGTTATTCCAATTATATCTGCCTCTTGAAAAGCATCTTTCCCAATAACATAGGAAGAAACATTGCTTGTTGCACTTACCTGCCCTGTAAAGGCAATAATTGGAGAAGAATCCATGTAGGCGTTCGCGATGCCTGTGACAAGGTTAGTGGCACCTGGGCCCGAGGTTGCCATGCATATCCCAGGTTTTCCGCATGCTCTAGCAAATCCGTCAGCTGCATGGGCGGCACACTGTTCATGCCTTGACATAATATGTCTTATACCAGAATCATACAAAGCGTCGTAGACAGGCATTATTGCCCCGCCGATTATGCCGAAAATAACCTTAACGCCATGTCTTTTCAAAGATTCCACAAAAGCTTTTGAACCTGTCATCTTAACCATCTAAACCATCTCCGTAACAAGTGTAAAACACAAACCGCAAACAAAAACTCGCTCGTCCTAAGAATTCTAAACAATGATTAAAAGCATGATTTTTGATGGTCTTAGAGGAAGCGATCCCTCATTTTGATACCTCTTGGAACAACTCCTCAAGCGTTAGCCAGCCTTCCTAAAAAAGTTTTCGGTTAACCTGAACTCGTTACACTTTCAAGCTTTCTGGTTTGTCTTGTTGGCAATCCCCATAAGTACGTTTATGCCGCTCAGCATAGCCTCAACGCTAGCCATAACTATGTCTTCACGAACACCCATAGATGTAGCTGTTTTTTCACCTTTACGCAAACGTACAAAAACTTCTACCATGGCATCTGTTCCTCCTGTAATTGCCTTGACGCTGTAGTGCTCCAGCTGAACAGGTTCAATCTCCGCGAAGGCATTTCGGACAGCGTTGATAGCTGCATCCACAGGGCCTACGCCTATTCCTACGCCAATAACTTGTTTGTCGTTAATTTTTAGCTTAACAGATGCCGTAGGGGTAATCCTGTTTCCAGTGACCACAGTTATTTCTTCAAGTCTTATCGGCCTTGTTCTCTGCAAACCCATAATTGATTCAGCTATCGCCAGTAAATCTGCATCTGTAACGGTTTTGCCTTTGTCACCCAGCTCTTTGACTCGTGTAAAAATCTCCTCAAATTGTTCCCGGCTTGGGAATAGCCCCATTTGTCCTAGAGCTATCTCTACGCCATGCGTTCCTGCATGTTTTCCTACCATAATATGCCTTTTTGCGCCAACAAGTTCTGGGGGAATAGGCTCATACGTAAGGGGATGAGACAGCACTCCATGCGTATGAATACCTGACTCATGGGAAAAAGCATTATCCCCTACGATAGCCTTATTCGGCTGCGGGAAAACTCCTGTCAACCTAGCGACAAGACGAGAAGTACCGTATAGAAGCTCCGTTTTTATCTTAACAGGAACGTTATATAACACTTTTAAGACGGCAGCGATTTCCTCAAGAGCAGCGTTTCCAGCTCTTTCACCTATACCATTTATAGTCGTATGCACCTGTTTGGCTCCCGCTGCTAAAGCTGCAATGGAATTGGCTACGGCCATTCCAAAGTCGTTATGGCAATGAGCGCTGACAAGGGCATCTGGAAATGTATTCCTAATTTCTAAGAAAAGCTGATATGCTTTTTCAACTGTTAAAACGCCAACAGTGTCACATACACAAACCCTATCCGCTCCACAGGAAATCCCAGTCTTAAAAATTTCTTTCAAGAATTGGACATTTGTTCTTGTGGCGTCTTCAGCGGATAACTCTATGATTAAACCATGATCTTTTGAATATTGAACACATTCTTTAACAATTTCTAAAACTTCTTCTCTGCTTTTTTTAAGCTTATACTGCAAGTGAAGGTCTGACGTGGGAATTACAAGATGTATGCTGTCCGCCTCACTTTTCAAAACAGCGTCTATGTCACTTTTAACTCCCCTTGAACAGCTGCATATTTCAGCTTTCAGGTTTTCCCGTTTAATAGCTTTTATCGCTTTCATTTCTCCTTCTGAAACTGCAGCAAAACCAGCCTCTATAACGTCTACACCTAACTCGTCCAACTGTTTTGCAATTCTAAGCTTACTTTCAGGTGTCAAAGAAACCCTAGGCGTTTGTTCTCCATCTCTTAAAGTTGTGTCAAAAAACCTTACTTCTTTAGGCAACCGGTCAATCGATAAAGCAATACCCCATTTGTTTTTCACCGCAGACTCAAGAGTTGAGGCGATATTTAAATATAAAGCTTTTGGTTTCATTTCTGGCATATAAATTCTTACGGAAGGGAAGAAATTGAGAAGCGACGAAATAAAAAATGGATTGGAAAGAGCGCCTCACAGGGCGCTTCTGAAAGCTTTAGGGTTGACAGACACAGAAATTAATAGACCTTTCATAGGAGTTGCAAACAGTTTTACAACAATTGTTCCTGGACATATGCATTTAAACAGAATTGCCGATGAGGTGAAAAAAGGGATTATAGCTGCTGGGGGTACACCGTTTGAATTCAATACAATAGCTGTTTGCGACGGATTAGCCATGAACCATGAAGGGATGCGGTACTCGTTGCCATCAAGAGAAATCATTGCAGACTCTGTGGAAATTATGATTCAAGCTCACAGACTGGACGGCGTAGTTTTGGTTTCAAACTGCGACAAAGTCACTCCAGGCATGCTTATGGCTGCCGCTAGACTCGATTTGCCTGCAATTCTTGTCACAGGTGGACCTATGCTTTCAGGAACTGTGGATGGAGTGCAAGTTGGCTATGCATCTGTTTATGAAGCCGTTGGGAAAGTTCTCAGTGGAAAATTAAGCATTGAAGAGTTAATTAGACTTGAAAATAATGCATGTCCAGGGTGTGGTTCATGTAACGGCATGTTCACTGCTAACACCATGGCTTGTGTAGCTGAAGCCTTAGGCATGACTTTACCATATTGCGCAACTGCGCCAGCTGTGAGTGCACAGCGTTTAAGGATAGCCAGAGAATCCGGCGAAAGGATCGTTGAAATGGTCCATGATAATTTAAAAGCCTCCAGCATCATGAAAGTAGAGGCTTTTGAGAACGCGATTACAGTTGATATGGCTTTAGGGGGGTCGACAAACACCGTTTTACACTTAACGGCAATCGCAAAAGAGGCTGACATTCCATTGCAACTTTCAACATTTGACGATATAGGTAGGAGAACCCCCCATCTCTGCGATATGATTCCAAGCGGGCCCCATGCGGTTGAAGAGCTGGATGCAGCTGGAGGCATCCCTGCCCTTATGTGTGAGCTTAAGCCCATGCTTAATCTAAACGCTTTAACTGTGACTGGAAGAAGTGTCGGAGAAAACATTAAAAACTCGAGGGTTAAGAATCAAACAATCATCCGACCTTTAAACAACCCAGTGCATAGCGAGGGAGGTATTGCAATATTGACAGGAAATCTTGCTCCTCAAGGGGCGGTCGTGAAGACAGCAGCTGTGCCAAAGAATATGCTATCCTATAGAGGAAGAGCCAAAGTATTTGATTCGGAAAGAGCTGCAATTGAAGCTTTAAAGGATGGGCGTGTACAGCTTGGCGAAGTTGTAATTATAAGGTATGAAGGCCCGAAGGGGGGTCCAGGTATGCCTGAAATGTTGTCGCCTACGGCAATGATTGCAGGCATGGGACTAAGCGAGTCGGTCGCCCTAATCACTGACGGGAGATTTTCTGGTGCTACAAGAGGCCTATGTGTAGGCCACGTGTCTCCTGAGGCAGCTGAAGGCGGTCCCATAGCCGCTATTAAAGATGGAGACATGATATCAATTGATGTCCAAAAAAGGGCTTTAAACGTCGAGTTAACCATGAAAGAACTGGAAAGTCGCTTAAAGGTTTGGAAAAGTAGGGAACCGCGAGTTAAGAGGGGCTATCTCGCCCGCTACTCTCATCTTGTGCAGTCAGCGTGGACGGGCGGAAGCCTCAGGACGTAGATGAAAAATTCATAATTTTCTAAAGTGAATTGGCCAAATTAATGTTTCAAAATAGTGTTTAACTCGCATTCATTTCTTTCCGTAAGTTATTTCTTCAACTGTTTTGTTCAAAGTTACTTCTGCAATGTCTCGGGCATATTCAATGATTCTCCTGGAACTGTCAAAAATCAACCTAAAAATTGCAGAGATGTTTGGATCTAACTTCTTGCTAGATATCAAGTTTATGAGGTCGTTTTCAAGGGCGCTAAGCGATTCTGTTTGTGAAATTATCTCGTCAGCTTGGAAGTAATCCCATTTAAAAGTTGCCATTAAAGACTGTTCAAACAGTTTGTGTGCAAAAGAGTCAAATTTAAGTATCTGCGAGTAAATTTCCTCGTCTATCATCTCCTTAACGAAAAGAGTCTGATTTTCAACCATTTTTCGAAGCATAACAATGTTATTCATAATGTTTCTGGCGTTTTCCGCTATACTCTTTACATCGTTAACGACGATTCTATATGCTAAAAATTCCTTAGGAGTTTTAAATCCTAGTTCTCGGAACAAGTTTCGTTCAACGCCAAATTTTAGTTGACGGACGATGTATAAGTTTAACCGGTTTACGTCGTTATATGCATCTATTATGTTTTGAATTAAATTTTTATCCATGTTCTTCAACATTGCTAAAGCGTCCCTATGTGCTGAAAGGGCTATGATTGACATTCGCCTTATTGCTCTATCCACTGGAAATTCCGGATATTTTACTAATATTTGAATGACCATTTCATTGTTTGTTTCATCTATTATTTCCGAACCCAAAAGAGTATTCCGGACAAGGTTGTTTATCACCGTTTTAAATCCCATGCTGCCCTTACTTCTAAAAGATATACGTATCAGTTCAGCGCCAGAAACATAGAGAGATTTAACCTTACGGTAAACTGTTTGCAGATCTTCATTGGATTCTAAAATGACTTTATACTCTTTTAAGATTGCTTCGTTATGTTTAGCTCTTTCTGAACTGCTTGGAATAAGAATTAGCGAAAGGTCATCTGACGCTTTAAATGCTATTTCGCTTCCCTTTTTCAATCCTGTATCTTGCACCCATTTTTTAGGTAGACATATTATGTAGGAACCTCTGCCGGTACATTGGACGCGTCTATGCCCTAGATCTTCCATCATGCTCATCTCTATATTTCATTTATTCTATATTATTCTTTTCCAATCTATATAAATGATTTACAATAAGTTTATATCATGAATTATGGTGTAATGGCTCTAGTTTCAAAAGGTTAAGCGTAAAAGGTAAGTGAATGAAAAATGACTGAACGTGTATTTAAAAACAGTTCGTATTTAAACGGGAAATCAACAACGGGCACAACTACACGTGTAAAAGATACCAGTCCAAGCAGTGGAATGTGCCCCATATGTGTACGTGATTGTCCTGTTTTATGTGAGATAGGTTTATCAGCCTTCAGGGGAAGGGAAGCTTTATACCCAGACCCAGGGCAGTTTGGATACAGCACTGCAGGAGCGTTGAAAGACTTTGGATTGGACTGGTCACATTTCAACATTCAAGCTGGTCTATTTGAAGTGGCCGGAATTGAAGAAAACCCTGATATAGCGTTATTCACGAATGTGGATGTAGAAACGAAAGTCGGAGGCGTACCGCTTAAACTTCCTATATTATGCGGCGCTTTTGGCTCTACAGATGTCGCAAGACTGAACTGGGAAGGTTTAGCAATAGGTTCAGCTCTCTCCGGCATAATGGTAATAGTCGGTGAAAACGTTTGCGGAATGGATCCAGAGGCACAAATAACTCAAGGTAAAGTAACATACTCTAGAGAGTTGAAAAGAAGAGTTGACCTGTTCCGAAAGTTTTGGGACGGAAAATACGGCGAGATAGCTGTCCAAACCAATGTTGAAGACCAGAGGCTAGGCGTCGACGTTTATGCCATTTCAAAACTTGAAGTAAATGTTATAGAAAGAAAATGGGGTCAGGGTGCAAAAGCCATAGGTGGAGAAGTTCGCATAAAAGAATTGGAAAAAGCCGTCATGTTGAAGAAGAGGGGCTACTTAGTGATTCCTGACCCTGAAGATCCAGAGGTGCAAAACGCGTTTAAAGCCGGTGTTTTCAAGAGTTTTGAAAGACACAGCAGGGTTGGCATACCGAAGGAAAGAGACTTCGTAGAGGACATAGAATGGTTGAGAAGGCAAGGCGCAAAGCATGTAACACTAAAAACTGGGGCTTACCGTCCTTCCGCAGTTGCTTACACTATGAAAATAGCTTCAGAAGCAAAAATTGACGCTGTATACTTCGACGGTGCAAGCGGCGGCACAGGCATGAGTCCAGTTCCAATGATGGATGAAATGGGCATTCCCACAGTTTACCTTGAAACTCTAGTTCTCAAATGCGCTCAAACGCTGAAGAGAAAGGGACGTTATGTGCCAGACATAATTATGGCTGGAGGCTTCGTAAACGAAACCCAAATAGTTAAAGCTATAGCCCTAAGCAATTTCGGAGATGGGCCGTTGGTGAAGGCTGTCCTGATGGGCCGCTCGCCAGTAACAGCAGTGATGAAAGCAAGCTACTTCAAACAGTTAGCTCAAGAGGGGAAGCTGCCAAAATCCTTTGCAGAGAAATACGGTAACATTCCGGAAAAATTCTTCATAGCTACCACAGATTTGAAAGCAAGGTATGGTGAACGCTTCAGGGAAATACCGTGGGAGGCAGTGGCACTCTACACTTACCTAACAGACCGCATAGGGGTAGGGATGAAACAGCTTCTAGCTGGCGCAAGAAGATGGAAGCTGGGACTAATAAACCGAAACGATCTTATGAGCCTATCAGAACTAGCAGCAAAAGTTACTGGTATACCATTAGCAAACGAAGCAGAACAAGATGTTGTTGAAAGCATCTTAAATTGACTTTTCCATCGCCCTTTTAATCCCTTTTTAACTGTATAATTGCAATCGATTTTTAATTGATAAGAGAAGTGGTTAACTATTTACTTGAATCTGTGGGATGGTATAGATAAGTTTATAAGTAAACGGTTTATCCTTTTCTAGGCTAGTGATGTGAAGTGAGGGACTGTGTTCACAAGGGGCGATTGCCTTCACTTTCGGCTTTAGCCAGCGTCTAGTGTTAGTTTATGCTGATATTTGCTTTTTGATTTCTATAATAGTGTTAAGTTCTTTGTTGGGAGGCGATATGAATGGTTAAAGTGAAATTTGCTGTTCCAGCAGGTTCTCTGCAAAAGGCAACATTTGAGATTCTAGAGCGATCTGGATACAGGATATCTGGGCAGGAGCGAAGTTACAAGCCAGCAATAAACGATCCTGAAATCGAGTTGAGGATTTTGAGACCTCAAGAGATCCCTATTCTTGTAAGCGAGGGCTTATGCGACGTTGGAATCTCAGGCATTGACTGGATTAGGGAAACCTGTGCAGATGTCGAAGTGCTTATGAACCTTGAATATGGTAAAATAAGGCTTGTAGTTGCTGTACCTAAGAATTGGAGTCACATAAACTCGTTGTCAGAACTCTTAGAGACATTTATATCTGGAGGGAGGAACGTGAGGATATCTGCCGAATACCTAAATATCACAGCGGGATACGTCAAAAATAACCCGTCATATCGCAAATTTTTCAGCGATATTGAACCTTTAATTGTAACTCCTTGGTGGAGGAAAGGCCAAAATTCAAAGGTAAGCATCTTCTTATCATTTGGAGCTACTGAAGCGAAACCTCCGGAAATTGCAGATGCAATAATTGACGTAACTGAAACGGGTGTAAGCCTTGAACAAAACAATCTGAAGGCCATTGAAACAGTCATGGAGTCTACAGCATTTCTAATAGCAAACAAGGAGGTTTTAAAATCGGAGAAACGTGAAAAAATCTTCGACATACTTGCTATGCTGAAAGGGGTTGTCAATGGTTCTAAGAGGCTGCACATATTTCTTAATGTTAAAAAAGAGAATCTTGAGATGCTTTTGAAAGAGTTGCCAGCTTTAAAAAAGCCTACAATTGCCCCTCTGTCAGATGAAGGATGGTGTTCAGTTAACACGGTGGTTGAAAAAGAAGCCTTTTTCAAAATTCTTCCAATCATACGGAAACTTGCCCAAGGATTGGTCGTCTACGAACCGAGACAGGTTTTAGCATTAGAAGAAGCTGAATAGGATGAAGCTACTAAAAATATGGAATGCGTCTAAGATACCGCGAAAATGGCTACGTAGGGAAAGACTTCTAAGAACAAACGCGCAATTAGAAGCCTATGTAAAATCCATAATTAAAGAAGTCAAAACAAAAGGCGATTCTGCCCTGATAAGATTTGCAAAGGAATTTGACAATGTTCAGTTGACTATTGAAAGTTTAAAGGTATGCAACGAAGAAATAAGTGAAGCCTACGAAAAAGTTTCTGAAGACCAAATTTCAGCTGTCAAGTCTGTTAAAAAGAGACTTGAGACTGTTGAAAAACGCTTGCTGGAGCGGGTGAACTTTGATGTGAAGCTTGGTGAAGCTTGCATTAAATTTTGTACAAATCCAATTGAAAGGGTTGGCTGTTATGTTCCAGGGGGAAAAGCTGCCTACCCAAGTACGTTCTTGATGACAGTTGTCCCTGCGATGGTCGCGGGTGTGTCAAGCATTGCCGTTTGCTCTCCGCCAAGCGCTAACGGTTTAATAAACCCTCTAACCCTTGTTGCTGCTGACATATGCGGAGTTGACGAAATCTACAGAGTTGGAGGTGCGCAGGCAATAGCGGCTATGGCTTACGGAACCGAAACCATAAAACCTGTAAAAAAGATTGTAGGCCCAGGAAACATCTATGTGACCTTGGCAAAAATCTTAGTTTCTAGACACGTTGCCATAGATCTGCCAGCTGGTCCAAGTGAACTTCTCGTTCTGGCTGATGAAACAGCAAACCCGCGGTTCATAGCTCTTGACATGTGCGCTCAAGCCGAGCACGGACCTGATTCTATTGTAGGCTTATTAACCCTTTCAAAAAAACTAGCCAGAGAAGTGATAACAGAGCTTGAGAACATAGCATATTCCGCGCCTAGAAGCAGCATAGTTGTTAAAGCATTGTTAAATAACGGTTTCATAATTCTCTGCAAAAACGTTGATGAGATGGTTGATTTGGCAAACCTTTTTGCAGCAGAACATGTTGAAGTGATGATGAAAAATCCAGAAAAGGCTGCAGCAAAAATATCTACTGCAGGGCTAGTCCTAGTAGGTCCTTACAGCTCTGCATCTCTAAGCGACTATTACATTGGAACAAACCATATACTTCCTACAAGCGGGTTTGGAAAAATTTTCTCCGGTCTATCTTCCCTTGACTTCACCAGAAGAACTGCAATTGTAAATTGTCCAAAAGATGAATTATCAGAAGCAATTAAAACCATCAAAATTTTGTCGGAAGCCGAAAACCTGCCAGGACACTTTAAAGCAGTTGAAGGGAGGCTTAAATTTGAAAATTCAAATGAACGACTGGATTAAGCGAAAAATTGAAAAGACTCAATTTAACAGATACGTCTTCGGAAGCAGCGTTAAAAGCGTTGAACAGAGCTTCGGTATAGAACGCTCAAAAATTATAAGACTTAACATGAACGAAAACTTTTTCATACCTCGGGATAAGCTCACTCAAATTATCATTGACGTCGTGGAGAACCTAGATCCGAGACTTTACCCGCAAGAAGAGGAGCAGGAATTCCGGGAAAAGATAAGCTTACACCTTCAAGTTCCCACAGACAATATATCTGTTGGAAACGGAAGCGATGAGTTGATTGAAAGAATTGTCCGCCTACTCCTGGAAAGCGGGGAGCAAGCTCTAACAATTTCACCTACCTTCTCCATATATCGATACGCAGTAAACTTCCAAAGAGCAGAACTCATCGAAGTCCCCCTAAAAGCAGAATTCTCTTTAGACATAAGTGGCTTACTTTCAAAGGTATCTCCAAAGACGAGGGTTTTGTTCCTATGTTCTCCGAACAATCCGACAGCAAACCAGTTTAAGATGGATGAAATAAAAAGTTTAGTTGAGAGTTTTCCAGGAATAGTTATCGTCGATGAAGCTTACGTAGAATTTGCTGAATATTCAGTTGTGCCCCTAACTTGTAAATATAGGAACTTAATAGTTTTAAGAACTTTTTCAAAAGCTTTCGGCTTGGCAGGGTTAAGGCTTGGATATTGTGTCGCTAATACCGAATTTGCCGAAGCTCTGTCGAGAAATGTTGGGCTGCCATACTCAGTAAACACCATAGCCTTAAGGGTTGGCGCAAAAATTCTCGACAACAAAAGTCTCGTGGAACAAGCCGTCAAACAACTAAAAGTTGAACGGGAAAAAATGATAAAAAACCTTAACAGTGTAAATGGCGTCGAAGCCTTTAACTCCCAAACAAATTTCGTACTGTTTAAAACCGATAAAACATCAAATCAAGTTTATGAGGGTTTGTTACAGAGAGGAATCATTATTAAAAACTTAGGCGCAGTCCTCAAGTTTCAAAACTGTTTTAGAGCAACCGTAGGTCTACCTGATATGAACGCTAGGCTTATTGAAGCTTTAAAAGAAATATGCACTTAAGAAAACGGAGGATGATTTTATGAGGGTTTCTGAAGTTTCAAGAAAAACCGTGGAAACCGAAATTTATGTGAAAATAAATCTTGACTCTTGGGGAGAGGCAGAGGTTGACACTGGAGTCACGTTTCTAAACCACCTAATAACTGCTTTAGCTGCTCATAGCCTAATAGATATTACTGCTCGCGTAAAGGGAGACCTTAAACATCACATGGTGGAGGACTTGGCGATATGCCTTGGCGAAGCCGTTAGAAAGGCTTTAGGTAACGGTGAAGGAATAGCCAGATTCGGCTTTGCCGCAGTTCCAATGGACTGTTCTCTTGTTTTTTCAGCAGTTGACCTGGTTAAACGTCCATACGCTAAAATTGACTTAAAGCTTAAGGGCAAAAAAATAGAGGACATGCCCTGTGAGGACATCTATCATTTCCTTGAGACGTTAGCCTTCTCTATGCAAGCGAACATTCACTTATGGGCTCAGTACGGCGCCAACGATCATCATAAGGCAGAAGCAGCCTTCAAGGCTCTTGCCCTTTCATTAAGGCAGGCAATAACCATAGACCCTCGAAGAAAAGGTGTGCCAAGTTCCAAAGGGGTGATCTAGATTCCCAAGGCGCTCGTTGTCGACTACGGTGTTGGAAACCTTTTCAGCATCAAACATGCATTGGACAAAGTAGGCTTCAGCACAACACTTGGAATTTCAAAAAGGCAGCTAAAGCAAGCGGAAGCTATAATTCTTCCAGGTGTGGGAGACTTTTCAACAGCTTCTGAAAACATAAATCCAATTAAAGACTGCTTGATTGAGCTGGCTAAAGGCGGTGTTCCAGTTATAGGCATATGTTTAGGCATGCAACTACTATTCCAAAAAAGTGAAGAAGGCACAGGTGAAGGCTTGGCGCTGCTTGAAGGCGAAAACGTTCAGTTGCCAAACTCTGTTAAAGTTCCCCACATGGGATGGAACACCATTCGAATAGTTAGGCAAAATTGGCTTTTTGAAGGCTTGGAAAACGAGTCTTACTTCTATTTTGCTCACTCATACGTTCCAGTTCCAACCGATAAAAGTTTAATATGTGCTGAAACTTTTTACGGAATTCCGTTCGCGTCAGCTGTTTCAAAACAAAATATTTACGGTGTACAATTTCATCCTGAAAAGTCGGGCGTCCAAGGATTAAAGTTTCTGGAAAACTTCTTAAAATTTGTGAAAAGGTGATACCGTGAGAATATTTCCAGCGATAGACTTAATGAATGGCAAAGTTGTAAGGCTTTTTAAAGGAGACCCGGAAACCGCTAAAACCTACGATTATCTAGGGGAACCCGTGGCAATAGCCAAAAAGTGGGAGGAAAACGGTGCTGACGCCATTCATATAGTGGATCTGGACGCCGCATTTGGCAGTGGAAACAACATTGCAACAATATCTGAAATAGTTAAAAGGGTAAATCTGCCTTTGCATGTTGGAGGGGGAATAAGAAGCATACAGATGGCTGAAACCTTACTGAACATGGGGGTAGACAACATCATACTTGGGACTTTAGCGTTCAGAAAACCAGATGTCATAGAAAGCATTAGAAAAAAATTCGGCGACTGCATCATCATAGCCCTGGATCATTTAAATGGCAAGGTAATGGTTGAAGGCTGGAGAAAGCCAGTTGAACTGGAAGTGAAGAACGCCTTGAAAAGGTTTTTAGAATTTCAAGTTAAAACTTTCTTAGTGACTTCGATAAGCAGGGATGGAACTTTTGGAGGGGTAGACGTGGACGTTTTAAGACAAGCGTGCGCTTGTCAAGAGGCACGAATAATTGCAGCAGGCGGCGTTGGCAGCCTAAAAGATTTAGCTGTTCTGAAGCAGATAGGTGTTCACGGCGTGGTAATAGGGAAAGCCTTGTATGAAGGCATATTTACTTTAAAAGAAGCGTTAAAAATCGTTAAGGAGACGGAAACTTGATGCCCTTAGCAAAACGTATCATCCCATGTTTAGATGTGGACCATGGAAAGGTTGTTAAAGGAACGCATTTCATAAACCTGAAAAATGCAGGTGACCCTGTCGAGCTTGCAAAACGTTACTCTGATGAAGGAGCTGATGAACTGGTTTTTCTCGACATCACAGCCTCTTCTGAAAAGAGGAAAATACTGAGGGAAACCGTGGAAAAGGTTGCTGCAGAAATAAATATCCCTTTTACAGTGGGAGGGGGGATAGGTAACGTTTCAGATACAAGGCTGGTGCTCTGCAGCGGTGCCGACAAAGTGTCAGTTAACACGGCAGCTGTTGAAAACCCGCTTTTAATTAAAGAGCTTGCAAAAACCTTTGGAGAACAATGTGTAGTCGTCGCTATAGATGCTAAAAGACGTTATGAAAAGGCGGAAAACAAATTAGTGGTGGAGACAAACGATGGACCATGCTGGTTTGAAGTTTACACGTACGGAGGGCGCAAAGCCACAGGTATAGATGCGATTCGTTGGGCTATGAGGGCTGATGAACTGGGTGCGGGAGAACTTCTCGTCACTTCTATGGATAGGGATGGAACAGAAAATGGATATGACTTAGAATTAACTCGAAGCATCTCTGAAAGAGTTAAAATCCCAGTTATAGCAAGTGGAGGCGCAGGTAAACCAGAACATTTCTTCGATGTATTTTCTATCGGCAAGGCTGATGCTGCCCTCGCAGCTTCTGTCTTTCATTATTATAAGTACCCTATTCCAGTTGTTAAGAGATTCTTGAAGGAAAAGGGGGTGAACGTGCGCCTTTGACCATGAGAAAAATTGACATCCAAAAACTGGATTTCGGAAAAGGCAACACTCTTATCCCAGTAATAGCTCAGGACTTTAAAACTAAGGAAGTTCTCATGTTGGCATATGCCAATATTGAATCTTTAAAAAAAACCTTAGAGACAGGCTACGCCCACTATTGGAGCAGGTCTAGACAGAAAATCTGGATGAAAGGCGAGACTTCCGGAAACACTCAGAAAATTTTGGATATCTTAGTAGACTGTGACGGTGACACGCTTCTGTTCCTGGTTGAACAGACTGGTAATGCTTGCCACACGGGACATAGAACATGCTTCCACAATAGACTAAGCGGTAAATCAGAGTAGCACCTTCAAAAGGTCAGCCTTAGTTATTATGCCGACAATTTTCCCCTTGTCAGAAATTAGAACCGCCGGGTAAACCTGCAAAAGGTTTGAAATCACTCTAAGCGGAGTTTTCTTCCCAACCTGGGGAAATTCTTCCTCCATAACTTCATTTACAAGCATTCTTGAAACTTCAGCGGAATCCTTCCCGCTTCTTATATGTTCCAAAACGGTTTTCTCTGAAACACTGCCGACAACATTGCCTCCATCAAACACAGGAAGTTGTGAAAAGCCATGCTCTATCATCAACTTAACAGCTTTCGACACTGGATCGCTTTTCTGAACTCCGATAACGTTTTCGTGGATTACATCTTTGGCGTGAAGCTCAATTCGCATTTCCAAACTTTCAAGCGCGTCAAAAACCGCCTTAACCTTGTCATATGAGGGGTTTATCTTATTTGACTCCAGTTTTGCAATGAAAGACTGGCTCACACCAGCTAACCTAGCAAGTTCTTTTTGTGTTAACCCAAACATCTTTCTTTTTTTCGAAATTTCTTCAATAGACGGCAACACATCATACCTTCAGACGGTTTTATTTAAATTCTTTTTGGAATAAAATTTTCAGAAATCTATTAAAGTCAGAATCAAGTTTCTCTGACAACCATAGTGCGTTAAGAGGACTCTGAGAATGCAGAAAGAACGAACAATAAAAGAAATTAACGAGAATATAAAGAAAGGCGATGTTCAAGTTTTAACAGCTGAAGAGATGAAAAAACTTGTGGAAAAAAGCGGCGTCGAAGTCGCATACAAAGAAGTTGACGTAGTAACAACCGGAACTTTTGGGGCCATGTGCTCCTCAGGGGCAGTAATAAATATTGGGCATTCAGATCCACCTATCAAAATTCAAAATGCCTGGATAAACGATGTTCCGGTTTGCCATCCAGGCGCAGCTGTAGACCTTTACATAGGCGCTACGCAAATGTCTGAAACGAAACCTTTTGAATACGGCGGCGGCCACGTTATAGAAGACTTGATAAGTGGTAAAGAGGTTGAGTTAAGGGCCACTGCTTATGGAACAGACTGCTACCCAAGAACACATTTAAAAACGACAATAACCAAGAATGATTTAAACCAGTTTTACCTAGTAAATTTCAGGAACTGTTACCAGCGTTATGTTTGCGCCACAAACAGTAGAAACGAAACCATTTACACCTATATGGGTAAGCTCCTGCCAAGATTTGGTAACGCAACCTTTTCAGGTTCAGGAGCCTTAAACCCGCTTATGAACGATCCTGATTACGAGACCATTGGCATAGGCACTCGAATTTTTGTTGGAGGCACTCAAGGATACGTCATCGGTGAAGGCACTCAACACAACCCAAAAAGCAGTTCAGGAACTCTTATGGTTAGGGGAAACTGCAAGAATATGAACCAGAAGTACATTAGAGGGGCAGCTTTCACAAAATATGGAACAACTATGTATGTTGGCATAGGAATACCAATACCAATACTTAATATCGGCCTTGCAAAAAAGACTGGGGTTAAGGATGAAGAAATTCTTGTCCCAATAGTTGACTATGGCGTTCCCATGAGAGACCGCCCCCAACTTGGGATGGTAAGCTATAGAGAGCTTAAGCTGGGTTCAATAACGATTGGCGAGAGAAAAGTCAAGGTTAGTTCATTATCAAGTATAAAAACGGCCATGGAAATAGCTGAAAAACTAAAGGATTGGATTGAAGAGGGCTTATTCTATTTGACGGAACCGGTTGAAAGACTTCCACGAGACACTGAATTCAAGCCTATGAGGCAAGCGGAAGGCGTTGTTTACGTTAAAGACGTGGTTCACCCTGCGGTTACATGCACTGAGGAAGAAAAAATTGAGGACGTCGCCAAACGGATAATAAGCCACTCGGTAAATCATGTGGTAGTTACTGACAAAGAAGAAAAATTGACGGGAATAGTGACATCGTGGGACATAACGAGGGCGGTTGCTGAAGGTAAAAAAAGGCTTACAGAAATAATCACGAGAAAGGTCATAACCACATACATGGAAGAACCTTTAGAGGCAGCGTCGAGAAAAATGGCTCAACATCAAGTATCCGCGTTGCCGGTGGTAAGCAAGCATAGAAGAGTCCTTGGAATAATAACCTCAGAGGACGTTGCCAAACTTCTAGGGAGGAGCCGCAATGGTTAGAGTTCTCCTTGAATTCCCACAGGAGATCGTTGATAAACCTATAATTGCACAGGTAATTCTTCAGCAGGCTATAATGCTTAACATAATAGCTGCTCATGTAGATTTCCGTGGAGGCCAAGTCTTAGCAGATGTTCCTGCAGCACACGTAGATAAGGCTGTCAAAGCATTCAGAGAGAAAGGCGTAAACGTAACATTTCCAAAGTTGATAGAAGTAGACCAGGAAAACTGCCTTCATTGCGGTGCATGCTTTTCACTTTGCCCTGTAACGGCAATAACCATTAAAGAAGATTTTTCGGTACAATTCGACATGGAGAAATGCATTGGCAGTCCTTGCGGACTATGTGTCGATGTTTGCCCAGCAAGAGTAATCAGGCTTGCAAGGGGGCAAGAAGCTTTAGGGTTAAAAAATGAAAACGAAAGGCTTGTTTAAGAAAAAATTCCAACTGAAAGAAACCGCATGTACAATAATTTCAGACAGTGAACATTTCATAGATGTAGCTACCGCCACAATTGAACATTGTAGAAAGCAGCTTGAAGAGTATTTGCAAAAACATCCAAAGTTTCTCTACTCCCTCGAACCAATTCACGTTGAAGATGGACCGAAAGTAGTTAAGCTGATGGCTGAATATGCAGAGAGAGCCGGCGTAGGTCCCATGGCCGCTGTAGCAGGTGTGCTTGCTGATCTTGCAGTAGAGAAAATGGTTTCAAGCGGTAGCAAAGTAGCTGTTGTCGAAAACGGTGGAGAAGTTTCAGCATACTCTAACCAGCCTATCTATGTTGCACTTCTCGCAGGGGATAATCCCCTTTCAAAAAACTTCGGCTTCAAATTGGACAATTTCCCTATCGGTGCAGCAACAAGTTCCGGAATGTTTAGTCACGCATTAAGTTTTGGACAAGCAGACGCCGTAACAGTTTTTGCAAGCAACGCTGGACTGGCAGACGCAGCGGCTACAGCTGCAGGAAACATTGTGAAAGGAAACAACCGCTGTGACGCTGTGAAAAGTGGAGTGGAATTAGCCATGAGCATTGAAGGCGTTAAAGGTGTCCTCGTAATCTATAGAGACCTCATTGGAACCGGCGGCTACATTCCTAAACTCATTAAAATAAAAAATTGAGAAGATCAACGCCTTGCACATTTAGCTTTCATGAAGTCTAAATTCTTCATGAATCGCCCTGACGGCTTCTGCTCCATCGCTGTCTTTAACGACAAAAGATATATTTAATTCTGATGATCCTTGAGCGATCATTCGTACGTTTATCCCTTTGCTGGCAACTGCAGTGAACAGTCTAGAAGCTATCCCGGGAGTGTTTCTCATACCGGCACCGAACGCTGAAACTATGCACACATCATCTTCTGAACTTACCTCGCTTATCAAACCTTTGCCAAGAAGAGAAACCTCCAATGCGTTAACAGCCTTTTCTAAAACATTCCTGCGGACAACTATTGAGATGTTAGCTTCAGAAGCTCCCTGCGAAATCATCAAAACATTGATGCCGCTCTTTCCTAAAACATCAAATACTTTTGCGGCTGTTCCTGGAGCGCCAACCATGCCTGCACCACTTATGTTAACAAGTCCCACATCTCTAAGAGTCGCCACAGCCTTTACAGTTGCCCCAGATCTGATCTTTTGCTCCTTCACTAACTTTGTTCCAACACCATCAGGGTTGAAAATGTTCTTTATTCTAACAAGCGTGTTGCCTTCTCTAAGCGGTTCTAACGCTCGCGGATGCATGGCTTTCGCGCCGAAAACAGCCATTTCCAAAGCTTCATGAAATGATATTTCCGGCAGTGTTTTGGCTTTTGAAACTATTTTCGGGTCAGCAGTCATGAGTCCATCAACATCTGTCCACATCCAAACTTCTTCTGCTCCTAACGCAGCACCCAGAAGGGTGGCAGTGTAGTCTGACCCGCCACGGCCCAGGGTTGTAATGACGCCGTCTTGGGTTGCAGCTATAAATCCTGTGACCACTGGAACCACGCCTTCATCCAGTATAGGCTCCAGTCGTTCCCTAACCTGAACGTATGTCACGTTAAGAAGGGGAGATGCTTGTCCATAATTTGCGTCTGTAACTATCCCTGCCTCCCAGCCTGTGAAGTAACGAGCTTTAACTTCCAAGTCTTTTAAAGCTCCATAAACTATTGGAGTTGAAAGCCGCTCGCCGAAAGACAAAATATAATCTTTAGATCTTGGAGTAAGCTCTCCAAGGTATAATATTCCAGTTAACACTTTCTCGAGATCACCTAGAGTTAAGTTTACCGCCCGAAGGACTTCTTTCTTAACAGAGATTTTCTTAATGGCTTCATTAACGAGTTCAACGTGCTTTATCATAAGCCTTTGCTTAAAAGGCTGAATATAACTTTTATCGCCCTTTTCAGCTAGCTCAGCTGCTTTAGCGAGTTCTTCAGTGACACCGTCTAAGGCTGAAACAACAGCAACTATTTTGCAACCTTTACGGACGTGAGAGGCTATAATATTTGCTATGCGCCGTAAATTTTCACCGTTTGCAACACATGTTCCGCCGAATTTCATAACGATCTTCATATAGCCTTCACCTTCAAGTTTCCAGCCAAATTTTTGCCGAAAGTTTCTGTTTAATGTCTAGGAGATCCCTTAATAAAGCGCTGGCAGTTTCAACTCCTCCTGCTCCGTGTCCTATAACAGTTTGTTCGCCTGCAAATTCTAAGGTAAAAGTAACAGCGTTTAATGTTCCACTCACAGCTAAGGGGCTGTCTCTAGGCAGTTTTTCAGGTTTAACCTTCAATCCGCCGTTAACGGATCCTAAAAGCTTTATGGCGCAGTTCTCCTGGGAAGCCTTCTCGATGTCTTCCAAATCAACGTTCTTTATGCCTTTAATGCTTACGTCTTTTAAGGTAACCTTTCTGTTCATAACCCAATTTGCTAATATCACTATTTTGCACGCTGTATCCACTCCCTCAATGTCCATGAACGGGTCAGCTTCAGCATATCCCAACTCTTTAGCCTTTTGAAGCGCTGCCTCAAAAGGCATCCGCTTCTCAGACATCTCTGTGAGAATATAGTTTGTAGTTCCATTTAATATTCCTCTAATAGATAGGATTCTGTCGCCGAAAAGGCATCTTTTTGCAAATTCCAGAAAAGGAGTGCTGGCTCCCACAGACGCGCTAAACCTGAAGTGAACTTTGTTGTGTTCAGCCAACTCTGTCAGAGCCGGCAGCGCGATGGCAAGAGGACCCTTATTTGCAGTTACAACGTGCTTCCCAGCTTTAAATGCTTTCTTTATATGCGACATGGCCGGCTCTCCATCTTGAATATTGGTTGGTGAAACTTCAACTACTGCCTCAGCCTCCACAGATTCGATAGCATCCAAAGCAAGCATTTCTAGATGCCCATAGGCAGGGTCAGCTGCCACTGTTCCTTTTTTCGCCTTCAACATTAACATTTTCTCCAGATCTAATCCTTTCGGGTTTATGGCGACTCCAGCACTATCTGCTATGGCGACAACCCTTGGACGGAAACCGTAGAGTTTGAAAAGCTCATCTTTGCGGCTTAAAAATATTTTGGCAAGGCTCCGTCCCACGGTTCCAAAACCTACAAGGACTATCCTCATGAACCGCCCTTCAATTCAAATTTAAAAGTTTCATAATGGAAGAAGTGTCAACGTCTGTTTCATAGGGCCTTTCATACATTCTGATAATATCAGGATCTTTTAATCCATGGCCTGTCGTCACACAAACAACAACCTCGTCTTTGTCTACTTGTTTGTTTTCAATCATCTTTCGTAGGCCTGCAATGGAAGAAGCGCTGGCAGGCTCTACAAATATTCCCTCGCATCTGGCAAGCATTTTCTGTGCTTCTATAATTTCATTGTCGCTCACAACTTCAGCGGTTCCTTTCGAATCTTTGATTGCTCTAACTGCTTTTTTCCAGCTTACCGGTTTGCCTATCCTTATAGCGCTTGCAATTGTCATAGGCTTATCCACTGGTACTATAAAGTTGCCGCCATTCTTGATTGCCTTTGCTATGGGTGCTGCTCCCTCAGCTTGAATCCCAGCCATTTTCGGTAAATTCCCTATTAAATCAAGTTTGTAAAATTCTATGAATCCTTTCCACATGGCACTTATGTTTCCAGCGTTGCCGACTGGTACAACAACCCAATTAGGCGTGTAACCTTTTAATTGGTCGCAAATTTCATATGCAATGGTTTTTTGCCCTTCAAGCCGGTATGGGTTAATTGAGTTTAGTAAGTATATTTCTTTATGTTTTTCTGAAATGTTTTGAACGGTTTGCAATGCGTCGTCAAAGTTTCCGCGGACTTGTATGACTTTTGCTCCGTAAACGATTGCTTGAGCTAGTTTTCCAAAAGCAATTCCGCCTGAGGGTATCAAAATCACGCATTCAATTCCGGCTTTAGCTGCATAAGCCGCTAGAGAAGCAGAGGTATTACCTGTAGAAGCGCAAGCAACAATCTTTACTCCAAGTTCCAGCGCTTTTGTTATTCCAACAGTCATGCCTCTATCCTTAAAGGAACCTGTTGGGTTTTCTCCCTCATTTTTGACAAAGACATTCTTTATCCCCAGCTTTTCACCTAAACGTTGGCAGCGATAAAGACCTGTTCCCCCCTCATTCAGTGAGACTATCTCTGACGTATCACTGATGGGCATAAAATCTTTATACCGCCAAACGGACAGGGGTAAACTTTGCCAGATGCTTTTCTTTATTTTATCTTTCAGAAAATCGTAATCGTATCTAATTTCAAGGATATCTCCACATTTTTTGCACAAATAAATGATTTCATCTGCATCGTACTTTTCGCCGCATGAAATGCAAACCTGGCGTATCAATCGTTAAGCCTCCGCTAAAGCAGCACCCTTTCCAGGCTGGGTATAAAAAGCCTTTGCAGCTACACCTACCGATTTAAACCCGTTTTTCATCGCTTTCATTACAGGGTAAGCCACGTTATTATGCGTGTTGACGATAGCTATCATGGATGGCCCAGCCCCGCTTATTGCAACTCCCAAGGCCCCTGCCTTGAGGGCTGCATTTTTAACTGTTTGATATCCAGGAATCATACAAGCTCTAGCAGGTTCAATAACGGCGTCTGACATGGAGCTTCCTATAAGCTTTACGTCTCCTCTGGCAAATCCTACAGCTAAAGCAGCTGCATGTCCTATGTTATGTGTAAATTTTTCCATAGGAACGGCCTTAGGTAAAATTGCTCTTGCTTTTTGAGTTTTTTTAGGTTGAGTCTGCAGTTTTGGAATGACTACGCAAACCCCCAAATTTGGCGGGGCTTCTAAATGAATTATGTCAAGGGGCTTGTAACATTTTATGATTACAAAACCTCCATAAATAGCGGCGGAAACGTTATCTGCATGTTCAAACCCTGCGGAAGCCATTTCCCCCTTAGCTGAGAAGTTGACTAACTCTTTATGACTTAATTGAAGGTTAAACAGATGGTTTAACCCGTACGCAACTGCAACTGCTGAAGCTGCACTGCTACCTAAACCTACACCCATAGGTATTTCCTTTTTGATTTTAATCGTTAGTCCAGATCTAATAGAGAATTCCCGCATCATAGATTGGGCAACAACTCCGGCCGTATTCTTCTCAGGGTCTGTTGGAATTAAGTTTCTGGAAGAACCGTATATTTTAATCCGCACACCTTCCTTTCCAGGAACCGCAGTTAGGGCCACCTTTTCGCGTGGGCTGTCAAGCGCCATACCGAAAACATCAAAGCCTGGACCTAAATTTGCAGTTGTGGCAGGTGCTTCCACCACGATTGTACGAGGAAACGACATGTTGTCTTACCGCATATTAGATTAGCTTACATCTTGCATTATGTCTTTTCTAATTTTTTGGCATTTCTCAGATGCCTCTTTTACAGCTTTCATCAATGCTTGTCTGATTTGGCTTCCTTCCAATTCATAAATTGCCTCGATTGTGGTTCCTCCAGGAGTTGTAACCATGTCCTTTATTTTAGCTGGGTGTTCTTGTGTTTCTAAAATGAGTTTTCCTGTTCCAAGAACTGTTTGCGCTGAACTATGCAAAGCTAGATTCCTCGGCAGCCCAACCCTTAAGCCTGCATACATCAAAGCCTCTATAATAATTGATATGTAGCCCGGTCCACTTCCACTTAAAGCTGTAATCGCATCCATATGTTTTTCTTCAACTTCCTGAGAGCTTCCCATAATATTCAATATTTCCTCAACCCTTTTTTTATCGTCAGGAGTTACGTCCTCATCACAACAGTATGCTGTAAAAGATTCTTGAACGAGAACGGCGATATTCGGCATAGTCCTGACAAATTTAGCTTTAGGCACAATGCTCTTATAAAATTTTAACGGGATTGTCGCTGCAGTGGATATTACAAGCTTTCCTTCGACCTGTTCACCTATTTCTCCAAGAACTTTCCTTATATCATTAGGTTTTACACATAAAAATATAATATCAGCATTCTCCGCTGCCTCTTTATTGTTTGCAGTTGTTATTGCGCCTAAACTTTCAAGTTCCCTAAGCTTTTGAATATCACGTCTTGTGGCAATAACGCTTCCGCTATATCCCTTTTTTAGCAAGCTTTTAACGATGGCTCCGCCAATTACACCCGAGCCGATTACAGCTACCTTGTTCATACGTTACAAACCAAGCCATTTTCAGCTTTATAGCACAAGGTTACGGCTTGACCTTATATAGATTTCTCTTTCAGCAAATAGGCACGTATATGTGTGCGATAAAGCAGGAAATAACTTAATTAAGGGGAAAGCAAATTACCACAATAATTTTCAAGGTCAAAATAGGCATCGGCACATGAAGATGACCTTTTTTGGTCATTATACTTAAAAAAAAGTACGAGTATGACCAAAAAATATTTAAGCGTGAAAGATAACAAGACGGCCACGTGATGTATATGGAATCAGTTGCCTGCCCAGAATGCGGTGCAAAAATCGATGTTCCAGGAGACGTGATCAAGGGAGATATAATAACCTGCCCTGACTGCGGACTTGAATTAGAAGTGAAAAATGTTAACGGCGACTTTGTAGAAGTGGAAGAACTTCAAATCGAAGGCGAAGATTGGGGAGAATAGGCGCTTTTGCTAAAGACTCTCTGCTTTCTATTTTGTCGGTGAAATAAACAAAAATGAGCATCGCAATTGTTTATGAACGTGCCGGAACAGACGAAATGGGCATACAATTTGCAGCCCAGAAAGCTGGAATAAATTTAACTTTCATACCGTCAAGCAAAATTTACTTCCTATTGGAAAATGATGGCTGGCAAATCAAAAGCAAGGGAAAAGACTATTTTGAAAAAACCAAAAATGTTTCTGTAGTGTTGAACAGAGCTCAGAGCAAGAACCGCAGGTTATACATAGGAGCGATTTTTGAAGCACTGGGGAAAAACGTTATCAACCCTTCACAAATAGAGTATATTTGCTTCAGCAAGCTTAGAACGCTTTTACGCTTTTGGAAAGAAAAAGTTAAGATACCTACAACTATCTATATCCCATGCAATCCTAAAGAGAGAACGGTTGATGGCCGAGAAATTTCCAACGAAAATGAAATTGCTGAGCTCATCCAGCAAGGATTCGATGATAAGCCTGTGGTGCTTAAGCCCGATGCAGGATCCCATGGAAAAAACATAAGATTGGCAAGAAAAAAGCAGGAACTTTTAGAATTTTTAAGCGAAACTCAGCCATCAGTGATAAACCCCATAGGGGTTCTTGCGCAAGAATTCGTTCAAAAATGGTTTTTTGACCTTAGAATTATTGTTTTAAAAGAGAAGGGGAAAAACCCCTATTGCCATCCGCGAGCTATGGCTAGAACAGGGCTAAAAGATTTTAGAACAAATGCTTACTTAGGCAACATGGTTTTCGGAGTAAATCTAACCCAGAAAATAATAGAATCCTCAATAAAATGTGCTGAATCTATTGGAAAAGGCTGCGAGGCATGGGTCTTAGCGCTTGATGCAATGATAAACTTCGGGAGAGAAATAACCATGAATCAACATTTGATTTCACAGTTTGAAAAATTGACACCTTTATTCAATGAAATACAAAAGATCAAAAAATTACAGGTCAGTAAAGAAAACTTCGCTTATTGGAATGGACGATTAGAGAAGGCTTTTAATAATTATGAAAACTCAGAAGCATACCGCATTATCAGAGGAGAAATAGAAAAAACCATCAAAAACATGGAAAATCAAATCGTCTTCCACGAGGCAAACTCTTGCCCTGACTTTTGGGAACAGACAAGACTAGCTGCTGGAATTGACTTGGCACAGCAGCTTTTGACCTGTGCTGAAAGTCTTCTAAGATAGGAGGTGGTTTTGAAGTGAAAGTCGGCATAATCGGGGGTTCAGGATATGTGGGAGGAGAACTCTTAAGATTACTGCTTCCACATCCGAATGTGGAAATAACCATTGTTACTTCACAAAAGCACGCTGGCGAATATGTGTTTATGGTGCATCCGAACCTTAGAGGGATCACTCGACTCATGTTCACTCCATATAACCTTTCTGAAATTCGGAAAAAATGTGATTTAGTGTTAACTGCTTTGCCTCATGGGGCTTCAGTTAAGCTAGTTCCAGACGTGCTTAATGCTGGTTTAAAGCTTATTGACATGAGCGCGGACTTTAGACTGAAAAATCCTGAGGATTACAGCAAATGGTATGGTTGGAGTCACGCTTTCCCAGAAATGCTAAGAGAGGCAGTTTACGGCCTTCCAGAACTTCATAGAGAGGAAATTAAAAAGGCTAGTTTGGTTGCTGTACCTGGATGCATGGCAACAGCAGCAATTCTAGCTCTTGCCCCGCTGGTTAAGAACGGCCTAATAGATTGTGAGAAAATAATTATTGACGCAAAAATAGGCTCGTCAGGTGCCGGCGTCACACCGTCAATGGCGTCGCATCATCCGGAAAGGTCTGGGGGGACAAGGCCGTACAAACCTGTTAACCATAGACATATCGCTGAAATAGAGCAGGAACTGAGCTTGGTTGCGAAAAAGCAAGTGAAAGTTTCCTTCACTCCCCATGCTGTAAACATTGTGCGGGGCATATTATGCACTGTCCACACGTTTCTAACTAGAAGCGCCACTGATAAGGAAGTTTGGATGGCTTTCCGTTCAATATACGAAAATGAACCTTTCATTCGTTTTCTCCGATATAAGAAAGGGCTTTACCAGTTTCCAGACCCGAAAATCGTGGTCGGCTCAAACTTCTGCGATATAGGTTTCGAGTTAGATACACGTGTCGATAGGCTTGTTGTTTTTTCAGCAATAGACAATCTGGTTAAGGGCGCAGCAGGCCAAGCGATTCAATGCTTGAACATAATGCTCGGCGTCAACGAAAAGACAGGTTTAGAACATTCAGGTTTTCATCCGGTGTGAAAAATGTTAATTGTTGTAAAAGTTGGCGGAAAAATTCTTGAAGACAACATTTCAGAAATCGCTGACGACGTAGAAAACCTAGTTCTTAAGGATGGACATAAAGTAGTTTTTGTTCACGGAGGCGGAGTAGAGGTTACAAATATTGCCCGAAAGCTGGGAAAGGAACAGACGTTTGTCACTTCTCCGGAAGGTTTCAGAAGCAGGTACACGGACGAGGAGACTATAAGAATATACAATATGGTGATGTCCGGAGAAATCAACAAAAAAATTGTTTTAACACTCCAAAGTCGTGGAGTGCAAAGCGTTGGATTGTCTGGGGTAGACGGAGCTCTCCTTAAAGCCAAAAAAAAGGAGAAAATTATTACAGTAGATGAAAAAGGACGGAAAAGAGTTGTAGATGCTGGGTACAGCGGGAAAATCTGCACGGTAAACATTAAACTGCTCAAACTACTCATGGAAAACGGCTTCGTTCCAGTAGTTTCACCCGTGGCTATAAGCGAAAAATTTGAGTTCTTAAATGTAGACGGAGACCGGACTGCAGCGAAAATTGCAGGTGACCTGAAAGCAGATCGCCTAGTTCTTTTAACTGATGTTGACGGAGTCATCCTAAACGGAAAACTCGTAGAGAAGCTGAAGCTTTCAGAAATTGAAGAAGTGATTCCGAAAATGGGAGCCGGCATGAGTACAAAAGTTCACGCCGCGGCAGAAGCTCTAAACCTCGGCGTCGAAGAAGCTATAATCGCATCCGGCGTTAGAAAATCACCTGTTTCGTTATCTATTAGGCATATAGGTGGAACAGTGATAACCCGTGGATGAAAAACAAGTAATGGATATCGAAGATAGGTATATGGTTGGTGTTTACGCGAAAAAACCTGTGGCGCTTACGAAGGGAAAAGGAGTCTTTCTATGGGATTTAAACGGCAAAAAATATTTGGACTTTACCGGAAACTACGGCGTATGCATAACCGGCTATTCCCGTCCAGAAATAATCAACGCGGTGAAAGAGCAGATGAAAAGGCTAAACTCATGTCACGGATCCTTTTACAACGATGCAAGGGCACAGTTTCTTGAAAAACTTATGCAAATAATTCCTAAAGGTTTAACAAAAGCTTTTTTAGGAAACAGCGGAGCTGAAGCAGTTGAATGCGCTATCAAAATGGCGCGCAAATCAACCGGAAAACCTGAAATTATTTCAATGATGGGGGGTTTCCATGGGAAGACCATGGGAGCCCTTTCCGCGACATGGAAAGATAAGTATAGGGAGCCCTTTCAGCCTTTGGTTCCAAGTTTTAAGCATGTGCCACGATATAATATTCAAAAGATTAAGGAGGCTATAACAGATCAGACAGCTGCAATCATAGCTGAACCAATACAGGGGGAAAGCGGCGTTATAGTTCCTCCGAAAGACTTCTTTCAATCTTTGAGGGAATTATGTGACGAAACCGGCATCCTCTTGATAATGGATGAAGTCCAGACAGGGATGGGAAGAACAGGAAAAATGTTTGCTTGCGAACACTGGAAAATAATTCCTGACATCATGTGCATAGCAAAATCCATTGCCGGCGGTCTTCCCCTCGGAGTAACTATTGCTAAAGAGGAGATAGCTTCCTCCCTACAAGTTGGAGAGCATACAAGCACCTTCGGCGGAAATCCTGTTGTATCTGCCGCAGCATCCGCAACGATTAATATAATCTTGCAGGAGAAGCTCTGGGAAAGAGCTGAAAAAATAGGAAGCTACTTTTTAAGCAGACTAAGAGAATTAGGGTCTAAATACAAAATTATCAGAGAAGTACGTGGTTTAGGTTTAATGATTGGTGTGGAGTTACGGGTCGACGTTTTAAACATAATATCCCAGGCGGCGCGAAGGGGAGTTTTAATACTTGACGCTGGCAAAAACGTGATGCGTTTCCTGCCGCCTTTAATCATAACAGAGAAGCATGTAAACACCCTTCTAACAATTATGGACGAACTATTGGAGGTCGAAGAGAATAGAAGACTATGCAGTTAGTTTTCTGGCAAATCTTCTTAAAATTTACAGTCCTTCAGGAAAGGAAGGAGAAATACGTTCCTTTCTCGCAGATGAAATGAAAAAGTTAGGTTTCAAAGTTAGGGTAGATGAAATTGGCAACTTGATAGGTGAAGTGGGGGAGGGGACGCCGAAGATTTTGCTATGCGGACATATGGACACCGTTCCAGGCTATATTCCAGTAAGAATTATCGACGGCAAATTGTACGGCAGGGGAGCTGTCGATGCAAAATCTCCATTGGCTTCAATGATATTGGCTGCGTCATCTGTTACGGAAAAAGTTTCCTCAGGAAAGATTGTGGTTGTAGGCACTATTGAAGAGGAAAAGTCCGGCAGGGGAGTCAAACATTTAATAGAGAAAGGATTATCCGCGGACTATGCAGTTTTTGGAGAACCCAGTGGAATAGAAAACATAGTTATCGGATATAAAGGGAATCTGAAACTTAAAATAACTTGTAAAACACAAACAGGACACTCTGCATCTCCATGGCTGTTTGAAAACTCGATTGAAAAAGCTTTTGAAATTTGTAATATGATAAAAGGAATTCATTTTCCAAATGAAGATCTAAACAGTCGTTTCTACTCTCTTACCTCATGCATACTCAGATTGAAGGGAGGAGAATCAGCTGCAAACAATGTTCCATGGAGATGCGAAGCCATAGTTGACATAAGGGTTCCCCCACAGTTAACGTGTTTGGAGGTGCTTGAAGAAATTAATGATAGATTGACGCAATACAAAAATGCAAACCAAAAGGTTACGGTAAAAATTCAGGTGATTGATTCAACTGAGGCTTTCGAACTAAGCAAAAACAACAGGTTAGTCCATGTTCTTTCATCAACGATTAGAGAAATAAGAGGCAAAATTCCGGTGTTAGTGCGTAAAACTGGAACAAGCGATATGAACATACTTGGCAGAATCCTGAAAATTCCCATAGTTGCATACGGGCCGGGCAACTCAAGCCTCGACCACACACCAAATGAGCATATTGAAATTAAAGATTATATGGATTGCATAAAAATATTTCAAAAGTTTTTGGCAAAAATGTTTAGCTATAATTCCAATTCGGAATGAAAACTTTTCAGGTCAAAGAAGCATATGCTAACTTGTATAAATGCTTTGAGTTTTCATTAGAGAATGATGAAACGGTTTATTTGGTGTTTTCCTGCATATTTTTCTCGATTCTGAAATTAAATTGGTAAGTATGTTCAATGCTTTGCCTACGTCGTCTAACTGCATGATCAAAATGGTTTCAGTTGAGCAGCTTAAAGTTTCTTCAATATTTATATGTCTTCGCGAAATCGCATTATAGAAAGATGCTATGCATCCAGGTGTTTCCACTATTTTCTTGGGACTTGTTATGGTTATTGCCACAAGATTACTTTTTTCTTCAAGAACGTTTTCTAATTGAAATTCAGATTTTATCTTATCAAATAAGTTTTGATCGACAATTAACGTAATGTTTTTTATTCCTTCTATAATTTGGATGTATTCTTCACTTGCGAAATCTGACAGAATTTTTTTCAAGATTTCAAGATTTCTTTTTGTTTTTTCAGCAGAAATTTTGGCTATATCAGTCCTTAAATGCACAATACTTTCAGAAATAACTTCAGCTGAGTTTAAGTTATTGGCAGGTTTGTAAGTTACTGCAACCCTTTTCACGGCAGTGATTACGCTTTCGAGTTTAACTTTGCGACTTAGAAGTTCTTCCACAATCGGTTTCAACATTCTTGCTATGGCGCTGTAGTTTGCGTAACCTTGCTCAAGTGCACATTGTAATGAAACATCTTTGTCTATTAACTCTTGGACGATGCTTGATATGCTGCTTCTGATCATTTCTGGCCACTTATGTCATTTTCAGGAATATTCTGACCAAAAAATATATAAAAGTTGTGTTCATCTCATATGAAATTATGTCAAAAGAAAAGGTAGTATTGGCCTATTCAGGCGGACTAGATACTTCAATAATGGTTAAATGGATACAGGAATACTATAAAGCAGACGTAATAACGTTAACTCTAGATGTCGGCCAGGGAGTCGATTTTAAAAGAGTGGAGGAGCGAGCGTTAACGCTCGGCGCAATTAAGCATTACTCAATAGATGCTAGGTATGAATTTGTTGCTGAATATGTTTTCCCAGCTATAAAAGCAAACGCCCTTTACGAAGATAAATACCCTTTAAGCGCAGCCCTTTCACGTCCGTTAATAGCTAAGAAGCTGGTTGAAGTTTCAAAAAAAGAAAAAGCCACCGCAGTTGCTCATGGGTGCAGTGGTAAAGGAAACGATCAAGTTCGTTTCGACGTGACTGTAAGGTCGCTTGCACCTAATCTCAAAATCATAGCCCCAGTTAGAGAATGGCAGTTGACAAGAGACAAGGAAATAGAATTTGCAAAAGAAAGGAATATCCCTATTCCCTCAAGTGTCGAGAATCCATACAGCATAGATCAAAATCTATGGGGACGTTCAATTGAATGCGGTGTGCTTGAAGACCCTGAACATGAACCGCCGGAAGAAATATTCGAATGGACGTTGCCTCCTGAAAAATGTCCTGATAAGCCTGAATACGTCACAATAGAGTTTGAAAACGGTATTCCACGCGCGTTGAACAATGAAGAAATGGATCCAGTTTCACTGATTGCAAAATTGAACCAAATTGGAGGAATGCACGGGATAGGCCGCATAGACCATATTGAGGACAGAATTGTCGGCATAAAATCCAGAGAAATATACGAATGTCCCGCTGCTGCAATAATACTTGAAGCCCACAAAGACTTAGAGAAAATGGTTTTAACAAATCATGAAATAGAGTTTAAAAAGTATGTGGACACTCAGTGGACTTTTCTGGCCTATGCAGGCTTATGGGTTGACCCTTTGAGAAATGATTTAGAAGCGTTCATAGATAAAACACAGATGCGAGTCAGCGGAAAAGTCAACTTGAAGTTGTATAAAGGAAACTTACGGGTAGTTGGACGTTCATCGCCGTATTCAATGTACGAATTAAAATTGGCAACTTACGATGTGATAACCACGTTTGACCAGACTTTAGCGAAAGGTTTTGTTGAACTTTGGGGGTTTCAGTCAAAAACTTTCAACATGCTTAAAATGAACCGGGAAAACAAAGAGAGGAAAAATTGTGAGTGTGCTGTTTAAGGGCGGCAGAATAAAATCTTCAAATAAAGAAGTTACACGTTTTATTTCTTCAATGAAGTATGACATAGCCCTTTTAAAGTACATCATCGAGATAAATGAAGCTCACACAATAATGTTGATTGAGCAGGGAATAATAGAAAAAAGTCAAGGACTTGAGCTTCTTAAGGCTTTAAATTTAAAAACAAAGATTAAGGCCAAACCGTGGCTTGAAGACATACATATATACGTTGAAGAAGAAGTCGCTAAAAGAGCTAAAGGAGAAGCTGGAGGCAACTTGCACGTAGCAAAAAGCAGAAACGACCAAGTTGCAGCAGCCATAAGGATGAAGCTGCGCGAAGAAATAATAAATTTGATGAAAGTCTCGCTAAATTTCCAAAAAAACCTTCTAAGGAAGGCAGAGAAGCATGTACAAACAATCGTATGCGGCTACACTCATCTCAGGCCTGCTCAACCAATAACTTTCGCGCATTATCTCCTGTACCACTTTGATGTTTTTCAGAGAAATCTTCAGAGGCTGGTTGCATGCTACCGCAGGGTTAACGCGTCCCCAATGGGTGCTGCTGCGTTAGCAACAACAAGTTTCCCAATAAATAGAAAGAGAATGGCGGAGCTTTTGGGCTTCGCTGACGTTCTGGAAAACTCTTTAGACGCCGTCAGCAGTCGAGATTTCATTTTAGAAGCACTTGCAACTCTCTCAATAATTGCTATTGATATAAGCCGCCTTGCTGAAGATCTAATAATCTGGAGCACTTTGGAATTCGACTTAATCGAGCTTCCAGACGATTTCTGCTCAACAAGTAGCATAATGCCTCAAAAAAAGAACCCTGACGTACTTGAGGTCATACGCGCACGGATGAGTTACGTGATAGGCAACTTTACAACTTGCGCTTTAACCTTGAAGTCCCTGCCTTCAGGTTACAACTTGGACTTCCAGGAAATTACGCCGAAACTTTGGGAGTCCTTCGCTATAATAAACGAGTCGCTGGACATGTTGTCTAAGTTAATAACCTCTTGCAAACCCAAAAAAGTGAAGGATTCAATTCTAGCCTTTTCAACATCAACAGAACTTGTAAATATATTGTTTCAAAAATATGGTATTCCATTCAGAACAGCCCACAAAATCGTTGGGGCTCTGGTTAGATTTTTGTTAGAGCGTGGACTGACTCCTGCAGATGCAACGCCTGAAATTTTAAAAGAGGTTGCCGAGAAGGTTGCTGGTTCACCGTTAAGTATCAGCGAAGGCGACCTTAAGAAGTCTTTTAAGGCGTCAAACTTTATTGAAGCTCACACTGTTCAAGGAGGGCCTTCTCCCACTGAGGTTCAAAGGATGCTTAATACTCGCAAAAGCGTTCTTGCTTCAATGGAAACACAAACAGCTGAAATGAAAGCCAAAATATTAAATGCTCACAAAAATCTTGCTCATTTAATTGAAAAATTTTGTCAGTCGGCATAGCAAATCCAAAACCTTTTATGGAAATGTTAGAAACGTCAAGTTTTATGTTACAAACAAATGCCATAAAAACTGGTAGAGCTAAATTTGCGAACCACATACTCCTATAATGCCTTAATCCCAGCAAAATATTATATGGGTTAACGAGTTGAGGTTATTTCATTTTATTCATATACTTCTCTATAGCTTTTTTGGCGTCTAATCCTTCATGGACAATGCCGCATAACACTTGAACCATTCTAGTCGGATTTTCATGTTGGAAAACGTTTCTTCCAGCAGCCACTCCAGATCCTCCTGCACGTATTGAGCTGTGAACCATTTTGCAGAATTCCTCGTCAGTTTTGGTTTTAGGGCCTCCGGCCATGACAACAGGTACAGGGCAGCCTTTAACAACCTCTCTGAAGGTTTCTTCGCTTCCGGTAAAGTTTGTTTTTACCATGTCTGCTCCGAGCTCTGCTCCTATGCGGGCAGCATGTTTAACGACTTCCACATCATACTCATTTTTTATTTTCTCCCCTCTGGGATACATCATTGCAAGTAGGGGCATTCCCCATTCTCCGCATGTTTTCGCTATTTTACCTAGAAGTTTCAGCTGTTCAGGCTCTGTTTTCGATCCGACATTTACATGAACCGAAACGGCGTCAGCGCCAAGTTTAATGGCTTCAACAACGTCTGCAACTTGCACTTTATTATCTGGATCTGGACCTAAGGCTGTGCTTGCAGACAAGTGCACGATTAACCCTATATCTTTACCATAGCCTCTATATCCAGCTCTTATAATTCCTTTATGCAGTAAGACTGCGTTGGCTCCGCCTTCAGCAACCTTGTTAACAATGTCTCTCATATCCTGTATTCCTTGAATAGGACCAAGAGTTATTCCGTGATCCATCGGGATTATGACTGTTTTTCCAGTGTTTCGGTTAATTATTCTGTCAATTCTAATTTTTTTACCAATTTCCGTCATGGTTCATCCGCTACTAATTCACATACAACTCATCCACTTACATGATGCGCTGAAATATTTAGGTTTTACCAAAAGCATTATAATCCGCCGGTCATATTGTAGCCAGTTGCCTCTTCCTTTTGGTGAATTTTACAATTTGCTCGTATCCTACTTCTTTAATCATATTCAAGGCTTTGTTAAAATCTTTTCCAACATCTTCTGGCATGTGAGCGTCGGAACCCAGTGTTATCTGGACACCCTCTTCATAACACATTTTAAGCAATTGCTTATTTGGGTATATTTCATGGCACGGATGACGCAGTCCACTAGTGTTAACCTCAACGCATACCTGGCTTTCTTTTAAGGCTTTAGCGGTTGCAAGATACAACTCACTGATATCTCCTTTTGGTTTATACCCAAACTTTTTGATTAGATCAAGATGTCCTATGATGTCAAAGATCCCTGATTTTGCGCAATTTTGGACAATGCTAAAGTAAGCCTCATATAATTCTAGGATATCCCATTTTTGATATTCTGAGATATACTTCGGGTGGTCAAAACCCCAGTTATTTATGAAGTGCACAGAACCTATTACGTAATCAAAAGGGATGCGTTTCAACTCTTCTTTAATTTCGTTTTCGAAGCCTGGAATAAAGTCTACTTCAATGCCGAATTTAAGCTTAACATGGCTCATCTTCTTCTTTTTAAAAGTCTTCATTTTTCTAAAATACTCTGACACTTTCTTATAGCCCATGGGAATGCATAACTTATTTCGAAACCTCTCTTGGATGTAGTGTTCGGAAATGCCAATTTCCTCTAACTTTTCACTGCAGGCAACTTTAACGCAGTCTAAAACCTCACCTTGAGCATCTGACGACAAAGATGTGTGAATATGGTAATCGACAAGCATCGGAACATTACCAAAATGGTTATAGTGAGTTGTGAAATAAAATTTTTAGATTCCAGAATTCCAATAATCAATAACTAACCAAAATTTTTCATTATCTATGACTTTGACAATGAATGGTTGTTGTCACGAATGAAAGAAAATCGTAAGTAGAAAATGTAGTTGTCGTCGAAAAGTTTTTAAAGTTGGATGGATTATCCATCCAAGTAGAATGAAGCACACAAGAAAAACTTCAACAGTCGCCTTCATGAGCATTCTGATAGCCCTATGTTTAGCCATTCAATTGTTACCAAGACCCCCAAACGTAGAGTTCACTTCGTTTTTCACCTTCTCTGTGGGCTTCATTTTTGGTTCAGCTGTTGGAATTTTGTTCGGTGGTTTCGTGATGTTTGTTAATGGTTTTCTTTCTCCTTGGGGTTTCGCCGGTTTAAATATGCCTTTCCAAATGGTTGGCATGGCATTGATAGGTTTAGCAGGAGGGTTCTACAGAAAAATTCCGTATAGATGTTACTCTGGAAATTTTTATTTTGAAATTGCTGTTTTAGGAGCTTTTCTCACAGCTCTATACGATTTAATAACAAATCTTGGTGTGGCAGCCTCTCACGTAATAACGGGAATTCCTTTTGACTTAGCTGTAATTATTGCTCTAGCTTATGGCACCCCCTTCACCATAGTTCATGTTTTATCCAACACAGCCGTGTTTGGAGTTGCCTTCCTTCCGATAGTTAAGGTTGCAAAAAACATGTTTGCAGGTGAAAATATTGGTTGAAAAAAGAACTCTTACCTTCATTGTTTTGGCAACATTGATTTGGGCATTAATTGCCACAAGCTCCGCAGCATACTATTGCCTTGAAGCGGTTCGACACCAAAATGAGTTAAGTGAAAAGCAACAACTATTATCTAGTATTGTTGGAAATTATAAGGCATCGCTGGAAAAGCGGGACTTGCTCCTAAGGGATTATAACGCCTTGGTTGGAGAATATTACATGTTTATGGATGAAGATTATTTTCCGCTTATGGACAAATATGGAAAATTGTTGTATAATTTAGGAGACAATTATACGTCAACGCTCAACATTTTTCCAAATCTGCAAGAGGCTTACACTAACTTGCTAGGCGAGTTTCAGGAACTTATGAAGCGTAAGGTAATAGCGCATGCCGTTTCTTATCTTGGAGGCCTAGGGAGACACTATCACTGGCTTCAGGAACCTGCAAGGGATGATGTAATAACACGTGAGGAGTTTGACTCACTTCTCAAAGAGTTTAGCAAGCTTTTAACAGCTTTGGCCGCCAAAGAATTAGAGAGCTTCATAGGTGAAGTAACCTTTATCAAAGTGAACCTTTGCATTGACTATGGGAATAATACTCGAACATGGTACAATGTTTCTGCAAGTCCTGGCATGACTCTTTTTGACTTAACAATAGAGGTGGCGGAAGTTGAGTATGACTATTATTTAGCGATGGAGCCTGGGCATGTCTTTGTGAGAACAATTAATGGTGTTGCACCTTCTCCTTCTGAAGGAAAGTATTGGTTCTGGTATTATTTGGATGATGTGCAGGCTGGATGGGTTTTTGGGCAAGTAGGATGCGATGCATGGACTTTGCGAGATAACGGGACTTATCGATGGATATACAAAGGCTGGGAACCTTAAAAGGGGGTATTATGGCGCTTTGCAATCTGCTATTCTTGAAGTTTGAATCGTAAGAGCGCAGCTATTCCGCCAAAAGAGTTTTTTAACATTTGCCCTTCTTCAGTTTCATCTGATATCATTTCAACTTCTGTGTTTGTGTATTCGGCAAGTTTGGCGAAGTTTTCTATAAGCTCCTGCTTTTCAGTTATGCTTAATGAAGCGGTCTTGCATTTAGGGCATGTTTTTCCAGGTAGGCTTTGTTCAAAACTTGTAAGCATTGATCCTATAACCGTTTGTTGTTCTTCGTAGCCGCAGGCGCTGCATTTCAATTTTACACGGGCAACGTCTAAGCCTTCTGACAATAGAAGCGTTTTAACGGCACCTGCCTCTAGGGCTTTTCTCACCGTTTCTTCTCCATAAGTGGCTAGTTCCGTGTCGTGGCCTATTTCGTATAGGAACTGCTGCATTATTTGGCGTTCTTCTATATAGCGGATTTTCCTCATTATCTCTGGCGCTTTGTCTAAGATTTCTTTTGCACCCTGCTCATCCACGTAGGCGGTGTCAACTGTGTCAATAATCTTTTCTTTTAACTGATAGTTCAAATAGTCACCCTTTTCAAAGTCATACTTGGTTGGGCCAGGTCCGCCTATAATTATGCCTTTCAAGTTTTCTATTGAAAGAAATATTTCGTTGGCATGTTCACCTACACGTCTAAAATATTCTTGAAGGCGCATTTCCCTAAGTCTTTCAAACCTTCTGGCAGACTGTCCACCAGCCCGGGTTTTCCCAGGAACACCTGATGTTACTTCCCTAACTATCTCAAGTATTCTACCTTGGAGAACTGCAACGGTTGCGGCTGTCGCGTCGATTAAAAGTATGCCATACGCCTCTTTTTCTCTCAGTAGTTCTTGTAAGTGCTCCGTGTGGAAGCGTGAGTCGCATCTGTAAAGGTATATGTTTATTGGTTCTGGCGGTATTATGACATATGTTTCAATTTTTTCGCTTCCAGCGCCATTCTGTGGAACTGCGCCGCAGAATATTACAAGACCGTTTTCAGGAGTTTCTCTGAAAAGTTTTAAGCGTTGCTGAACCTTGACGATGGCGTCTTGAACGTTTTTACGGGTTGTTGTAGATTTTATGTTTGAAGCGGTGCCGTACTCATCTCTAAGCATGTTCATGACTTCGCTTATCTGTTTTCCAGGTGGAATGTAAAGTGAAACAAGCTCTGTCCCTCTGCCCTCTTTGTTAGCCAGCACGCTTAACGTCTTTTTAAGTCTGAATAGTTCAAGAGACGTCCTTTTTTTGGAAGCGTTCAAATTTTTTCACTTAGTTTCTAAACTATAAAGCTTCTTGGCTTGAGAGCCGATAAGAATTCGGGTTAAATAAAGGTTAGGATAGCTCCAAAACTTCTTTTAGAAACGCCTTGTAGGGTCCAAGTTTTCCGCCGTAATTGCCAGCGGAAACTTTTAGGACGCCTGGCACGTTTATCGCCGCTTTTATGCCTTGTCCCATTGCTTTTTTAACTGCATTCAATGTTAAGCCGTTAATCACTATTTCATAAACCGAGTTAACTTCGTCTGGCAGCTGTGAGTCTGCCACAAATTTTCTAAGCGTTGGACAGAAAGGGTGGTTTGTTGAAGCTTTAAGCTTGTACTTTAATGAGCCTGCTTTTGACCCTGACCGGCAAATTCCGCCTGGAAAAGGCATTATAACCTCGTTTACTCCATTCTTGATCGCATTTACAGCTTCTTCTGCTGCTTGAAGTCCTGCGTTTCTATCCTTTGCCAGTATAAGGAAGTTTCCTCCAGCTACAGCCTCTGTAACGCCGAAGGAATCTTCAACGATGAATTCGCCTTCCATAACTGGTATTTTCCAAGCTTTTCTTTTTCCCACCGTGCTCTTTTTTTGGAAACCGTCGCCAAAGTAGCGTAGGCTTCTTCCCACCAGCAGTCTTCTTTTGGCGTTTGGAAGAGCGTCGAAAGCAGATGTTGTGGGGCAAGTCATTATGCACTGTCCTATGCGGAGTATCATCTGATTCTTTAAGTCAAACCTGCTTCGGTTATAGATTTGGATTAAAGCTCCAACTCTTCCATCAGGGGTTTCATCTTTTGAAACTATACGCTCCAAACCAGCCTCTGCGGGAGCCATTATGACGCTAGTCGCAAAGCCTGTTGCAACCTCAGCAGCAGTTGAAGCCCATTTTTCGCTGTCAGCTGTAATGAGAACTCTTCCAGCCCACATGGAAAACATTTCAGCAAAAGTATCCGAAATCTTTACGGTGTGCCCCTTTAAAGTTTTGACTATGAAGCATGGCCCAAATTTGTCTTTATCATCGTAGCCTACTATCTCGGTTCTGGCTTCATTTTGTATCATATTCAAACCTGACCGTTGATAAAGGCGTAATCTTGCTTTAAGATTTTTCGCTTTTAACATTTGAAACCCATGTTAACAAATTAAACAATCGCGCTTAACAAAGCGTCTTAAAAGTGTAAAAGCGGCATTGTTTTTAATCTGTTATAAACTTAAACTATTTATCCTTGCAACCCTATACAGTTCGGCTATGAAAACGGCTAAGCTTAGCTTTGAAGAGTCGATAGCAAAAGCAGTTGTAGAAGCTGGAAAATGCGTTGGCTGCGGCACATGCGTGCTAGTCTGTCCTTTCCTATGTCTTGAATATGTTAACGAGAAGCCAAGCATGGTGAAAGAGTGTAAAGTCTGCGGCATATGCGCAAAAGCATGTCCGCAATACGAGTTTTCATTATCTAACATTGAGAATTTTGTGTTCAACAGGGAACGGAAGCCAGAGGAGGCTTTTGGAGTTTACCGGAAACTCTTACTGGCAAAGGCTGGAGACAGCCGAATCCTGGAAGTTTGTCAAGATGGAGGATTGGTTACGGCTTTACTGCTGTTTGCCTTAAAGAAAGGTTTTATTGATGGCGCAATAGTTGCAAAAAGCATGTGTGGAAAGCCCTTTTATCCCCGTCCTATTCTTGCCACTGCAGTTGATGAAGTTTTACAGTCAGCTGGAACCAAATACTTCTATTCGCCGAACATTCTGGCTATAACAAAGGCAATAGAACAGAAGAAAGATAGCGTAGCGTTCGTTGGAACACCATGCCAGATTCGTGCAGTTCGAAAGATGCAGCTAGCAGGGCTTAAAAAATACGTTGCACCATTAAAGCTTTTAATTGGTTTAGCGTGTTCTGAATGTTTCATTTACGATGGGCTTATGCAAAACCATATTAGCGGGAAGCTGGGTATAGATTTAAACTATATTAAAAAAATTAACATTAAAGGCAAGATGTTTGTAACATTACCATCCGAAACGGTGGCAATACCCCTGGCAGAGGCTAAACAATATGCCAGACAAAGCTGCCGCTTCTGTGAAGACTTCAGCTCAGAATTAGCAGATATTTCTGTTGGCGGATTAGGATTGGACGGATGGACCTTCGTAATCATACGTACAGAAAAGGGCGAAGAACTGCTTTCAAATGCAGAAAATGCTGGAGCAATAGTAACTGAAGCTGTGAACCAAGAACCTAACGCTTTAAACTTGCTGATTAAACTTTCAAAGAAAAAGCAGGCATCGACAAAAGAGGCTTCCATATGAAAATTACGTCTCGAACTTTGGCGGGGATAGTCGTCCTCGCCGCCTTAGTTGTTGTTTTTGACTACGCAATGAAGTATTCAGGTTTAAAAATTCCCTTTCCGCCACTTCCATTTCTAAAATTTGATTTCACGGGAATTCCAATAATTTTGTCCTTATTATTGTTCGGATTAGTTCCAGGCGCATTCTCGTCTGCAATTGCATTCCTTGCCATACTTGCCCGCAGCGGAGACGTTATTGGTTCTTCTATGAAGGGACTTTCAGAGTTCACAACAGTTCTAGGAATGTATTTCGGGTTTAAACTGGCTAAAAAGTTTAGATTTCCTGCCGCGTTCCTCTTAGGTGTCTTAACAAGAGTTGCATTGATGACTGTTGCAAATTTTGCGCTAATCTATGCGGGTTTGATGGCTATTCCAACATCTTACAAGGAAATACCATTAACCTATTTCTTGCTAACCGGAATCGTTAATGTTATTCAAGGGTGTATAAGCATTTTTGGCGGCTATCTAATTTATGTAGCGATAGACAAACGGATTCCAGGGTTACTTAAAAGCGTAACAGTAGAATCTGAAGGCAGTCGATGTTGTTGATAAAAGGCTGTTCTTACATGAAATACTTATAAACATTGTTTTCTTAATATGGCTCTTGGTTTAATGCGTGGGGTGCACCCGTTGAAAAAGGTTAAAATCGGCGTGTTTAAATGTGGAAACATTGGAACTGCCCCTCTGCTTGAACTGATTTTTGATGAGCTTGCTGACAGAGAAGACATAAACGTAAGGGTTGTAACCACTGGGGCGAAAATGCTTGCTGAAGATGTTGAAGATGCTTTGCCGAAGCTTCTAGATTTTGGCCCGGACTTTGTAATATTCATTTCGCCAAATCCTGCTGTGAAAGGGCCTAGAAGAGCTATGGAAATGCTTTTTGAAAGAAAAATTCCAAGCGTTTTTATCTCTGATGCCCCCGCGAAACGTCTTAAAGAGGAATTTGAAAAGCAAAGCTTCGGCTACATAGTAGTTATGGGTGACCCCCTTATAGGTGCGAGAAAAGAGTTTTTAGATTTGTCTGAAATGGCGATTTTCAACTCAAATGTGATAAAGGTGTTGGCGGTTACAGGCGTCTATAGGATGATTTGCCAGGAAATTGACCGCATCATCCATTGCTGCAAAGAAGGATTAACGTTTGAGTTGCCTAGGCTGGTTATAGACACTGACAGTGTTAGGGACAGCTCTGATTTTAGGAACCCTTACGCTCTAGCTAAGGCCATGGCTGCTTATGAATTGACAAAGAAGATTGCGGAAATAAACACGCGGGCATGTTTTTTGGAAAAGGAGAAGGAAAAATACATGCCGCTTGTTGCGTGTGCACATGAAATTGCGCAAATAGCAGCCAGCCTTGCAGAAGAAGCGAGGGAAATCGAGAAATGTGGAGACACCTTGGTTAGAAGGCCCCACTCTAAGGAAGGTAAATTTAAAATTAAGGAAAAACTCATGTTGCCCCCTGTTTTCGATGAAAGACTGCGTTAAAAATGGGATAATGCGCCAAACGTAACGTAAGAATTTTACTGCGTATATGTCGTATTAACATATATATATGATATTTCGGACAAGTATATATTTTCGGAAAACTTTACCTGCAACCAGGTGAGAAAGAATGAAAGCACTTGAAGTAACATCATTGGAAGGAAAGTCATTAAAAGTCATAATAGTGGAGAAAGAATACAGTGAGCCTTTCTGGATTATAGAACCATCAAACAATCATACACCGAAAAACGTCTTATCTTCACGGTTTAAGCCAACAATTGCCTTCTGCAACTTCCTTGAAAAACTTATAGAGGAAACCAAACCAGATTTGATAACTGAAGAGTTGGGTAACCGTTCAGCTAAAGAGTTCAGCGAAGACAATGTTATTTCCGAAATATGCCACAAACATAACATTCCATTCTTCGCCGTTGACATGGATGAAAACGCGAAGGGTTACGTGGCTTCACTTCTCGAAGAGAAGAAACAGCTTAAAGACCGTATATTAAAGGCAATAGAGGAAACGCCCGACGAAAACAGTGTAGAGAAGGAGTACCTAATCGCTTACGGTCAATGTTTAGAACAGGAAATCGAAGAGGCGGAGCGGGAAGCGAAATTTTCGGTTAGAGAAAGTTGGATTACCATGGGGATCCTTGAAAACGCTAGAGAAATAAATAAGACAGAGTTAACATGCCTCCATATATCCAGTCCAGAACATGTCAGCGGTGTGAAAAAACTCTTAGAATCTGTGGATGTCGACGTTGAAACAATTCAACCGACAAAAAAGCTTGTACTTGCAAAGGAGAAAGCGTCAACAGCAGAGATTGAAGATTTGCTTAAATCGATGCAAATTCAAGTTAAACCAGTTATTAGAACATCATCTGAGGAAGCTCCTTACATTCTGTTTTTTCTAGACACAGATAAAAGAGCCAGCCCCTTTGACATTTGCATGGCCTATGATGCGGGGTTTAGCGTAGTGGTTCCATATGAAAACGTTACCCCTGATGAAGCAAGAAGGATAGTTCAGGACGCTATATTCTCCAGAGATCCTAAAGGGATTAAACGTACATGCTTCTTTGTCGGCGGAAAAGACATGGAAAAAGCTGAGGAAGTTTTGAAAGTCGTACGTGAAACAATGTTTCCTCCGTTCCAAGCTAATACCATAATTGATCCTGCCGGCGCTTACACAACGGCTACTGCAATGGTGGCCAAGGTTGAGGATGCTTTGGCCAAATCTAAGCTTGGAAATCTGAAAGGCAAACGGATAGCAGTTTTCGGCACCGGCGCTGTCGGCAGAGTGGCTGCAATTTTATTGGCTAAGCTTGGATGCAGCGTTGCCATTGTAAGCCCTAACCCTGACAGGAAAGATGGGGAAGAATACGTAGCCAAGCTTTCTGCCCTACTGCGGGAAAGGTACGGCGTGGATGTTGAAGGTGTTTTCGCTCCCACTCCAGAGAAAAAAGTTGAAGTCATAAACAACTCTGAAGTTATACTTTGCGCCTCTGTGGCTGGCGTCCGGTTAATTACTAAAGACATGCTGGCAAACGTTAAGCTTTCTAAAGTTATAGCCGACGTCAACGCTGTTTCACCCCTGGGAGTTGAAGGAATGAAGCTTGACGACGATATGAAAGAATTCCTGCCTGGAATTTTCGGCATAGGTCCGCTTACTATTGGCAGGTTAAAGTACAAGCTTGAACGCGAAATATTAAAGGAAGCTAGAAGAAACGGTAAAGGCACAGTTTACAACTACAACTACGCTTTGGAGCTTGCAAGGAAAATATTGAAGGGTGAACTTTCAGCTGCCAAACTCGCTGTTACTGTAAGCTTTCCTTCTAAGGAACGGAGAAAACCATAAGGCTAAACTAAGAAGGTTTGAAAGATCGATGAATGGTGATTTCGGCGATATCCGCAGCATACTCTGCTATGCGTTGGATGCTGTCTCTTATGGAGCAACAGGCGCAAATAACTTCAGTGTCCTTCTCCATTAAGAATGATAAAGATGCTATTTCACGGTCTAACTTCTCTATTTTAGCCTTGTTTTCAATAACCTCATTTGCGTTTTTCAAATCTTTTGTAAAAACGGCATTCACCGCATTATCGTATAAATCGCAAGCGTCACGTCCAGCCAAATACATTTTCTCAAGCAGGGGGGTTGAAATTTTTTTCCGAGCTCCTTCAATCATGATTATGTGTTTAGCTACATTTGCAGCTTGATCTGACACCTGTTCTATGCGGTGAATGAGAGTTTGATAATCTAAGCAATCTAAAGGCTCTACGCCAATCTGGTTAGCTAATGTAGAGTCAACCACTGCCCTTCGCACGAGTCTCAGCAGAAAGTAGGAGAAGTGATCTACCTCGTCGTCGATTACATAAGCAGATTTTGCAAGAGCCACGTCTTCGTTTTTGATAGCAGTAAAAGTGTCTCTACACATTGAGCTTGATATCTTATACATTCTTTTCACCACTGTTTCAATGGAGGCTTTTGACTCGTCTATGAGGGTTACGATGTGCATCTCTTTAGTGTCTGCCTCCATTATTCTCATGTAAAGCCTCTGTACTGTTCTACGTATAGCCTTCTGCTGCGGCACGGTGAAAAACCTGTCTGAAACTATTTTAATGTATGAATAGCCATTTAAATAGCAAGCGATTATGCTGCGAATAATAAAGGCGATATCCTTATCTGATTCAACGTGAAGAGTTATCCTAGCGTTTTCACGCTCTTTTCGAACACCTGGAAAAATCACTAAGGAACGGTCTCTGTTCATGGCTATCGAGACAACATCGCCCTGTTTAAGTTCATTTAACTCTGTCCAGTGTTTTGGAAGCGAAATAACAAGCGAGGAACGTCCAAGAGACATTATTTTACGCTGTTCCATGTAAAATCACGTTATAATATTATGTGAAGGCCCAAAAATATATATTTCTGTAGGCTTAGTATAGGGAAACCTCGAAGAGCTTAAATAAAACATTTTAATTATCGAATATGGAAAGCGGAGAGTAAAACGGTTTGACAGAAGTTGTTGAGAAGGGTTTAAGGAAGATAGGTGTAACAGTCTCCAAGCCAGTGTTAGCTATTATATGCATAATTTTCGGCATCCTAGTGATAGCTATGCCAGTTCTAGTTGCATACATACTGGGCATATTCCTTATAATAGAAGGCGTACTGCTTTTGACGGAATACTTGGAGCTTAGAAAACAGCAACCTCCACAGAAATCCTAACCTGCAAACTGAATGGGGGTTCAATTCAAAACCATCAGCATCCCCTTTTTCTTACGACAAAGGCCACGTCAAACCAAGGGTCTTTCTTAAACTTGACAGCAAAGGTGCACCAGCAAAAAGGGTTAAAACGCTTACCAAACTGTCCTCAATGTATGAACCGACAGCCCCAGGAATGAACCATTCATAGGCTAAAACTTCATAGGAAAACGCAAAAAACTCGTAAAATCCGCATGGAACAAGCAGAAAAACCCGGGTCATAGAGTCTGCAACTGTGCTCACAAAGGCTATCAGCATTAAAGCTGCCGCAAACTTTTTAGTTTGTTCCATCCAAATCCACCTTCCAATTCTAGAAACGGGGTATATTATTGCAAAAGCCACAAGCAAATCTAAAACGGTCCATAAAGGGAGCATTCGTCCATATGGATGAAGAAAGTATGCACAAAGCATCACGCCATAAACCAACTGTATTTCCTTCCACCTTCCCTTAGCCAACAGCCCCGCCGCTGCAACTCCAATAGGTTCGGCTATCATGCCGAAAACCCACCAAATACTCGGCTTTATCAACCTTGCAATTGCGCTCCCAATCAGAGCCGCCGCAAACCCTATAGAAGGACCGAGAACCATGCCTTCAATCGGAATAAAATAAATAACAAAACTCCGCCATGGACCTTCAGGTAAAAACAAAACAGCGTGAAATGCAGCAAACACCGCAGTCAAAGCAAGCTTCTGTGTTGCGCGCAGCAATCTAACTTTCTCCATTAAGCAGGCTTTTTGAAAGCCTGGTGGTTTAAGGGTAATAAATGTTGCTGTAGTTGCTTAAATCTTTAAAGCCTCTAGGAATAGTTTAATATAAACCTTTTAAAATTCTCAACCACTGTTAAAAGAGGGAGATTATTTGAATCTTGCAGAAATTTTGGAAAAACTTTCAAACGCTTGTGGAGTGGCGGGAAGAGAAGAAGAAGTCAGAAACATCATGAAAACCATGCTGAAGCCATATGTTGACGAAGTTAAAGAGGACAAGCTTGGAAACGTAATAGGAGTTAAAAAGGGTTTTGGGAACACGCCTAAAATCATGTTAGCAGCCCATATGGATGAAATAGGATTATTTGTTAAAACAATTACCCGAGAAGGTTTCCTGCAGTTTACCAAAATCGGAGGAATAGACGACCGTATACTGCTGGCCCAAAAAGTCATAGTTCACACTGAGAAAGGCCCACTGCATGGAATAATAGGTTCAAAACCACCTCATATACAGAAAGAAGAGGAACGCAAAAGAGTCGTTACCTTCGACGAACTTTTCATAGATGTTGGTGCGGAAAGCCAAGATGAAGCAAAAAACATGGGAGTCAAAATAGGCGACTCTGTAAGCTTCGACATAAAATTCGCCAAGATAGGAAACGATGTTGCTATTGGAAAAGCATTCGACGACCGCGTTGGCTGCGCTGTCATGATTGAAGCCTTAAAAGAGCTGAAGGAAACCCAATGCACGGTTTACGCTGTTGGAACAGTGCAGGAGGAAGTTGGCTTAAGGGGAGCAACAACAGCAGCCTTCGGCATATATCCAGACGTGGGAATAGCTCTAGACGTTACCGTGGCGGGAGACGTTCCAGGAGTAAAAGAAGTAGAAGCACCAATAAAAATGCGTAGAGGCCCATCAATAACTGTTGCTGACTACGGGCTTATAACACACCCTAAAGTTTTACGGATGCTCGTGGAAACTGCTGAAGAGAACAATATTCCATATCAACTTGAAACAGGCTTGCCGGGATCAACTGACGCTGCTCGAATATCCATTACAAGGGAGGGTGTTCCCTGCGGCGTTGTATCCGTGCCTACACGTTACATTCATAGCCCAGCCTCCCTGCTAAGCCTGAAAGATGTTGAAAACACGGTAAAACTTACTGTTGCAGCAATACGGGACATTAAGAAATACTTTTGAAACGTGGCCAGAATTAGACCTGCACACTAGCGTATATGAAGCGAAATGGTTTAGAGAAGCGAAGTTTTCTAGTAGTACTCAGCTGAGGCCATGGTTAGAAAAAGAAAATTCAAGTTTCTCGAGCATACGGCTGACGCTTACATAGCTGCTTACGGAAAGGACTTAGCTGAAGCTTTCGAAAATGCTGCAGCCGCAATGTTCGAAGTTATAACAGACATTCAAAAAGTAAAACCTGAAATTGAGGATTACGTTGAAGCTTCAGCAGAAGACGAATACGCTCTTCTGTACAACTGGCTTGAAGCGCTCCTGGTTAAATCGGAAATCAACGAAATGCTTTACTCAAAATTTGAAATATCTGAGTTAGACAAAACTGCAGATGGGTTTAGGCTAAAGGCGAAGTGTTGGGGTGAAAAGTTTAACTCTGAAAAACATTTGCAGAAGGTCGGCGTTAAGGCAGTTACATATCACCAGATGGAGATAATAAAAAGCAAGAGAAAGACCACTGTTAAGTTTGTCCTCGACATTTAAACAAGATTTAGGCTCTTCAAACTCTTCAATATCTCTTCAACCATAACCTCCGGAGGCATTTCAAGCTTGTCACATTTAGCCTCAACTAAGGGAACTTCTCGCGCCTTATAATATTGCAGAAGGGGCTGGGTTTGCTTCTCATAGACTTCTATGCGCTTTCTGATAACTTCTGGCGTGTCGTCTAAGCGTTGATACAAGTTTCCGCCGCACTTGTCACATCTCATGTTGTTTTTCGGCTTAAGATAAAGCAAGTTGTAAATTTCTCCGCAATTTTGACATATCCTCCGAGAAGACAAGCGTTCAATAATTATCCAGTCTGGCACTATAAGATGGATTACAGCGTCTATTTTTGCAATTCTCTCTAAAGCTTTAGCCTGCTTAATAGTCCTCGGATAGCCGTCGAGAACAAAGCCTTTGCCTTTGGAGATTTTAGCCATCTTCTGTTTGAGAACTTTTAATGTTATATCGTCTGGAACAAGTAAGCCTTTTTCCACATATCTCCTGACCTTAACCCCAAGAGGTGTATCTTCAGTCATCATTTCTCTGAAAATATCACCTGTTGCAATAATCTCCACATTGATTTTTCCCTTAAGCCGTGAAGCATATGTCCCTTTGCCTGAGCCGGGTGCGCCGAAGATTATAAGGTTAACCATCATCAACACCTCCAAGCTTGAGCTTAACTTTGTAAAGTTTGTTTTAAGCGTTACTTAGCTTAAAACCTTTTAGTCGAAATTTAAATCGATTAACCCTCAGCGTAGCCCTCATAACTCTCTACAAGCATAGATTGCATGATCAAGGCTTAACGACAGGTTTCAAGCTGTCCGCTTTTAAGAAATGCACACAAAATGCTTATGCGGTTAGTGAAACCCTAAGAACTTTACCTTAAAAAGAATGAATGACATTTTTGAGGACAAAAAATGAAGAAAACATTTACATGATTGATTTTGAAGCAAACAAATTTCATGGCGTTGAAGTCAGCTATGTCTTAATGGGTAAGACTATAATTATAGTCGAAACAGGTCCAGCATCCTCAGTCTATAAACTTATTCACATCTTAAGAAATTAAGCATGCTTAAAGGAATTTAACTTTGTTTTTCTAACACAACGCCCCCCCCGCCCTCACGTTTATCGCTGCCTTAACTTCCTTAGAAAAATATTGCGATTCAAGCCTTCAACGTCATATTATACAAATTTCGGCAAGGACGACAACGCCTTCGGAACGCTTCAATCATAATGCTGAACAGCTTAGACCTGGGTAAACATAAAAACCTTGGAAAATGGAGGAGACTTAGAAACGGTGAGGCAGATTGTCGAAGGCAATACACCAATTAGAAATCAGTAAAAACATTAAAGCACACAGATTTTTCAGTCAAGCAGTACCTGAGAAAGCATAGATGGAGTGTTTGACTACGTAATAAACTTCGACCCCCGCGTAAAATTATCAGTGCTCCGAAATTGTTTATATTGCACATTTCGTTTCTAAAGGGTTTAGGTGAAAATTATGGGCGAAGAAGGAGAAGGGCGTCCGCCCTCCGAAAAGGTTCCTTTAGAAAAGGTGAACGATTACACTTGGCGCATTCCGCAGTATAAGCCTGGAATGAGGGTTCCAGGCATTGTTTTCGCTAACAGGGAACTTTTGGAAAAAATGCAGAGAGACAGAACTCTTGAACAATGCGCAAATGTTGCTCACCTGCCAGGCATATACAAGCATTCTATAACGTTGCCAGACGGTCATGAAGGCTATGGCTTTCCAATAGGAGGCGTGGCGGCAACAGACATTGAGGAAGGCGTGATAAGCCCAGGCGGAGTTGGTTACGACATAAACTGCGGTGTCCGCCTTTTAACAACAAACCTTTCAGAGCAAGATATTAGACCGAAGCTTGCTCAACTGGCAGATGCAATATTTGGGAATGTCCCATGCGGTTTGGGAAGCCGCAGAAAAGACTTTAAAGTGACAATACACGACTTAGACAGACTTACAATGGAAGGCGTCCAACAGGTCATAGACCAAGGGCTAGGATGGGATGAGGATGCCGAACACTGCGAGGAACAGGGATGCATGAAAAACGCTGACCCGGATAAGGTTTCGGCAAATGCCAAAAACCGCGGGTTAACCCAGATAGGAACATTAGGCTCCGGAAACCATTTCCTTGAAATCCAGAAAGTTGACAAAATCTACGATGAGAAAACAGCAGAAGCCTTTGGGATAAAACATGAAGAGCAAGTAACCATTATGATTCACTGCGGCTCCAGAGGATACGGCCACCAAATCTGCTCGGATTATTTACGGGTTATGGAAAAGGCTGTCCACAAATATAAAATTGCCTTGCCCGACAGAGAGCTTGCATGCGCTCCAGGAAACAGCAACGAAGCTGAAGATTATTACGATGCCATGGCTTGCGCTGTTAACTATGCTTTTGCGAACCGCCAAGCCATAACCCACTGGGTTAGGCAAAGTTTCCAGCATGTGTTCAAACAGGACCCTGAAAAGTTCGGGTTAAGCCTCGTCTACGACGTAGCCCACAATATTGCGAAAATCGAAACTCACAGAGTTAACGGGGACACTAAAAAAGTATGGGTACACAGAAAAGGCGCAACGAGAGCCTTCCCCCAGGGGCACACTGAAATTCCAGCAGACTATCGAAGCGTTGGACAACCAGTTATAATTCCTGGAAGCATGGGAACCAGCTCCTGGATTCTAGTCGGCACTGGGAAAGCCATGGAAATAAGTTTCGGCTCAACGGCCCACGGAGCTGGAAGAACGCTTAGCCGCACAGCTGCCAAACGCAGGTTCTTCGGAGGAGACGTTAGAAAAAGCCTAGAACAGCGAGGCATAATTGTCAGGGCTGCAAGCGCTGTTGTTCTAGCTGAGGAAGCTGACCCTGCTTATAAAAATGTGGATTTAGTTGCCGATGTAAGCCATAAAGTGGGTATAGCTACAAAAGTTGCAAGGCTAATGCCTATAGCCGTTGTGAAGGGCTAAACTTCAATCACCTTTCTATTGTGAAGACTCTTGGATGCACAGTTTTCGCAGGAATCTGGTCTATCAGCATCTGTTCTTCCCAGCTTCTGCCTACGCCTATCAAAGGCACGTTTCTTGCCAGCTTTTCTGCAGCTTCAAGCTTAGTGTTCCTCTCAGCGTATATCGCCATTATCACGTCGTCCTTCTTAACAAGATCTCCAAGTTTCACTTTCAGCATGACTCCTGCTCCTTTTTCTTTAGGAGCACCAGCCTCTCTAGCCACTTGGGCTACGCCTTGATTACTTATCCAGAGAACTTGCCCTTCCCTATCAGAAATCAACTGCGCTGTTTTTTCTCCTATTTTTATGTCTTCAGGGCGGATTTCAGGGTCGCCGCCTTGAGCCTCAATTATTTCTCGCAGTTTATGCTCCGCCTTCCCTGTTTTTAAAAGCGTTTCTGCAGTTTGCTTTCCATTGCTGATTCCTACGGTTTCAAAGAGCATTCCAGCGATTTCTGTTGCTTTTTCTTTGAGGTCTGCTGGGCCTTTTCCCATTAATGTTTCCAAGGCTTCCTTAGCCTCAAGCCCTGGACCCACAGCGTATCCTAATGGCTGTTCGCCGAAGGTCACTGCACATCTAACGTTCATGCCTAGGTTTTTTCCAAGCGCGATGAAGCTGTTGGCAATGGAGTGGGCTTCTCCAATCGTTTTCATTTTCGCACCTCTACCCGTAGGCAAGTCTATAACTATATGAGTTGCTCCTATGGCTTTTTTCTTACTCATGATAGATGGCAGTAGAAGCGGGTCTATGCCTAAACTGTATTCAACTTGGATGAAGATGTCGTCTGCAGGTGCAAGTTCAAGGGCGCCGCCCCAAGCCATGCAGCCGTTCGCCTTTTGCACAACCTCTCTGATTTCCTCTATGGTTAAGTTCACTGGGCACAGCGTTTCAACTCTGTCAGCGGTTCCAGCCGGAGAGGTAACCGCCCTGGATGAGGTTTTAGGAATTGTAAAGCCGGCTGAAGCGATTATGGGCACTACTAGAATTGTAGTTTTGTCTCCAGGTATTCCTCCCACGCTATGCTTGTCAAGTATAGGCTTTCTTTCAAGGTTTAAGGTTCGACCTGTTTCCACCATAGCCCTAGATAAGGCTTCAACCTCGGCCATGCTTAACCCACGGATATGAAGCGCTGTAACAAAGCTGGCAATTTCAGCATCGCTTAAGTGTCCCTCAACAACGTCTTTAACTATGGCTTTAATTTGGCTTTCCTGAAGAATTTCGCCGCGAATCTTTGCCTGAACGTGGCAAAGGGACTCTGGAGTATGTGCATAATGCGCTTCAACAATCTCACCGTCTCTTACTCCCAGCAATTTTGCAATTTCAGCGTAGAATCCTAACTGCAAAGCTGGGAACTCTTTTGCTATATTAACTATGGCAACCGTCTGCCTTTCTCCATAAACTATTCGCAGCCTATCAGAAGAGTGGACGCCTAATGTTCCAGCAGTTTCCTCGCCGAGTACAACTATGCGTTTTCCGCCTGCCTGCATATCCAGAAGTTTCGCTTCAAGCTTCATCTAACCACTCTTCAATAATCTGTAAACGACTGGTTAAAGGTTTTAAACAATGAAGCAAAATATAAGGCATGAGGTTTACACATTGCGATACATAGACTTCTTAAACTTGGAGTATACGCCTAAAGAAACAGACTTAATCTGCAAGTTTTACATTGAACCTGAAGGTATAAGCCTTGAAGAGGCGGCAGGAGGGGTTGCCGCTGAAAGCTCAGTGGGCACCTGGACTGAAGTTGCAACTGAAAAAGCCTATGTTCAGCAGCTTACTGCCCGAGTTTTCAACATTGAAGGCAACATTGTGAAAATAGCATATCCAATTGAGCTTTTTGAATTTGGAAACATGCCGAACATTCTAAGCAGTTTGGCTGGAAACATTTTCGGACTTAAAGCTCTAAAAAACATTCGGCTATTAGACTTGGATTTTCCATCAGAACTTTTAAAAAGTTTCAAAGGGCCAAAATACGGGATTGACGGGATACGCCGGCTTCTACGAATCTATGATAGGCCCCTTGTAGGAACCATAATCAAGCCTAAGCTAGGATTGAAGACAGCTGATCATGCGCAAGTAGCTTACGAAGCTTGGGTTGGCGGATGCGACATAGTGAAAGACGATGAGAATCTCGGTAGCCAAAAATTCAATCCATTTGAGGATAGACTGGTTAAAACTTTGGAGGTTAGGGATAAAGCTGAAAGCGAAACTGGAGAAAGAAAGATTTACATGGTTAATGTAACGGCTGAAACATCAGAAATGCTTCGAAGAGCCGAATACGTAGTTGACCATGGTGGAGAATACATTATGGTGGACATTCTAACCTGCGGCTTCTCAGCTCTACAGACCTTAAGAAATTCAGAGCTGCCTCTTGTAATTCACGCTCACAGAGCTGGACATGCAGCAGTCACCAAAAATCCTTTACACGGAGTTTCAATGAAGGTTATAGCCAAAATATCCAGAATATTAGGAGTAGATCAGCTTCACGTAGGAACAAATGTTGGAAAAATGTTTGAAACAAGCAAGGAAGTGGAGGAAAACTGCAAAGCATTAACAATGGAGATGAATGGCTTAAAAAAGGTTTTACCCGTTGCTTCTGGAGGGCTTCACCCAGCATTAGTCCCAAGCCTGATCAAATTCTTCGGCAAAGACGTTGTAATTCAAGCTGGCGGAGGCATCCACGGCCATAGAGGAGGCACTTTGGCTGGAGCCATGGCAATGCGTCAAGCAATCGAAGCTTGCTTAAAAGGCATACCACTGAAAGAATATGCAAAAAACCGCAAAGAACTGCAAACGGCTCTTGAAATTTGGAAATAACCCTTATTCAAGTATCTACTGGCACCTTCCATGCACAGCCTCGAATACATGAAGTTGCGAGATTAATTATTCCTCATAAATCAGTCTATGAATGAAGCCTCGTCACGTGAATAACTCACATTTTCAGTGTAATCCTCTCCAAAACTTTGATGGAGGCTATCGCAATGGTTCCATCTCATGAATTCCCAACCTGTTTTTTCTATATTTGCCTAAGCAAACACTGCAATTCCCCATTTCCTAGCATAACAAACCTCATTCATTAGGGGAAGTTTTAGAAACAGCTATACATATACAACGTGTAACTAAAAATGTTCCAAGCTATTCGAGGGTTCAGATGACCTTCAAAGATGAATGCAAACTTTGCAGAAGAGTCCTTCCATACAACTATCTTAGAAAGTGTAGGCGATGCGGTAAACTTTTCTGTGTAGACTGCATGGTCCCAGATGTTTCAACAAGCGACACCAGCCGGCTGCTTTGCCTAAACTGTGCAAGAAAAACAGTTTCTTCAAAACACAAAGCCAAATATGAAGCGTTGACACGTCATCTAAAGTTTAGATCAGCCTTCACGGACACTGTTAGGCTCTCCCTAGCACAGATAGATGGAATAATCAGGGACAATCTTCCAATAAGCGCTTACCGTTCAGAAAAATGGTGGGAAAATTCGCCCAGCCGCACCCATTCAAAATCGTGGCTTGACGCAGGATGGAAAGTTCAAGAAGTAAACCTGGAAAAGGCTTACATAATCTTTAAAAAAGTAAGAAAACTGCAAAAAACAAGCTTAGAAAGGGAAAATCTTCTCCATAAACCTTTCACACCTCCACCTTCCAGAATATTGACCAAACGGAAAACGTCAAAAACGAAAATGGCAAAACTTTACGCTAGAATAAAAAACATAGAAAGAAATCGAACAGCTAAGCCCAAACTTCGCGGAAACTTCAAACCGAAACCAACACATGAAAAAAGAGTGTTTAAACCGAAAAACGAATAAGAGAAATTATCTATCCCTGTTATAGACTAATGTTGTAAAACAAAGTGCGAAATTGCGGCCGTCGTCTAGTCTGGTAAGGACACAGGCGCCAACAACGGCGTGTGGACGCCTTCCAAGCCTGCGATCCCGGGTTCGAATCCCGGCGGCCGCACCATAATTTTGACAGGAACAGGTACTTTTCACCTACATTTCCTAAACAGCTTGACATGCCAAATACCATAAATGAAAAGAAGGAAAAACTAGAGGTTCAGATCCTAGAGGATGCTCCATAATTAGAAAACGTATAGTTAGGTCTTTCTTGAAACTCAGGTTTTAAACATGGCTTATTGCCTATGGTAAGATAAAAGGTGAAGTGGGGTAGTCTCCGAAAAACTCAAGTATTATTTTAGGCTGGAAAGCTGCGAGAAGCTTATTTGGCAAGTTTTTACCTATTTTTGGTATTAGCCCAACCGCGTCTGTTCCAAGTTTGCATGTAACGGCATGTTCGAAAAGTCCTAAGGGTTCAATTTTAATGACGTCGGTTAGGCATTTAGCTTCTTTTAAGGCTTTATTTATTTCTTGTTGGGATGCGCCTAAAACTATTAGCCTGTCAAGTAGGGATTTTACCCATTTCCTATACATTTTTAATTGAGCTTCGGTTATTTCTGCTTCGATGCAGTTTTCGTTCATGCTAGTTATATTCAGTTTGATGGGCATGTGTTCTGAAAAGCCATAAAGTTTGATAAGTTTGTTGAGCGTGATTTTTCTTCCATCAGCAAGTTGGGCTTGGAGGCGCTGTAGGGGAATTTTCACGTACGTCGTAGGACACGTCAAACCGATATCTAGGCGTATTTCTTCTCTGCTTTCGCTTAAACTTGTTATGTATCCCCTTACGGTTGAGAACTTTTTTAAATGTTCAAGGTGTGTTGGGCACAAGCCTAATTCCTTTTCTAAGTAGCTTATAGCTGCTTTTTCATCCTCTCCTGAGAAGGTTATTTGAACCCAATTGTTGGCTGCTGCTTTAACGTTTTCTATCTTTATCTTTAAGCCTTTAAGTGAGGATTTCAAGTAATCTTCAACAATTCTTAGATGGTTTTGGCTGTGAACTTTTGAAGCCGCTGTCACTGTTGGCATTCGCAATCTCCGGTTAGGGCTGAAATTTCCATGTGGAGTTTTTTTATCCGCGCTATTGCAGAAGATGAAAGTTCTTTAGAAAGCTTATCGATAGTTTTTTCTATTGGAACCCTTTTTGAACCTTCTATTAGTTTATCTGCATAAGCCACGATTTTCTCTTCAAGGGTTTCGGGAGTGTAAACATCTTTCGGCCATCCGAGTTTCTCAGCTTCTTCCATTGTTATTCCGCCGCCCACATGTCTTTTTATTATCGATATTACAGATTCAGGTAAGCCTAGTTTTTGAGCGATTTGCGATCCTATAACCGCGTGATGAACGCTGTGGGTTTTCGCCCTTCCGATGTCATGCAGAAGGGCTCCTATCTCCACAAGTTTCAAGTTAACGGTTAAACCTTTTTCGATGCATTTCTTTGCGATTTCAACTGCAAGTTCCTTTACTGCTTCACAGTGTTTTATAACGTTTTCCCAACATCCATTTTCCCGCAAAAATTGTAAGGCTTGCTCTCCTGTTGGAAGCCTCTCACTCACCAAGCTCCTTCCTTAACTGTTCAACTTTCTGCATTAAAACTGCAACTATTCGCTCGTTGTCGTAGTGCATTAAAGGTTTGCCACATGCAGGACATTTAAACACGAGTTCAACGGCTTCCTCAAAAGGGACCCGCCTGCAGCCTGGCGTGTAGCAATAATAAAAGTCATGATTTTTCTCGTACTCCAGTCGAATGTTTAGTTTTTCGAAGACTTTCCGTTTTTGGCTTAGTACGAAGCCTTCAAGCTGGTCGGGTTGCAGTTTCCAGTGAAATATGAACCATCCGGTTTTGGGATCTCTTGTTCTTCTTAAGCTTACAAGCGAGTGGTCGTAAAGCCTGTAGAGGATTTTACGCACGTTGTTAAGCCTTATACCTGTCTTGTTTGCTATTTCGTCGTCTGTTATTTCATCTGAATTTTTAAGCATCTCGATTAATTTTACAGCTTCCTCCTCGCCTAAAGCTTCTGCAACCTTCATTAGTGTGGCATCATCAATTGTCGATACCATGTTTATCCTTCTTTGTTAAGCATTAAACTATTCTTTTCAGTATATTATTTTGCAGATTTCAATTTAAATTTCTTTTCCGGCTTAAGAGCCAAATTCGACTTTCTAACCAATTTTTTCCCCCTTTTCTGAGGAATTATCATAAGCTTCGCGTTTTCAAATGTCTTTGACAATTCTTTGCCTTCAAAAAGTCTGTCTAGAAAAACCGCTAGGCTTGCACATTCCGAGTGAGGTTGATTTCCAATTGCTACATTAAAATCTGAAACAACAGGCGAAAAGAATTCTCTGGGAACTTTTTGGCTTCCAACAATGATCAGGATGTTCTTGCTCATGGCTCTTATTCTATTCAACACGTCGCTTGTTTCAATGTTTTCTCCGTAAGCTGTAAGGTGGACAACTATTCCGTTTTCAGCCTTCCATTTTTTAACAGCTTCTCTCCATGAAACTCCCATCTCGAAATGGAAAGGCCCGCCCCAGTTTTTCACAACTTTTTCCACTGTTGCCTTTATTTTTTCGTCTTCTATGTCAGAGAGTATGAAGCCTGAAGCGCCTAAGGCTCTGGCTGTTAAAGCCACATGGGTTGTTAACCGCATGTCCCTTTTGGCACGGTGTCCCCACCTGAGCACAAAAATTTTTGACGGTATTTCAATATTTGAAGCTTTCAATTTTTCCACCAAGCTGTTCAACGCGGCCTTTCACTTTTTCAGCAAACCATGGCGTTGCTTCAAAAACCACATAAGCCTCATCATCTAAGTATCTAATTTCCTTGCCCTCTACACGGCTGAAAAGCCATGAAAGGAAAGGCAAAGCTTCATTTGTTAAGTGAAGGTAAAAGGATGCTTGAACATAGTTCTGCAAGTTTTGATTTATTTCTTCTTTCAACTGGTCCAAGTTTAGACTGTAAAGTGCAGATATAGGTACTGGTTCCGGAGCCTTCTCTTTCAGAATTTCAAGTTTTTGCCGAAGCTCTGTTTCGGATAATAGATCAATTTTGTTCAGTGCAGTTATAATTTTTATCCCTGAAGCTCCTATACGTTCTATTGTTTCTAGACATACAGAAAGCTTCTTTTTAATGGTGTCCAATGGTTCGCTCACGTCTACAACGAGCAGTATTAAGTCTGAATATATAGTTTCCTCTAACGTTGATCTGAAAGCTTCTATCAGGGTGAGGGGCAAACGGTCTATGAAGCCAACAGTATCGGTTAAAAGAAACTTTTTTCTTGAAAATTTAACAAGCCTCGTCGTTGTTGACAAAGTTGTGAAGAGGGCGTTGTCCACCGGAACCTCTTCCTTTGTCAGTGCATTAAACAGACAGCTTTTCCCAGCATTTGTATATCCCGCCAGAGAAATGGCTGGAAACCCAAGTTCAATCCTTCGTTCGCGGTGTAAAACACGTTTTTTCCTGATTTTTCCAAGTTTTTCGTTTATTGTTTGTATTTGACGCTTAACAGTTTCGTAGTAAACATCTACCTCGTAGGCTCCAAGTCCCATGAAACCTGGCTGTTCACCCATTTTTGCAAGCCTAACCTTCTCCCTTGCACGCGCCAATTCATATTTAAGTCTTGCCAATTGGATCTGCAGCTTAGCCTCAGTTGTTGCAGCTCTCCTTGCAAATATTTCTAAGATCAGTTGGAAACGGTCTATTGCTTCTACGCCTGTTTCTTTGGCTATGTTATAGGCTTGAACAGGTTTCAGCGGGTTGTCGAAAATTATTTTTTGCGCTTCTGTTTTTTTCACAAGCTCAGCGAGTTCTTTTATCTTGCCATATCCTATCTGGTATCGCGGGTCAGGTGCTCTTACCTGTTCAATTCTTCCAGCAACAGTATACCCTGCTGACTCAGCTAAACTATTAAGCTCGTCAAGGGTGAATGGTTCAAAAGGCCTTCTGCGCTGCACTATTATGGCTTTCGTTAAGTTTTCTCCTCCGTTTTTCCCTCATCCTTTTTCAGTTTCATAAGGTCTCCAAGGGTGATTCCACTGCTGGACGGTTTAGAAAAAACTGTTCTGGAAGTTTTTTCCTCGGGTGCTGGCATTAGAAGCTTAATTTTCAATGCGCGTTCAAGTTTGGCTGCAATTTTATCGTCTGGTTTAATTTTTCTTGTTTCGATTTTTCTGAGAACAGAAACTTTTTCGTTTATCTTTCTCCCCAAATCCTCATGGGTTAGTCCCATTTTTTCCCTAGCTTGTCTAACCTTCACATCAAAATCTTCGACAAGCTCAAGTGACGCCTCAACGATCTCCCGGGTTTTCCCTACGTCTCGATTCTTCAATTGTCGAGGTTTTACATGCATTAATGCAGTTTTAGGTTTCGGTTGAAGTGTTGAAGCTGGTTTAGATTCTTCCCATACTGGCGTTCCATGTTTTGAGCATTCACTGCAAACTGTTAGCTTCGCTTCTTCAATCATAACTTTGAAAGGTTTACCTTGAATTTTCCGTCCACAAACTTCACAGCGCAACCTTAAAAGCGCTCCTCTTTAAACTCTTTTAATACTTGACACTTAGTCATGTTTATAGTTGTCGAATACTAATCGAAATAAGTGGGGCTGAATTTGGAAGATCCTCTGCGAAGGATTAGAAGCGTAGCTGACTACCAGTTCGGAAAAGGAGTTGGCGAAAAACTCTTTCCAGAAAACGTGGAGATAACCTACTCGAAACGCACTGGCAGGATACGCTACATACATTTTGAAGGAAAAAGGCTTGCCACTCTCCGTCCAATAGACGGTCTTTTCTCATTAAGCATTGAAGGCGCTAAAAGAATTGTTGAAAATAAGGCTCCAGCTAAGTGCGTTGTCACCGTCCAAAACAATGTTGCAAAGTTTGTTGCAGAGGGAGGCGATGTTTTTGCAAATCACGTTTTAAAGGCAGACAGAGAAGTTCGGCCGAAAGAAGAGGTTATAGTGGTAAACGAGGAAGGCGAGGTTCTGGCTGTCGGTAAGGCTGTATTGTCTGGAGAGGAGATGATAGCCTTTAAAAGCGGCGTCGCGGTTAAAGTTAGAAGAGGCTGTAATGAAGAAAGTTAAGTATGGGGATAGCCTAAATCATATTAAGCGTTTAGGAGATGAAAATTGTTGATGCGCAGACGCATAAGTCCCCGCGAAGCAAAACGCATGATGCAGCGGATGGGCTTAAGCATGGACGCCATAGAGGAAGTTGAAGAGGTAGTCATAAAAACAAGCGAAAAAGAGATAGTCATTGTAAAACCAGAGGTTGCCGTCGTCGACGTTCAAGGGCAAAAAATGTTCCAAGTGGCTGGAGGAAAAATAACAGAAAAAGCTGTTAAACAGAAGCCAGCCATACCTGAAGAAGACGTAAAGCTTGTGGCAGACCAGACAGGTAAAAGCCTTGAAGAGGCTAGAAAGGCGTTGGAAGAATGCGATGGAGACTTGGCGAAGGCTATTCTAATGCTTCAATCAAGGTTTTAAGCATAACATGCTTCTTCAAAAGATTTGGTTCACCTGGAAACGCCTAATTGAAAATTTTGCGCAGAAAACTTCACGATGCTCAACAAAATAAAGATCATTTAACCACTTGAAAAGGGAAGGCTTAAAAGATGAAAGGGTTTTACACACGCTAATGTGAAAACTAATGTTTCAAACTTGTATAAACGGGGGGCGTTTAAGTTCGATCATTTTGACATTGTTTCAGTGGGACATTTCTGTATAGATTCTATAAGCTTGCCAAACAAGCAGCGTCCATACAATGTTTTAGGAGGATCAGTAACTTATGTTTCCCTTTCAGCTAGGCGTTTAGGCGCAAATGTTTCCGTAATGTCTAAGGTTGGCGGAGATTTCCCAGAGGCCTATGTTTGGTGGCTTAGCCAAGAGGGGGTAGACCTCTCCGAAGTTGTTAGGATTAAGCATGAAAAAACCACAAGGTTTATGTTAGAATATAACAGCGACATGTCCAACCGCACCTTGCGGCTGATAAAAAGGGCGCCGCCAATAACAGTTGAAGATTTACCGAACTCTTTGGAAGCCAAAGTTGTTCATTTGGCTCCTATAGCCAATGAAATCTCACATGAAGTTGCCGTAGAAATGAAGAAGTCTGCCGAAGTTCTATCTCTGGATCCTCAGGGACTTGTCCGAGCTTTCAATGAGGAAGGATTCGTGGCAAACGAACCTTTAAGGGATAAGCGTATTCTTGAACTTTTAAACCTGTATAAATCCTCGCATGAAGAGATTGAGGCAGTTACTGGCGAGGCAGACTTAGCATCGGCGATAAAGGCTGTCCACAACTTCGGTGTGGAAACAGTCATAGTGACCTTGGGAGCGAAGGGTGCATTGGTTTCAATTGCAGGAGACTGCTATAATATTCCGCCTTACCGGTCCAGCAGAATTGTGGATCCAACAGGAGCAGGAGACACTTTTATCGGCGGTTTTCTCGCAGAGTATATTCGCGGCAGGGAAACCTTGTGGTGTGCGTGTGTTGGCTCAGCCGCAGCTTCTATGGTTGTGGAGGGAGTGGGGCCGACATTTTTCGGCGACAAAGAAGAGATTTACAGGAGGGCAAATGTTCTTTATGAGAAAGAAATTAAGCAATGAAGCACATTGTATTGATTTAGAAGTGTGAAACAGTCGTGGATGGTGAGGGTTAGCGTTTGGGACGTGTTGCAAGGGGTGTAAAATGCAGCGTTCCAGGATGCAGCAAAGAGGCTGCACGTTCCCTCTCAGCAGAGAAGGTGAGGCTTGCAGGGCTAGGCATCAGCAGTAGCGATAGACGAGCGTACCTGTGTGAAAGCCACTATAAACAGTTTAAGAAGAAGACCAGAAAGGACAGGAAAATTGAGCAGTGGCGTTTTAAGAGTATTTAAAAATAGGAGGAAACGGAAGGAAAATGCGTATATTGCAATTACACTCCAACTACATCGAATATAAGCCGATTCAGAAGGAGATAGCTACAGCTGAAGAAACAGGCAGAGAAGCGAAACGTCTTGAAGAAATTGTTGTTTTATTCACAGCTGTGGAAGAGGGAGACAGCGAGGCAGTGGCTATAAAAGCCATAGATGAGGTTAAATCTTTTATTGAAAAAATGAAAGTTAACCGTATTCTAATATATCCATATGCCCATCTCAGCAGCAACCTTGCAAAACCCGATGAAGCTGTGAAAGTTGTCAAAGCCATGGAGGCTTATGCAAAGGCAAAAGGTATAGAAACGTATAGTGCACCCTTCGGTTGGAACAAACAGTTTACAATATCGATAAAGGGACATCCTTTGGCGGAGCAATCCCGCGTCATAACTGCTGCAAAACTGGAAAAGCTAGAGGTTGAGAAAGTTTCAGAAGCGTTAAAAGCTGAAGAAAAATTGGAGTCATTCTGGTATATTTTGCAGCTGGACGGCAGCATGATTCCAGTTGAAGAATTCAACTTTCAAGGACATGAGAACCTTGAGAAATTCGCAAAGTACGAGATTTCAAAGGTTCGGGCGAGCCAGCAGACGCCGCCCCATGTATCTTTAATGAAGAGACTTGAAATAGCTGATTACGAGTCAGGAAGCGATCCTGGAAACATCCGATGGTATCCAAAAGGGAGACTTATAAAATCACTCATTGAGCAGTACGTAACAGCAAAGGTTGCGGAGTATGGTGCCATGGAAGTTGAAACCCCAGTCATGTATGATTTTCAACATCCAAGCCTTGCAGACTATGTTAACCGTTTCCCAGCTAGGCAGTACCTTCTCAAATCAGAGGATAAGGAGCTTTTCTTACGGTTTGCAGCGTGTTTCGGACAGTTTTTAATGGTTCATGATGCGCAATTGTCATATAAGCATATGCCTTTAAAAGTTTACGAGTTAACAAAATACAGTTTTAGACGTGAGAAAAGTGGCGAGGTTGTAGGGTTAAGGCGTCTCCGCACTTTTACAATGCCAGACTGCCATGCTTTCTGCGTTGACCTTGAACAGGCCAAAAAAGAGTTTGTAACAAGATTCAAGCTTTGCATGCAAGTGCTAAATGATGTGGGTCTCTGTAAGGAAGACTATGAGGCGGCAATACGCTTCACAAAAGAATTCTACGAGGAAAACAGCGACTTCATAGTTGACCTTGTGAAAATTTTTGGTAAGCCTGTTCTAGTTGAAGTTTGGAGGGAACCTTTCTTTTATTTTAGGCTTAAATGGGAGTTTAACTTTGTAGACAATCAGGACAAGGCAGCAGCTTTATCAACAGACCAAATAGATGTGGAAAACGCGAAAAGATACAACATAACATATGTGGATGAGAAAGGAGAAAAACGTTACCCGCTTATACTGCATTGTTCCCCCAGCGGCGCGGTGGAAAGATGCGTCTATGCACTTCTTGAAAAAGCCTATAAAGAGCAGCGGAAAGGAAAAACTCCAATGCTTCCGGTTTGGCTTTCACCGACACAAGTTCGCATAATCCCCATGTCTGAAAAGTTTATTCAACACTCCGAGAAAATAGTGGAAAACCTTGAAGCTCAGCAAATACGCGCTGACATAGATGATAGACCTTTAACTTTAGAGAAAAGAATCCGTGAAGCGGAAATGGAGTGGATTCCTTACATAATCGTTGTAGGCCAAAGGGAATGTGAATCTGAAACGCTTCCCGTCAGAGATAGAAAAACAGGTGAAATACGCAAAATGAAACTTGAAGAGTTAATAAGCGAAGCTAGAGAAGCCGTTAAGGATAAACCTTTCAAGCCTCTACCCCTTCCAAAGCATGTTTCAAAAAGACCCCAGTTTTACAGTTGAATTAAAACTGCAAAAAGTATATCAGCTATGAACTGGATAAAAGCGGTTGTAACTTGAGGGAAGAATGTTTGGAAAAAGAGCCTCTTGTCTATATAAACGGCGAATACTATCCTAAATCTGAAGCGAAAATTTCAGTTTTCGATCATGGGCTTCTATACGGCGACGGTGTTTTTGAAGGAATCCGTGCCTATAAGGGAGTAGTCTTTAAACTGAAAGAGCATATAGACCGTCTCTACCGCTCGGCGAAAGCCATAATGTTAGATGTACCGTTGACAAAAGAGGAAATGACAAATGCTGTTCTGGAAACTCTGCGGAAAAACGGTTTGCGAGATGCTTATATACGGCTTGTGGTGACGAGAGGTGTCGGCGACCTAGGACTTGACCCGAGGAAATGCCGTAAACCCACTGTAATCATAATAGCTGACAGAATAAAGTTGTATTCAAAGGAAGAAAAAGAGAAGGGGATAAAGGCGCTAATAGTCTGGGTTAGGAGAAACCCTGTGGACACAGCTTCGTATGAAATTAAGTCACTGAACTATTTAAACAGTGTTTTAGGAAAGATTGAAGCTAACATTGCAGGATTCGACGAAGCTATATGTTTAGACAGGAACGGCCACATAAGCGAAGGAGTCGGCGAAAACCTCTTTATAGTCAAAAAGGGTAAACTTGTCACTCCTCCATCATCAACAGGTCTCCTTGCTGGAATAACAAGGGACGTAATAATAAGATTGGCTGAAAAACTTGGATATCCGTTTATTGAAAGAAACATAACACCAACAGAATTGTTTACAGCGGATGAAGCATTCTTCACAGGTACTGCTGCAGAAATAACTCCTATAGCAGAGGTTAACGGGCGAAAAATAGGTGAAGGCAAACCAGGCCCTGTAACTCGGCATTTAATAGCTGAGTTTGAGAAGCTTCTAGGTGATCCTGCTGAAGGAGTACCCACATGAACTTTTAAGCGTCAGCTAACCACGCTTTTATTCATTGAAACTCTTGTTTTGCAGCCAAAAGATATATCTCAAAACTGATTTATACAGCAGTCATTGTACTTGGAGAGGAAACCTTGGAAACCCTACTGTTAGCCGATGAAGAAGTTAAGAGTCTTCTGTCAATGAGGGAAGTCATGGATGCTGTTGAAAAGGCTTTTGTTGAGAAAAGTCTTGGAAGAACTCAGATGCCTGCAAAAACATACCTTTTCTATAACAAGCATAATGGCGACTTGAGAGTCATGCCTTCATACCTGGAAAAGTATGACATTTCAGCTGTTAAAATTGTGAATTCCCATCCTGAAAATAGGGCAAGATATAATTTGCCAACAGTTATGGCTGTTGTTGTTCTTATAGACCCTAAAAACGGCTTTCCTTTAGCATTAATCAGCGGAAAAACCTTAACAGACATGAGAACTGGCGCTGCAGGAGGCATAGCTGCAAAGCACCTTGCTAGAAGAGATTCAAGAATTGTAGGCATGGTTGGCGCTGGAGCGCAGGCTAGAACCCAACTGGCTGGACTTCTTGAAGTTTACAGAAGATTTGAAATGGTGAAGGTTTGGGGTCTTTACGGGACCGCTGAAGAATTCGCGGCGGACATGAGCGTGAAACATGGCGGTTCATGCGAAATAGTGCCTGTTGAAAGTGTAAAAATGGCTGTTGAAGAAGCAGATATTGTGGTAACCACAACACCCTCGCGGCAACCTCTGATAATGGACGATATGGTTTCTCTTGGAACGCATTTCAACTGCATAGGTGCAGATGCTCCTGGAAAAGAAGAGGTTGACCCTGCTGTTTTAAAAAAGGCCAAGGTGGTTGTGGATGATTGGGAACAAGCTTCTCATGGAGGCGAAATAAATGTGCCGTTAAGTCTTGGAATAATAACTCGGGAAAACATTTGGGCTGAAATAGGCGAGATCATAGCTGGTTTGAAGAAGGGCAGAGAGAAACCTGAAGAAATAACGCTTTTCACATCCACAGGTTTGGCAGTGCAAGACGCTGTCACTGCAAAAATAGCCTACGACAAAGCATTGAAAAAAGGTATAGGAAAATTCATTAAGATAACATGACAAATTTAAACATGCACTTATATGCGACTTTAACGCTTTAAGAATAACGCTTGCTTAATGTTTTTATGGAATACGGTAACTCTGCTGAACCTCTACAAGCTCTTCGGTGAACACTGTCACAGTTATATTTTTACCTGAGTGTTTTTGCCAATCGAAAGGGAGGAGCAGAACAACTTCACAGTTCACTTCAGCCACTATCTGGTTTTGGGGAAAAACGTATTCCAGAGGATATGGCAAATCCTGCACTATTATAACAGTTTTGGACATTGCAAGATTCCAAAGAGAATAACCCATGTTTTTAACCGTAAAATTCAGATATCTTGTTCCGCCAGTTTCAAAGCAGTTTACTTCAGTTATGTTTAGTTTTGCCACTGGAAGGGTAAATTTAAAGTGAAACGTGTATTCCTCTAATGAAACGTCTGCAGTTACATGAAGGGTCAGCGTCAAGTTTCTGCCGTGATTTTTCAGGAAAGATTTCCAGTCGAAGGTGCAGCGGAACGTTTCACAGTTGCCAGGGGCTATCGACCCGTGGGGAATTGACGGATTAACGTGAACACCGCTCAACGTCTCGCCTGTTTCTTTTATCACCATTTTAGTTATACTGATGTTTTCAAGCGAAGATGCATGATTTAGAATTGTTATGTTAAAGGATCCCTTGTCTCTTAAGTCAAAAGCGCTTTCCACATTTAAAACCTTAACTATTATTGGGTGTGGTGTTACAGCGGTAAATGCAGGAGTTTCAAAGTCTTGGATGAAATACGCCACGACAGTAACTGGTTTTCCTCTATATTTCTTCCAATCCCAAGTGAAAGATAGCGACACTGTTGAGTTCGGCACTATCCCTATGGAGCCGCAGTCAAGCGGAGCAAGCGCAGCTCCATCTTCTAGAATACATTCAATCCTTGTAACATTTACGCATGTTTCTGATTCTGCGAAATTGCTGATTGTCACATTGAAATGGTCTGTGCGGTTTTCGTTAAAGACAACTTTTTGAATTGCTGCATGCGCCTTTGCTGTTTCAATCTCTCGGCGGAAGATGTAACCCTGCTTTGTGTGGATGGAAAGTGTGGATCTGGCAAGGCCATACCAGCTTCCCCTGATCCTGAAACAGACAGATTCTCCCTTTAAGATTACTATCGGCTGCTGCTTCACGTTCGGGTTTATTTCCTCAACCTCCACATTGGAAACCTGTATATCGTTGATTGTAACGTTAACTTCCGATTGAATATCATTTGTTAAAGTGACGTTAAATTTTCTAAAGGAGATTTCCGGGTTAAAATCTGCAGCTATACCTATTTTAACAAGTGGGAGTGCGGCTTCCATGTTCGCAGCTGGACAGTCTTCAGAAAACACGTGTATGATTACTTTTTCCCCGGCAAAGGTGCCGGCGAATTCGCCGAAAGTGATTATGCTGCCGTTTTTCTTAATGCTTGAACATGTAATGTTTAAGGATTCTCCTATTGGAACCGTTAATCCGTTTTCAATTGGTGGTTCCGTTTCGGCAACATCGTAAAGTTGTGTTTCTCCTTTCACGCTTATAGCAATCCGCGAAATCGATATGTCTGTGGTTGAATATGACGGGTTTAGAACGCTTATTTTAAAATATTGAACGTTTTCTTTGTCTACATAAACGTTTGTTATTACAATGTTTTTCTCAGGGATTTTTGTGTAGTAGACGATTGTAAAAGCGTATGAAATTATCCCTCCTATTATCATTGCTATTATTACTAGAAGCATAATTATGATTGTTGAAAGCCCCTTAATATGGGCTTGTACATACATGGCGTTCACCTGAAGGATAGAACAGTTTTATTTCATAAGTTCCTTGAAATAAATAAATATTCCCTTTGAAGTTTTCAGCCTCTAAAACGTTTGAAGATAATTTAGGTTGAATATATGCTGCTGTAGTTTGGGCCTGTGTCGTTTGCCTCTTGAATGCTTAATATTGTTAAATGTAAACATTCTGAAATTCGAGTTCCAGCTGGTTACAGGTTTAATGCGCTTGCAGCGAAGCACCGCTAAAAAATGGTTGCCTTTTATTTGTCATCCTTGGCTTTTGAGAAGTTTAATTTTGTTAGCTGCCTCCCCTTTACGATTTTGACTAAACCGAAAGCGTTCCATTAAGAGTTTTCGGAAGCAAAGCGTTTTCTGCCTGGTTGCAATGATGATTTTCACATGGCTTTTAAACTTCAAGATGGACTCTAAACTGGAAAACTTTTACAGTTACGCGTTATACCCTGTTCTTTTGAAATATTTTCTCCAGATTAAGTATTGCCAACCCTCTTACAGCTTTTGCCTACCTTTAACAAAATCAGCATTTTGGAGAAGTACTCGATTTGTGTAGCGGCCTAGCGGAAGCATCATCCTGAAAGCTGACGCGTTAGAAAGAATAACTGAAGCTTTTTACAATAGTAGACATTACGCGTTTCTTTGCACCATAAAAGATTCAAAAACCGGCAGCTAGATTTTAAAGATATAGGCGGCAATTAAGTTTCAAGTTTAGCAGCGTTCAACAGTGAATTTTATTAGCTTGCTGCAAACTATGATATGCCGTTTGTCAAGATGGTGAAGTTATGTTTGGCTGGAATGGCAAAATGTTAAGAGTTAACTTGACGAAAAAAAGGGCGGTGGTGAAGGAATATGGTGCTGAGATGGCTGAAAATTTTCTCGGCGGCAGAGGTTTCGCCGTTAAAATCCTTTGGGACGAACTTAAGCCTGGTGTCGATCCGCTGTCGCCTGAAAATAGGCTTATTTTAGCGGTTGGACCGTTAACTGGATTCGTCCTTCCAAGCAGCGGCAAACTTGTTGTTGCAGCTAAAAGCCCTTTAACTGGCGGTTACGGCGATGGAAATATTGGTACCTACGCTGCTGTCCAAATGCGGAAGGCTGGCTTTGATGCAATAGTGGTTGAAGGGAAGGCGGAGTCGCCTATTATTCTCCTTATAGAAGACAGCCTAGTGGAGTTTGTCAACGCTACAGATTATTGGGGTTTAACCACTTTTGAAACTGAAGACAGGCTTAGAAGTATTTATGGGCCTACAGCTGGCGTTCTCGAAATCGGACAGGCTGGAGAAAACCTTGTGAAATATGCAAACGTAGTTTCTCAGAAGGGAAGAGGAGGAGGAAGGCCTGGAATTGGCGCTG